>NZ_NKHP01000023.1 GCF_014467235.1 Xenorhabdus indica | reverse complement strand
TGAACAGTATGTGGCCCCGCGCACGGCACTGGAAACCCGGTTGTGCCTGATCTGGCAGTCGGTATTGGGGCTGACACGGGTGGGGATTGACGATAACTTCTTCCGTATCGGCGGTAACTCCCTGCTGGCGATTAAACTGGCAGCCGCTCTTCATCGTGAAATGGAGATTGAGATCCCATTGCATATATTGTTTAGTTACCGATCTGTGTCTTTGCTAGCAGGATGGTTGGAGGATGGGCATTCTAAATGTGAATTGCTTCATCAATTAACGCCAAAATCAACAGCAACAGATAAATTGTTTATGGTTCATGCAGCGAATTGCGGTAGTGAGGTATATACTTCTTTGGCTAATGAATTATCTGATGTATATCACTGTATAGGTATCAATAATTATAATTTGCTGACGGAATATCCTATTAGTTCATTAGAAAAAATAGCTCAAGTCTATTTAGAGTTGATTTTAACTGAAACTTCTATTGATAAACCTATCAGAATATTAGGATGGTCATTAGGAGGACAATTAGCGATGGAAATTGCATTTCAACTTGAACAGAATGGAGCAAAAGATATCGAGTTATTTTTATTAGATACAATAATAAATACCGAGGAGTTAAAAAGAGTAAAAAATCAAATGGATATGTCATATGTCATTAAGGCTGTTACAGAAAAACTACAACAGATGGGGGCTGAGGATACTTATATAAATAAAGTATTGGAAGCCATTCCTTTTGAAAATAAAATTATTAATTGCGACTTAAGTGGTAAATTAACACATACAAAAATTATTCTATTTAAAGCAGGAAAAACTGATCAAAGTTACAAAGGAGAAATTGGGGTATTGGTAAATCAGTTAGTAGCCAAAATGCCGGATAATAATATTTCTGCCTGGGTTACTAATCCTTTAATGATTAAATTAATTGAACATTACTCTCACTCGGATATCATTGAAGCTACTTCCATTATTAAAGATGAAATCATTAATAAAAATTCAGTTAAGCAAGGTGTATCAATATTTACTGAATAAGTTTCAACACACTGTGTGACTACAATTAAATGATCCTCCAGAAGCAACGGTAATCAACTTCTGGGGGTATCAGACCAGTTTCTCTGAATGACACTAACATTCCTCTATAGAAATATTATCTAACCATATGATTTTAATATAATGTTTTTTGATTATATTAAGAATTTGTATTTGCAAATATTTTTTGATACATCTGATCAAAAAATACCACCTTAATAATTGAATAATTATCGAGCAAAAAAACTAATTTTTCGTCAGTGCTTAATTTCATACCTCTTTTTATTTAGTTTTTATGCATAAACATTGCATAAATTGAAGAAAAAATCATTTTTATAAATTGTGAAAAACATCATAAAGTAAATTTATTGTGATTTTATTGTGTTGACTTTGTTAAAAATCAAGGTAATGATTCGATCAATTGTTAACCAAAAGGGGTAATGAAAGGCATTGGAAGATTAATTTGAAAATTAAATGAAATATTTATCGAATGAATGAATTTAATTGGAAATCAATAGAATAATTAATAGAGAATAAGATTTTATCTATTAATTTGAAGAAATATTCTATTAAATAGGAATTCATAATCGCCTTTCTTGTTCATTTTTTCGAGGTAAAACAAATGTCGAAAACGATTCAGAGAAGTTGGTTTGATCAGTATATGGTTCCTTGTTTCTCACCGGCACCCTTTATTCCGGTCAGAGCTGAAGGTTCCAGAGTGTGGGATCAGGATGGAAAAGGATACATTGATTTTGCTGGAGGTATTGCTGTTAACGTATTGGGACATGCCAATAATGAATTAAAAGAAACGTTAAGCGCCCAAATGGAAAATCTCTGGCATATCGGTAATGGTTATACAAATGAACCTGTCCTAAAACTGGCAAAAGAGCTGGTTGAAACTACCTTTGCTGATAAGGTTTTTTTCTGTAATTCTGGTGCTGAAGCGAATGAGGCAGCACTGAAAATTGCCAGAAAATATGCTTTAGATAGATATGGCAGCCATAAAAACGAAATTATCTCATTTGAAAACTCTTTCCACGGCAGAACATTATTTACAGTGACAGTTGGGGGACAACCCAAATACTCACAAGATTTTGCCCCGCTTCCGCAACAAATTACCCATCTCCCTTATAACGATATTGAAACGATCAAAGCACATATTTCTGAAAAAACCTGTGCGGTTATTGTTGAACCCATTATTGGTGAAGGGGGAATTATTCCTGCTGATCAGGCATTCCTGAAGGCTTTAAGGGAATTGTGTGATCAACATCAGGCTCTGCTGATTTTTGACGAAATACAGACAGGAATTGGCCGCACGGGCTATCTGTATGCCTACGAAGAAGCAGGTGTTGAACCAGATATATTAACCAGTGCGAAAGGGCTAGGAGGGGGTTTCCCTATCGGGGCTATGCTGGTTAAACAGCATATTGCCGAGGTTTTCCAACCCGGTACACACGGTACAACATTCGGTGGTAACCCGTTGGCAGCCGCAGTTGCTCATAAGGTATTGAGTATAGTCAATCAGCGGGAATTCCTGGCAGGTGTGCAGGCGCGCCACCATGAATTTATCCGGCAGATATCCACTTTGAACCAACGTTACTTGCTGTTCAGTGAAATCCGTGGCAAGGGGTTACTGCTAGGGGCAGAGCTGGAGAAAAAATATCAGGGCAAGGCTAAGGTTCTGAACAATATCGCGGCGGAAGAAGGGTTAATTACTTTGATTGCCGGGCCGGATGTGCTGCGTTTTGCGCCGGCATTAAATATTGAACAACAGGATATCAACGAAGGCTTTGCCCGGCTTGAGAGCGCCCTCAAGCGATTTGTTCAGGAATAAAAGTAGTTTTGAGGTGATACCATGATGCTATTCAGATCCGTTCAACATAAAGATTTGGGGGATATCCTCAATCTCTCATCTTGTGCTGGAGTTGGTTTAACATCGTTGCCAAACAATCAGGAATACTTGGCATCCCGGATTTCACGCAGTATTGATTCATTTAATGATGCCCGCGGACGCTCACAGCAGGGATTCTTGTTTACTCTGGAAGACACGGAAAAGCATCGTGTTATTGGGGTGAGTGCGCTGGAAGTTGCGGTTGGGTTAGAGGAGCCTTTCTATAATTACCGGGTACAGAAATCGGTGCGCTCATCCCGCGAATTAGGTGTTTACAACGCCTTTGAAACGCTGATTGTTGGTCAGGATTATACCGGGTGCAGTGAATTGTGTACTTTGTTCCTTGATCCTACTTATCATGGAGGACGCAATGGTGTTTTCCTTTCCAGAAGTCGGTTCTTATTTATTTCGGCCTTTCGTCATCTTTTTCCGAAATCTATTTTTGCGGAAATGCGCGGAGTGGTAAATAAACAGGGAGAATCGCCATTCTGGAATGCTCTTGGGCAACACTTTTTCAATGTCCCTTTTGCACAGGCAGACTATTTAACCGGCATTGGTGCGAAAACATTTATTGCTGAATTAATGCCGTTCCATCCGATTTATGTCCCTCTGTTGCCTGAAGCGGCTCAACGGGCTATCGGTCAAGTCCATGAGAATACTGTACCAGCCCGTATCATTTTAGAAAAAGAAGGTTTTACCTATCACGATTTGGTCGATATTTTTGACGCCGGTGCCATTTTACAGGCTGATATTGATGAGGTACGAGCAGTAAAAGCAAGTCAGCTTGTATCTGTACAAAGATGCGAAAATGTTTCCAGACAGTGCAGCGGCAGACTATATATTGTCTCTAACCTGCATTTTCAGGATTTTAAAGCGTTGCTACTGAATATTCCTGATCCTGCTGGCATTAATTCATCAAATAATAACTCGTTAAATAATAACGTACTAAATAATAATGAACTGAGGCTGACTTCCGCAGAAATGGATGCACTTCAGGTGGCAGAAGGGGAATCAGTACGCTGTGTTGCTCTTTTTTCAGAGGAAACTTCACAATGAATTATCAGGCAAATTACATTGATGGTAATTGGGTTGCAGGGCAAGGTGTGCTGCTCGTCAAATATTCGCCCTTTGATCAGACCGTTTTATGGCAAGCACATAGTGCTTCTGTTAATCAAGTGGATGAAGCCTGCCAGGCAGCCCGCAGAGCGTTTCCGCTATGGGCAAAACTGGCAGTTGAAAAGCGTATTGCTATTGTTCAGACGTTTGCTGCTTTATTAGCACAGGAAAAAGAAACAATTGCCCGTGTGATCAGTGAAGAAACCAGCAAACCGTTGTGGGAAACCCGGACGGAAGTTCAATCCATGATGGGTAAAGTTGCTATCTCCATTGAAGCATGGCAGCAACGAACAGGTTATTCTGAAACTACTATGCCGGATGGCAAAGCCATATTACAGCATCGTCCTCATGGTGTAATGGCAGTTTTCGGCCCTTACAATTTCCCAGGGCATTTACCTAATGGTCATATCGTTCCTGCATTAATCGCTGGTAACACATTAGTATTTAAACCAAGTGAGCTGGCCCCAATAACAGCAGAAAAAATCATGGCCTTATGGATCCGGGCGGGTTTGCCTGCGGGAGTATTAAATCTTGTTCAGGGAGGCAAAGATACTGGTGGTGCCTTACTGGATAACCGCGAGATTGACGGTGTATTGTTTACGGGCAGTGCAACAACCGGTTTTCATTTCCATCGTTTATTGGCCGGGCAACCGGAAAAAATGCTGGCGTTGGAGATGGGGGGCAACAATGCCTTGATCGTGGATGATTATGCGGATCTGGATGCAGCGGTGTATACCATCATTCAATCCGCATATATCTCCGCCGGGCAACGTTGTACTTGTGCCCGCAGATTGCTGGTAAGACGTGGAGAGAGGGGAGATGCACTGATCTTGCGGTTGGTCGAAGCAACGCGTCAGATAGTTCCATCCCGTTGGGATGCCGATCCTCAACCTTTCATGGGGGGCGTTATCTCTTTGACTGCGGCAGAAAGTTTATTGGATGCTCAATCGCGATTAGTAGCATTAGGTGGCAATGCGCTGCTTACTTTAACACAGCCCGATCCTCACTCTACATTTATGACCCCTGGTATTGTCGATTTGACGGGGGTCAGTCAGGTTCCAGATGAAGAATATTTCGGTCCTCTGTTGACGTTGCAACGCTATGACGGTTTTGAGGAAGCTATTTCCATTGCTAATAACACTCGGTTTGGTCTGGCAGCGGGATTGATATCCCCTGATGAGCGTCTTTTTCAGCGTTTGTCTCAGGAAGCAAGAGCCGGAATCGTGAACTGGAATAAACCATTGACCGGCGCTTCCAGCCAGGCACCTTTTGGCGGGATTGGCGCATCAGGTAATCATCGTCCCAGTGCTTACTATGCCGCAGATTATTGTGCCTGGCCGATGGCATCTCTGGCGACAGATAAATTAGTTCTGCCTGATACCCCTGTGCCGGGGCTTGATTTTTTCCGCTCTTAATTTTTCTGATTAACATTATTTTCAATGAACAGCAGGAAGAGACGAGGTCATTATGTCGGGAATTGAAGCAAACTTTGATGGTTTGGTGGGCATGACACATCATTATGCCGGGTTGTCGATGGGTAATGAAGCCTCAATGAATCATCGTGGACAAGAGTCTAACCCTCGCAGAGCGGCACTTCAGGGGTTACTAAAAATGAAAGCATTGTCTGATATGGGATTGGTACAGGGGGTTTTGCCTCCGCAACAACGTCCTAATCTACCCGTCCTGCGGCAACTTGGGTTTACAGGCAATGATGAGCAGGTATTAAATAAAGCTGCACGTTATTCACCGTTATTATTATCCAATCTCAGTTCAGCTTCTGCCATGTGGGCAGCTAATGCCGCAACCGTTTCACCTTCTGCTGATAGTGCAGATCGGCGAGTTCACTTTACGGTAGCAAATTTGAATAACAAGCTGCATCGCTCACTGGAGAGTGCCACAACATCCCTGGCATTAAAGGCGGTCTTTTCTGATCAGAACTATTTTGTCCATCATGATCCGTTACCCCAACATGCTGACTGGGGCGATGAAGGTGCAGCAAATCACAATCGTTTTTGTGGTGAGTATGATGAAGCGGGAGTGCAGTTATTTGTTTATGGGCGTAGTGCCTTTCAGAACGGGATAACACCAGAACATTATCCTGCGCGGCAGACATTGGAAGCAAGTCAGGCCATCGCACGATTACATCAGCTTGAAGAGGCACAAACGGTCTTTGCTCAGCAGAATCCCATTGCTATTGACAGCGGAGTCTTCCATAACGATGTGATTGCAGTCAGTAACCGGAATGTTTTTTTCTGCCATGAGCAGGCATTTTTAAACCAGCAGTCAGTATTTGCTGAACTTGAGAAAAAACTGGCACATTTGGGGCAAACGTTGATCACAATTGAAGTACCGGCATCGCAAGTGACCATTCAGGATGCGGTAAGATCTTATCTTTTCAACAGTCAACTTTTGAGCCAGCCTGATGGCAATATGATGTTGATTTTGCCGGAAGAGTGCCGGCAAAATGCCAATGTCTCAGCGTATTTGCAGTCTCTGGTTGTGTCAGGGAATTCACCCATCAGTAAACTCCATTTCTTTGATTTGCGCGAAAGTATGCGTAACGGTGGTGGTCCGGCTTGTCTGCGGCTTCGGGTTGCCATGAAAGAGGAAGAATTAGCAGCAGTCAATCCGGCTGTACTGATGACCCCAGATTTGTACCTGCGTTTAACGGATTGGGTTGAACGCCATTATCGTGATGTTTTGTATGCCGGTGATCTGGCTGATCCTCAATTGTTAACAGAAGTCTATTTTGCTCTGGATGAATTAACTCAGATCCTCAATATCGGTTCTGTCTATGAATTTCAGCGTTAATCGGAGGACAGATGGATTTACTTTCGTTATTGCTTGAAAAGAAGCCACTTGGAAAAAATCTTGAGAACACGCTCAGCTTTCCGTCCTCATTAACAGCAGCATGGTTGGCGGAAGGGGTATTACAGCTAATTCCACAAGAGAGAAAAAACGATACATTGATTATTTCCGCAGGAATACATGGTAATGAAACGGCTCCTGTGGAAATTCTGCTCCAATTATTATCACAACTGGTGCAGGGAACTTTACCATTACAGCATAACTTATTGCTGATTTTCGGTAATGTGCCCGCCATGCGTGACAATAAGCGCTATATCCACAATGATCTCAATCGCATGTTTGGTAGACGGTATCAGGATTTCCCTGCCGGGATTGAATCAGAGCGGGCGGCAGAATTGGAATCTGTGATACAGCGATTCTTTCAGGAGCCTGTAGTTATGACATCAACACGACGCTGGCATCTTGATTTGCATACTGCCATACGTGGTTCCTTTCATGAACAATTTGCTTTATTGCCTTTCCAACAGCGTGAGTATGCGGCTGATTTATTACAGTGGCTGGAAGGATGCGATATTGATGCACTGGTTTTCCATAAAAGTGAAGGCAGTACTTTCAGTCAATTTACCAGCCAATATTTCAACATGGACAGTTGTACGATGGAAATTGGCAAGGTGTATCCCTTTGGACAGAATGATCTGACTCATTTCAAAAATATCACGACGGCATTATATAATCTGGTAGCAGGTTCATTCTCTGTTAAACGGGAAAAACCAACAATCAAACGTTATCGCGTTATCGATTCAATTATCAAACAAGACAATAGCTTCCGGCTTCATATTTCAGAAGATACAAAAAACTTCACTGCCCTGCCGGATGGTTTTGAAATTGCCAGCCAGGAAAATCAATCTTGGGAAATTATTTCCCCGGCAAACTTTATTTTGTTCCCTAATGCCAATGTTGCCATTGGTCTGAGAGCGGGTCTGTTATTGGAGCAAATAATGTAATCAATTGATGTAAATTTATCATAAACAGAAACCGTGGAGGTTATTGATGACGAATATGGTAAAAACACCTGTAGAACAGCCCATAGGCGCACAGAAACTTCACCGTGGATTAGGAAAACGTCATGTCCAGTTAATAGCCATTGGTGGCGCTATCGGGACTGGACTATTCATGGGGACAGGGAAAACTATAGCTGTATCAGGCACTTCCATTATTCTGACTTACCTGTTGATCGGTTTTTTTGCTTTCATGGTTATGCGAGCAATGGGAGAACTCTTGCTCACTAAGCTGGATTACCGTACGTTCGCCGATTTTGTTGCTGATTATTTAGGGGAAAAAGCCAGTTATTTTCTCGGATGGACATATTGGATGAGCTGGGTAGTGAGCTGCATTGCCGATGTTGTGGTATGTGGTGGCTATATTCAGTACTGGTTTCCTGATATTTCCCTTTGGCTTACCGCGTTGTTTATTTTGGGGTTGATGTGTTTATGCAACTTTTTTACGGTGCGATTGTTCGGAGAGGCTGAATTCTGGTTTGCCATGATCAAAGTAGTGGCAATCATTGCACTGATTATTGTTGGGGTAGGGATGGTTGTTGTTGGCTGGACTTCACCTAATGGAGTCACAGCATCTGTTCGTCACCTGACTGAGCCAGCAGTCTTCTTGCCCAATGGTATAATCGGGTTTCTGGCAGGTTTTCAAATTGCTATTTTCTCTTTTACCGGCATTGAGCTGGTGGGGACTGTTGCGGCTGAAACGAAAGAGCCGGAAAAAATTTTACCAAAATCCATTAATAGTATTCCTATCCGTATCATTATCTTTTATGTATTTTCCATGATGTGTATTATTGCAGTCACTTCATGGCCGAATATTTCTCCGGAAGTCAGCCCATTTGTTACGTTGTTTGCATTAGCCGGATTACCAGCCGCAGCCGCAATCATTAATTTTGTGGCACTGACTTCAGCGATGTCCTCAGCAAACAGTGGATTGTACGCCTGTACCCGCATGTTGTATGGCTTGTCCACGGAAAAGCTGGCGCATGGTAAATTTGGTCTGCTTTCGGTGGGTAATGCAATCCCGATTTTCGGTCTGATATTCTCTGTTGTTTGTATGGCAAGTGGTGTACTTCTGCTGTTTATCATTCCCAATGTTATGAAGTTATTTACTATTGTTTCAACGGTGGCAGCCATCATGGTTGTTTATAGTTGGTGCATGATATTGCTTGCTTATCTGGCATACCGTAAGAAACGGCCTGATTTACACCAGGTTTCTGCCTATAAAATGCCAATGGGTATTCCGATGACATGGTGTACCCTGATATTTTTTGCTTTCACAGTAGTGATTATGATCTTTGATTATGATACACGTATTGCATTGTATGGCACACCTATCTGGTTTCTGATATTGGAAATTTTATGGCGTATGCGGAAAAAACATAAGTAGTATAAAATCAGTGGAGTTTATTGATTAGCTGAGGTTGCCATTTATTTTAATTGAAATTGATTATATCCCTTGTTTAAAAATAATGATTGTGAATATAGAAATTCGTGAGATTGTGCTTTACTATTGAATCTGTGTTTAATGAATTACACAGATTTGGAAATAAAAAATATTAACCTATTAATTAAAATTAATTATTCTATGTTATTAAACTATTTGAGAATCTGTTTATAGTAATTTTATATTGTTAATCACAAAAATTAAATTTTAATTAGTATTATTGTGTGGGTGTGTATTATGAAATTTAATTTAGAGTCTTTTAATGCCAGGTGATTTCTTGTGATAAAGGAAGTATCTTTTTCAGAGGGAATAATGGTTGCTAGAAATATAGAAAGAAATATTAAAAAAGAATGGTTATATGAACCTAATAAAGGTAAGAAAATCATGGACTTCCAAAAAGATTGGAATGAAAGATGCCATGCTACACTGTGTATGATTCGATCTTCACAGTCTTTTTTACAGGAGCTGCTTTTTGAATCCTCTGAGCAAGAAAATATTTGTTGTTTTGTGGCTTATATTGACGGTGCACCTATAGGTATATTGATATTTTCTTGGAAAGAAGAATCTCCTAGAGTTAAAAATTTGTTAACTCATCCCGGTTGTCGTGATTGTGGTGTTTTATTGATGGAAAAGGCTGTCAATAAATCAAAAGAATATGGAAGAAATGGAAAAGTGAGTCTTTCACCTTTTAGTGGTTCAGAGCAAGCTTATTTACGTATGGGTTTTGATTATTGTGGAAAAAACGAGATGATACTTGAACCTAATAAAAGTAATCTATGGTTTTTGATGGATGGGGAATATACTTTCAAGGGCACTATATAGGAATTCAAACTGATACTAACAATAAATTTCAGAATAATTTAGTCATGTTTTGCTGGAAAAGTATTCCCAGGTAGCCCGATCAGGCCGCTTAGAGATGACTTCTGCTATATTATTTTTCCAGACGTATAGTTTGTACGGTCCCCCATCTTTAAGCCGGGACCGTACAAGACAAGACACCTAAAAATTAGGCGTTTTCTTGTTGAGTTGCCTGAATAGCAGTCAGTGCAACGGTATAAACGATGTCATCAACCAGTGCGCCACGGGACAGGTCGTTAACAGGTTTACGCATACCTTGCAGCATTGGCCCGATAGAAACCAGATCTGCAGAGCGCTGTACCGCCTTATAAGTGGTGTTACCGGTGTTCAGATCCGGGAAGATGAACACGGTAGCCTGACCAGCAACCGGAGAGTTTGGTGCTTTGGATTTTGCGACGTCTGCCATGATAGCCGCATCGTACTGCAATGGACCGTCAATGATCAGATCCGGGCGTTTTTCCTGTGCCAGGCGAGTTGCTTCACGAACTTTCTCTACATCGCTGCCAGCACCAGAATTGCCGGTGGAGTAGGAGATCATGGCAACGCGAGGCTCGATACCAAATGCTTTGGCAGAATCTGCGGACTGAATCGCGATTTCAGACAGTTGCTCTGCGGTTGGATCCGGGTTGATTGCACAGTCACCGTAAACCAGTACTTGTTCTGGCAGCAACATAAAGAATACAGAAGAGACCAGAGAGCTGTTTGGTGCAGTTTTAATTAACTGTAATGGTGGCCGGATAGTGTTTGCCGTTGTGTGAACAGCACCGGAAACCAGACCATCAACTTCGCTTTGTTCCAGCATCATTGTGCCCAGAACAACGTTGTCTTCCAGTTGTTCACGGGCAACAACTTCGGTCATGCCTTTGTTTTTACGCAGTTCAACCAGACGTGGAACATAACGTTCACGCACAGAAGCCGGATTAACGATTTCAACGCCAGCACCCAGTTCAATACCCTGAGCGGCTGCCACACGGCGGATTTCTTCTGGATCACCGAGCAGAATACATTCAGCGATACCACGCTCAGCACAGATAGACGCCGCTTTAACCGTACGTGGCTCATCGCCTTCCGGCAGAACGATACGTTTGCCAGCCTGACGTGCCAGTTCGGTCAACTGGTAACGGAATGCGGGTGGGGACAGGCGATTCGGACGTTCAGAAGCGGCTGCCAGGGAATCAATCCACTCGTTGCTGATGTGCTGTGCAACGTAGTTTTGCAGTTTTTCAATACGCTCATGGTCATCCGCAGGAACTTCCAGACTGAAACTTTGCAGGTTCAGGGAAGTCTGCCAGGTATTGGTGTTCACGGTGAATACAGGCAGACCAGTGCTGAAGGCACGTTCACACAGTTCGCGGATGGAGTCATCAATCTTATAACCACCAGTCAGCAAAACCGCACCAACTTCAACACCGTTCATGGCGGCCAGACAAGCAGTGATCAGAACATCAGGACGGTCTGCTGAAGTTACCAGCAGAGAGCCAGGACGGAAGTATTCCAGCATGTTAGGAATACTGCGGGCACAGAAAGTCACAGATTTAATACGGCGGGTCTGGATAGCCCCTTCGTTGATAATGTCTGCTTTCAGGTGTTTTGCCATGTCAATCGCACGGGTGGCGATCAGATCGAAATTCCAGGGAATGCAGCCGAGAATTGGGAGTGGGCTGTTTTTGAATGCAGTTTTCGGATCAACATGAGTAACAGTGGCTTTTGTTGCTTCGTCGAAGATTTCGGACAGGTCAGGACGAGTACGGCCTTGCTCATCAACCGGGGCATTCAGCTTGTTGACAATGACACCGATAATGTTCTTGTTCTTGCTTCCACCGTATTCTGCGCGGCTTAGTTCAATCTGTTCTTTTAATTGTTCCGGGGAATGAGTACCCAGAGCAGTAACGAAGACAATTTCAGCATTCAGTGTTTTGGCAATTTCATAGTTCAGAGACTGCGCAAATGGATGTTTACGAGTCGGAACCAAACCTTCGATCAGAACCACTTCTGCGTCTTTAGTGTTAGCGTGGTAACGAGCCACGATCTCTTCCATCAGCACATCTTTTTTATTGGTGGTCAGAAGAGATTCCACATAAGCCATTTCCAAGGGCTCAGCAGCGTGAATGCTGGAGTGAGAACGAATAATTGTCGTGGTTCTGTCTTGGGAACCGCTACTGCGTTGTTGCGCGATAGGTTTAAAGACACTCAGGCGAACGCCTTTTTGCTCCATGGAGCGGATTACCCCCAGGCTGACACTGGTTAAACCAATGCTGGTGCCAGTCGGGATCAACATAATTGTACGGGACACGGAAACCTCTTTAACGGTTGCTCGTTAGTCAATCAACATGATGTAAATGCGATAAACAACCACCAGCAATGCTGGCGGTTATAAGAAGTCATTTGCTTATGCAGTCAGGCGCGCTGAGTCCTGAGCGATCACCAATTCTTCATTGGTTGGGATCACCAGAGCAGGACGGCTGTTATCAGTTGTGATCACGCCATCTTTACCGAAACGAGCAGCAAGGTTACGCTCGTGATCGTATTCAAAACCTAGCAGAGCCACTTTTTTCAGCGTCAACTCACGAACCAGAGCAGAGTTTTCACCGATGCCGCCAGTGAAGATGACTGCATCCAGACGACCTTCCATCAATGCACCGTAAGCACCAATATATTTCGCCAGACGGTGGCAGTAAACATCCATTGCACGTTTTGCATCTGCTTTAGTTTCGTAGTTATCTTCTACATAACGGCAGTCGCTAGTGACTTCAGTCAGACCCAGGAAACCGGATTCTTTGGTCAACAGGGTATTGATCTGGTCAACACTCATGCCCATTGCGTCATGCAGGTGGAATACGATAGCTGGGTCGATGTCACCGCTGCGAGTCCCCATAACCAGACCTTCCAGTGGAGTCAGACCCATAGAAGTATCAACACACTTACCATTGACAATAGCAGAAACAGAGCCACCATTACCCAAGTGGCAGGTGATAACATTCAGTTCTTCAACAGGCTTGTTCAGCATTTTAGCTGCTTCACGGGAAACATAGAAATGGCTAGTACCGTGTGCACCGTAACGGCGGATGCCATGCTCTTTGTACAGATTATATGGCAGTGCATACAGATATGCTTCTTCAGGCATAGACTGGTGGAATGCGGTATCAAATACAGCAATGTTTTTCTCAACCAGATGAGGGAAGGCATTTTTCGCTTCTGCGATACCGATCAGGTGTGCAGGGTTGTGCAGTGGTGCGAATGGGATCGCCGCTTCGATGCCTTTGATAACTTCATCAGTGATAATCACAGAAGAAGTGAATTTTTCACCACCGTGAACGATACGGTGACCGATGGCTGAAATTTGCTCAGAAAGTTCTGGCTTTTCAGATAAAATCGTATTAACAATGAAGTTCAGAGCTTCACTGTGTGCTGCGCCGGCACCTAAAGCAGCTTCGTTTTTCGCTCCATCTATTTTCCATTTAATACGCGCTTCAGGCAGACCGAAACATTCAGCCAAACCAGAGAGATATTCTTCACCATTGGCAGGATCGATGATAGCGAATTTCAGAGAGGAGCTACCGCAATTAAGAACCAGTACCAGCTTACTTGACATGGAATTACCTATTATCTTGTTGTGATCTAATCTTAAAGAAGAAAAGTGTTAAAAAAATGAAGCAATTTATTAACAAACGAACCAAAATGTTGCGAAAACAGGCGGTCTTTCTGTTTTGTTACTGCACCAACACAAAAGTCTGTGTAGGATACCGTTTGCCAGCAATAAAGACAAAATATACTTAATACTACAAAAAAGATTTTATCTTTTGTAGATATTTTTTAAATACTATGCTTTTAATTGATTGAGGTCATGATGAATATGACACCACCTGTCAACCAGGGTTGGTTTAAAAGAGTCCAATTAGGGCAACAATATCTAAAAATATGGCCACTGGAAAAACAGCTTGCTCCTGTGTTTCCGGAAAACCGCGTGATTAAAGCGACTCGCTTTGGCATTCGCTTTATGCCGCCATTGGCGATCTTTACCTTAACCTGGCAAATCGCATTGGGTGGGCAGTTAGGGCCATCTGTTGCGACAGCACTATTTGCCTGTAGCCTGCCATTACAGGGGTTATGGTGGCTAGGAAAACGGGCAGCAACGCCTTTGCCTGAAAGTTTGCTGAAATGGTTTTACGAAATTCGTGAGAAATTTGCTGAAGCCGGGATCGCAATGATGCCAGTAGAAAGCACGCCGACTTACTTATCACTGGCTGAATTGCTGAAACGGGCGTTCAAACAGTTGGATAACTTTTTCCTTGATGATATTTAAACCGTCAGAGTCCATTCTGGCCTGACGGTTTTTGAATCAGTTGTCTAATAAATTCCCCATTCAGGATTTTTTCGCTATCTTGCCTATGTAGATTTTCATTCAGGTTTTTTGCTTTTGCTTACTATACCAATCTAACTTCAAGATGCGTGTGATTTCTCCCCGCGAAGCGAGGAGAAATCAGGTTTCATATATAGTGTTGTAAATTGCAACTTGAAGTTTAATGCGTATATCACCTGAATATTGTTGAAATATACCAGATGATTAACAGATGACTGCATTTGAAGGAGTTGGGTTTTGGTACTGAAATGTAGAGGTTTTTTATTTGATTTGGATGGCACGCTGATTGATTCATTGCCTGCGGTTGAGCGAGCGTGGATTAAGTTCGCTGATAAGATGGGTATCGACCGT
The DNA here is from genome assembly GCF_014467235.1 of Xenorhabdus indica. GTDB lineage: Bacteria > Pseudomonadota > Gammaproteobacteria > Enterobacterales > Enterobacteriaceae > Xenorhabdus > Xenorhabdus indica. The sequence continues at coordinate 48,396 of NZ_NKHP01000023.1, read as the reverse complement.
GATGAAGTCCTGAACTATGTTCATGGTACTCCGGCGATATTATCATTACGCCATTTTATGCCTGATGCTACGGAAGAAGAGATTGACAGTACGTTCAGGTGGATTGAAAAACTCGAAACGGAAGATACGGAAGGTATTGCCGCTTTACCCGGTGCCATTGCTTTGATTGATAAACTGAATGCGCTGGATATTCCGTGGGCAATTGTGACATCAGGGACTGTTCCTCTTGCGTCTGCCCGCCATAAAGTGGCGGAGTTACCAGAACCGGCTCATTGGGTAACGGCTGAATCCGTCAAGATCGGCAAACCAAATCCCGAACCTTATTTGTTGGGGGCGCACAAATTGGGGTTGTTGCCGGAAGAGTGTGTGGTTTTTGAAGATGCAGCGGCGGGGGTTCATGCCGGGTTGGATGCAGGCTGTCAGGTTGTTGTCGTTCATGACTCATCGGATATTCCACGCAGAGATGAGATTCATATGACTATCACGAATCTGGAAGATATCGAAATTGTTAAATCTGGGGGTTATGTAACGATTTATGCGATGAATCAGGAAGTTTGTTGATCCACACCGAGGTTTTTTTCTGACAAAACTGGTTTACTGACTCTATTCATACCCTATGGTAATAGGTTTTTGTTGATAATACCCGGCCTGACTGTTGGCAGGTCGGCTTTTCTGATAGAGGCCGTATTGAATAGCGAACTGTTGTGGGTATTGACCCTGTTATTGATAGCCATCGTTCTTTTCACGACCAATAAAGTCAGAATGGATGTCGTGGCTTTACTGGTGATTATTGCTTTTGTCCTGAGTGGTACGCTCTCCTTAAATGAAGCTACAATTGGTTTCAGCGATCCCAATGTCTTGTTGATTGCAGCGCTGTTTGTTATCGGCGAAGGGCTGGTAAGGACGGGTGTTGCTTATCAGATGGGAGATTGGCTAGTTCGGGTTGCAGGTAATAGCGAAACCAGAATGCTGGCTTTATTGATGTTGTCAGTTGCGGGACTAGGGGCTTTTATGAGCTCCACAGGTGTTGTTGCTATTTTCATTCCGGTCGTTTTAAGTGTCGCGGCCAGAATGCAGACTTCACCGGGGCGGTTAATGATGCCATTAGGGTTCGCTGGCCTGATCAGTGGCATGATGACACTGGTTGCGACGCCTCCCAATATGGTGGTGAATAGTGAGTTAGTACGCGAAGGGTTACACAGCTTTGGTTTTTTCTCTATTACACCTATCGGTATTTTAGTTTTGTTGGCGGGGATCGTTTATATGCTGATTGTCCGCCGTTGGCTAGGAAGCAAAACTCCCCATAAAACGGATGAGCGTTACCATCGTTCATTTCGTGATCTCATCCATGACTATAAATTATCCGGGCGTGCCCGTCGTCTTGCTATCCGGCAACATTCACCATTGATTGGTCATTCACTGGATGAATTGGGATTACGTGCGCGCTATGGGGCTAATGTTATCGGCATTGAGCGTTGGCGGAAATTCCGTCGGGTCATGGTCGCTGCAACCGGCGAAACGGAATTACGGCAACAGGATGTTCTGCTGGTGGATATGTCTGATAGTGATGTGGATTTGCGGCAATTTTGTAGCGAACAACTGTTAGAACCTATGATATTGCGCGGGGAATATTTCTCTGATCAATCCCGCGATGTCGGCATGGCAGAAATATCTGTGATCCCTGAATCGGATTTGTTGGGACAATCGTTGCGCAGCATGAAATTCCGTACGCGCTACGGGCTGAACGTAGTAGGGATCCGACGCAGTAGTAAGGCATTGGTCGGTAAGTTGGTTGATGAACCGCTGCTGCTTGGTGATACGTTGCTGGTCATCGGTGACTGGAAGTTAGTGCGGGAACTGAAAACCAAAGCGCCTGATTTTATCGTGCTGAATTTGCCCGTTGAAGTGGAAAGCGCTGCACCGGCAGCATCTCAGGCACCTCATGCGCTGTTTTGTCTTGTTTTAATGGTGGCAATGATGTTGACCAATGAAATTCCCAATTTTATTGCCGCCTTGATTGCCTGTCTGTTAATGGGAAAATTTCGTTGCATTGACATGGAAAGTGCTTATCGTGCCATCCATTGGCCAAGTCTCATTCTGATTGTTGGTATGATGCCATTTGCATTGGCATTACAAAAAACCGGTGGGATTGATTTAATTGTCAGTGGATTAATGGATATCGCGGGTAATATGGGGCCACGAGCTATGCTGATATGCCTGTTTGTGCTTTGTGCCATTATTGGATTATTTATTTCCAATACCGCAACAGCTGTGCTGATGGCACCTATTGCCATTGCTGCCGCGAAAGAGATGTCGGTCTCTCCTCTGCCTTTTGCGATGATAATTGGGGTAGCGGCTTCAGCGGCGTTCATGACTCCGGTTTCTTCTCCCGTCAATACATTGATATTAGGGCCGGGAGGATATCGATTTGCTGATTTCTTGAAACTGGGGGTGCCTTTTACATTCATTGTACTGGGGATCAGTGTGACAATTATTCCCGTTCTTTTTCCGTTCTGATGTCGTATCTGGCAGCTTCGCGAAAACGTGAAGCTGCCCGGTCGTTTTTACAGGCTAATTTCATCAAGAGAAAGGTTGAAACTTGGAACAAATACGGTTATGAAATAATCCATTTCCTGACTATGACGTTTTTCTAATGTTTTCTCTAACCTGATTTTTGCTTGATTGAATTCAGAATTTCCAGCCGATAATTCTTCCAAACATTTTAAATAAGCACATAACGCATCAGCTTGTTTAATAATATTAGTTTCTTCTTCAATATGATATTGATCGTCTAAAATCGGGCGAAAATCATTTTGTAATTCAATCGGTAACATATCTAATAATTTATGTTGGGCGATCTTTTCTATTTTTTTATATTCATGGGCAATTTGAGGATTGTAGTATTTTATTGGCGTTGGTAAATCACCAGTAATAACCTCACTGGCATCATGATACATTGCTAATATTGCGATCCGTTCAGCGTTAATATTACCACCAAATTTACGGTTTTTTATTATCGCTAGTGCATGTGCAACAAATGCAACCTGTAAACTGTGTTCTGAAACGTTTTCCGTACGTACGTTTCGCATAAGAGGCCAACGATTAATCAATTTCAGGCGAGATAATTGGGCGAAAAAATGACTCATAATTTTCTCTTGCTATGGAACAACATGATTATGATTGTGGGTGTTGGCTGGACGGAAGTAAACCATTTGCGGTTGAAAAAGACAGCGTCATACGTTTCATGCTTCAAGTTGCAGCTTTGTTAGCTGCATCTTGAAATCCATTGGGTTTAGTCATTTTTTAATGTTTATTGGTGATATTTACCAATAAAACGGGCAAATTTCTCAATAGCCATTTGCAGATCTGCGATATGTGGCAGGGTAACAATGCGGAAATGGTCTGGTTCTGGCCAGTTAAATGCAGTTCCCTGAACCAGTAACACTTTTTCTTGTAATAAAAGATCCAAGACCATTTTCTGGTCATCATAAATATTGAAACGTTTGGTATCAATCTTAGGGAACATATATAAAGCCCCCATGGGTTTCACGCAGGAAATTCCGGGGATTTGGTTAATCAGTTCCCAGGCATGATTGCGCTGTTCATAGAGACGTCCTCCCGGAAAAATGAACTCACTGATGCTTTGATAGCCACCTAATGCAGTTTGAATTGCATGTTGCATCGGGACGTTGGCGCAAAGGCGCATAGATGCCAACATTTCCAACCCTTCAATGTAGCCTTTTGCCTGTTTTTTCGGGCCATTCAGCACCATCCAACCCTGACGGAATCCCGCAACACGATAGGTTTTTGACAAGCCATTAAAGGTGACGGTAAAAAGATCTGGTGCCAGTGCGGCGATGGAATGATGTTGAGCATCGTCGTATAGGATCTTGTCGTAAATTTCGTCAGCGAAAATAATCAGATTATGCTGGCGGGCAATTTCCACAATTTCCAGCAGGATTTCTTTACTGTATACCGCTCCTGTCGGGTTGTTCGGGTTAATAATGACAATACCGCGGGTACGCGGTGTGATTTTACGGCGGATATCATCTAAATCAGGGAACCAGCCTTGTTGTTCATCACATAAATAGTGGACAGATTTGCCGCTGGAAAGAGAAACGGCGGCTGTCCAGAGTGGATAATCAGGGGCCGGAACCAGCATTTCATCGCCGGTATTGAGCAAGGCCTGCATAGACTGAACAATAAGTTCAGAAACACCGTTACCAATAAAGATATCTTCAACGGTAATATCCAGCATATTTCGGGCTTGATAGTGTTGCATAATTGCCTTACGCGCAGAGTACAAACCTTTTGAGTCAGAATAGCCCTGAGCTGTTGGCAGGTTGCGGATAACATCAACTAAAATTTCATCAGGTGCTTCGAAACCAAATGGTGCCGGATTACCAATGTTTAATTTCAGTACCTTATTCCCTTCCTCTTCAAGCCGTTTGGCTTCTTTGAGTGTATTACCTCGGATGTCATAGCAGACATTATCTAATTTGCTGGATTTATTAATGGAAAACATACGGTGCCTTAACCTTTCTCTGGGCAAAAAGTGGATCTTATCCGGCCTACAAAATGTGATGTTCAATGTACTCCTCTCTGTCAATCTTTTGAAGAGCCTCTGATATCTTTGGTGAAAATGGTTGTTTTAACGTCTAATGTATAAGTCTGCTATCTAAAAACATCAGTTTAATTGGATTATAGTTTCAATTGTTTTTTTTATATCAGATTTTAATTCTAAATAATGGACTGTTTTTAGTTGGCTGACAGAGATGAGAGAGTATCTGGTACTGATTTTTTAACCTAAAAACAGAAATGCAATCTGAATTGTCAATAAAAGTAAGATAATTTGTATAATGTATTCTTATAATTTATCTTTGCCGACATAAAATTAATTAAGGGTTTTATCATAGATACTTTGGCAATGTTTTTGAATTTTTACCCGTAACATTTTCATGACTTTTCGATAAAAATATTAATTCATTAAAAATACTAATATTGCTTGGTTTGGTTAAGTTTTCCGAATTGAAGTTATGTTATTCTTTGAGGCAAGTCAGAAAAAGACTATTTGTACTGGAAATTGATGGTTATGTGAGGTAAATAGGTTTTTGTTTGTGTATTAATTTAGAGATTGCATAAATTTTGTTAAGAAAGGAGAAAATAAAACCCATGAAGATATAAATAGTAAAAAAATGCAGTAAACCTTTGCCCTCTTTAATAGAGTAGAGTAATGTCAGAATCGGTATTATTTTATTTGATACTGCTGAAGTAAAAACACCAGGTTAGTTAGTAATTAAAATCAAAAAAAAGTGATGAATAAACAATGATAAATGCAAATCGTCAGATAATAAACCTCGATCTCGATCTGCTAAGAACTTTCGTTGCCGTTGCTGACTTAAATACTTTTGCAGCAGCAGCAGCAGCAGTTTGTAGAACGCAGTCGGCTGTCAGTCAGCAAATGCAACGTTTGGAGCACCTTGTGGGGAGAGAATTATTTGCTCGCCACGGTCGTAATAAGCTTCTTACCGAGCACGGGCTTCAACTTCTTGGTTATGCGCGCCAAATCCTGCGTGCTAATGACGATGCTACCGCATCATTAACATACAATGATGCAGACGGTGAGCTCAGGATAGGAGCGTCTGATGACACAGTTGATACTCTCCTGCCTTTCCTGTTGAACCGTATTGCTTCTGTCTATCCGCGTATAGCTGTTGATGTGCGTATTAAACGTAGTCAGTTTATTGAGAGTATGCTGGATAACCATGAAATTGATTTAGCATTAACCACAGCAAAAATTAATCATCATCCTAGTACTGTATTACGTTCTTCGCCTGTACTGTGGCATTGTGCACCAGATTTCCAGTTACAGATGAATGAGCCTGTCCCTTTAGTCGTAATGGACGAAACCAACACATTCCGTCAGATTGCGCTTGAAACACTAGATATGAGTGGTATTCCATGGCGTATTGCTTATGAAGCCGCTTCTTTATCTGCTGTTCGTTCTGCCGTCAATGCAGAGGTTGGCATTACTGCTCGTCCTTTGGAAATGCAGAACGCAGATTTAAGAATTTTGGGAGAAAGTGAAGGGCTACCACGTTTACCTGAAATACAATTCTTTTTATATCGCAACAGTAACGAACAAAATGAATCTGTCCTGACTGTTTTTGATGCTATACAAAATAAGAAAACACCTTATACCGTGACATCAGTTGAATCCAATGAAACAGACGATATAGATGAGTCTGTTGAATCTACTGAAGAGTCTTCGGTCGAAAATATAAACGAGTAATATTACGTGTGTTTTATAGGCTAATATTTCCATTTTATTTGTGGAAATATTAGCCTGTTTCTAAATTGCTATTAATAATCCTTTCACGTTTTCATTCCCATTTCTGATATTTACCATCAGAAATATCCTCTATTAATTTTCTTATCCCTTTCGAATTTTAGTTAAAACAATGTTGTTTTGTTAACAACTTTCGTTTTTTAAATTGATAAGATAAATCTATTTTTAGAAATAGTTGTGTTATTGAACTTCAATCGTTTCTTTTTGAAACAATTTATTAAGAGTTGAATAAAATGCGTTCCGTTGTTTAATGTTTTTCAATGAAACTGTGCACTTGATCATAAAAATATCCCAACCGATACAGTGGAAAGACAGGTTTTTCCTGAGATAATAGTGTAGTAAAGTCGAGTTATCGGTTAAACTAGTTATAATGTGTTGATATTTTTTTGTTCTACTGACACGTTTTAGCGATATGCAAGCACAATCTGTTAATCAAAGGTTTGTGCTTTGTAAATAAATAAGCAGGCACTTTTGTTATGACAGATAAAAGTGTTGAGAGGAATAAAAACCAAGACGATCCATGCCATCAAAAAAATTGATTAGCACTGTTTCAGATTTGGTTGTTATCCCTTCCCATGAATCGATGTGGTGCAATACTGCCAGTAAGTAAAAAGAGCAGACCCTTGACACCACTTTTGATGAGTAAGCAACGAGTATGTCTACATCTACTGGAGTTTTGGCCCACCACTGGGCGTTTGCGATTTTCCTGATAGGTGCTCTTGGTTTGTGTGCACTCATGTTACTGGGTGCGTACTTTCTTGGGGGCAGAGCGAAAGCCAGAGCAAAACATATACCTTATGAATCGGGTATCGATTCTGTCGGCAGTGCCCGTCTCCGTCTGTCGGCAAAGTTTTATCTGGTTGCCATGTTCTTTGTCATCTTCGACGTTGAAGCCCTTTACTTATATGCATGGTCAGTCTCTATCAAAGAGAGTGGCTGGTTAGGCTTTGCCGAAGCAAGCATTTTCATTTTGGTGTTATTGGCAGGCTTGGTTTATCTGGCACGTATCGGGGCATTGAATTGGACACCCGCACGTTCAAGGCGTCAGGTCAGTAAACCCAGCGTTGATGTTCATACCGCTAATGTTAATACCAACAACAGTCACATGCAGTAATAGCGAGGCATAAAGATGGATTATACGCTCACCCGCATAGATCCGAACGGTGAGAATGACCGTTATCCCCTGCAAAAACAGGAGCTTGTCAGCGATCCCCTTGAGCAGCACGTCCACCGTAGTGTCTATATGGGTAAATTAGAACATGCTCTGCATGACATGGTGAATTGGGGAAGGAAGAATTCCTTATGGCCTTATAACTTTGGCCTTTCCTGTTGTTATGTAGAAATGGTGACGTCTTTTACCGCCGTTCATGACGTAGCTCGTTTCGGTGCAGAAGTACTGCGAGCATCTCCCCGTCAGGCTGATTTCATGGTGATCTCAGGCACTTGTTTCGTCAAGATGGCTCCTGTTATCCAGCGTTTATATGACCAAATGCTGGAACCGAAGTGGGTCATTTCGATGGGAGCCTGTGCAAACTCAGGTGGTATGTATGATATTTACTCTGTTGTTCAGGGAGTTGATAAGTTTATTCCTGTTGATGTCTACATTCCGGGCTGTCCACCCCGCCCTGAAGCTTATATGCAGGCACTGCTGTTATTGCAGGAATCTATTGGCAAAGAACGTCGTCCACTGTCATGGGTTGTTGGTGATCAAGGGGTTTACCGCGCAAATATGCAATCAGAAAGAGAACGGAAGCGTGGTGAACGTATTGCAGTGACAAACCTGCGTACCCCAGATGAAATTTAAGGCTTTTAGCCATTAAGAATAACCAGAGCAATGTCGTAACTCAAAAATGTGTTGCGATCACATTAAACCCTGATCAAGCGTTGTGGTGAAGAATGATGACAGATCAGATAGCGCAAGAAAGCGTACGGCCTGCTTGGGAAACAAGGGATCACACGGATGATCCGGTCGTAAGCGAGCTTAATCGCCAATTTGGCCCTGATGCGTTTACCGTCCAGCCTACCCGAACCGGTCTACCGGTTGTCTGGGTAAAGCGGGAGCAATTGCTGGAAGTAATGACGTACCTGAAGAAGTTACCCAAACCTTATGTCATGCTGTTTGACTTGCATGGTATTGATGAACGTCAGCGTTCTCACCGACAAGGTCTGCCAGCGGCGGACTTTTCGGTGTTTTATCACTTGATTTCCATTGAGCGTAACCGTGACATCATGCTGAAAGTTGCGCTCAATGAAAAAGATCTGAATATCCCGACCATCACATCAATTTTTTCGAATGCCAATTGGTATGAACGTGAAACGTGGGAAATGTTTGGCATTACATTTAATGGTCATCCGAATTTACGTCGTATCCTGATGCCACCAACTTGGGAAGGTCATCCGCTGCGTAAGGAATATTCTGCGCGTGCCACAGAATTTGATCCTTTCATGTTGACTAAGCAGAAAGAAGATCTGGAAATGGAAGCGCTGACTTTCAAACCAGAAGAGTGGGGGATGAAACGCGGCACTGAAAATGAGGACTTTATGTTCCTTAATCTTGGGCCAAATCACCCCTCGGCTCACGGTGCATTCCGCATTATTCTTCAGCTTGATGGTGAAGAGATTGTTGATTGTGTTCCCGATATTGGTTATCACCACCGCGGTGCGGAAAAAATGGGGGAACGTCAGTCATGGCACAGTTATATCCCTTATACCGACCGGATCGAATATCTGGGGGGATGTGTCAACGAAATGCCTTATGTACTTGCTGTTGAGAAACTGGCTGGTATTGAGGTGCCTGAACGCGTGAAAGCTATCCGCGTCATGTTGTCTGAACTGTTTCGCATCAATAGCCACTTACTCTACATCAGTACCTTTATTCAGGACGTTGGGGCAATGACGCCCGTGTTCTTCGCCTTTACTGACCGACAGAAAGTTTACGATGTTGTTGAAGCCATTACCGGTTTTCGTATGCATCCAGCTTGGTTTCGTATCGGTGGTGTTGCCCATGACCTGCCGCGAGGCTGGGATAAACTTCTGCGTGAGTTGCTGGACTGGCTACCGAAGCGTTTGAATTCCTATGTCAAAGCAGCATTGAAAAATAGTGTCCTGAAAGGACGCTCTGTCGGGGTGGCGGCTTACAATGCTAAACAGGCACTGGATTGGGGCGTAACAGGCGCTGGTTTGCGCGCAACCGGCATTGGTTTCGATGTCCGTAAATGGCGCCCTTATTCCGGTTATGAAAACTTTGATTTTGAAGTACCGACTGGCTATAACGGTGACTGTTATGACCGTGTGATGCTGAAAGTGGAAGAAATCCGTCAGAGTATGCGCATCCTTGAACAGTGCCTCAAACATATGCCGGAAGGGCCGTTCAAGGCTGATCACCCACTGACCACCCCCCCTCCCAGAGAGCGTACCCTGCAACATATCGAAACCATGATTAACCACTTCCTTCAGGTGTCATGGGGGCCCGTCATGCCTGCCAATGAATCATTCCAGATGATCGAAGCGACTAAAGGGATCAACAGTTATTACCTGACCAGTGATGGTAGCACCATGAGTTACCGCACCCGTATCCGCACACCGAGTTTTGCTCATCTACAGCAGATCCCATCGGTGATCCGCGGTAGTCTGGTTTCTGATCTGATCGTTTATCTGGGTAGTATCGATTTTGTTATGTCTGATGTGGATCGCTAACGATGCAAAGTGAATTTAACGCAAACAAGCAAGCACGCCTTGATGTGGTTAACGTAACGGACGCTCAGACACCGAATGAGTTTGTACTGAGTGCCGGAGAACGTGATGCCATTGAGCAGGAAAAACACCACTACGAAGATCCGCGTGCAGCGTCAATTGAGGCACTGAAAATTGTGCAAAAACAGCGTGGTTGGGTGCCGGATGGTGCGATCTCAGCCATTGCTGAGGTTTTAGGTATTCCTGCCAGTGATGTGGAAGGTGTGGCGACATTTTACAGCCAGATTTACCGTCAGCCAGTAGGACGTCACATTATTCGTTATTGTGACAGTGTTGTTTGTCACATCACAGGCTATCAGGGGGTTCAGGCAGCAATAGAAAAACACCTGAACATTCGTCCGGGTCAAACCACCACAGATGGGCGTTTCACATTATTGCCAACCTGCTGTCTGGGTAATTGTGATAAAGGGCCAACCATGATGATTGATGATGATACTCACAGTTACGTGAAACCCGAAGAAATTGAAAAATTGCTGGAGCAGTATCAATGACAACGCATTCAGGTGTGAAAGAAATTATCCGCACGGCGGAAACTCATCCCCTGACATGGCGGTTGCGTGATGACCAACAACCTGTCTGGCTGGATGAATATCGTAACAAGAATGGTTACAAGGGAGCCGAAAGAGCACTGAAAGGCATGGCTCCTGATGAAGTTACCACATTAGTAAAAGATGCTGGTTTGAAGGGACGCGGTGGTGCAGGTTTCTCCACAGGGTTGAAGTGGAGCCTGATGCCAAAAGATGAAAGCATGAATATCCGCTACCTGTTGTGTAATGCTGACGAAATGGAACCGGGCACGTATAAAGACCGCTTGTTGATGGAGCAACTACCGCACTTGCTGGTGGAAGGAATGCTGATCAGTGCTTTTGCTCTGAAAGCATACCGTGGCTATATCTTCCTGCGTGGTGAATATGTTGAATCTGCGATTCACCTGCGTAAAGCCATTGAAGAAGCAAAAGCGGTGGGGTTGCTTGGCAAAAATATTCTGGGCAGTGGTTTTGATTTTGAGTTGTTTGTTCATACCGGCGCGGGACGTTATATCTGCGGTGAAGAAACTGCACTGATTAACTCCCTTGAAGGGCGTCGTGCGAACCCTCGTTCTAAACCTCCATTCCCGGCAACCGCGGGTGTCTGGGGAAAACCAACTTGTGTCAATAACGTTGAAACGCTGTGCAACGTTCCGGCCATCCTCGAATATGGTAAAGAGTGGTACATCGGTTTAAGTGAAGGCAAAAGTAAAGATGCCGGCACCAAACTGATGGGGTTCTCTGGCCGGGTCAAAAATCCGGGTCTTTGGGAACTGCCTTTTGGTACTACAGCTCGTGAAATTCTTGAAGATTATGCTGGTGGTATGCGTGATGGGCTGAAATTCAAGGCCTGGCAGCCAGGTGGGGCGGGAACCGATTTCCTGACGGCAGATCACCTTGACTTACCGATGGATTTCGAAAATATCGCCAAAGCGGGCAGTCGTTTGGGAACGGCTCTTGCAATGGCAGTTGACCATGAAATTAATATGGTTTCCCTGACCCGTAACCTTGAAGAGTTCTTCGCCCGTGAATCCTGTGGCTGGTGTACACCATGCCGTGATGGTCTGCCCTGGAGTGTGAAAATTCTCCGCGCCATTGAAGAGAGGAAAGGGCAGCCTGGTGATATCGAAACTTTAGAACAACTCTGTCGTTTTCTCGGCCCTGGTAAAACTTTCTGTGCTCATGCCCCTGGTGCTGTAGAACCTTTGCAGAGTGCGATCAAATACTTCCGCGAAGAATTTGAAGCGGGGATTGTCACCAAAGATTACGGAAATACCAGTCTGATTGCGGGCATTCAGCCGAACCTGCTCAAGCAACGTTGGTAAGGTGGGTTTGCAGGAATAACCTGTAAGAATGGCGCGTAAGAACGGTTTGTTAAAGCAGAATTTTTGATTAACGCCTGCCACGGCAGGCCATTGGGAAGCATGCTGACTATGGCTACGATACATGTAGACGGCAAAGATTATGATGTAAACGGGGCTGATAACCTGTTACAAGCCTGCCTCTCATTGGGGCTTGATATACCTTATTTTTGCTGGCATCCAGCGCTAGGAAGCGTTGGCGCTTGCCGCCAGTGTGCGGTTAAGCAATATCAGAACGCGGAAGATACACGTGGTCGTCTGGTAATGTCTTGTATGACACCGGCTTCAGATGGCACCTATATCTCCATTGATGATGAAGAAGCAAAACAGTTCCGCGCAAGTGTCGTGGAATGGTTGATGACTAACCATCCCCATGACTGTCCTGTCTGTGAAGAAGGCGGAAACTGCCATTTGCAGGATATGACAGTGATGACCGGGCACTCGTTCCGTAAGTATCGTTTTACCAAACGCACTCACAGAAATCAGGAGCTGGGGCCATTCATTGCTCATGAGATGAACCGTTGTATCGCTTGCTACCGTTGTGTCCGCTACTACAAAGATTATGCGGATGGAACGGATTTGGGCGTTTATGGTGCTCATGACAACGTCTATTTTGGTCGTCCTGAAGATGGCACGCTGGAAAGTGAATTTTCCGGTAACCTGGTTGAAATCTGCCCGACAGGTGTTTTCACTGATAAAACGCACTCAGAGCGTTATAACCGTAAATGGGACATGCAGTTTGCACCGAGTATCTGTCAACAATGCAGTATCGGTTGTAACACCAGTCCGGGGGAACGTTACGGAGAATTGCGCCGGATCGAAAACCGTTATAACGGTACGATTAACCATTATTTCATGTGTGACCGTGGTCGCTTTGGTTATGGGTATGTCAACCGTAAAGATCGTCCTCGCCAACCACAGCAGCTTCGCGGCGATCAATGGATTTCGCTGAATGCTGAGCAAGTTATGCAGGGTGGAGCGGATATTCTGCGTCAGGCGAAAAATGCTATTGGTATTGGTTCACCACGTGCCAGTATTGAAAGTAATTTTGCGCTGCGTGAATTGGTCGGCGCAGAAAATTTTTACAGTGGCATTTCAGCGGAAGAGCAATATCGCCTTGATATGATGCTGGAAATTCTGCAACAAGGTGGTGTTTATACGCCGTCTCTGCGTGAAATTGAAGATTATGACGCAGTGTTAGTTCTGGGTGAAGATTTGACCCAAACAGCGGCCCGTATGGCATTGTCAGTTCGCCAGGCAGTCAAGGGCAAAGCGCGTGAGATGGCGGCAGCTCAGAAAGTGGCAGACTGGCAGATTGCGGCTGTAATGAATATCGGCCAACATGCCAAGTATCCGCTGTTCTTAACCAGCGTCGATAGTACCCGACTGGATGACGTTGCGGCATGGAATTACCACGCGCCGGTTGATGATCAGGCTCGCTTCGGTTTTGCTGTGGCACATGCTCTGAACAAAATAGCACCTGCCGTCAATGACTTGTCGGATGAGCTGAAAGCGAAAGTAGAATTCGTTGCTCAAGCCCTGTGTGAAGCGAAAAAACCATTGATTATCAGTGGCAGTAATGCAGGCAGTGATACCCTGATTCAGGCAGCCGCTAATATTGCATGGGCGCTGAAAGATAATGGCGCTAATGTCGGTCTTTCTTATGTTGCAGCGTATGCGAACAGTCTTGGTTTGGCGATGATGGAAGCACAATCGCTGGATATAGCCCTCCAGCGCATTGCCAAAGGGGACTCAGATACGGCTATCGTGATGGAAAATGATCTCTACCGTCATGCTCCGGCCGATAAAATTGATAGTGCTCTGGATAGCCTGAAAAACCTGATTGTTGTTGATCACCAACGTACTGCCATCATGGATAAAGCACACTTGATCCTGTCAGCTTCCAGTTTTGCTGAAAGTGACGGTACTCTGGTTAATCAGGAAGGTCGTGCTCAGCGTTACTTCCAGGTGTATGAACCTGCATTCTATGACAAATCTGTTGTCATGCTGGAAAGCTGGCGCTGGATGCACTCTTTGTATACAACCTACACACAACGCCAGACGGACTGGACTCAGCTTGACCATGTGATTGAAGCGTGTGTCAAAGAGATGCCGCAATTCAAAGGCATCGTTAATGCAGCACCGGATGCCACATTCCGTATCCGTGGTCAGAAACTGGCTCGTTCACCTCATCGTTACAGCGGTCGTACTGCGATGCTCGCCAATATCAGTGTTCATGAACAGCGTCAGCCACAGGATATCGACACTGCATTTGCTTTCTCGATGGAAGGTAACAACAACCCGTTTGCTGAACGTCAGCAAATTCCATTTGCGTGGGCACCGGGTTGGAACTCACCACAAGCATGGAACAAATTCCAGGCAGAAGTGGGTGGTAAACTGCGTTTCGGTGATCCTGGAGTACGCCTGATTGAGACAGTCGATGGAGGGTTGAACTACTTTGACAGTATTCCGGCTACTTTTACTGCGCAGAAGAATGAATGGTACATCGCACCTTATTTCCACCTATTCGGTAGTGAGGAATTGTCTCAGCGTGCAGATGTCATTCAGGAACGTATGCCTGAGCCTTATGTGATGATAAATCGTCAGGATGCTGAAAAGCTGAATGTGAAGGAAGGTTCCATGATGGCATTTGATTGTGCGGGGCAGCAATTACGCTTAGCTGTGCGTTTAAGCGGCAATCTTGCTCAGGGGCAGATTGGCCTGCCGTTGGGAATGCCGGGCATTCCACCCGTTCTGGCAGGTAAATCAGTTAATAACTTACGGGAGGTTGCATAATGAATTGGATTACTCCCGAATTAATTGAGATTCTGATTTCTGTTCTGAAAGCGGTTGTCATTTTGCTGGTCGTGGTTGCCTGTGGGGCGTTTATGAGTTTTGGTGAACGTCGTCTGCTTGGGCTGTTCCAGAATCGCTACGGGCCAAACCGCGTAGGGTGGGGCGGGTCATTACAGCTTGTTGCTGACATGATCAAAATGTTTTTCAAAGAGGACTGGGTACCACGTTTCTCTGATCGGATGATCTTTACTTTGGCGCCTGTCATCGGGTTCTGTTCCCTGTTACTGGCCTTTGCCATTGTTCCGGTAAGTCCGACGTGGATGGCAGCAGATCTGAACATCGGTATTCTGTTTTTCATGATGATGGCGGGCCTGGCTGTTTACGCCGTATTATTTGCTGGCTGGTCAAGTAACAACAAGTATTCCTTGTTGGGAGCCATGCGTGCGTCAGCACAGACACTGAGTTATGAGGTGTTCATCGGGCTATCCATGATGGGGGTAGTGGCACAGGCTGGCTCTTTCAACATGGTAGACATCGTTAATTCACAACAACATTTGTGGAATATCATTCCCCAGTTCTTTGGTTTCTTGACCTTTGCCATCGCCGGTGTTGCGGTGTGTCACCGTCATCCTTTTGACCAACCGGAAGCAGAGCAAGAGCTGGCAGATGGTTATCATATCGAATATTCCGGCATGAAGTTCGGTATGTTCTTTGTCGGGGAATATATCGGTATTGTGACGGTATCCGCTTTAATCGTCACAATGTTCTTTGGTGGCTGGCATGGGCCTTTCCTGCCTCCATTTGTCTGGTTTGCGTTGAAAACAGCATTCTTCATGATGATGTTCATCCTGATCCGTGCCTCGTTACCGCGCCCGCGTTATGACCAGGTGGTGTCATTCGGCTGGAAAATCTGTCTGCCGTTAACTTTACTCAACCTGCTGGCGACTGCCGCAGTGATTTTATACAACGCTCAATAAAGGGGTGATTGAACCATGACATTAAAAGAGTTATTGGTTGGTTTTGCCACCCAGGTACGCAGTATTTGGATGATAGGGCTTCATGCCTTCCATAAACGCGAAACAAAAATGTATCCGGAAGAACCGGTTTATGTGCCACCCCGTTATCGTGGGCGCATCGTTCTGACGCGTGATCCTGACGGTGAAGAGCGTTGTGTCGCCTGTAACCTGTGTGCGGCAGTATGTCCGGTGGGATGTATCTCCCTGCAAAAAGCCGAACATAAAGATGGCCGCTGGTATCCTGAGTTTTTCCGTGTCAATTTCTCACGTTGTATCTTCTGCGGATTGTGTGAAGAAGCCTGTCCGACGACCGCTATCCAATTGACACCGGATTTTGAGTTGGGTGAATTTAAACGTCAGGATCTGGTGTATGAGAAAGAAGACCTGATGATTTCCGGGCCGGGTAAATACCCTGATTATAATTTTTACCGTAAGACAGGTATGGCGATTGATGGCAAAGATAAAGGTGAAGCCGACAATGAAGCCAAACCTATCGACGTAAAAAGCCTGTTGCCATAAGGAACGATATTCATGGAATTCACATTTTATATCGCAGGGCTGGTTGCCATCCTCGCAACACTCAGGGTAATCACGCACACCAATCCAGTACATGCGTTGCTGTATCTGGTTATCTCCCTGCTGGCACTTTCAGTTGTGTTCTTTTCACTGGGTGCTTACTTTGCTGGTGCATTGGAAATCATCGTTTATGCGGGGGCGATCATGGTGTTATTCGTCTTTGTCGTGATGATGCTGAATCTTGGTAAATCTGTTGTTGAACAAGAAAGGGGATGGTTGAAACCGAGAGCCTGGATTGGCCCGGCTATTCTTTCAACCATATTACTGATTGTCTTGATCTTTGCCATTAACAGTCTGCCGGAGGCTGAAATTAGTGGTGAAGTAGTCAGTGCCAAGGAAGTGGGCATCAGCTTATTTGGGCCTTATGTACTGGCAGTAGAACTGGCATCCTTGCTGTTACTGGCCGGACTTGTGGTGGCTTATCACGTTGGTCGT
The DNA here is from genome assembly GCF_014467235.1 of Xenorhabdus indica. Taxonomy (GTDB): domain Bacteria; phylum Pseudomonadota; class Gammaproteobacteria; order Enterobacterales; family Enterobacteriaceae; genus Xenorhabdus; species Xenorhabdus indica. Next base: position 31,583 of record NZ_NKHP01000023.1, on the reverse strand, counting down.
GAAAGCCGTCAGGGTGAAGTGATCAGCAATCGTGTGGAGGACTAACAATGATACCTTTGGAACATGGTCTGATTCTGGCGGCTATTCTATTTGCATTGGGCTTCACTTGCCTGATCATCCGCCGCAATCTGCTATTTATGCTGATAGGTCTGGAAATCATGATCAATGCTTCAGCGCTGGCATTTGTCGTTGCTGGTAGCTACTGGCTCCAGCCTGATGGTCAGGTGATGTACATTCTGGCCATTACTTTGGCAGCAGCCGAGGCGAGTATCGGTCTGGCACTGTTACTACAGTTGTACCGTCGTCGCCAGAACCTGAATATTGATATAGTCAGTGAGATGCGCGGATGAACTTACTCTATTTAACAATTCTATTGCCACTGTTGGGATTTTTGCTGTTGGCATTCTCCCGTGGCCGCTGGTCTGAAAATCTGTCCGCGTCCATTGGCATTGGTTCTGTCGGGTTGGCAGCACTGGTCACACTTTGGGTCGGAATGGATTTTCTCTCCCAAAACAGCATGGCTCAAAATGAAACAGGTGGGTTTGTTTACAGTCAGACATTGTGGAACTGGATGAGTGTGGATAGTTTCAGCATTCCAGTCAATCTGGTATTGGATGGACTGTCATTAACTATGTTGAGTGTCGTAACCGGTGTCGGTTTCCTGATCCACATTTATGCTTCATGGTATATGCGTGGTGAGGAAGGTTACTCTCGTTTCTTCGCCTATACCAACCTGTTTATCGCCAGTATGGTGGTCTTGGTTCTGGCTGATAACATGCTGCTGATGTATCTCGGTTGGGAAGGAGTGGGGTTGTGTAGTTACCTGTTGATCGGTTTTTACTATAAAACGCCTGCCAATGGCGCTGCGGCGATGAAAGCCTTTATCGTGACGCGAGTAGGTGACGTTTTCCTCGCTATTGGCATGTTTATCCTCTACGACCAGCTTGGTACGTTGAGTTTCCGCGAACTGGCAGTACTGGCCCCACAATATATCGAAGCGGGTTCTACTGCGATCACATGGGCAACCTTGATGATTCTGGGCGGAGCTGTAGGTAAATCGGCTCAATTACCACTGCAAACATGGTTGGCAGATGCGATGGCAGGCCCAACACCAGTTTCTGCTTTGATCCATGCAGCGACCATGGTTACCGCAGGTGTCTATCTGATTGCTCGCAGCCATGTTCTGTTCTTAATGGCACCTGATATTTTGCATCTGGTGGGCATTATTGGTGCGGTGACCTTGCTGTTGGCAGGCTTTGCAGCATTGGTTCAGACTGATATCAAACGTGTACTTGCCTATTCTACTATGAGCCAGATTGGTTATATGTTTCTGGCATTGGGCGTACAGGCATGGGATGCGGCTATTTTCCATTTGATGACCCATGCGTTCTTCAAGGCACTGTTATTCCTTGCTTCTGGCTCGGTGATTCTGGCTTGCCACCATGAGCAGAACATTTTCAAAATGGGGGGATTAAGTAAACGTATTCCATTTGTGTATCTCTGCTTCCTGGTGGGAGGCTCGGCGTTATCTGCTTTGCCTTTGCTGACAGCAGGTTTCTACAGTAAAGATGAAATTCTGTGGGGTGCACTGGCAAATGGTCACATGAATCTGATGCTTGCAGGGCTGATTGGTGCACTAATGACCTCACTGTATACCTTCCGCATGATCTTTATCGTGTTTCATGGAGGGGAAAATACCAAAGCACATTCAGTTAAAGGAATTACTCATACCTTGCCACTGTCAGTGCTGTTAGTGCTGTCCACTTTTGTGGGGGCGCAGATTGTACCACCTTTGGTGGGTGTTCTGCCGTCGGAAAACAGTATTGCAGGACATGATGGCAAAATGACACTAGAAATTGTTTCCGGTGTGGTTGCCGTACTTGGCATTTTGCTGGCCGCAGCCTTGTATCTTGGCAAACGTGGTTTGGTTAATGCGACAGCAAACAGTGCTCCGGGGCGTTTTTTCTCCACATGGTGGTTCCACGCCTGGGGATTTGATGCTCTGTATGACTGGGTATTTGTAAAACCATTCAAAGGTATTACACAACTGTTGCGGAATGATCCTCTGAACTCATTGATGAATGTCCCTGCCGTATTGTCCCGTTGGGGCAATAAAGGGCTTGGTTTAAGTGAGAACGGACAAATCCGTTGGTACGCTACCTCTATGGGGTTGGGTGCAGTGCTGGTTTTAGCTCTGCTGCTTTTGATTTAATTAAGGGACACATTGCGCCATGCTACTACCTTGGCTAATTCTTCTGCCCTTCATCGGAGGCCTGCTGTGTTGGCAGGCAGAGCGCTTCGGCACCCGTATGCCGCGTTGGATAGCGCTTCTGGCGATGGGGCTGACTCTGTTGCTTTCTCTGTACCTCTGGTTGCAGGGAGGCTATACGCTGACCAACCCACAAGGCATTCCACAGTGGCAATCAGAGTTCCTGCTGCCGTGGATACCACGTTTTGGCATCTCCATCCATTTGGCTCTGGATGGATTGTCACTGTTGATGGTGGTCTTGACTGCACTGTTAGGTTTAATGGCAATCCTCTGTTCGTGGAATGAGAACCAGCCATATCAGGGTTTCTTTCATCTGAACCTATTGTGGATCCTTGGCGGTGTGATGGGCGTATTCCTTGCCATTGACCTGTTCCTGTTCTTCTTCTTCTGGGAAGTGATGCTGGTGCCGATGTACTTCCTGATCGCACTATGGGGTCACAGAGGTTCACAAGGCAAAACTCGTATTACGGCCGCGACGAAATTCTTCATTTATACTCAGGCCAGTGGTCTGGTGATGTTGATTTCGATTCTGGCACTGGCTTTCATCTACCACGATGCAACCGGAGAATGGTCATTCAGCTATGAAAAACTGCTGGATACCCCGATGTCGCATACCGTCCAATATTTGTTGATGTTGGGATTCTTCATCGCATTTGCTGTGAAAATGCCAGTTGTGCCTTTGCACGGATGGTTACCGGATGCCCATAGTCAGGCACCAACTGCGGGCTCTGTTGACCTCGCGGGGATCTTGCTGAAAACAGCGGCATATGGTCTGCTGCGTTTCAGTCTGCCTTTGTTTCCACAAGCTTCTGCGGAATTTGCACCAATCGCTATGTGGTTGGGGGTCATCGGCATTTTCTATGGAGCATGGATGGCTTTCAGCCAGACCGATATCAAACGTCTGATTGCTTATACCAGTGTTTCACACATGGGCTTTGTTCTGATCGCTATTTATACCGGCAGCCAATTGGCTTATCAGGGAGCGGTGATCCAGATGATTGCACATGGTTTGTCAGCCGCAGGGCTATTCATTCTGTGTGGTCAGTTGTATGAACGCCTGCATACCCGTGATATGCGTCAGATGGGTGGCCTGTGGGCAAGAATCCAATTGTTGCCAGCGATATCTCTGTTCTTCGCTGTGGCGACATTGGGTATGCCGGGAACCGGTAACTTTGTTGGTGAATTCATGATCCTGTTTGGCAGTTTCAGTAAATTCACTTTAGTTACTACTGTATCCGTGTTTGGTTTAGTTTTTGCTTCTGTGTACGCCTTATACCTGATGCAGAAGGCTTACTACGGAACGCCGAAATCAGATGAACCATTACCACGGATGGATGCGCGAGAAATTTCTATTTTGCTGCTGCTGGTTGTCTTGCTGGTTATTCTTGGTGTTTACCCGCAACCAATTCTTGATACCTCGGCTGCGGCGATGAGCAACATCCAGAATTGGTATTCAGCTTCACTTTTAACTACAGGGCCGTAATTCGCCATGACAATAACTTCTGAACAATTGATCGCACTGTTGCCGCTATTGATCGTTGGGTTGACGGTGGTGGTTGTGATGCTGTCCATTGCATGGCGACGCGATCATTTCACCAATGTCACCTTGACAGTGATTGGTTTAAACCTAGCCCTGCTTTCTCTCTATTTTGTTGGGTTGCAGGAGCCGATGGATGTCACTCCACTGATCCATGTGGATCGTTTTGCAATGTTCTATACTGCCCTGGTGCTGATTGCGAGCCTGGCAACGACGACATTCGCCTATTCATGGTTGGAAAATTATCCCGATAACAAAGAAGAGTTTTACCTGTTGGTGTTGATTGCGGCTGCCGGAGGCGTTCTGCTTGCTTCTGCAAACCACATGGCATCACTGTTTATCGGTATTGAGCTGATTACTTTGCCACTGTTTGGTTTGATCGGTTACGCATTCCGCCAAAAGCGCTCACTGGAAGCGAGTATCAAATATATGCTGCTGTCTGCGGCAGCATCCTCGTTCCTGCTATTCGGTATTGCACTGCTGTATGCTGAATCAGGTGATCTGTCCTTTGCATCACTGGGCAGAAGCCTGAGTGACAGTAAACTTCATGAACCTCTGGTTCTGGCTGGATTGGGGATGATGATTGTGGGTTTGGGTTTCAAACTTTCCCTCGTTCCTTTCCAGCTTTGGACACCTGATGTTTATCAGGGCGCGCCGGCACCCGTATCGACCTTTTTGGCAACAGCAAGTAAAGTCGCTATCTTTGCCGTAGTAATGCGTCTGTTTATTGAAGCACCGGTGACCGACAGCGAGACTTTGCGCACTGTGTTAACTGTGATTGCAATCTCCTCTATCCTGTTTGGTAACTTGTTGGCACTGACGCAGAGCAATATCAAACGACTGCTCGGTTACTCATCCATTGCACATTTAGGTTATTTGCTGGTGGTGTTAATCGCCATTAAAGACTATACCCTGGCAGAAGAGACCGCGGGTCTTTACCTGGCCGGTTATCTGCTTGCCAGCATTGGTGCATTTGGGGTAGTCAGCCTGATGTCCAGCCCGTACAGAGGCCCTGATGCTGAATCACTATTCTCCTATCGTGGCCTGTTCTGGCATAAACCCATCCTGTCGGCTGTTATGACGATCATGATGTTGTCACTGGCGGGAATACCGTTAACATTTGGTTTCATTGGTAAATTCTATGTTATTGCAACAGGTGTTGAGGCCAGATTGTGGTGGTTGACCGGAGCAGTGGTAGTGGGAAGTGCGATTGGCCTTTATTATTACCTGCGTGTGATGGTGAGTTTATACCTGCCCGCCCCGAAAGCACTGAATCGCGACACGCCAAGAAACTGGGCGTTAACCTCCGGTGGTATTGTTGTGTTGCTTACCGCATTACTGGTGTTGCTCCTTGGTGTTTGGCCACAGCCATTGATTGATATTGTCCAACAGGCGAAAAGTGTTATGTAAGGCATGGTATTAATTAATATTATTAGAGACCCAGCCATGATTAGCTGGGTCTTTGTTTATGTAAAATAAACCAAAAGAGAGAGAAAGGAACGATCAGTAACGAGATGATAACTATTGTTCAGTAAGGTTGATAGAATGGGTGCCCTTTTCTTGAAGCTATAGCCAACCATGACATGCAAGGTAAGTTAATTAGCATGGTTATAACTGTTTCATATCCTCAAAAGTTGGGCCCTGAAAATAAATTGCACTAATATGGCAACTGCGAGGTTGGGTCAAAACAAATCGTATGGATTCCCACACTGAGCGCCCGTTCAGTACTTGTTTACCCATTGTTTGATGGTCATCCAGATCTTCATCAAAACCATTAATTTCAAAATCAGGAGGATAGATTCCGGTTACGCGAATATTATCTTTGCTCAATTGATGGGAAATAGTCTGGCAAAAGCCACTCATTGCATGTTTGGCCGCGAAAAATACCGGATGTGCGACAGAGCGGATAAAGTTTGGAATGCCGCAGACTGACACCATTGCAATAATATCAGCTCCTTGAGACTTACGCAGGCTTGGTAATAACATTTTGGTCAATAGCATGGAACCCGTCGCACCGGAATTCATTGTGCTGATGATATCTTCATCACTGTCATTATCACTCAGATTGCCTTCCAGCCATTGGGCTGCACTCAGTATCAGAATATTGATGGGTTTACTGTCTTGTAGTAATTGATTGGCAAAGTTGCGAACTGATTGTGCATCGCTGACATCACATTGATAACTTCTTGCAATCCCACCTTCACCCTGAATGATTTCACGAGTCTCTTCGGCACGTTCTAATTGACGAGCACAGAGGTCAACATGTGCACCTTCCCGTGCGAACCAGACAGAAATGGCCTGCCCAAAATCACGGCCTCCGCCTGTTACCACAACTCGTTTACCTTTTAATCCATCTAACTTATCTAATCTATTTAACATAGCGTTAACTTCCTTATGTCAGTTATTAACCTGAGTGAGAGATCATTGCACTATCGGTCATATGCTATTAATAAATCACACGGAAAAATGAGGTTAATGTTTTTTATTGTTAATTTATTAACTATTAATGTTATTTGTTTGTTAATAATGGTGGTTGTCTACCTCGCTGTGAGTACAGCTGCTCTGATTTTTATGTTAAGGTGACCATGAACGTAGCTTGAGTGAATTATGAGCGCAAAAGATCTACAGGATGGGTAACCCTTAATTGAGGTTATATTTATTTTATTGAAATTTCGACAAAATATTTTTTGGATTGATATAGGAGATAGTGTCGGACACTAATTTTGAAGGATGAGTATGAGTCAAGATAATACTGGACAGGTAAAGACGAAAACTTACATTAACCCACCAGTCTTTTTCTTCTCGGCATTTTTGATCATTGCACTGGTCGCATTTGCTGGTTTGAAACCGGAGCTTGCCGATAGGTGGTTTAAATCTTTGCAGCAAGACTTGTTTGTTAATGCTAGTTGGTTTTATATCCTTGCCGTTGCGTTGATTTTACTTTCAGTTACCTATTTGGGTTTATCCAGATACGGCAATATAAAGCTTGGCCCTGACCATGCAGAACCTGATTTCAGTTATTTTTCCTGGTTTGCCATGCTTTTTTCTGCGGGAATGGGTATTGGATTGATGTTCTTTGGTGTGGCTGAACCTGTCATGCATTATCTGTCACCACCGGTGGGCACACCTGAAAGTATTGCTGCGGCTAAACAGGCGATGAAGTTAACTTTCTTTCATTGGGGGCTTCACGCCTGGGCAATCTATGCCATTGTGGCTTTGATTCTGGCATTTTTTAGCTATCGGCATGGTTTGCCTTTAACACTGCGCTCTGCGCTGTATCCGATTATTGGTGATAAAATTCATGGGCCAATTGGTCATGCTGTCGATATCTTTGCGGTTATTGGTACAGTATTTGGCGTAGCCACGTCTTTGGGCTATGGCATTCTCCAAGTGAATGCTGGTCTTAATCATCTATTTGATTTACCTATCAATGGGACGGTACAGGTTGTATTGATCATTACAATCACTGCTCTGGCTACCATTTCGGTTATTTCTGGTTTAGAGAAAGGCATCCGTGTTTTATCTGAGTTGAATTTAGGGCTGGCATTTTTATTGTTGATTCTGGTTGTTGCTTTGGGACCAACGGTACTGCTGTTGAAGTCCTTTGTGGAAAATACGGGCGGCTACCTTTCGGATATTGTCAGCAAAACATTTAACCTGTATGCCTATGAACCTAAGTCCAGTAATTGGTTAGGGGGATGGACGTTACTGTATTGGGGATGGTGGCTATCCTGGTCTCCATTCGTTGGGATGTTTATCGCCAGAGTTTCCAGAGGCCGGACAATCAGGGAATTTGTCACTGGTGTTTTGTTCGTACCCAGTGGTTTTACTCTGATGTGGATGACGGCATTTGGTAATAGTGCGATTGACATGATTGCTAATCAGGGAGCCAAAGAATTAGCCAGCATCGTACAGACAGATGTTTCCCTGGCGCTGTTCAATTTTCTGGAGCATTTTCCACTGCCTACCGTTTTATCGTTCATTGCAATGATCATGGTCGTGATGTTCTTTATCACTTCTGCTGATTCTGGTGCCATGGTGGTTGATACACTGGCTTCTGGTGGAGCTCATCATACACCTATCTGGCAGCGGATTTTCTGGGCAGGTTTGATGGGAGCAGTTGCCATTGCTTTATTGATTGCAGGGGGCTTATCTGCTTTGCAAACAGTAACGATCGCCAGTGCGCTTCCTTTCTCGATAATTTTGTTGATATCGATATATGGCTTGCTTAAGGCATTACGAATTGACGCTTATAAGAAAGACAGCCAGCAGATGACCACAATAGCGCCTCCGGCCAGCCGTAACCCGATCCCATGGCAGCGAAGATTAAGAAATATTGTTTATTACCCTAAAAGTTCGCAGGTAAAACGCTTTATGGGCGAAGTCATTCAGCAGGCAATGAGTATGGTGGCTGGAGAATTGGCAAAGCAGAATAAAGTTGTTGTCATCAATGATGAACTGGATGACCGCATTCATCTGGAAGTGGATTTTGGCGAAAATCTTAATTTTGTCTATGAAGTTCGTCTGCGAGGTTATATTCAACCAGCGTTTGCTATTGTGGGTCTGGAAGATAATGAAAGAAGTGAGGAACAAAAATATTATCGTGCTGAAGTTTACCTTAAAGAGGGTGGACAGGATTACGATCTGATGGGATGGACTCAGGAACAGATCATCCACGATATTTTGGATCAATACGAAAAGCACATTCACTTTTTGCATTTAGTCCGTTAACCAATATGGCCTGTTAACAGAAAATTCCAATCCCTGGGCTTACAATCCGGGGATTTTTTATGCGCATAATTTTGTATAAATGTCTATCTCTTCATTTCAATCTGTAATGTGATTTACTCCATATTATTGTGCTTTTTTTCTTTTTCCATCGGTATGTTTGATTTGCAGTGACTATGCTTGTACTCAGTGACGTACTTTTGAAAATATTTTATAGATGTACTGTTGGCGGAAAACACGTTAAATCAGGAGCATTCAATGTTAAAAACACTACTGAATCGTGATGTTATTCAATGGATTCCTGGTGTTAAAGATTGGCAAGAGGCCATTGAGTTAGCCTGTCAGCCGCTTATCGATAATGCAGCGATTCAGCCGAGTTATGTCGATGCCATTTATCGTGCCCATGAAGAGTTTGGTCCTTATTACGTGATTGGTTCAGGTATTGCGATCCCCCATGCGAGACCGGAGCAGGGAGCCAATCGTCTTGCCCTGAGCCTGACGTTTATCAAACAAGGTGTCATGTTTGGCTCTGTGGAAAATGATCCGGTCAAGTTACTGTTCGTATTTGCTACAACAAACAGTGATAGCCATATAGAAGTGATCGCTGAACTTGCAGGATTATTTGATGATCAGCCAAAAATCAATCGATTAATGCAGGCTAAAAACCAAGACGAGATTTTTTCTATTGTTCAAGAATATTAACCAATATTTTTATTTAACAGGAAAATAAGATGAAAATTACCGTTGTTTGTGGTCATGGTTTAGGGACCAGCCTGATAATGGAGATAAGTATTAAAAATATTTTGCAGGAATTAGGCGTTGAAGCCAGTGTTGAACATACAGATTTAGGTTCAGCAAAAGCGGCCAAGAGCGATATTTTCATTGCGACAAAAGATATTGCAGAACAACTGATTAAACAGCAGATAGCTCAGAAAATCATTGTATTAGAAAATATGTTAGATAAATCTGCCATGAAAGTGCGTTTATCTGCGGTATTGCAAGAACTCGGTAAATTGTAGTTGGAGAAAAATATGGATTTCTTCCGTTTTTTGATGAACGACGTACTGGCAGAGCCTGCGATTTTAGTCGGGCTAATTTCATTAATTGGTTTGGTAATGCAGAAACAGCCTGTGACGGAGTGCATCAAAGGAACAGTAAAAACTATACTTGGATTCGTTATCTTAGGTGCAGGAGCGGGCCTGATAGTGACTTCATTAGGTGGATTTGCCACTATCTTTCAAGATACCTTTGGTATTCAGGGAGTTGTACCAAATAATGAAGCTATCGTCTCGATAGCGCAGAAAAGTTTTGGTAAAGAGATGGCGATGATTATGTTCTTTGCTATGGTGATTAACATTCTAATTGCCCGTTTCACACCTTGGAAATTCATCTTCTTGACCGGGCATCACACTTTATTTATGTCGATGATGGTGGCGGTTATTCTTTCTGTAGCAGGAATAAATAGCACGATGCTGGTTGTGATCGGCTCAATTGTTGTTGGTATTTCAATGGTATTTTTTCCAGCGATTGCTCATCCTTATATGAAAAAAGTGACAGGCGCTGATGATGTGGCACTTGGTCATTTCTCAACACTTTCTTACGTCTTGGCGGGGTTTATTGGCAGCAAATTGGGTAATAAAGCGCATTCTACGGAAGAGATGAACGTACCTAAAAGTTTATTATTTCTGCGCGATACTTCTGTCGCCATCGCTTTAACTATGGCGATTATTTTTATTATCACCTGTTTATTTGCTGATCAGGAATTAGTCCGACAAGTCAGCGGTGGAAAAAACAGAGTGATGTATTCACTGATGCAATCAATCACATTTGCAGCGGGTGTTTATATCATTTTGCAAGGCGTCAGAATGGTGATTGCTGAGATCGTGCCTGCATTTAAGGGTATTTCCGACAAATTAGTACCGAATGCCAAACCTGCACTGGATTGTCCAGTGGTTTTTCCTTATGCACCAAATGCTGTTCTGATTGGCTTCCTGAGCAGTTTTATTGCCGGTGTTGTTGGCATGTTTATTCTCTATTTGTTGAGCATGACTGTGATTATTCCCGGTGTTGTCCCTCATTTCTTTGTTGGTGCAACCGCGGGTGTTTTCGGCAATGCAATGGGAGGAAGGCGAGGGGCGATCCTTGGAGCGTTTGCTCAAGGGTTATTGATTACATTTCTGCCTGTATTCTTGTTGCCTGTTCTGGGAAGTATCGGTATTGCTAATACCACATTCAGTGATGCGGATTTTAGCGTAGTAGGGATTTTATTGGGGATGATTGTTCGTTAATTTTCTAACTTTGAATCAAAAATACCCTTGTCCATGCTGCTAAAATAGAGTTTTAGACTCACCTGGTAATATGAAATAGAGGCTGGACGAATGGAGAACTATAAAAAATATACTATGGATAAGACCGATCGAATATTACAACCTGCCATTGGCGGTGAATTAATATTATTAAGTAATATAGTATTTTCACAAGAAGGCAGATTTGAATTATTGGAAAAAATAGATGATTGGGAAAATCGGGGTGATTAAGCGAGCGACAGCGTAAACAACAAAAAACCACCGTTGAAGCGTTCTGGTGTGCCATATAACACCATCAGGAAATTATGAACCCGTGATGTCATTTGCCAATACTGATGATAGAGACATCGATCTTATTACACTCGGCCAAGAAGCCGTTAAAGAATTTGAAGGAACAAATTCTGATTTTATTGAGTATTTAATGAATGCCAGTGGCTCCGGTGGTGTGCGCCCTAAGCTTAAGTGGCATTATGGCCTGATATATATCATTAATTGCTACTATGGTAATAATTTTTAAGAAGGTATTGAAATAAGTATTTTAATCTGGATGCAGATATCTTTTAAAATTATTTTCTATAATCCTAAAATTAAGAATAGTTGTATTATTTACTTCAACCATTTATTAACAAATTCTTCCAATGACACGGGACAATCAAAATAATACCCCTGCAAATAGTTTATGGAATGGTCTCTTAGTTGATCCACCTGTTTTTGGTTTTCAATGCCTTCTGCCACAATTTCTAAATTCAGTCGCAATGCTAAGTCAATGATATTTTCAACAATATGCTTCGAAATCATATCCGTATTCATTTTGCTGATGAAGTTATGACCTATCTTCACCATATTAACATTCAATTTTTGTAAATATGTGTGGTTTGAATAACCTGTGCCGAAATCATCTAAAGCGATTAATACACCTAATTCATCTAATTTATTAAATAGTTTAATCGAGTACTCATCCGGCTCCAGTAATTCTCTTTCTGTAATTTCTAATATCAACCGGACAGAATTCTCAGGGAATGCTCGTAGAAAATCACGACAATCATCTAATAAGCTGGCTTCTTTATAATGTTTTGCACTGATATTGAAACTAAAATGAAAGTTTTTAGGTAGCTGATGGGTAAGCGGAACAAAGAAATTCCGTACTTGCGTGATTAAATTACGTGTTAGAGGAACAATCAAATCTGATTTCTCAATTTGCACGATAAAATCTTTTGGTGTCAATAGCCCCTGTGCAGGATGTTGCCAGCGTACAAGGATCTCACATCCGATGATGGTGTCACTTTGGCTACAAATAATAGGTTGTATATAAGGGATAAATTGTTTATTTTTAATGGATTTTTTTAATTGATATGTCGGAATAATAACAGTTTTAGTGTATTGATATAAAAAGATGGTGGATAAGAGCATGAATATTGCCAATGAAAGCAAAACGCCCTCCAGCTCCATATCAGGCTTGATATTATTCTGATAATTGGAAAATACTTTCCATAATATATTGCCAACACTTAATGTGATGACGATGAATAATACCACAAATACCCGATACAATGTTCGGTATGATTTAAAATTCAGCCCCATCATTTCTCCTTTTTGATAAAGCCCATTACCCAACAGTAGACTTACCGTCTAATTTTGTAAAATTCTGTGAGCTTGTTGTTTATAAAAAATAGTTTTCTGTTTGAAAAAACAACGTCGGCTATCTTACAGGAAGATATTGAATACAGGAAATATATATAGCTGTATGGCGAGGATCGGCTAATAGATTGCGTAATTGATGGGTTATTATTGCCATCCTTGGCGAAATAATTAAATTATTTTATTGATTAATGCCAATCTTTTATCAGATTATTCCTTACTTTATTTATACTCATTGTCTTCCAAGTCGCCGCTTTGTTGGTTGCATCTTGTAATCCATAAGGTATATAAGTGATTTACTGAGCAGTAATCACAATCGCTACACGGCGGTTTTCTGCCCGGCTTTTTGAGCTGCGGTTATCTGTAATAGGTTGGCTTGGCCCCAAACCACGGGTTTTCAGGTTGGATCTTTGCATTCCTCCACGTGTCAGGGCATCCGCAACAGTGTTAGCCCGCTTTAGTGAGAGCTGGTTGTTATAGCTCAATTCACCATAATTGTCTGTATGACCATCCAGGCGTGCGTGATGAATACCGACTTTAGATAAAGCCGCCGCCAGTTCTATCAGCTTTGCTTCACCTTCAGGACGTAAATGATATTGATTATTACCGAAGAGCACTTTTTCTGACATGCCAAACAGCCATCCTTCGTCAGTTTGATGAAATCCCTGCTGTTTAAGGATTGTGATCTGTTCTGCCGTTAGGTTCCCTTTATTCTGGCAGGCATTAAGGAGAAGAGGAGTAATAAATGCAATCACAAATATAAAAACACGGTTTTTTATCATGATGAATTCCTGGATAAATAGTTTATTTTTGTTGTATCAACGGAATACCAGCCACCACCTCGTTGTTTGATGTGATACATGGCAGCATCTGCTTCAGAGAGTAGTTGTTCTGCTGTCAAATCACCATTTGACAGGGCGATACCAATACTGAGTGTGATACGCAGGTGTTGGCCACTGGGGAGCTGAATTGGAGTGTCCATGGCGTGGATAATATTTTTTGCGATTCTTTCTGCATCTTCCAAATTGGCTGAAGGTAATAAAATAGCGAACTCATCACCACCAAGACGAGCGACAGTATCCGTTTTTCGTACTTTCATTTTTAAGGTATCAGCTATTGTGATCAGGACGTGATCACCTGCTGCATGTCCATAGACGTCATTAACATATTTTAATCGGTTGCCATCAATAAATAAGATCACTGCGCTTTCACGCATGAATTTATCATTCATCACAGTCGATAATACGCGTTCAAAAGTGGCTCTATTGGGTAACCCTGTAAGGGAATCATGTTGAGCCTGCCATGCCAATGCTGCTTTTTCAGTTTGTAAATGGTGTTGCCATTCTTCCAATTCTTCAAGCAGATGGTTAAAAACCTGACTTAATTCATGAAGTTCTGCAATTTTGGCGGAAGGAACACGTTGTGAAAAAGCACGTCGTTGCCGGACATCATGGGCAACACCAGCAATGTTTTGTAATGTCCTGACAATACCATCGTGCATACGCAGGGAGAGATAGAGTGAAAGTATGGCGCTAATCAGTAAACAAGCAAATAGTACCAATAAGGCTTGATAGATAAATTTGATGATGTGTTCACTATTGCCGATTAACCAAACCGAACCCACCTGTTGTTGATGGTGATATATGGGAAAAGTGATCGGCTCAGGGAAAATCCAATATTCAAGCAGTTTCTTGAAATTACCGGTTCGCGTTGTTTTATTGGCTTGCCAGCTCGCCAAAATTTGATTTTTGGCATCGAAAATTTTCGCTTCTGTAAAATTATTATGAGCCGCAATCATCTCCAATATTTCGTTCGCGGCTGTTTTATCATTAAATACAACTGCAGCCTGAACGGTATGAGCTATTGTTGATGAGGTCTGCTTTAAGTTATTTTCAGCATATTTCTGCATGGCAACTAGCGCCAGTAATGAAAGAAACAGGCCGACAACGGATAATGTAACAAAAGTAATGATCAAATGAATACGATGAACAGCTTGACGTAAGGTCGGGCGTGATGGCATTAGTGAATAACGCTTTTTCATACAGTTATTCCGCCTTGCGAGCCAATTGCAGGACATTTGGATCTACGCGTACACCACTGCGTGTCAAAATATCGAGATTAAGGTTAAACGTCGTTTGTGTACTGTCAATATTAAGACAAAATGCACTACCGATTTCACAATGTTGGTTTTGTTCAGCAATTGTGAGAAGTGGTTTGCTATTTTTTTGACTAATCACTTGATGTTGAAGTATAGGGTCAATTTGACCGTAATAAACAATATCACATTTCTCTAATAATTTTTCTGCGTTGAAGTTCAGAATTTCTACTTGTAATTTTGTATCATCAGTGGGCATATTGATGTTGGCTAAGACATCAATGTAATTAGATGGTGCGACCAGACACAAATGTAGCGTTGAACGTGTGACGGGCCAGTGTGTATAACTGATAATACCAGAAACGACACGTACAACGTTTTCATTGAGTTTTATTTTTTCTTTAGCATCAGGCATGGCTGTTACTATTGAATTACACATCACAATGGTTAAGCAAAAAATCGTTAGTACCCGTAGAAATACTTTGGAAACGTAACGTCTAACAATACAATGAGTCCATTCAGTCAAGCACATAACAAGTTCCAGTATTTGCTTTTCATTTAATCCAGATAACAAAATTATTGATGGAATATACCCTCAATTAGAACCTATCTCATCATAGTGTTTTTGCAAGTGTTATAATTATCAGACACAAGTAGCATTTGGCTGAGATAGGTTGCAAAATGTTTAAGCGATAGGAAGTTTTAATTTCCTTGCTAATTATTTGCTGACTAATTGATTTGATTTTTCAGTTATTCCTATCATATGTCCATGGGTATTATAAGTGATACTGGAAACTTTGCCTTGATTTAGTCTGTTCATTAATTGCGGTTCTAAAGAAAAACTCTTTGCCAATTCTTCATTATTTAATACAGGTCGATGGCGGCGACGTTCTATACGAAAGCGGATTTGATTGTATCTCGCCCACCCGATCAACAGGAGTGAATTAAATATGGCGATGATAATATAAAGTACAATTGAACTTACTTCTGAGGTAAATACAGACGTAACAGGTTTTGGGCCATGATGGGGCGAATTAAATAGCCCCACTATGAATAAATAGGTAAATCCAGCCCACGCTATAATGGTGAGTATAATATCAATAAGACGAGGTAATAATCTTTGTTCTGTAAATATCAACGGATCTTTCATTATTCTATTCTCTCTATTCCACGATCAGGGCTTTCCCAACGGGCACGTTTCCGGCGTACTTTAAGCATGACTTTGGGGAAAGATACAAGTGTAGTGAACAGATTCAGCATCCAGTACACCATTGGATACCAAATCACCCAGAAAAGTGATGATGCAACGTGTTTTTCATAACGTCGTTCAATGACCAGACTGACAATAAATTGGATCAGGCAAGTTACGGCTAATACCAACCCTGTATATCCAGGCGGGAAGAGTGTATAGACGCGGATATTTTCGGGTAATGTGACAAACATGCCGAGGAAAAACAAAATAATTGAGAGGGCAAAGGTAAATGACCAAATGACGGAACAGCAGAATTCCGTAAATAATACCCACATACGGCGATATTCCCATGACCAGAGTTTACGCAGGTTTTTGAGAAATACTTCAGCTCCGCCCTGTGCCCAGCGTAGTCTCTGTTTCCATAACCCCCGGAGAGTTTCGGGCATCAGAATCCAACAGACAGCGCGAGGCTCGAAGAAGATAGACCAGTGGTGTAATTGTAGCTGCCAACTGACGTCAATATCTTCGGTAATCATATCATTGCTCCAATAGCCGACATCAGCAAGAGCACGGCGGTTAAAGGCGGCAACAACGCCAGAAACGGTAAATACCTGACCATAAACCCGTTGGGTACGCTTGATTAAGCCTATGATAGAAGAAAACTCACCTACTTGAATCCGGCCAATCAAGGTAGAACGGGTACGGACACGAGGGTTGCCTGTGACCGCACCAACACGAGGGTGATCGATCATGGGTTTTACCATCCATACTGCTGCGTCGCGATCTAGCAGAGCATCGCCGTCAATACAGACCAGATAATCACTGCTGGCAGCGGCAGCTCCTGCCTGAAGCGCTGTAGCTTTCCCCTGATTTTGTTCTAAGTGTATTACTTTCAAGGCGCTATGCTGTTTAGCCATCTCATTGAGTTCATGGGCAGTACTGTCAGTTGAACCATCATTGATTGCGATCACTTCAATGTGAGGATAACGCTGGTTTAGTGCTGCCCGTAATGTTTCGCGCACATTTGGCCCTTCGTTATAGCAAGGGATCAAAATAGATATCAGGGGTTCCCCTTCCAAGTGGGGAGGGACGTCGTTTTTTTTCCAGTGTCTTTCACGATAGAACCAGAAATAAATGCCTCCTGAGATCCAGATAGCAGACATGAATAATGGCCAGAAAAACACAAAATGCAGCATAACCTCACCTGTAAAGGTGATGGCGATACCGACCGGAATGCTCAATACAATGCAGAGCACAATAAAAGCAAGAATACGATCAATCATTTAGTGGATACCATTCTGGAGAAAGAACAGGACGGATTTTGTTCATTTCTGGTTGGTTATTAAGAAAGTCATCAGGGTAGTAACCAAAATTTTGTGCGCCATTCAGTTGTAATTGACGCATCCATTCAGCCATTTGTTCGCCTGGTATCGCTCTTTTATTTAATGGTTTTCGCCAGTCAACAGCCTGAAGCTCAAAAACTGTTTTATCCAGTGCTTCCGGGCGTTGGGCAACAGCTTTCACTAAACGGGATAGCCACTGATTACTTTCTGATAGCGATATTTTTTCCATTAATGGCATTGCCATTGGTGCAACCCAATCATAATGGGTAAGAAAATCGTCCAGATTTTGAGCAAACCACTCTTCACTATCCGGCTCCAGAATAGGCAGGGCGAAAATATTACGGGCCGTTTTTACTTGATAACCACGGACTGATTTAACGGTTTGAGTCAATTCTTGCGTGAACTCAGTCAGATATCGGCTCTTGAAACGGCTCCAACGGGCAAACTGTTCCGGAGCCTGACGAATTTCGGCAACAGATGCTGGAAAACCAGCTTGTTGATAAACGTTAATTGCATCCGGACTGGCATCTTCAAAGTCTGACATGACAGCATCATCGTGATACAGCACACCCTGAAATATGGAATGAGCAGCTAAGTCTTGGTAAATCTCTTTAATCCTCCGGCGGTTTTCCGGGTTATAAGGAGATAAACGACGATATTGTGTTTTACTCACGGATAACTTGCCATTATCTTCGTTATAGTTCGTTACGCGAGGCAGTGAAGGTTCTAATTCAAATGCCAGAACTGGCATCCACGCATAAACATCAATATTCAACCGACTATGCAGTTGCCAGGAAACCCGGTTAAATAAATCTGCCCGCATCGGTAACCAACGGTTAGGGAAATAAAGCTCATAGATATTGCCATCGCCTTTAGGATCGGCAAATGCTTGCAGGAAGACAGTATTAACACGAAGATCAGCAACACGTTGTACTAGCTGATCGAGATTGCGTGCTTGTTGAATAGGGTCAGGATCATACACATAATCCAGATCAATATGGGCAACACGTAGGATGCGTTTATTCTGAACCTGAATAACCTGTTCAGCGAACTCTTTTAACGTTGGGTTATTAGTGAGCAATATTCGCGGAATGTTATTTAAGTTTTCTGCCTTGGCCAGTCCATTGTCGAGTGTCAGTGCCATTTGATAACCATGACGTTTGGCAATATCCAGAGTAACGCCGCTATCAATGCCGTAAGGCCAGACCCAGACGCGTGGTTTTTTGCCTGTAGCAGAAACGATTCTCTGGGTGATTGTGGCGACATCCTGTTCCATGCGTTGGCGGAATTTCTGATCGCTTTCATATTTACCTGTTTTGGGATCATAGATCCGGATAGCGGCGGCAGGTTCAGTATTGCCTTGTGGATTACCAATAGCACCATAGTGGTGCTGATAGGTATGAGAAGCAATCTCCACCAAACCAGAACGGGACATTTCCGCAATTTGTTCCCAGGTCGTAAAGCGTTCCCGTGATACCTTCAAGCCACCAAAATTCACCGGCTTTCCTGCGGGAACATCAACCCAAATGCCGACTGGTGCCAGAATTGCAGGCCAGTTATAGGCTTTTAGCAAGGGAAAAACTCGGTGATAAAAACTGCTGTAGCCATCATCAAAAGTGAGTAGCACAGCTTTTGGGGGTAATGGGGTTCCTCCCTGATTGGCAACGAGGATCTGATCAACGGTAATAGGTTGATAGCCATTTGCGCGCAGCCAGGCAAATTGTTCGTTCAGCGCACTGGTACGAACTGACATAAATCGTTGATCAGCTCCGTCATCTTCAACTTCATGGTAAGCCAGTACGACGAAACCATTGTGAGGCCAGGGGCGCTCATTCATGGACAAAGGGCGCTCTGCTGGTGGAACGAATTCTGGTTTTTCAGCATAGGCCATGATGCTGAGTTGCGAAATAAACAGGCTAACCAGCAAAGCTGAAATCATTAACCAATAGCGAATTACGTTGAAAGTCATAAAAAATCCTTTAGAACCGATAGATCAAATCAAAAGCAGCTTGCAGGTTTTTTTCACGTTTACCGTCATAAGGGCGTTTATCCAGCGTGATCCTCACGCCTGCATCCACAACATCATTCCACTTAATACGTTGCCCATAACTCACGGTCGTTATCAGCCCCCCGCCATACCCGTTCTGCCAGTATTCACCGATACCAGCCGCGAGCTGCTGACTCCAAACGGTTTGGTAATGCCGATACATGATGTGGTCGGCTTCCAATACTGGCAGGAAGGTAAAATCATTTTTTGGATTGAAATAAGGGGTATTTTGTTTGCTGTTATGTGTCGTACTGATTTCCAGTGTGGCATCGAGTTTCAGGTAAGGTGCTGTGTAGATGCGTTGCATACCGTCAATAGCATATGCAAAGCGATTATTGCCATCAGAAAAAAATGAAGGAGCAAAACGAGCTGTCCACTGGCTGCGCTCACTGTGTCTCCAACGGGTATAAAGTTGCCCGCCATTGGCGTAGATATTATTGGTTAATGCCCGTAAAGGAGTATTACGAGCCAGACGTTCCGCTGAACCTCCCAAACGCCATTGGTCATTTAAATCATACCATCCGGCAAAACGCAGACCGACTTTATTGCCATGACGATAATGACGGCCAGAAACTTCGCCTTCCAGCCAAATATCCCGTGCCCGCCATTCTATACCACCACGTAAATCACGGTTTAAGCCACGGCCTTCACTGAATTGGCTGCGGTTATAAGCACCGCCAGCAAACAAGCGCCAATTATCATGAATAGGAGGGCTATAAATGACAAGATCAATGTCTGAACTACTTTTACCACTCGTGGGGCTGTCTGAATCAATACCCTGATTAACTCTGACACGCAGTTCTGACATGTGATGAACATTACGCAGACGATTAAAACGTTTGGCCAGCATATTTTCAGGGGCGCGGGTGATGACATCATCAGACAGCAGATCGACTTGTCGCCATTCTTGTAATGCTAAAGCGGTATAGCCTTGCTGAATTTCCAATGACAAATTACGGTGATCAAGTCCCTCGATTTGTTTCAGTTCCCTTTCTGCCTGACGTGGCCAGCCACGATCCAGCCAGACGGCTGCCAGATCAATACGTAATTTCTGATTACCAGGAGCGGTACGAGCCAAATGGGTAAAACGTCTTTCTGCTTCGGGAAGATATTCATGCAGTTGGGCTGATTCAGCCAAAAACTGTTGCCCTTGCAACCAGTTGTCGTTAGGCACCCGGATTGGAGAACCGTAAACATTCGTCATATAAGCATTATGTTGCTTGATATTAGTTGCCAGTTGTTGAGCTTCATTAAGGTGTTCACTCTCCACATTGGCATAAAAAAGAACGCTATCATCTTCCTGTGTGATATGGTGCACTGGTGTTTTTTTATCTGGATATTTTCCATTTGGATAATTCAGTGGACGCAGGATATCCCTTGCTTTATCTGGCTGGCGGAGGTTCAGATAGGCAGACGCAGCCCATTTATGCGCGTAATCCGGTATAACGACGTTTTTTTCTGTCTGGGAAGGTTGTTGCAGGCGTAAATACTCTTCAATGAGTTCCTGAGTCCGGAAACGGGCAAGCAGTGCGCCGAGGCGATCAATACGAGCACGTCGATAGTCTTGTTGGGCATCTGGTTGTTTCCGCCATTGATTGAGCATATGTTCATAGCGGGCAAGTGCTCTATCAGCGATATCAAATCGTTCTTTTTCACTACGGTTGGGGATCATTGCAAGGCGAACTAACTCTGCCGCAGCGTCAGCTTCCAGTTTGCGTTGTTGGCCGGGGGATAACTGTAATTGTGTGGTGTGTTTTTGTTCCAGTAACCAGGCCGGACCATTCACCCGGTTGTTTTTCAGACTGAACAGATAATCGTGGGTTGTAGCCTTATCTTTGGGGAAACGTTCGTGGGCGATAGTGAGCATCTGCATGGCATCCCATGAGCGCCCGGCGGCTTGATCCACATAGGCCATTAAACGGTAATTAGCAGCACTGGTTTGATGGGACAGTAAGTTTTTTGCCAGACGACGGGCTTCACTGTCTCGCCTGGCATCTGCCAACGTCATAATCAAACCCGCTTTTATAGCGTGGTTGTGTTTTTCAAGAATTGAAGCCAGGTGCCATAATTGAATGGCTTGATTCCACTGGCGCTGATTGCGATAAGCGCGTGCGGCAGCGGCGATCCCTCTGGCGGGTAATTCCATAGCATGATAGCGTTGCCAAAGATTAATCACTTCATTGTCATGACCCGCCCAGCTTGTGACCTGTAACCAATCAGCTACCTGAGAAGGAGAGAGTTTCCGCCGTTTTTCTTCTTGACGAATATATTCAAGTATGGGGATGGTATTGCCACTTCTGGCTCGTTGAATTAATGCATCATAACCCGCTGTCGCGGCCTCTGTTGTTATTAGACAACTTAGTGATATAAATAACGATAACAGACTATACCGATATCTAAGAAAGCCTATCGGCCTAAAATAAAGATATAACACGGCGTCCCCTTTTTATACTGCTTATTTATTTAAAAAAACAGCAGAATCAGACGAAATAAAATTGAATTTTGATTAAGACAAGCATTTTGTTTCTTCATTTTGGAAGAGGCAAAATAATACGTATTGTGTGGCTTTATATCAATGGGTATTTTTTGAAAAACAATAGACATAACATCAAGGCAATATTGTTTCTTGATTTTATTATGGGTTAATAAGTAATACCTTGTTGTTATTTTTTTATATAAAATAAAGGCATTATATTTAACCTGTTGTTTTTAATTGTTTTTGAGAATTTTCTTATAGTATTTTTAATTTAATATTTATGAATGAAATTAACCACAATAAAAAATGTTAATTATGAATGTGAATATTTTTCATTGCTGATATTTTTGGTGATTATTATCAGTAGGTGATTTGTTTTTTCAAACTTACTTTTGGGTTTTGAGAATGATTTTATTATCTTTTTGCAAGTGAGAATTATATTTTTGGTTTTTAGTGTGATTAAATTCATAAACATTAAATTAGTCATTTTCTGATAACTAAGTTTGGCATGTTAGCCTTGTGTTGTTTATTTTTAGAAATAGGATTCTATCGGTGTCAATAATGTGATTCTTAATATATCACTGATTTATTTAAAGAAAATTTGCAATTATTGATTTGAGTAATAAAAATAGGCAATAAGTCAGTAAAAATGGTGAAGTTATCGTTAGATATTCAGATCAAAACCAACCGCATAAACAATCAGATAAATAATAAGTACTTTAATAATTCCTGGTGACTCGTATAATTTTGCGTTTTATTAAGTTATTAGTGGGGAAGTTTGTGGATCAGATTGCCAATGTTATCGCTGATATATGCGAAATCCTTAATGCCAAAAATGTTAGCGAAGTTGGTATTCAGTCGTTCTGCTTTTCTTGCTTCGACCCCAGAACGACTTTATTACCGCTATCAGTTACAGATATTTACTGAAACATTAGCAGGAACGACGGCAATTTCACCGTGGCTGGTATGCCGGATCTGTGGGGTATTTATGTTTGGCGCAGAATGAATTTGCTGTTTCGTTGTGATGCGCCTATATAAAGGGTGATTTATTGTCATTATGTGCGGGAGCAGGCATTGTTTCTGGCTCTGATCCTGAGCAGGAATGGATAGAAATTGAGAATAAAGCCGCAGGACTACGTTCATTGCTAGGTAACTCAGCAAATGAATAAGTTCATGGAAATAACGTCAATTACATGGCATTTCTTTGAGCTATAACAAAGAAGGCGTTTTTAAGAGAATAAGCGTGAAGAATGTCTTATATAATTCATCTTATTTTTGAAAGAAGTTTTCGAACACTCTATGTCAAACAGCGCACTGAACCGTCGTTGGGCGGAACTTTTACTGGAAGCACTGACTCGTCATGGTCTGCGTCATGTCTGTATTGCTCCTGGTTCTCGTTCCACACCATTGACACTTTCCGTTGTAAAAAAAGCTGCCGCAGAGAACGGTAAACTGGTATGTCATACCCACTTTGATGAAAGAGGGCTAGGTCATCTGGCGCTAGGATTGGCAAAAGCGAGTCAGGAACCCGTTGCTGTTATTGTGACGTCAGGAACCGCAGTGGCTAACCTGTATCCTTCCCTGATTGAGGCCGGATTAACCGGTGAACGGTTGGTTTTTCTCACTGCGGACAGACCACCGGAATTAATCGATTGTGGTGCGAATCAGGCTATTCGCCAGAGTAATATTTTTGCCTCACATCCGGCTCAAACACTTTCTCTGCCACGACCGACCATCGATATTTCAGCCAGTTGGTTGGTTTCTGTCGTTGATAATGCGATGTTAAATCTGAAGCAAGGAGGGCTGCATATCAATTGCCCTTATGCTGAGCCGTTATATGGTGACGATGAAAAATATCAGGCATGGCTGCAAACGCTAGGTAATTGGTGGCAAGGCCACCAGCCGTGGCTTAAGCAATCAGTAACGCACATTATTGCCAAAGTAGCGGATTGGGATTATTGGCGGAAGAAACGCGGTGTCGTACTGGCAGGAAGAATAGGAGCCGAAGAAGGGAAACTTGTTGCACAGTGGGCGAAAGAAATGGGCTGGCCATTGATTGGAGATGTGTTGTCCCAAACAGGTCAACCTTTGCCTTGCGCTGATTTGTGGCTGAACCATCCCTGTACGCAGGAAATCCTGGCAAAAGGGCAGTTGGTTATTCAGTTTGGCTCCAGTCTGACCGGAAAAAGATTATTGCAGTGGCAGGCCAAATGTCAGCCAGAAGAGTATTGGATTATTGACCCTATTATGGGAAGGCTTGATCCCGCTAATCATCAGGGACGTAAGTTTACCTGTCATGTGGCTGATTGGTTACGGTATCACCCCGCTCAAACAGAGATGCCTGATGTTTTTGAGACGAAGGTTTCTTGGGCGAGTGAACTGGGGATTTGGTCTGAAAAAGCATTCGGCTGTGTTAGCGCACAATTGGCCGGAAAATTCAGTGAGGCAGCGGTTGCTCATCAGCTACATCAATTATTACCGCAGCAAGGGCAGTTATTTGTCGGCAATAGTTTGATTGTCCGTTTGATTGATGCGTTAGGACAACTCCCTGCGGGTTATCCGGTTTACAGCAATCGTGGTGCAAGTGGAATTGATGGGTTAATAGCGACTTCTGTCGGTGTGCAACGGGCGACCAGTAAGCCGACTTTAGCGATTATTGGCGATATTTCTGCGCTTTATGATTTGAATAGCTTAGCTTTATTGCGGGAAAGCGTTTCACCTATAGTGTTGTTTATCGTAAATAATAATGGCGGCCAAATTTTTTCATTACTGCCTACACCACAGGAAACACGCCAGCGTTTTTACTGTATGCCGCAAAATATCAATTTTAATCACGCTGCCGCCATGTTTGGTTTGAATTATAGTGCGCCACAAAACTGGTCTGAATTGAAACAGTCGTTTGAACAGGCATGGCAGCAAAAAACAGCAACAATCATTGAATTAATCGTGACAGATAACGAAGGTGCGATATGTCTGCAAGAGTTGCTGAAACAGGTGACTGAACTATGAAATTGGCCGGTCAGATAGTCAATGCAGAGACAGTGAATGTAGATAGGAAGAACACATGGCTGGTTTGGTTACATGGTCTGTTGGGACGTGGCAATGAATGGTTGCCCATCGTAACCGCCTGTAACCAATATGCTTCTTTATTGATTGATTTACCCGGTCACGGTGACTCTGCCGATATTACGGCTGTGGGGGATTTTGCAGAGATGAGCAAGCTATTGAACGAAACTTTGCTTGCATATCAGATCCACGATTACTGGTTAATCGGCTATTCACTTGGTGGACGGCTTGCTATGTACTATGCAGTTCAAAACCAGGCAGTTCAAAACCAGGCAGTTCAAAACCAGGCAGTCCAAAATCAGGCAACTCAAAACAATACGACTCACAGTTACCAAAAAGGATTAAGGGGAATAGTGGTAGAAGGGGGAAATCCGGGGCTGTTTTCCCAGCAGGAGCGCGAGGCCAGATTGTTGCATGACAGGCATTGGGCACAACGTTTTCGTGAAGAATCCATGTCGGCAGTTTTGACTGACTGGTATCAACAACCTGTATTTGCAGATTTGTCACCGGAACAGCGCCTCCGTTTTATTCATCTTCGTAGCCGAAACAAAGGCTGTAGTATTGCTGACATGTTAGAACGTACCTCACTTGGGCACCAGCCTTGGTTAGTGCCTGCATTACAAAAAATAGCAGTGCCTTTTGCTTATTTATGTGGTGAACACGATCAGAAATTTAAAGAAATTGTGAAGCGGTATGCACTGCCATCAAAAATAATTCCCCAGGCTGGACATAATGCTCACAGCAGCAATCCTGCGGGTTTTTCTGCCGCAGTGAACCATTTTTTATCACTTTTTGGTTAAGGAAGTTCAATAATGCTCTATCCAAGCGAAGAAAAATTATATTTCCCGATTGAATGGCAAGATTGTTCCAGCGGGTTTGAAGATATTCTTTATCATAAATCTCCAGACGGTATCGCCAAAATCACGATTAATCGTCCGCAAGTGCGTAATGCTTTCCGTCCTCTGACCGTTAAAGAGATGATTCAGGCACTGTCTGATGCCCGTTATGACGATAGCATTGGCACAATTATCCTGACAGGAATGGGAGAAAAAGCATTCTGTGCGGGAGGCGATCAGAAGATCCGTGGCGATTATGGTGGTTACAGAGATGAAGGCGGAACACATCATCTGAACGTATTAGATTTTCAACGCCAAATCCGTACCTGTCCAAAACCCGTTGTTGCTATGGTTGCCGGATATGCTATCGGTGGAGGGCATGTATTACATCTGATGTGTGATCTGACCATTGCAGCAGACAATGCAATTTTTGGTCAGACAGGCCCTAAAGTGGGTTCATTTGATGGTGGCTGGGGAGCATCTTATATGGCGCGGATTGTGGGGCAGAAAAAAGCCCGTGAAATCTGGTTTTTGTGCCGCCAATACAATGCTCAGGAAGCGCTTGATATGGGATTGGTCAATACTGTTGTTCCTTATTCTGAACTGGAAAAAGAAGCAGTACGCTGGTGCCGTGAAATGCTGGAAAACAGCCCAACAGCATTGCGTTGTCTGAAAGCTGCATTGAATGCGGATTGCGATGGTCAGGCTGGTTTGCAGGAGTTAGCGGGAAATGCCACCATGTTGTTCTATATGACTGAGGAAGGGCAGGAAGGACGTAATGCGTTCAACGAAAAACGTCACCCTGATTTCAGTAAATTTAAACGTAATCCATAATGCGTAAAGCAACCTTATATCAATACAGCCTGCCTATGGAGGCAGGTGTTATCTTACGTTACCAACGTCTGAAAACCCGTGATGGTTTGTTAGTGCATGTGCAGGAAAATGGTAACCATGGTTGGGGAGAAATTGCCCCATTGCCGGAATTTAGTCACGAAACGCTTGAACAAGCCTGCTGTGCTGCGGTGGAATGGTTAACACACTGGTGCCAAAGTGAAACAGGGCAAAATAAAGAGCCAGAGCAGAGTGAATTACCTTCTGTCGCATTTGGTATCAGTTGTGCTCTTGCTGAATTACAGGGCGAACTTCCCGCAGAGGCCAATTATCACAAAGCACTATTATGTACGGGGGATCCTGATGATGTGATCTTGCATCTGGGAAAAATAGCCGGGAGGAAAATGGCTAAGGTGAAAGTCGGGCTTTATGAAGCTGTACGGGATGGCATGGTAGTTAATCTCTTACTGGAAGCCGTACCCGATCTACAATTGCGCTTGGATGCCAATCGCAGTTGGACGCGAGCGAAAGCTGATGGATTTGCGAAGTATATCAATCCTGATTATCGGCAGCGTATTGCTTTTCTGGAAGAACCTTGTAAAACCCGCGAAGACTCACTGGCATTTGCCCGTGAGACAGGTATTGCCATTGCATGGGATGAAAGTGTTCGTGAAGCAGGTTTCACAGTAGAAGCCCAGGAAGGGGTTACCGCGATCATCATCAAACCGACGTTAGTAGGTAGTATTACCCGTTGTCGCCAATTGATCACCGAAGCTCATCAAGCCGGGTTGGATGCTGTGATAAGCTCAAGTATTGAAACCAGTTTTGGTCTGACACAACTGGCCCGCTTAGCATATTGGCTAACACCAGAGACCCTGCCAGGGCTGGATACACTCAATCTGATTCAATCGCAACTTATCCGTTGCTGGCCAGACAGTGATATGCCTTGTATGGAATTAGACGAACTGGAAGTGATGTGGAATTATGAATTCATTAGTGTCGTTTAATCAATGGCCATGGCATCATTGGGCGGTTTGTTACCCAGAAAAACAGGCAATTTGGTTGTGTGACAACGCAATAACCTGGCAGGAATTGGCAACAAAAATTAACACTATTGCGAATTGCTTCCGGCTACAGGGGGTATCACAAGGTGATGGTGTGATCCTAAGAGGCAAGAACAGTGCAGATCTCTTGTTATGTTATCTTGCTGTTCTGCAATGCGGTGCAAGAGCCTTACCACTCAATCCTCAACTTCCTGAATCGTTGTTGACAGAATTACTTCCTCACCTAAATCTGGCATTTGTGGCTGATTTTACCGGCTTACCTGTATCGGCCATTCAGGCAACGGAACTCAACTGGCAAACTGAGTTTACAGTTATGTCAGGTAAAAAAGTGTCAGGTAAATGTGTTTCATGGGATATCAATCGCCCGGCTAGCATGATCCTGACTTCAGGATCTTCCGGGTTGCCCAAAGCAGTCGTGCATTCTATTGGTGCTCACCTTGCCAGCGCACAGGGTGTCCTTTCACGCATAGATTTCCAGCCGGATCATCGTTGGTTGCTGTCGTTGCCACTATTTCATGTCTCTGGTCAGGGAATACTTTGGCGCTGGCTATTGAAAGGCGCAGAATTGGTATTGCGGGATATGTACTCTCTGGATAAAGCCTTATCGGGTTGCACGCATGCTTCATTAGTACCGACTCAACTGTGGCGCTGGCTTTCCCAACCTCGTAACCATGATCTGACTTTGAAAGATGTGTTATTAGGCGGGGCAATGATACCGTTGGAACTTATTCAACAAGCTGAGCATATTGGGATCCGCTGTTGGTGCGGTTATGGCTTGACTGAAATGGCATCAACAGTCTGTGCAAAACGCGCAGACGGCTTATCGGGAGTAGGAACGCCGTTACCGGGAAAAGAGATCCGTTTGTTGGATGAGGAAATACAGATACGGGCAGACAGTATCGCTATGGGTTATTGGTTTGATGGAAAATTAAAACCATTAGCCAAAGAGGAAGGCTGGTTTCCGACCCGTGACCGGGGTGTTTTTAAACAAGGCGAATTGTGTGTTTTAGGACGTTTTGATAACCAATTTTTCAGTGGTGGTGAAGGTATTCAGCCGGAAGATATTGAGCGTATTATTAATCTGCATCCCCAAATTCAACAAAGTTTTGTTGTTCCAGTGCCTGATACTGAATTTGGGCATCGGCCTGTTGCAGTGATCGAAACACATGATCCTCAACTTACAAAAATACTTGTTAATTGGCTTTCCGATAAACTTGCTACATTCCAACGACCTGTAGCTTGTTATTTGTTACCAGAACATTTGAAAAATGGCGGGATAAAAACTTCACGTCAACAGATCAAAGAATGGGTACTGAAACGATCCAGTGTTTACATATCTTGATGAATCTAAATAGTTTATTACATTCATAATCTATAGTGTTTATTGGATTTCAGTAAAATGGCTCACGAATATTAGCAACGACCATAATTACTGATTGAGAAGAGAGAGAGATATGAAAGGTTTTATTGCTGTCAGTGCAGCCAGTTTGCTCTTTGTGGCAGGTACTGCAAATGCAATTTCTATGAATATAGAAGCAGGAAAACACTATACCAGCGCATCTGCGGGAATTGGTGATAAAAATGCCGGATTGTCCCTCAATGGAAATTGGACTCGCAGTGATCATAATGGCCAGTTAGGGAGCTTGGGGGCTGCTTTTGCTTTGCCAGTTGGTCCGATAACAGCAAGTGTTGGTGGTAAAGCTCTCTACTTGTCACCAAAAGTGGGGAAAGATGGTGCTGCCTTGGCTGGTGGTGTTGGCCTCAGTTGGGAAGTAATGCCTTCTTTGTCATTATACGGTGAGGCTTATGGTGCTCCATCGGGTTTAACTTCTGGCATTGATTCTTATACTGAAGCAACTGGCGGAATTCGTTATACTCTCTTTAAACCAATAACCATTAATGCTGGTTATCGGGTTATTGATTTGAAAGGAAAAAATGGAAATCGCAATAATAAAGTGTCAGACGGTTTTTACATCGGAGTAGGTGCGAGTTTCTAACATATTTTAAATTAGGGTTATCCGCACCATTAAAGATGCGGATAATTATTTACCCCACTTCTGGCAGTATACCTGTGACAATTCCAATCTGAATGACAATTACAGCAAGGCCACAAAGAAAAACTAATATCAATGCGAGGTTACCACCCTTGACACGATATCCACCCTGATTTTCTTCACGGCTGCGCCAAACCAACAGGCAAGGAAGTAACAGAGCCAGAATAGACAGAGCAACAGCAGCGAATGTCAGCGCCATAACAAAGTTAGGGTAAAACAGGGCGCAAAGCATGGGGGGAATAAAAGTCATCAAACCAGTTTGCAAACGTCCTTTGGCGTGGTTACGGCGTTTTAGCAGATCAGCAAGGTAATCAAACAGACCGAGTGAAACCCCAAGGAAGGATGTTGCCAGTGCAAGGTCGGCAAACAGGTGGACAGCAAGTTCTACTTTTGGTGAGGCAACAACTTCTCTGACTGCCTGCAATAAGCCGTTTAAACCAGATTGTTGTGCAAGAATACCGACAAAGGTGTTGGAAGAAATGGCTCCAAGAGTAACCAATTGCCACAGGATGTAAGCGCCCAACGGGATAGCACTACCGATGATAAATATCTTCCGTAGCTTATTTGTATCTCCTTTCATATAGGAAACAATACTTGGCACACTGCCGTGAAACCCGAAGGAAGTAAAAATCACCGGAATCGCAGACAGTACAAGCCCTTTTTCTATTGGCATGGATATTAGATTGATTTTATCAACATGAGGCATCATCACACCGAGCACGACTAGCAGAAAAATGATTTTGGCGGTAAACAGTAGGCGATTAATTAAATCAACAGATTGCGTGCTGATACAGACTACACCTCCGGCAACTATCGTAAACACGATGATCCCGCCAGAAACAGTAATTGTTTTATCCATCCAGGCGGAAAGGCTGACAGCCAGCAATTCACCTGCGCCACTGATATAGGCTGTTGTCAGGGCATACATCAGAAATAGCATACTGAAACCTGTTAACACCTGTCCGCCGATCCCCAAATAGCGTTTGGCAATGGTGCCTAAGCCTGTATTGGCTTGATTATGTTGATAAACTTCTACCAGCAAAAGTGCAGTGTAACTCATCAATGCCCATAAAGTGATTAACATGGCGAGTGTTGTTCCAAAACCTACACCTGCCGCAGCCAATGGCATTGCCAGCATCCCAGCTCCAATCGTCGTCCCAGCGACGATAAAAATACTGCCAATAGTGCGATTCCTCACGCGATCCTCGTCTCTGAATATGTTGGAAAAATAGTTATAAGACAGGCAGGGTAAAGGATTGATTTATGGCTGTCAAATTTATAGTACATACGATGTAAATAAATAATTACACTGTATGTCGGTGGAAAGAAAACAATAAAAACGGATAATTTCTTATTGTTGTTTATGGGAGCATGATTTGTATGAAAGAGGAGAGTATTTGGGAGGAAACATAAATTTCAAAGGTAGTTTTCACCTTAACTCGCCATAGTCAGGTTACTACTGCTTTATATATCTGCTCGATAGCTCATCCCTGTTGCTAAAATAATTAGCACTGAGATACCCGTGTTTTTAGCCTTATGTTTGTATTTTGTCAGCGTCCGACTGAAAAATTGAACCTGATAAAGAAGTTAGAAAAAACAAAAAAGAAAAAACCCGTTATCCTGAGATAACGGGTTATTCTTGTATGGTGCCGGCTACCGGAGTCGAACTGGTGACCTACTGATTACAAGTCAGTAAGTTTAACTTTAAGATATTGATTTAATTGAACATTATCACTCTATAATTCACTGTTGTGACATGTAAGTACCTGATATTGGCACAATATTGACATATGGTGTGCCACAAAAATGACACACGACTCGGATACGATAATAGGGCAAGGAAGAGATAACACCCCCTCACTTCGGCGGTTCCGGCCATGTGATATCGGGGGCAGTGGAACAATCTACCCGGTTGAGCAGGACGCGGTATTTTTTCCAGGCGACAAGAGCCGCTTTTTCTTCCTTCGTGGCCATGTCGAGGTCAGCGGCGTCCTGTAGTGGCGCAATGGTATTTGCCACCTGTGACATGCGATAACGCTTTTCTGATTCGGCCTGTTGCTGTAGCTCCTCCGGTGTCGGCGGGGGTAACTCAATCAAGGTA
>NZ_NKHP01000022.1 GCF_014467235.1 Xenorhabdus indica | reverse complement strand
AACCTTCACTCAACGTATTGAGCGGGAGAATTTGACGTTGCGCAACCGACTTAAGCGACTCAATCGTAAAACGTTGGGTTATTCTAAGTCACCGAAAATACATGATAAAGTCATCGGGACTTTCATTGAACGTGAATACTATGTTTAACACAAATCAACGGATTGAATACGTGACCCAACCGTGAAATACTGGCCAAAATTGGCATGTAATGTTTCATACCAAACGTTTTCTTGTGACATGTATGGTATTCCTCCATTGTGCACTCATGATTATGAGGCGCACATAATAGCCAACGAAAAAGTTAGTTGCACTGTGATATTGACCTGAGAATGATTAGAAATTTATTTGACATAAGCAAGTAGGCTGAGGGAGCGTCGGGCAAGAGAACGACATTTTACCTCATGAGGCAGGTTGATTCCTTTCAGATCGTTATAGCCTAACTGATTTAGTTTCTCCATTAACTGACCATCATAGTTACTGAGATCCCATTTATTACGTTGGGCAAAATAAACGATTGTGCGTCTGATTTCCCTCTCCGGGATCTGACTATAACCACAATCATATTTTAGGTAGATGTAAACTGCGGTGAGATCAGCAAGATCTTCAGCTTCATTTTCAGACAAAGCCCTTGCGGGTTGTGTGAAACCAAATAGAACCAGAATGTAAGTCAATAAGGCAAGTTTTTGCATAATTCCTATTATATTGATTTTTTGCTGTTTTGCCTAAGTTAACATATTAATATCTTTTTTAGCCAAACTTTATTTACCTGAACTTGGAAAATGACCTTTTAATTACCAGTAAAAAATTAACCGTATGTTAATGAATAGGGTTTTGTTCTGATGTCATAGAGTGTTATTTTATGCGCTCGATGAGCTTATTGGGTTGATCGGTGTGTAAATAATCACGCTCATTATTGATGGTTATTGTGGTTATTTAAAATAATATCAACTGGTTATATTTATAATGAAACATATTGTAGAAGTAATGATCTCCGAGCAGGAGGTTAAGCGACGCATTGCTGAACTGGGGCAACAAATTACAGAGCATTACCGTAATAGTGATCGTGAACTGGTATTGGTTGGATTGTTAAGAGGATCGTTTATTTTCATGGCGGATTTATGCCGTGCAATTCAGGTTCCTCACGAAGTGGATTTTATGACAGCGTCCAGCTATGGTAATGGAATGAGCTCTACCCGCGATGTGAAAATCCTGAAGGATCTGGATGAAGATATTCGTGGTAAAGATGTGTTGATCGTTGAAGATATTATTGATTCAGGCAATACACTAAATAAAATTCGTGAAATCCTGGCCTTGCGTGAACCAAACTCGTTGGCAATTTGTACGTTACTGAACAAGCCATCCCGCCGTGAAGTTGATGTGCCAGTTGAATGGATTGGTTATTCGATTGAAGATAAATTCGTGGTTGGTTATGGCATTGACTATGCTCAGCGCTATCGTCATCTGCCTTATATCGGCCATGTTACTCTGTTGGGAGAGTAAATTCTTGTGCTAATGCACAAGAGCATTGGTGCAGTAAATAAATGGCAGTTTTAGCTGCCATTTATTTTTACAGAAATTTGTTACTTTTTATTAGCCAGTTTGGAGATTGCCTGGCGGTAATTGAGTTCCAATTTTTCCCGGCTGTCTGCGGTAATATCCAGATCATATAGTTCACCATCCTTCAAACCGTATACCCAACCGTGGATCATCACTTTTTGCCCGCGTTTCCATGCTGACTGCATAATGGTTGAATGCCCAAGGTTATAAACCTGTTCAATAACATTTAGTTCACATAAACGATTCAGTCGATCATTAGGCGGCAACTCGCCAAGCATTGAGCTGTGTTTGTACCACAAATCACGGATATGGAGTAGCCAGTTATTGATTAAGCCTAATTCAGTGCCGTCTACTGCCGCTTCAATACCACCGCATCCGTAGTGACCACAGATGATAATATGCTCAACCTGTAAAACATCGACAGCATACTGTACAACGGATAAACAATTTAAATCGGTGTGTATAACAAGGTTTGCAACATTCCGATGAACGAAAAGATCACCCGGTGCAGCATCGATAAGCTTTTCAGCAGGTACACGGCTATCCGAACAGCCTATCCATAGAAAATGGGGCTTTTGTGCTTTTGATAATTCATTGAAGAAATGCGGGTTTTCTTCATTTACGGATTTAGACCACTGCTTGTTCCTGGCGAACAGCTCTTCAATTTTTCTCATCATGACTAATAGCCTGGCAACATTTTTGAGATAGAATCATATACAACATTAATTGAGAATTTAATATTTAATTGAGTAATGTTTTTGCTTTGATCCCTATCATTGAAAAGAAGTATAGGCAAAATAATGGCATAATCTCTATCTTGCATTCAAAAATAGCAAAGAATAAAGGTGTTTTTGACTTATGGCTTATGCATTGGAGTTAACTCAGCTCACGAAGACCTATAAAGGTGGAGTGAAAGCATTGCGTGGGATTGATCTACGTGTAGAAGCTGGCGATTTCTACGCGCTTTTGGGGCCAAATGGTGCAGGAAAATCGACTACCATCGGTATCATCAGCTCTTTGGTTAATAAAAGTAGCGGTAAGGTCAACGTATTTGGTTACGATATTGATACGGATTTGGTCAATGCCAAACGTCAGTTGGGTTTAGTGCCGCAGGAATTTAATTTCAATCCATTTGAAACAGTGATTCAGATTGTGTTGAATCAGGCCGGATATTACGGTGTATCACGCGATGTGGCGCAAAGCAGGGCGGAAACCTATCTGTCACAACTGGATCTATGGGGCAAACGCAATGAACGGGCAATCCGTTTATCAGGAGGTATGAAGCGCCGTCTAATGATTGCCCGTGCTTTAATACACGAGCCAAATTTATTAATTTTAGATGAGCCTACTGCTGGTGTGGATATTGAACTACGTCGCTCTATGTGGGAGTTTTTGAAAACTTTGAATGCACAGGGAACGACTATTATCCTGACAACTCACTATCTGGAAGAGGCTGAAATGCTCTGCCGTAATATTGGCATTATTCAGAATGGTGAGTTGGTGGAGAATACCAGCATGAAGGATTTACTCAGCCAACTGGAACTGGAAACGTTCTTATTCGATTTAGCACCGAAAAGAAATATGCCAGTCCTTCAGGGTTATGGCTATCGTTTGGTGGATACCACCATATTAGAAGTGGATGTGAAACGTGGGCAGGGATTAAATGATATTTTTTCCCAATTGAGTATGCAGGGTATCCAAATTAACAGCATGCGTAATAAAGCGAATCGTCTAGAAGAGCTGTTTATCGGGTTGACAAATCATAGCCAAGGAGCTCGTCAATGATCCAACTATACTGGGTGGCATTGAAAACTATCTGGATTAAAGAAGTTACTCGCTTTGGTCGTATTTGGGTACAGACTTTGCTACCACCAGTGATTACTATGTCTCTCTATTTTGTCATTTTTGGCAATCTAGTGGGTTCCCGTATTGGGGAAATGGGAGGCGTAGCATATATGCAGTTTATTGTTCCCGGTCTGATTATGATGTCTGTGATCACTAACTCATATTCAAACGTCTCTTCTTCCTTTTTTGGTGCTAAGTTCCAGCGTAGTATTGAAGAAGTGCTGGTTGCGCCTGTGCCAACACATGTCATTATTGCCGGGTTTGTCGGCGGCGGAGTGGCTCGTGGTGTATGTGTGGGCATTTTAGTTACACTGGTTTCTTTGCTTTTTGTACCGTTACAGCTCTACTCGTGGGGAATGGTCGTAATAACCCTATTGGCGACATCGATCTTATTTTCATTAGCTGGCTTGTTGAATGCCATTTTTGCGAAAACCTTCGATGATATCAGTATCATTCCGACTTTTGTTCTGACGCCATTAACTTATTTGGGCGGTGTGTTTTATTCCCTGACTTTATTACCTGAATTTTGGCAGATGGTATCGAAGCTAAATCCAATCGTTTATATGGTCAGTGGATTTCGCTATGGTTTCCTCGGTATTGCTGATGTGTCTCTGGTAATGACATTAGGTATGTTAGGTATGTTTATTTTCGGTTTTTACTTATTAGCTTGGTATTTGATCGAGTCGGGCAAGGGACTGAGAACCTAAGCAGGATCGTTTGAACATAAAAATCGACAAATAGGCTGTTCTGCTGTGTAACACAATAAAGCAGCCTATTTTTGTTAAAAAATTTCTCAATTTTAGAGACGGTTGAACTTTTGTTATGATATTCAAACTAATTTTAATAACGGTGTGTGTTAATTTGTTTTAAATTCGGACTATTATTATATTATTTTTGTGCCATCCGTGTTTATAAAACGTCCATTCAGTTGCCCTGTAATCCCACAGTATTTTGGTTGAAGTTATTTCAATAACCAAGTTGAAATGATATTTCAAATTATTTTCTTAGGATTATATTATTTAAATAATATTGGAAATTTACTGTTTTAGATAGAAAATATTTTATTAAATTTTTCGATGGAAAGTAATTGAATTTCTAAATTTATAAAATATGAAGATTGCCATTTTTGTGTTTTAATTGCTTGTTTTGAAAAAGGATATACCCAAGAGGGATACACTCGTATGGCCCTTTTTCCTTCTTTATTTCCAGTGAAAAATATGCCTTGTCTGGTCAGAATATCTGAATAAAACGTAGTATCCGGCAGGAAGTAGCAACTGTTTGTATATTTCATTGAAGCTATCAGGGAAATTATCTGTATCACTGGTAAATGATGGCAAGGTTAGATTCCTTTATTGAACTTGAAATATATTGAGAATATTCGAATTATTATGTGTTTTGTACAAGGTTATAATATCTGGCACAGTAAAAACTCCCTGCCTGAAAGGCAGGAAGCTATACGCTGGTGGATAAGATAAATCAGTTAATATAAAGCGTCAGAGCGATACCGGGTTTAATGTCTTTGATCTTGATTTTTTTATTCCAATTCATCAGATCATTAAGATTTACGCCATGCCGTTTGGCGATGCTGGCAAAGGAATCACCTTTGCGAACCTGATACGTAACAGAATCGCTAGTATTAACCTTCAAAACTTGTCCAACTCTGAGTCTGTCAGCCGTCTTCAAGCCATTTAACCTTTGTAGCTGATGATGAGATGTCTTAAAACGTTTTGCAATTGCTGATAACGTATCACCAGAACGGACAGTGTAATGATTCTGTTGTTGTAGCTGACGAATATTTCTGGCAACAGCCAGGCGGATATTTTTTAAAACATTTTCATCTGCCAGCGAGTGTTTAAGCTGGCTGGCATTCTCTTTTGGTAACATAATGTAATGTGGCCCATAGGGAGATGTCATCCCTTGCTTATAGCCAGGGTTATAGGTTTTGATGGAAGTCAGTGATAACCCGGATAACTCAGCAGCTTGTGATAGTGTGATTTGTTGCCCTACTTCAACTTTGGCAAGGGCCTGTCGATTGTTGGGTTTTGGCAATTTAAGGTCAAATTTTTCGTTGTGACGAATGACATTACTGAGCGCCAGTACTTTGGGGACGTAATGCATGGTTTCACGAGGTAATGCTAATGACCAAAAATCTGTCGGTTTTCCCCGCGACTGATTGTCTTTGATTGCACGTATGATCCGGCCTTCGCCGCTGTTATAAGCTGCGATAGTTAATAACCAATCCCCATTAAAACGCACGTTCAAACGTTCAAGAATGTCTAAAGCTGCGGTTGTAGATGCAGCGACATCACGACGAGCATCGTACCATTTATCCTGTGTCAAACCATAATGGCGGCCTGTACTGGGGATAATCTGCCACAAACCTGCTGCTTTGGCGTAAGATGTAGCATGAGGATTAAAAGCACTCTCCACTATGGGAAGTAAGACCACTTCCATGGGCATATTTCGTTGATCAATCTGCTCAACGATCCAATATATATATGGCTCTGCTCGTAACGCCACATTTTGGAGATAGCTCTTGTGTCTCAGATAATAATTTTGTTGTTCACGTACCCTGTTATTGTCAGGAATTTCCATCTTCAACTCATCACGGATATGTCCCCACAAATCTTGTTGGGCTGTTGGACTTATCTTCCAGTTTGCAGTTTCGTCTGGCTCTGCAATACCTTCTGCTTTTTGATTAGTCGAAGACATTTTCTGTGTATGCTGCTGGGAGAGAGACTTTGGTTGGAGACCCGATTGACACCCGGCAAGCAAGACAGACGCGAACAAGATCGCTTTTGTCTTCATATTTTCTTTTGATGTATGCCTAAAAGGTGAGCAATCATACTGACCTATTACGCAGAAGACAACCCAACAAAATCAAAATCGATCTTTATAAGCCCTTAATTGCTGAAAAACAGAAGAAAGTGGTATTGAATTAGGTTTGATACCGATATTTTTTTGTAAATCAAGATCGTGACAATTTAGAAAAACGTTAATTTTTCTCTCAGTCTGTAAAGCAGTGGGCACTGTTGCCTGATTGTTTTCGCGTAACTCAATAATTTTTTTATAGTAATCGTGAATTGTTTGATTTTCAGGTAATACTGACTGCGCAAATTTCAAATTTGCGGCGGTATATTCATGAGCACAACAAATCAATGTGTCATCGGGTAGCGATGCAATTTTTTCAAGAGAAGAAAACATTTGTTCAGCAGTACCTTCGAATAGTCTGCCACAACCTCCTGAAAACAGGGTATCTCCACAAAACAGGTAAGGTGCCTGATAGAAAGCGATGTGACCAAGTGTATGACCCGGTAATGCTATAATCTGGAAAGAGAAATGCCCAATATCAATGACATCATGTTCATGGATAATATGGGTAGCTCCTTTACTTCGGGTCTCTTCTGGACCATACACAGGTAATTCAGGATATTGTTTACATAAGCCAGCGACACCACCAACATGGTCGTAGTGATGGTGTGTCAGCAAGATAGCAACGGGAATAAGTTGGTTAGCTGTTAAAATTTCCACGACGGGGTGTGATTCAGCAGGATCGATAACGACACAACGTTTGTCTTCATCACAAAGTAACCAAATATAGTTATCTGAAAGGGCGGGGAGCCTGATAAGCTTCATTATATGCCTCATTTTAACAATAGCTTTTAACAATAGCTTTGTAGGTTGAAAGGAAGATGACATGCAATCATTACATGCAATCAAACAAATAACTCCTCCTGAATCTTGGGCTGAGTTACCTTGGGGAGAATATTACCGTGTCGCTTTGGAACGTCAATTGGAACCGTGGTGGCCAAAAATTTTTGGCTTTCATTTAGTTAAGGTCGGTAATTTAAGTGCAGAAATTGACAGTCGCTCTTGCCTGATCAGCCACCAGGTCAATGTAGGATTGGCAGGCGAAAGTATGGATGTGATTGCCGATCCTCATTATCTTCCTTTCGAAGCGAAATCGGTTGATGCTTGTTTATTGGCTCATATGTTGACTTATAGTGTTGATCCTCATTGGCTGCTTCGGGAGGTGGATCGGATTATGATTGATGACGGCTGGTTGATCATTTCTGGTTTTAATCCAATAAGTTTATTAGGGCTGAAAAAAGTGATTTCACCTGTATGTCGCAGGCAACCTTACCGTGCCCAAATGTTTTCCCGTTTTCGTCAATTGGACTGGCTTCGCTTGCTTAATTATGAAGTTCTTTACCATGCTAATTTCCATGTCTTACCGTGGAAGAGTGGAAATAGTTTCTATGAGCATACGACATCAATACTTGGTTGTCTGAATGTGATTATTGCCCGCAAGCGGACAATACCTTTAACTCTCAATCCCATGCGGGCCAAATTGTTGAAACCTAAATTCAGTAATGCGTTAGGGGCAGCGAAAAATTTTCACCAACGCTATTAATTTCTTATTAGGTCAGTTTTCATTGATATAGCCATCATCATTTTGGGTCGGGGCATTGGCCGCTGTGCGAGCCAATTCATCACATAACTCATTTTCCCGATGGCCTGTATGCCCTTTAACCCAACGCCAGTCAATATTATGGGATGAAATGGCTTTATCCAGTCGTTGCCACAGATCAACATTGATCACGGGAGATTTGTCCGCTTTTTTCCAGCCACGTTTTTTCCAGTTGTAGATCCATTGGGTAATACCCTGGCGGACATATTGGCTATCGGTGGTCAGAATGACGTTACAAGGCTCTTTGAGTGCTTCCAGCCCGATAATGGCGGCCATAAGTTCCATTCGGTTGTTGGTCGTGCGGAAATAACCTTGACTTAGTTTTTTTTCCTTTTGTTTATAACGAAGTAAAACACCATATCCACCGGGGCCGGGATTACCGAGACAAGAACCATCGGTGAAAATTTCTACCTGTTTGCTCATATTTGGTAGACTCTTCCTATATTATCTTCAATCAAAACTCTAAGTCTGACACAAAAAAACACTATGAGCACTGCAATTACCCGTCAAATCGTCCTCGATACCGAAACAACCGGTATGAATAAACTGGGAATTCACTACGAGGGGCATAACATCATTGAAATCGGCGCGGTGGAAGTCATCAACCGCCGCCTTACAGGACGTCATTTCCATATCTATATTAAACCTGAACGCTTGGTTGATCCGGAAGCGTTTGAGGTTCATGGTATCAGTGATGAATTTTTGCTGGATAAACCCAAATTTGCTGATATTGCTGACGAATTTATTGAATTTATCCGTGGGGCTGAGCTGATCATCCACAACGCGACGTTCGATATCGGCTTTATGGATTATGAGTTCAGCAAACTTAATCGTGATATTCCGCCAACCGCGGAATTTTGTACGATTACGGATAGTTTGATGCTGGCAAGGCAGCTTTTCCCCGGTAAACGTAACAACCTTGATGCGTTGTGCGATCGTTACCATATTGATAACTCGAAACGTACTCTCCACGGCGCATTACTTGATGCCGAAATTCTGGCGGATGTCTATCTGGCAATGACTGGTGGTCAGACATCACTGGCTTTTTCAATGGAAGGAGAAGTATCCAACAATGCGCAGGTTGCAGAAATTCAAAAAATCACTCGCCCTCAGGCGGGGTTGAGAGTTATTTATGCTTCTGACGAGGAATTGATTCAGCATGAGTCCCGTTTGGATCTGGTGCAAAAGAAAGGGGGAAGTTGTTTATGGCGAACAGAATCTGAACAATGACATTGATTGAGAGTATGATAAGTGGGGATTAATTTGCCATTAAGGTGAAAAACTGTGCAAGTGCACTATTTTATTATAAAAAGCGATTGACGGATTGTGCGGAGGCTCGTATTATCCATCCCGTTCTCAACCAGAACGCCCTGCGGTGCGGTAGTTCAGTTGGTTAGAATACCGGCCTGTCACGCCGGGGGTCGCGGGTTCGAGTCCCGTCCGCACCGCCAGAATTTGTAAGCCCTGAGTTTTTAACTCAGGGCTTTTTTGTTTTATTATCAAAGACCTCAAATCAACTTATAGAAATAGGTTGTTGCTGAAAATTCACCGATAGAATTAATAACATAATTTGGGATTTCACCGACTTCAACAAAGCCAAGTTTTCGATAAAGGGCAGAAGCTGGATCATTGGTGCGTGTATCCAACACCAGCAAACTACGCTGGTATTGCTTTGCCAGCTCTTCCAGTTCATTCATTAGCATTCTGCCAATCCCACGCTGGCGATAGTCTGTATGTACCATTAGCTTTTCCACATCAGCACGATGCTGTCCATTTTTTTCCGGCAAAGAGAAAGTTGCACTGAACCTGCAATATGCTCATCTTCCAACGCCACCAACAGTAAACGATGACCAGATACCAGGTCTTCTTCGACATCCTGCCAATAATGCCCTGCTTCATTTGCTTTTAGTGGTGCAATAAAACCGATGGAAGCATCATTTTCGACACAGTTATTCAGTAAGTTAATAAGTTCATCACGTCTGGCATTGATGGAATGCAATAGCATGATGTTTGGGACTGATATTGAACTTAGTTTAGGGTTGGATTTTGTCATTTATTATTAAGTCTGAGATAAGTGATGATTAAATACTATTCAAGTGAATTTATTCTGAATATAAGAAAAAATCAAAATATATTACAAGTAAGTGAATCTTGTTTGTTTTGATGATGAAAATTACGACATTTATCGTTCTTTAACTCAACCTCTTCTTTGAATCAGGTTGTTATCTAAGTCAATAGAAAAACCCATGCTTTCGGCC
Organism: Xenorhabdus indica; assembly: GCF_014467235.1. Taxonomy (GTDB): domain Bacteria; phylum Pseudomonadota; class Gammaproteobacteria; order Enterobacterales; family Enterobacteriaceae; genus Xenorhabdus; species Xenorhabdus indica. The sequence continues at coordinate 57,843 of NZ_NKHP01000022.1, read as the reverse complement.
TTGATTAACCTATTGAGTATCGTATCTAATACATTGTTTCTTATTGTGCAAATCACGATATGAAATCATCGCTTATTTGCGAAAACTCACCTCCGATTATGTATATTCGCTTGAAAATACGTCAAAACAGCGGGGTAAATCAAAGAATTGATGCCGAGCGGAAATTAAGATAGTTTTCGTTTATTGGCATTAATGATTGCGGTTTGTATGCTGCGCTGCGAAAATTAGTTCTAGTTCACTAACGCTTTTATCCGACTTGGAGTAAAGAATGACCACTCGTAAAACCCTTGCGAATGCTATCCGCTTCTTGAGCATGGATGCTGTGCAGAAAGCAAAATCAGGGCATCCTGGTGCACCGATGGGAATGGCTGACATTGCTGAAGTGCTGTGGCGCGACTATTTGAACCATAACCCTGCCAATCCTGACTGGGCTGATCGTGACCGCTTCGTATTATCCAATGGTCATGGTTCTATGCTGATTTACAGCTTGCTGCATCTGACTGGTTACGATGTTTCTATCGACGATCTGAAAAATTTCCGTCAACTGCATTCTAAAACCCCTGGTCATCCAGAATATGGTTATACTCCGGGCGTAGAAACGACAACTGGCCCACTGGGACAGGGTATTGCCAACGCGGTTGGTTTTGCGATTGCGGAACGCACTTTGGCAGCGCAGTTTAACCGTCCGGGCCATGATATTGTCGATCACTACACTTATGTATTCATGGGTGATGGTTGTATGATGGAAGGGATCTCCCATGAAGTTTGTTCTCTGGCGGGTACATTGAAGCTAGGCAAACTGATCGCTTTCTATGATGACAACGGCATCTCCATTGATGGTGAAGTTGAAGGTTGGTTCACTGATGACACCGCTGCACGTTTTGAATCCTATGGCTGGCATGTTATTCGTGGTGTAGATGGTCATGACTCTGTTGCAATACAGGCTGCTATCGAAGAAGCTCGTAAAGAAACCGGCAAACCATCTCTGTTAATGTGCAAAACTATTATCGGTTTTGGCTCACCAAATAAAGCGGGCAAAGAAGAGTGTCACGGTGCGCCACTGGGTGACGCTGAAATTGAAGCGACCCGTAAGGCTCTGGGTTGGGAATATCCTGCTTTTGACATTCCTCAGGATATTTATGCAGAATGGGATGCAAAAGAAGCTGGTAAAGCTAAAGAAAGTGCTTGGGATATAAAATTTGCCGCTTATGCTGAAGCTTACCCGGAACTAGCCACAGAATTCCGCCGTCGTACCCGTGGTGAATTGCCTGCAAACTGGGACGCTGAATCCAAAGCATTTATTGAGAATCTGCAACAGAATCCCGCTTCTATTGCCAGCCGTAAAGCATCACAAAATGCTCTGGAAGCATTTGGTAAAGTTCTGCCTGAATTCATGGGCGGCTCTGCTGATTTGGCACCAAGTAACCTGACTATGTGGTCTGGCTCCAAGCCTCTGAATGAAGTTCAAAGCGGTAACTACATTCATTACGGTGTACGCGAATTCGGTATGTCTGCCATCATGAATGGAATTGCTCTGCATGGTGGTTTTGTGCCTTATGGTGCGACATTCCTGATGTTTGTTGAATACGCCCGTAACGCAGTACGCATGGCTGCACTGATGAAGATCCGTAGCATCTTCGTTTATACCCATGATTCTATCGGCTTGGGTGAAGATGGTCCGACTCATCAGCCAGTTGAGCAAATTGCCAGCCTGCGTGTAACACCCAATATGAGCACATGGCGTCCATGTGATCAGGTAGAATCTGCGGTAGCCTGGAAATATGCGATTGAGCGTAAAAATGGCCCAACTTCTCTGATCTTCTCCCGTCAGAATCTGGCACAGCAGGAGCGTACGGCTGTGCAACTGGCGGATATCGAAAAAGGTGCTTATATCCTGAAAGATTGCGCAGGTCAGCCTGAATTAATCCTGATTGCGACGGGTTCTGAAGTTGAGCTGGCAGTGAAAGCCGCTGAACAATTGAGTGCAGAAGGCCGTAAAGTTCGCGTAGTTTCCATGCCATCTACTGATGTATTTGACAAACAGGATACGGCATACCGTGAAGCGGTTCTCCCTGCTGCGGTTTCTGCCCGTGTTGCGATTGAAGCGGGTATTGCTGATTACTGGTTTAAATACGTTGGTATTAATGGTGCTATCGTGGGAATGGATACGTTTGGTGAATCTGCTCCTGCTGATGCTCTGTTCAAAGAGTTTGGTTTCACTGTTGAGAATGTGGTTGCCAAAGCAACCGCATTACTGAAATAACAAGCAAACCCTGCCCTGGATAGGTTTTAGAAAGCAGCTAATAAAAACGGCTTGCTGAAAGATGAAAGGGGAAGAAGCGCATTAGCATCAAATCTTGGGCTAATGCGCTCTTTTTTCATCAAAATTTTTTGATTATGCTATTTATGACCCTTGCCATTATTCTCTATTTCTCGTAGTCTTCCCTTATAATTAGCTGAACCGTTTCAGTTATCGCAGGAAAAATGTCTTGTCTGTCACAATCTGATTAATTTTATGATGAATCATCCGTACAATTTGCAGTTGCTCAGTTATTCTAAGCCGTTGCGTGACCATAAAGAAATTCAGGGGGTAACATGACCATCAGGGTAGCGATTAACGGTTTTGGGAGAATAGGGCGCAGTGTTCTGCGTGCTCTCTACGAAACCGGGCGTCGGGCTGAAATTGCGGTTATCGCTATCAATGAGCTGGCTGATGCAAAAGGTATCGCCCATTTATTGAAATACGATTCCAGTCATGGGCGTTTTGCATGGGATGTACGCCTGAACAATAAAGTATTGCGCGTAGGAGATGATAGTATACGGCTGTTTCATCAACCAGATCTCTCGGATTTGCCGTGGAAAGAACTGGATATTGATATTGTACTCGATTGTACGGGGAAGTATGGTGAACGAGTGGATGGAGAAGCTCACCTCACTAGTGGTGCCAAAAAGGTTCTGTTTTCCCATCCGGGAGGCAATGATCTGGATGCAACGGTGGTATATGGTGTAAATCATGATTCATTGGTTGCCGAAGATCGCATTGTTTCTAATGCATCTTGTACAACAAATTGCATTATCCCGATCATTAAGGTGCTGGATGATGCGTTTAACATTGAATCGGGCACGGTGACAACAATTCACGCATCCATGAATGATCAACCAGTCATTGATGCTTATCACTGTGATTTACGTCGAACCCGTGCGGCCAGCCAGTCGATTATTCCAGTCAATACAAAACTAGCGGCAGGGATCACACGTATTTTTCCCAAATTCAGTGATCGGTTTGAAGCCATTTCTGTACGAGTACCTACCATCAATGTAACAGCGATTGATTTAAGTGTGACAGTCAGTGCTGCCGTTAATGTCAGTGAAGTAAACCAACTACTGCAAGAATCAGCGGTGAGTTCGTTTCGTGGTATAGTGGATTTCACTGATTTGCCGTTGGTTTCAACGGATTTTAACCACGATCCTCACAGTGCTATTGTGGATGGTACACAGACCAGAGTGAGTGGAAATCATCTGATCAAAACGCTTGTATGGTGTGATAATGAGTGGGGCTTTGCCAATCGTATGCTCGATACAACCCTGGTAATGGCCTCTAAAGGTTTTATGTAATCACAATAGAAGATTGAGTAATTTTATAGAGAATCAATGAGAGGATTCACCATGTCTGTAATTAAGATGACTGATTTAGATCTGGCGGGTAAACGTGTTCTGATCCGTGCTGATCTGAATGTGCCTGTAAAAGATGGCAAAGTTACTTCTGATGCGCGTATCCGTGCGTCTTTGCCGACGATTGAGGCTGCGTTGAATCAGGGAGCCAAAGTCATGGTTACTTCTCACCTGGGACGCCCGACTGAGGGAGAATACAACGAAGAGTTCTCACTGCAACCTGTCGTTGATTACCTGAAAGGTGCACTTTCTTCTCCTGTTCGTCTGGAAAAAGATTATCTGAATGGCGTTGAAGTGGCGGAAGGCGAATTGGTGGTTCTGGAAAACGTTCGCTTCAACAAAGGTGAGAAAAAAGACGACGAAACGTTATCGAAACAGTATGCAGCATTGTGTGATGTATATGTAATGGATGCCTTTGGTACAGCACATCGTGCTCAGGCGTCGACTCACGGTGTTGCTAAATTTGCATCGATTGCCTGTGCTGGCCCATTATTATCTGGCGAACTGGAAGCCTTGGGTAAAGCACTGCACAACCCGGCTCGTCCAATGGTGGCGATTGTCGGTGGTTCTAAAGTTTCAACTAAACTGACTGTTCTTGATTCATTGTCCAAAATTGCTGATCAGCTTATCGTCGGTGGCGGAATTGCCAATACTTTTGTTGCCGCAGAAGGCCACAATGTAGGTCGTTCTCTGTACGAAGATGATTTGATCCCTGAAGCGAAAAAACTGCTGGAAAGCTGTGATATTCCAGTACCTACTGATGTTCGTGTTGCGACAGAATTCTCTGAAACTGCCGAAGCTATACTGAAATCCACCAGTGAAATTAAAGACGACGAGCAAATCCTTGATTTGGGCGATGCATCTGCTGAACGTCTGGCTGAAATCCTGAAAAGTGCTAAAACTATTCTGTGGAATGGCCCGGTTGGTGTTTTTGAATTCCCTAATTTCCGTAAAGGAACCGAAATTGTTGCCCATGCGATTGCAAAGAGCGATGCTTTCTCGATTGCAGGTGGTGGCGATACTTTGGCAGCAATCGATCTGTTTGAAATTGCTGACAAAATCTCTTACATCTCCACCGGTGGCGGTGCTTTCCTTGAGTTTGTTGAAGGTAAAAAACTACCAGCCGTTGTGATGCTGGAAGAACGTGCTAACAGTAAATAAGTTGTGATAACAGGCAGTGAATACTGCCTGTTCAATGTCAATACAGGACCACGTAACATGTCTAAAATTTTTGATTTCGTAAAACCGGGTGTCATCACTGGTGATGATGTTCAAAAAGTCTTTGCTATCGCAAAAGAACATAACTTTGCTCTGCCGGCAGTTAACTGTGTCGGTACTGACTCTATCAATGCAGTGCTGGAAACAGCGGCAAAAGTACGTGCTCCGGTAATCATCCAGTTTTCCAACGGTGGTGCATCATTTGTAGCGGGTAAGGGATTGAAACTTGAAGGGCAGCAAGCCGCAATTCTGGGGGCAATTTCTGGTGCTTATCATGTACATCAGATGGCAGAGCATTATGGTGTGCCAGTGATCCTGCATACTGACCACTGTGCACGTAAATTACTGCCGTGGATTGATGGTCTGTTGGATGCTGGTGAAAAGCATTATGCTCAGACTGGCAAACCATTGTTCTCTTCCCACATGATTGATCTGTCAGAGGAATCTCTGGAAGAAAATATCGAAATTTGTAGCCAATATCTGGCACGTATGGCGAAAATCGACATGACGCTGGAAATTGAACTGGGTTGTACTGGTGGTGAAGAAGATGGTGTTGATAACAGCCATCTCGACAGCTCTTCCCTGTATACTCAACCAGAAGATGTGGCTTACGCTTATGAGAAACTGAGTGCTATCAGCCCGCGTTTTACCATCGCGGCATCTTTTGGTAACGTTCACGGCGTTTATAAACCAGGTAACGTTAAACTGACACCAAAAATCCTGCGCAATTCTCAAGACTACATTTCTGAAAAATTCAACCTGCCACACAATAGCCTGGATTTCGTCTTCCACGGTGGTTCCGGCTCTACCGCAGAAGAGATTCAGGAAGCTGTCAGCTATGGCGTAGTGAAAATGAATATTGATACCGATACTCAGTGGGCTACCTGGGAAGGTATTTTGAACTACTACAAGAAAAATGAAGGTTATCTGCAAGGCCAGTTGGGTAACCCGGAAGGTGCGGATAAACCGAATAAGAAATTCTATGATCCCCGTGTCTGGTTGCGTGCTGGTCAGGTTTCCATGACTGTTCGTCTGGAGCAGGCTTTCAAAGAATTGAACGCGGTTGATGTGCTGTAATTTCCATACTGATTGGCATGGATTCAAGTAGTTTTTTAGTTCCCGCTCGTTATTTTAATTATCAACGAGCGGGAATTTTGTTTGATTAAACCAAATCAGATGGACTATGCTTTCGCTCCATCCTTCATAATACGGTTCAGCCACGGCACCATGAAAGCCATAATCACAGCAACAATAAGAGTGGCAATCCCTATCTTTCCAAATACGCTCATATAAAGTGGCAGGGTTTGCAGAGGGTCGGTCACGCCTTCTGGTGCTGCGGTGAATGTGGCAACATAACTTCCTAATACTGATGCTGCTGCTTGAGATAAGAACCACATGCCTAGAATAAACCCTGTCAGGTAGCTAGGAACAAACGTTGCTACCATTGCCAGCCCCAGTGCACTGATCATTAATTCCCCGACGCTCTGGAACAGATAAACCAGGACAATAAACCATGGGGAAGTCATGCCTTGTTCATCGGCAAATAAACCTGACGCGGCGGCAGTCATGAAACCGAGAGAGCACAGGAACATGCCGAAGGTAAACTTTGTTGGCATGGAAAAGTCTTTTCCCTTTGCTCCCAAGCGGGTGTAAACCACAGCCAGGATAGGACTGACCACAATGATCCAGAATGGATTTAGTGCCTGGAAACTGATGGGATTAACATTAAAACCGAAGATCTGGGTATGGACGTTGTTGATGGCGAAAAAATTGAGGGAAGTCGGCATTTGGTTATACAGGATGTAGAACATAACAGCCTGTAGCATCAAAATAAATGCCACAAACATCTTATTGCGGCCGATCCTGTCCTGCTTGAATGCCTGCCAGAAGAAAATTATTACAACAATGGCTGAAATCGCAATGAGGACAATATTGGCAATGTTGATATTGTGCAATAACCATGCACAGACGCCAATCATAGCCACAGTACCAAGCAAAACTAAAAACAGGGTTGCATAGTTCAGAGGGACATGATCTGGTTCAGAGCCAATGTTATGTACCATACGACGGCAGGCGATATAAACCAGCAAGGCGATAATCAGACCAATACCACAGATATTATAAGTGACGGCGTAGCCATAAGTATCAGCAATGACAGGGGCAAGAGAGAGAGAAACCAGAGAGCCAAGATTGATAGACATATAGAATAACGTAAATGCACCATCCAGGCGTGGATCTTGGGGTTGGTAACATTTTGCCAGTAGGCTGGCGGGGTTGGCTTTAAAAAGGCCATTACCGACGGCCACGGTTCCCAGAGCATAAAAAATCAGTTCAGGTTCCATGATGGAAAGACCAATCATGAAATAGCCTATTGCCAGTACAATGGCACCCAGAACGATAGTTCTCTTTGTCCCTAATAAGTGGTCGCCAACATAACCCCCGATAGAAATCAGGCCGTAAACCAGTGCAGAGAACGCACCGAAAGTGATAAATGCTTGTGTTTCTGAAAAACCAAGTTGTTTAACGAAATAAACAGCAAGAATGCTTTGAACGCCGTAGTAGCCAAATCTTTCCCATAATTCCACAAAAAAGATCATGAAAAAGGGTTTCGGTTGATCCCATAAACCGATTGGAACGGTTTTTTTCATAGTAACTGCCTCTGTTAGTTGTCATACCGGTGGACAATACATTCAGAGTTCATACTGTTGTTAACATATGGATAACGCAATGTATTGTACGGGTTGTGATTTTGTTTATTTATTCAGAGTGATCGAAGCGCGGGAGGTTAATATACTAGTACAATATCTTCTCAGTAGTTGATCACACTAATGTAAAAATTAATACCAGATTTGACGAAATATTCACTAAATTAATAGCGAAAATCATGCATGAATGGTTTGAGTGTTCGCAAATAAATCAATCTGCTGTTTATTTAATCTTTATTGTTGTTTTTTATCTAAAAATGGCTACCCATTAATTAGTATTAAGAAAATGAGATTACAAATGTCAATATATTAATTTTTTATTATGTGATTAATAATTTTGTTTGTTTTCGCAGGGGTAAAATCTATATAAGATGACTAATTTTATATAATCTCTCATAATTATTAAATAATTAATCAAGTTACCGATTGATTTTCAATCTTGGAGTAAGGTGAGTTATTTTTTAATCAATGTGATGAAGGCTTTGTGATGAAGGCTTAATTGGCGGGATATTATTCCAGAATTAAATTCGAGTTGAACTACTATATCTTACTGGATTTCAAGTTGTAGCTTTGCTAGCTACAACTTGAAATATGACGGATGTATAAGCTGATATTCTTAAACCGCGGTAGCCAAAGTCTTGTTCATAACTTGGTGAAAACTACGCTTAAAATAAATTAACCCATGCCCTTCTTCACGAACAATAATCTGTTTTATTTCCACCAGATAAACATTATGGGTACCGATTTCCTGTACCTGTTCAATGCTTCCTTCCAGATTGGCGAGAGTTCCTTTCAGCATTGGCTGCCCTAATGAGCCAGTGTGCCAGATATCCCAACTAAAGCGCTCTTCCATACTGGCTTCGGTCATACCAGCGAAATGGCGAGCCATTAATTCTTGCTCATGATTCAGAATATTGATACACAGCCGCCCGTTTCTCTGAAATACCGGATTCATGGCGCTGTTGCGATTAATGCACACCATTAGAGTTGGAGGCGTATCTGTCACAGAGCAGACTGCTGTTGCTGTCATACCGCAACGCCCTGCCGGGCCATCCGTAGTGATAATATTCACCGCAGCGGAAAGGCTTGCCATCGCATCCCTGAAACGCAAGCGATGTTCATTTTTTAAAGACATAATAAGCCTCCTGCTACTGATTTATTTCAGCAGCTTATCTAATAGATTAATATCGTGGTTATTGTGTAAGTGGGGTTTTGTCCAGCCATTTACATCATAGTCAGAGAGACAGCGATCCACTAACTCCGTCATTTTCTTCATATTGCCGGAACCATACGCATGACGCAGACATTGCAGGCGAATTTCATCCTGACTGCCGGCATAATTAATTTCGTACAATTCATGACGTCCACCGAATTCACTACCGATGGCATCCCACATTAATTTCAAAATCTTAATTCGTTCCACATGATCAATACCATTGGAGCCACGTACATATTTTTCCAGGTACTTATTGATTTCAGGATTGTTCATATCCCGCACGCTGGATGGCAAATAAATTAACCCGCTAGTGACATTACTTTCAATGATGTTCTTAATTTTCGTGTAAGCCATCGGTGCCATAACACGGTAAGTTTGTATTGCCTTGGCATCTGGCAGGTAAGCATTACCTTCCCATGGCTTGGCTTCTGCCCACATTGCATCGGTCAGAGACCAGAATAGATTGCGCCATGCCACGACTTCACCGAGATCTGCCTGAACACCACGAAAATCCACCACTCCAGTACATTCGAGACTCTTTTGCAGTAATCCGGTGATAAAGTCCAGTTTTACCGCCAGACGTACACAAGCCTGTATTGGAAACAGACGGGCAAACCCACTCTGGACAGCCCAATTACGAGCACGATCAAAATCGCGATAAATTAACACATTTTCCCATGGGATTAACACGTTATCCATTATGAGAATGGCGTCATTTTCATCAAACCGACTGGAAAGGGGGTAATCGAAAGGTGAACCTGTGGCTCCCGCCACTAATTCATAGGAAGCACGGGAAATTAATTTAACACCTTCAGAATCCATCGGAGCAACGAACATCAAGGCAAAATCAGGGTTATCACCGATGACTTGTGCTGAGCCAAAACCAATAAAATTATAGTGAGTCAATGCCGAGTTAGTTGCGACTACTTTGGCACCACTGACAATAATGCCTGCATCTGTCTCTTTTTCTATTTGGATAAAAATATCTTTAACCTGATCAGCAGGTTTATGACGATCAATCGGGGGATTAACTATCGCATGGTTGAAATAGAGCGTGTTTTCTTGAATGCGTTTATACCAGGTACGGGCGTTATCAGCGAACTGTCCATAAAATTCAGGGTAAGCACCTAACGCACAGCAAAATGCTGCTTTATAGTCAGGAGTACGGCCCATCCAGCCATAACTCTGGCGTGACCATTCAGCAATAGCATCGCGTTGTTGGCGGATATCATCGGGACTGGTCGCGAAACGGAAGAACTTATGGGTATAACCGCCACTGCCAGTATCCGTATCCCAACAGAGTACATCATGGGTTTCTGGGGCATGCAGGGCATCATACAGTTGACCGATAGAGGTTGCCGCATTGCGAAAAGCGGGATGTGTAGTGACATCCTTAACTCGTTCGCCATAGATATAAATTTCCCGTCCATCCTGAAGGGAATTCAGGTACTCTTTGCTGGTTAATGGGCGTTTATGATCGGCTCGCAAATCTTCTGGTCTCATGGCTACCTCATCATTCCGAAACTTCCCATTTTGATTTGTTATCCTAATGGGAGGGTAAGTGTTAATTTTATGTTTATTTTATAGGGTTGATTGAAGCGATTGAGAGAGAAGACTTGAAGAGACTTTCAGGAGATACGCGGGTACTTTTCGATAAAATTGGGCTGTTTACTGCGTAAATGTGATCGAGCTTGTATTTTAGAAGTAATGAGTTTTTTATTGTTATAATAAATTACAGAAGTGATATGGTGGAATATCGCGTCCATGGCGATAACGTAAGATTAATTCACCGTCGAATGGGATATTTTGATCGTAGCGGTAGCTTGGATAGGCACAATTACTCCATGGGTCACAAATTACAGCTTCTCGGTTCCATGTATCAGGCTTTTTTGTGTTTCCTTGGCGCCTGCCAATTACAACAATTGTATGTCCATCTTTTCCTAAATCATCAATATCAACATCAAACAGATCGAGAGGTTCTACTCCTTGCATTTTTAGATAAGAGAATGCGACGATAGCTTTTTCTCCACAATTACCCAATCGGTATTCTATGGCGGCAGCGCTGGTGAGAAAAATGTGTTTTCTGTTATGGTCACAAGTTTGCCTGTTGTTAGAAACTTCATTAAGCCTTGCATGGGTTGACATTCTTATAGAATACAATTGCTTATTTAATTCATTGCTCAGTTTTTTCTGCTCAACTGTTTGAGTTGGCAGTTGATTTGGAGAAGTAATACCAATTTTAATATTCACATAGTTGATGGCTTTTCTTGCTAAAAAAATATTTCTGGATAATGACATAGCTATATTTCTCCAGAATAAAAAATTATGAAAGGGATAATTAACTATTTTTTACCAGTGATTGGATTTCAGAGCGTGTTTTGCTTCTATCAATATTTTTTCTATCAATATTTTGATTATGCTGCATGAGATTTTCAGCCTACCATTTCAGAATTAGTGAGGCAATTAATTACTGAGGTGGCAGTATATCCTTTTCCCGCCAAATGCTCGGAGAACATCCCACCAACCGATTAAAAAATCGGGCAAAATAAGCCGGGTCTTTAAAACCGAGTTGGTATGCCACGTCAAATACAGGACTGTCACTGAACAACAATAACCGTTTAGCTTCCCGTAATAGCCGGTCAAAAATCAATCTTTTTGGTGGTCGGTTGGCAAACCGACGACACATGTCTTTCAGACGTGACTCAGTGACGCCCAGTTTTTGGGCGTATTCCGGCACAGTAAGATGTTGGCGGTAATATTGATCAATCAATTGGTTAAAACGCTGGAATAGTTTTAATTCTCCTCTGACTCCACCGGAATGGTGATCATCAAGGGGGATGCTGCGTAACAGGAAGGTAAACAGTGATTGCGCTAAAAAAGCCAATGATTGCTCGCGGCCAGCAAATTGGTTGGCAGACTCACGCCCGATCAGTGCCCAATAGTGGTTGAATGTCTCCAATTCATCAGGTTTATCCACGATGGAAAGGCAAATAGCAGGAATATCGATAAACTCCCGATGGAGAGGGTAGAGAGAATTAAGCAGTGGTGTAATCAATTCCTGGCGTACTGTCAGGACATAACCGTCGGTATCTTCTTGCGTAAAGAATGCGTGAGGAACGGAAGGAGGAGTCAGGATAAACAGCGGAGCCTGTACGGAGTAGCGAAGATCATCTAATTGTAATTCTATTCGGCCTGTTACCAGATAATGAAGCTGAAAAAAACCATCATGACGATGCGCTTGCATATCACGCCCAAAAAAAGCAGCCATGCGACCGAAAGTCTGATAGTGCACATCATCTGATCCCTGTGTTTCATCATAATCCTTGCTGATATCAATATTAGCAATGGTGGTTTTGCTCATATAAGTGTCTGACATGAATTTCTTCCCTTATTTGAGATTGTCATCAGGAATGTGGTTGATGGGGTGATGATATCGCCTGTGGTTTCGACGTCTTCATTGGGATCAACAAGACCATTAGCGCTCCGATAATGAGTAACACAGCAACAAAATAGAGTCCAGAGTCAAAACTACCGGTCTGATCTTTCAGCCACCCGATCAACAATGGACTAACGGCAGAACCCACATTTCCGGTGGCATTGATCACGGCGATCCCGATAGCACGCGCACGCAGACTGATGGATTGATCGGGGGCTGTCCAGAATACTGCCATGGCAGTAAAGGAGCCGGTTGATGCCATGATGATCCCCAAAAGCTGCATCAGACTGTTGTTTGTCAGTGAAGCCAGGATCCAACCTAAGGCGGCAAACAGATAGGGAAGTACCGTGTGCATTTTACGTTCTTGCAGGCGATCGGAACGGCGACTCCAATAAATCATACCTAAAATGGTACAGAACTGCGGAATAGCCGTTAGCAGGCCAATAACTACATGGCTGCTTTCCTGATTGAAACTCTGCATAATCTGTGGCGTCCAGATATTAATGGCGCTCAGGGTATTGGTCAGACAGAAATAAGCGAAGGTGTACATCAGGACAATCGGGGTAAAAACCTCACGCCACAGGCTGGTTTTTGTTTGTGAATTCTCAGCCTGAGACAAAGAAATTCTATCGTTCTCTATCATCTCTTGAAGGCATTTTTTATCCTCGTTTGTCAGCCAGTTGGCTTTTTCCGGTGAATCATCCAAATAAAACCAGACAACAATGCCGAGTAAAACAGAGGGAAATCCTTCCAGAAAAAATAGCCACTGCCAGCCACGCAGATCCCAAATTCCATCCATTTCCAGAATATAACCGGAAGCCAGTGAGCCAAATGCCATAGTAACAGGCATTGCGATCATAAACAGGGCATTAGCGCGGGCGCGATAATAGGCGGGGAACCAATAGGTCAGATAGACCAGAATGCCCGGCAGGAAGCCAGCTTCTGCAATACCTACCAGCATACGCAAGATATACAAACTGGTAGGGCCGGTGGCAAACATTGTGGCAGTAGAAGCAATACCCCACAGAACCATAATTGTGGCAATCCAGCGTCTGGCTCCTACAATACTCAGCATGATATTGCTAGGAATACCGAAAGCCACGTAAGTAACGTAAAACAGTGTAGCAGCCAGCCCGAACATGGTAGATGTAAGGCCAAGATCTTTTCCCATCGTTAAACCGGCAAAACCAATATTAATGCGATCCAGAAAAGAAAATATAAACAGGATGAATAAAAACAGGATCAGGCGGCGAAATAATTTATTGATAACATTTTGTTGTTGGGTGGTAAGTTGTTTATGTGGGTAAGCCGGATGATCGGATTTTGCTATGGCTTCAGGTGAACTGCTCATTGTTGTTACCTTTTTTATAATGAGTTATTTTTATAAATGATTTTTTTATGAATCGAGCTTTTTATGAATATTTAACGTGTTATGAACACGCTTTTTATAGATACAATTTTTGTAGATAGAGAAGGAACGAAAACCGTGATGGCAGATGCTGCGATTAGCATCTGCCCGGTATACCCTGCATGTTGAATTTATTGAGTATAGAAAACACAATTCTGGCTTGGCAGAAATACCCGGAATTTAATAAATACTGTTTGCAGGTGATGTGATATTTCCCTGTTCCTTGCCAAAGCGGGCCGCTAATGAACTGACTGCTCCTGTCAGCAGTGTGATATCGACACCGACAGCAATAAACTGCACCCCAAGCTTCAGATAATGTTCCGCAGTTTCAATATTGGTCATCAGAATCCCTGCCGCTTTGCCTGCGGCTGTGATTTGGGTAATAGTCTGTTCAATCGCTGCCTTAACGTCAGGATGCTGGAGATTGCCAGGATATCCCATATCTGCACTGAGATCGGCCGGGCCGATAAATACGCCATCGACACCATCGACTGCCAGGATCTCGGCTAAATTATTCAAAGCTTCACGCGTTTCCACCTGAACCAAGACACACATTTCTTCATTGGCACGAGCCAGATAATTGGAAGTGTGGTTCCAGCGTGAAGCTCTCGCCAGCGCACTGCCTACACCACGAATACCTTCAGGAGGATAGCGGGTTGCCCGTACTGCTTCGCGTGCTTGTTCAGCATTCTGAACCATTGGCACCAGCAATGTTTGAGTACCGATATCCAGTAGCTGTTTAATAATGACGGGATCGTTCCACGGTGGACGGACAATAGGCTGGCTTGGATAAGGAGCTATTGCTTGTAGCTGGCTCAGAATTGAAGGGATATTATTAGGGGCGTGTTCTCCATCAATCAATAACCAATCAAAACCTGCATTCGCCAGAATTTCAGCGCTGTATGAACTGCAAAGCCCAAGCCATAAACCAATTTGTGGCTGTCCCGATTTCAGGGCTTGTTTAAATCTATTTGTTAGCTGATCCATATGTACACCTTAAATTCTTAAACTTCTTAAACAAAGTGACAGCTAACAGAACCCAGTACGCCATAATCCACATGAAATGTATCGCCTTTACGGGCAGGGACGGGACGGGTGAAAGAGCCACTAAGAATGATCTGACCAGCTTCAAGTTGAGCACCATGCGAAGCCAGTTTATTAGCCAGCCATGCGACTCCATTGGCAGGATGATCAAGAACCGCCGCAGCGACACCTGATTCTTCGACGATACCATTGCGATAGAGTAGGGCGCTGACCCATCGCAAATCCAGTTCATCGGGTTTGATGGGACGCCCACCCATAATGACGCCACCATTGGCTGCATTATCAGAAATCGTATCCAGCACTTTGCGCGGACGCTGAGTTTCGGGATCAATGTTGTGACAGCGGGCATCGATCAATTCTAACGTCGGAATAACGTAATCTGTCGCATGGTAAACATCAAACAACGTACAGTTTGGGCCGAGCAGCGGTTTTGCCAACACAAATGCCAGCTCGACCTCAATACGCGGCACAATAAAACGGTCGTAGGGAATATCACTGCCTGCCTGAAAAAACATATCATCCAGCAGGACGCCATAATCTGGTTCATCAATTTGCGAACTGGCCTGCATGGCTTTGGAAGTCAGACCGATTTTATGCCCCTTCAAAACCCGACCTTCTGCAATTTTCATACCGACCCATTCACGTTGAATGGCATACGCATCCTCAATGGTTATTTCTGGATAATCCAATGAGATTTGTCGGATCTGCTTACGGTCTTTTTCCGCCTGGTATAAACGGCGCGCAACCTGTGATACGACTTCTTGTTGTAGCATAGTATGTTAAACTCCTTGGGTTTATAACCCTCCGAAACAGAGGTATTTCACTTCCAGATAGTCTTCTATACCGTAACGTGAACCTTCACGTCCCAAGCCAGACTGTTTTATGCCTCCGAATGGCACCACTTCGTTAGAAATCAAACCTTCATTGATACCTACCATACCGCTCTCCAGGGCTTCAGCCACCCGGTAGATCCTGCCAATATCGCGGGAGTAAAAGTAAGCGGCCAGGCCAAATTCCGTATTGTTAGCAAGGCGGATTGCTTCTTCTTCATTACGGAATTTGAATAGGGCAGCCAAAGGGCCGAATGTTTCTTCATGGGTGATTAACATTGTTTCGTCAACATCAGCCAGCACGGTTGGTTCGAAGAACAGTCCACCCAACTTGTGTGATTGACCACCAGTAAGGAGTCGTGCACCACGGGAAACAGCATCATTAACATGAGCTTGTACTTTATTGACCGCTGCCTGATTAATCAGAGGCCCTTGCTGTGATGTGCTGTCATTAGCCGGTCCGACCCGTAGTCGTTTAACTGCCTGAGTCAGACGCTCAGCAAATGCCTCATAAATACTTTCCTGCACTAAAATCCGGTTGGCACAGATACAGGTCTGCCCGCTATTACGGAATTTTGTCGTCATGGCACCTTCTACCGCAGCATCCAAATCGGCATCATCAAAGACAATGAAAGGTGCATTGCCACCTAATTCAAGGGAGAGTTTTTTCACCGTATCGGCACTTTGTGCCATCAGTAACTTACCTACACGCGTTGAACCAGTGAAAGAGAGTTTGCGTACGATAGGACTAGAGGTTAGAACTTCGCCAATGGCTTTGGCATCCATCCCTGTGACAATGTTAAAAACACCAGCCGGAACACCCGCTTGCTCTGCCAGTGCAGCCAGTGCCAGTGCAGAAAGCGGAGTCTCTGCGGCAGGTTTCAGTACAATAGTACAACCTGCTGCCAGTGCCGGGCCGACTTTACGGGTGATCATGGCATTGGGGAAATTCCACGGTGTAATAGCCGCAACGACTCCGATAGGTTGCTTGATGGTAGAAAGACGACGTCCTGGCATCGGGGAGGGGATAGTCTCCCCATAAACCCGCTTACCTTCTTCTGCAAACCATTCGATAAAACTGGCACCATAAGCGATTTCTCCCATCGCTTCAGCATGAGTTTTTCCTTGCTCCATACTCAACAATTCGGCCAGCGTTTTCTGGTTATCCATAATCAGATTGAACCACTGCTTGAGTATCTGACTACGCTGTTTAGCTGTTAAAGCACGCCATGCAGGAAGCGCGTTTTGAGCCGCTTCAATAGCGCGATGGGTCTCTGCTGCTCCCATATCACTGACATTGGCGATGATGTCACCATTGGCAGGGTTGGTCACCGCAAAGGTTGCTTGATTATCCGCATCAACCCACCGCCCATTAATATAAGCTTGTTGACGCAATAATAAGGTATTAGGTATTAAAGTATCGAAATAGTTTGGCATGGTTTTCTCTCCGTTTAACAAAAAGGTGAACTGGATTTTCTGAATTAATTAATCTTAAGTCATGCTGTTCATCATGTCTGATCGTTTGCCTTAAACAGCTTATGAACGTTATTGGATTTATAATTCAGTATCGGATCAAGTTCTTCTATCGTGAAAGAGAGACCAAGATAACGCTGTGCCATTAAATCAGCAAAATGGGTTTTGATGAGCGAAAAAAGCTTCTCCCCGACTTTCTGGCGATCTTCAAGGCTGCGCCCTGCACCAATTTTTAGTGTCATATGAACAAAAGCATAATCTTGTTTGCCATCCGCCATTTGCCATGTATCCAGCCAAATTGCCCGACTGCGGATACCCCCCAGAGGGAAAATGCCTGAGTCTGCAAGCAACTGATTTACTTTGGAAAACAGTTCCGGCAAGTTGGCTTCTTTGCGAATATTTTCAGTACATTCAGCGTAAAAATGTGGCATGGTTAATTCCTGTCAGACGGTAGTTGTCCGATGAACAAAATCGGGTAACGGAAAAACGGCATTCACTTGTCCTGTCCCTGAGCTGGCAAATAATTCGGTAAGAAACTCGACCTTACCATCGTATTTATCCCAACCAAGCAACCCAAGTAACATGACAGTATCGTGCATATTGCCTTCTCCACGGCAATAGTGGGCATATTCAGGCAGCATTTTGCAGAATTCCTTGAACTTGCCTTTCTTCCAGAGTTCCACGACCCGGCGATCCATTTGCTCATCAAACTCACGGGTATAACTGTTCATTCCTTCTTCAGCACGTTGATCATCGATGAAACTGTGAGACAGTGAGCCACTTGCCAGAACTGCGACTGTACCATCATATTTTTCAATCGCTCGTAAAATAGCCGCTCCTAATTTACGGCTGTCTTCAAAGGCATGAACAGTACAAAAGGCAGAAATCGAAATCACTTTGAAATGGCGGTCACTATTCATATAGCGCATTGGAACCAATGTGCCATATTCCAGTTTCAGACTTGGGATTTCATGTGATTGCGCACGAACGCCCATCTTACGGGCTTCTTCTGCAATAATTCGACCCAGTTCGGGGTTACCGTCATACTCGTAACTCATGTCGCGAATAAAGTGGGGCAATTCGTTACTGGTATAAATACCGGAGAAATGTTCTGCGCAGTTAATATGATAGGCACTGTTTACCAGCCAATGGGTATCGAACACAATGATGGTATCAACACCCAATTCTCGGCAACGTCGGCTGATTTCTTTATGTCCGTCAATTGCACTCTGTCTGCAACCGTGATGTTTGCCCGGCAATTCGGACAAGTACATAGAAGGTACATGTGTAATTTTTGCTGCTAACGCTAACTTGCCCATAAATCCTCACTTAATATCAGGATGGTGAAACGTGGTTAACGCTGGAATTGATTACACTTTTCCCGTGTTAAAAACCTCAGTCCGGGTTAAAGCTTCCAATTCTGAATCAAAGCCCCCAGCGAGGAATCGAATGATTTCCCATTGAAATACAAACATTTTTCACTTCAGCAAAAACTTCAAAACTGTATTCGCCACCTTCACGTCCTATACCTGAGGCTTTCACGCCACCAAATGGCTGGCGCAGATCGCGTATGTTCTGAGAATTGACGAATACCATGCCAGCTTCAATACCATGGGCCAATCGCAGGACTTTGCTTACATCCTGTGTCCAGATATAAGATGCCAAACCGTATTCCACGTCATTGGCCATACGCAGCCCATCTTCTTCACTCTTGAATGGCAGCAGACAAGCAACAGGGCCGAAGATCTCTTCTTGCGCTACACGCATACGGTTATCTACATCTGCCAATACGGTCGGACGCAGGAAATGACCATCTTTCAGGTGATCAGGCAGATCGGTGGGTTTATCCGGGCCTCCTGCCAGTAAGGTTGCCCCTTCTTCAATGCCAAGGCGGATATAACCGGAAACCTTTTCCCAATGTTGTTGACTAATCAGGCTGCCGACTTGTGTATTCAGATCCTGTGGATCGCCGATGCGCAGTCGATTGGCACGTTCAGCAAAGCGTTTAACAAATTCAGGATAGATACTTTCCTGAATAAAAATACGGGAACCTGCTGTGCAACGTTCACCATTAAGCGAAAAAATAGTGAATAGAGCCGCATCTAATGCACGTTCAATATCGGCATCTTCAAAGATTAGCACTGGAGATTTTCCGCCCAGCTCCATCGAATATTTTTTCAGCCCTGCATTCTGCATAATCAGACGACCAGTTGCTGTTCCGCCAGTAAAAGAGACGGCACGAACATCCTGATGTTTTACCAGAGCATCCCCTGCCGTATTGCCGTAGCCCTGCACCACGTTCAGCACCCCTGCTGGAATACCCGCTTCCAGCGCCAGCTCGCCTAATCGGTCGGCTGTGAGTGGCGAAAGTTCGGACATTTTCAAAACAGCAGTGTTTCCCAGTGCCAGACAAGGAGCGACTTTCCATGTAGCGGTCATAAAAGGTACATTCCATGGGGAAATCAGTGCACAAACGCCCACAGGTTGGAGCAGTGTATAATTGAGCATCTTGTCATCAACGGGATAAGTTCGCCCGTTCATCTGCTGACAGATTTCAGCAAAGAAATCGAAATTGTGGGAAGCGCGTGGAATAAGTACATTTTGTGTCTGGTGGATTGGCAAACCGGTATCCTTGGTTTCCATTGCGGCAATATCAGGAACATTCTGGTCAATTAACTCACCTAAACGGCGCATCAGGCGTGCGCGTTCTTTCATTGGAGTATTGGCCCATTTGGGAAAGGCTTCTTTGGCGGCGGCAACTGCCTGATTAATTTCTTCTTTTCCTCCTGAAGCAACTTCTGCCAACACATCTCCGGTTGCAGGATTTGTCGTTTCAAAATAAGTTTTACTGTTAACGTTCTTGCCGTTAATCCAGTGGTTAATGATGGTCATGACAAACTTTCCTCATATTCTTGCTGGCTGACAATATGATTTACCAAACGTCCGATGCCTTCGATTTCCACAATGACTTCATCACCGGGAACGACATCGGATAGCCCTTTAGGGGTGCCTGTAGCAATCATGTCCCCCGGCTGCAACGTCATAAAGTCACTTAAGTAAGCGATCAGGAAGGGAATATCGAAGATCAAATCTGCGGTTGTACCACGTTGGCGTAGTTCACCATTGACCCAAGTGCTCAAGGTTAGATTATGAGGATCAGCGATTTCATTTTTATCAACAATCCACGGGCCGATTGGCGTTAATGTATCGCGGCTTTTTACGCGCAGATTAGGGCGATAATAATTTTCCAGGTAATCCCGGATAGCGTAATCGTTACAGAGGGTATAGCCTGCAACGTAATTCATCGCATCTGCTCTGGAAACTTTATGAGCAGGTTTGCCCATCACGACAACTAATTCTGCCTCATAATGCATATATTCCACATTGTCAGGACGGACAGAAACCTGACGATGGCCTGTGAAGCTATTGGCTGCCTTGATAAACACCAGAGGCTCTTCCGGCGGTTTAAATTCCAGTTCGGTTGCATGATCGGCGTAATTTAGACCCAATGCGAATAGTGTTCCATTGGCGGGGGGAAGCCAAAAAACATCAAGTTCGTTGACTTTGCTACCATCGGGGAGCAACACATTTTTCTGTTCATCAACAGTGACATGAAGAATCTGGCCTTGATAATGAACTCTGGCGTGTCTCATGCTTGACCTCCAGCCAATACAACGGTGTTTTGTAAAGTTGGGAAGCCATCGGCGTTGATAGTGACGGTATCATTGGGATGGAGCGTAATACGCTGATGTGGAGTTCCCAGCAGAATGACATCACCTTCTTCTAAGGTGGCAAAATCACTTAATGCGGACAAAAGTTCTGACGACGAGCGTACCAGATCTTTTGTTGACCAACGGTCAACTTCCTGACCGTTGATTTCAGTTGTGATCTCTAGTGAATCCACGTTTCTTGTACTGATCATCAGGCCGATTGGGCAAAAGCCATCCCGGCATTTTGCTTTTATGGCGGGGCGATAAAATGACGTCTCTGGCAAGCTGACTTCATTTGCCAATGCATAACCGACAATGTATTGCCCTGCGTCTTTAACGGAAACTTTGCGTGCGGGCTTGCCAGCTTTATCTGTACCGATAAACAGTGCCAGCGTTGCGCCACTTTGTACCGTTTCTCCAATAGGGTGAGGAATGATATCACCGGAAGCGATAATCGTGTTGTGAGGTTTGATAAACCAAATTGGAGTTTGAGGTGGTGTGTTATAAGGTGCTTTGTGAAATGCCTTGCGCCAAAAATCAAGCTGACTATTGTGGTTGAGAGCGACGGCAAAAACGGTGCCTTTCATTAACAACTCCTTGAAAGCTGAGCGACGGAGATACGTATCGCAAGAACAATTATTAATATATTAATAAACCAAGTGCTGATAACGTTCAATATGTTAAGTCAATTGTTAATTTTAATTGTGATCTGTGTAACAACATTCTACCGCTGATTATTTTTAACACATAAAGATCAAACCGTTATATTATCTATCAAGGTCATTTGGTATTTCATTTAACTTTTTGTTAACTTTCTATGGAAAAATAATTTTATTTATTTGTTAATATTGAATTCTTTTCCCTTTGTGGATAGTTATGAGCATGTTAGTCTTTTTGCTGTTAATGTTGTCTATAATCGGTAGCGTGCGCGTTCAACTTATAGAGAATTACCCGTAGTTAACTTCAAGAGTCACCTTTAATTATGCATGAATCCTTGACAATAGCATTGCTTCAAGCTCGGGAAACCGCGATGAGTTTTTTCCGTCCGATATTGAAGAGTTATAATTTAACTGAGCAGCAATGGCGTATTATTCGCGTACTTGCAAGTAGTCGTTCGATTGATTTTCATGATTTGGCCAATCTTACCTGTATCTTACGTCCTAGCCTGACGGGTATTCTGACTCGCATGGAACGTGATGGTCTGATCTTTCGTTTAAAGCCTATGAATGATCAACGAAAATTATATGTTTCTTTGACTCCGGCGGGCCAAGAGCTGTATGAAGAAGCAAAAGGAAAAGTTGATGAAGGTTATGAGGCAATTGAAGCGGCTTTCTCTCCAGAAAAATTAGCTCAACTTTTAGGGTTATTGGATGAGCTTATTTCTATCGGAAATCGTTCTCAGGACGATATAGATGAAAATGAAGAACAGTAAAGATAGATGTGTATTAATATATTAATTAATTGATACTTTAATGATAAGAGAAAGAGCACCGGAATAAACTGGCCGTGATTTTCTGCACAGTTTATTGCGGTGGTTTCTTTGTTTTTTAGGAAATTGAACCTATTGTCAGAACTTATTGATTTTATTTATGGTTCATAAAATATATTTATGCTAAAGCTTTTCTATACTATTATGGAATAACTCATATTCAATATTGGAGTTAAATATGCTAGAGCAAAAATAGTACACGAGAGATATTTCAAGTTTTTTATTGATGATATTTATTTTAGTTTAAACATTTTTTATCACATATTGTGAAATTATTTTCTCAATATTTTTGTATACGTTTTCTTGTGGGCGAAGAAACCTGAAATGACGGCCAGTAACAATGCCATAGAAGCCAGTAAGCCACCAGTCAGATTGAGAGTAGAATAACTATAGTTTGCTGCGATAATGATCCCACCTAACCATGCTCCTACGGCATTACCCAAATTGAAAAATCCAATATTGACAGAAGAAACGAGATTAGGTGCACCGGCTTCCTGGGCTTTATCCATCACCAGACGCTGAATGGGTGATACTGTGGCAAAACCAAATGCAGCCATAAGGAATATACTCAAACAGGCAATAAATGGATTGTCACCGGAGAGCCAGAACATAAACAAAACTAAAGCTTGTAACCCTAGAGTCCAATATAGCAATGGCATCATGGCTTTATCTGCCAGTTTTCCACCAACAATATTACCAAAAAAGAATCCCAGTCCTAATACTACAAGGATCCATGTGATTGCACTTTCAGGTAATCCTGCAACATTGGTCATTAATGGTGCAATATAAGTAATAGAAGTAAAAAAAGCAGCAGGTCCCAAAACAGTAATTCCCATAGCCAGCAGAACGTGAATATTGGTAAAAGCTAACAACTCCTTTTTGATACTGGCAGGGGCTTGTTGATTGAATTTAGGCAGTAATTTTAAGATACCAAGTAATGCGATAATGCCGATAATAGTAATGATGGCAAACGTGACCCGCCAGGAAATGGCTTTTCCTATCCATGTACCAAGAGGTATCCCAACCAAATTAGCGAGCGTCATGCCACTGAACATAAATGCGATAGCGATTGTCTTTTTATCTTTTGGCACCAGTTCTGCCGCAATAATCGCTCCTATTCCCATAAAAGCACCGTGAGTCAGTGAAGCAACGATACGACCAATAATAGCCAGGTAAAATGTTGGGGATAAAGTCGTCAGTGTGTTTCCTATAATGAATAATACCATTAACATAGCGAGCATCTTTTTTCTCTCTATATGCCCACCCAGAATAATTAAAACAGGCGCCCCAATAAATACACCGAGTGCATAACTGGTGACCATATATCCTGCTGTGGGTATTGATATACTAAAGTCAATGGCAATTTCCGGAAGCAAACCAGCGATAATAAATTCAGTCGTGGCGATCCCAAATGTTGCTAAAGCTAGAACCCAAATAGCTGCTGGCATGGAGTGCTCCTGATCAGAGAATGAATAATAGGGTTATTATTAAAATCAGTTATTATTATCACAGAGTGTATTTATTTCTGAATGCGAAGAATGCTAACCTATATCAATATATTCATATAGCATTCAATTTGGAAGTAGCTGAAAACTAGTTAAATGAATACAAAATAATAATAGTACCCTATACCTTTCGTCTTTCAAGTTGCCACCAATAAGCGGCAACTTGAAAGAAATCACTTATCCTGCATTTTCTTTTCTGTAAGCTAAAGCAACAGCTAATGATTGGATCAGACATAGCGTGGCTGATTGAGAACGGAATGCATCAACTTTTGCCTCCTTCACCACAAAGCAAATGTCACTGAAACTTGCCAGTGGGCTGATCTGGCTGTCAGTAATCACAATCTGCTTTGCTCCAGCCTGTGCAGCTCTTTCACTGACCATTACCGTTTCTTCGGCATATGGTGTAAAACTGATGGATACCACAACATCATCAGCGCCAATCATGTTCATCTGTTCGCGAAACATTCCACCCAAACCATCCACCAACAAGGGACGGCACTCTAAATGACTCAGAGCATAAGTAAAGTATGACGCGACGCTAAAAGATCGGCGTAGCCCGATAATGTAAATATTGTGAGCATTCGCCAATAAATCTACTGCTTTATTTAAATCCTCCACAGGAGTGCGGGCGGCAAGTTGCTGAATGGCTTGTGCATTAGAGTGGGCAAATTCCTGTAAAATATGTTGTGGATCTTCCGGTTTCTGCTTATTGCCATCCAACGCCTTGAACAGGCGGGCCCTATCTGTATAACTGGCTGTTTCTTCTACCAGATTTATACGAAATAATTGTTTCATTTCATTGAACCCGCTGAAATCAAAAGCATTGGCAAAGCGAATAAGCGTAGAAGGTGGAACTTTGGCCTCTTTTGCGATAACTGCAACAGTATCAAAAGCTACGCTATTGGTATTATCTAAAACGTACCTTGCAACTTGCTGTAACCGTTTACTTAACTCATCATAACGTGAGCGAACTTGTTCTTGCAGTTCATGCAGATTCGACGCAGCAGACATAATGTCTCCCTAATAAATTGTAATGAAATAGATAATTCATTCATCGTTAGGCAAGTCTGTTAAATGCAGGCGAAGATGTTCGCAAGTTGCCATTGTCTAATGAATGTAATTGCACAAAAATAGCGTGTTGATCACATTAATAAAAGGGTATTCCAATTCTGATTGAAAATGAAATATATATTTCATATATCTGTAGCATCGTGATTCAATTCATAATGATTCAGCTCATCTTAAATGGTTAACCTTATAATTGTATTGAGAGAGGCTCAGAATGGAACAGATTAAAAATTTTATTGGCGGGCAACTCATTGGTAGTCAAAGTGATCGTATTTCATTTGTGTTTAACCCGGCGACAGGACAGTCAATTCGTCAAGTTGCCATGAGCACAGTTCAAGAGACTCAATCAGCTATTGGATCTGCTCACCAGGCCTTTAAGGAGTGGTCTAAAACCCCTCCATTGAAAAGAGCCAGGATCATGTTCAAATTTAAATCATTACTTGAAGAAAATCAGGAGCGGCTAGCTTGTCTGATTTCCGAAGAACATGGAAAAATCTATTCTGATGCAGTGGGGGAATTGACTCGTGGCCTTGAGGTTGTCGAATTTGCCTGTGGTATTCCCCACTTACAGAAAGGAGAACATTCTGCCAATGTGGGTACAGGCGTTGATAGTCATTCCCTGATGCAACCACTGGGCGTTTGTGCAGGAATTACTCCATTCAATTTTCCGGCAATGGTTTCGATGTGGATGTTCCCGATTGCATTAGCGACGGGAAATACCTTCGTTCTGAAACCTTCTGAAAAAGATCCTTCTCTCTCAATCGAACTGGCTAAATTATTGCAGCAGGCGGGTTTGCCGGATGGGGTATTTAATGTTGTACAAGGAGATAAGGAAGCCGTTGATGTATTGCTGACTGATCCTCATATTGAGGCGGTGAGTTTTGTTGGTTCTACACCGATTGCAGAATATGTTTATACCACGGCATCCGCACATGGCAAGCGTTGTCAGGCATTAGGGGGCGCGAAAAACCATTGCATCCTTATGCCGGATGCCGATATGGATATGGCTGCGAACGCCATTATCGGGGCAGCCTTTGGCGCAGCAGGAGAGCGTTGTATGGCATTGTCTGTTGTTCTGGCGATTGGGGATGAAATTGCAGATGAGCTGGTAGCAAGACTTCAGAATCAAATTGACAAAATGGCTATCGGTGCAGGGGTCACCGAAGGCAGGGAAAATGACATGGGGCCAGTCATCTCTGAGCAACACAAGGCTAAAATTTGTCATTACATTGACAGTGGCGTAGCTCAGGGAGCGAAATTGCTGGTGGACGGGCGTGGATATCAGGTTCCTGATTATGAAAACGGCTATTTCGTCGGGCCTACCTTATTTGATTATGTCACGCCAGAGATGAAAATCTATCAGGAAGAGATATTCGGGCCAGTGTTGTCCATTGTTCGCATACAGGATTATGCAGCAGCTCTGAGATTGATTAATCAGCATGAATACGGTAATGGTGCTGCTATCTTTACCCGTGATGGGGAAACTGCCCGTCAGTTCAGTGAAGATGTACAGGCTGGCATGGTTGGCATCAATATACCTATTCCTGTGCCAATGGCATTTCATAGTTTCGGAGGCTGGAAACGCTCCATTTTCGGCCCACTGAATGTGCATGGTAATGATGGTGTGCGTTTCTATACCCGGATGAAAACAGTAACCAGTCGCTGGCCAGCCAGTGTGCGTCTGGAACACCATGACAGTAGCTTTATCATGCCAACGATGGAGTAATATCATGAATGCATCAATAACGCATGCGCAATCAACGAATACACAAAAGATGACAATGGCTCAGGCTCTGGTCAAATTTCTCAATCAGCAATATATCAATGTTGACGGTGAAGAATTTCCCTTTATTTGTGGCGTCTTCACCATATTTGGTCATGGTAATGTCGTGGGATTAGGGCAGGCGTTAGAGCAAGAACCGGGGCATCTCAGCGTTTATCAGGGGTGTAATGAACAGGGTATGGCACATATTGCTACCGGTTTTGCCAAGCAGAAAAAACGCCGACAGATTTTTGCTGTAACCTCTTCTGTCGGGCCGGGGGCGGCCAATATGGTTACAGCCGCCGCTACAGCAACTGCGAACCGTATCCCGTTACTATTATTACCGGGAGATACTTTTGCATGTCGTCAGCCTGATCCGGTTTTACAGCAGGTTGAACAGTATGGTGACGGCACCATCAGCACTAACGATTGTTTTCGCCCTGTTTCGCGCTATTGGGATCGCATTTCCAGACCTGAACAATTGATGAGTGCAATGATCCACGCTATGCGAGTATTAACTGATCCGGCAGATACAGGTGCAGTGACCATCTGCTTACCGCAGGATGTGCAGGGGGAAGTATGGAATTACCCTGATTACTTCTTCCAGAAACGAGTACATCGTCTTGAACGCCGACCTGCTACTTTGCCCCGTATTCAGGATGCCGTAGAGCTTATCCAGCGTAAGAAAAGACCGTTGCTGATTTGCGGGGGCGGAGTCCGTTATTCTGATGCTCATGCGGCTTTCCGTCAGTTCGTTGAAACTTTCAATATTCCATTTGCTGAAACACAGGCAGGTAAAAGTGCTATTGTCGCAACACATCCCTTGAATTGTGGTGGGATCGGTACAACGGGTTGTCTGGCAGCAAATTTGCTGGCTAAAGACGCTGATCTAATTATAGGTGTTGGTACACGTTTTACTGACTTTACTACTGCATCAAAGTCTTTGTTCCAAAATCCGCAAGTTGAATTTCTTACAATAAATGTAGCAGAATTTGATGCCAGCAAGCTGGATGCCGTCGCAGTTATTGCTGATGCCAGAGAAGGGCTGAATGCGATCATTCAGGCATTGGTAAAAACGGCATGGCGTTCTGACTGGCAGCAGGAAATTATGCAGGCAAAAGCAACCTGGCAACAAGAACTGTCACGGTTGTTTTCCATACAGTATCAGGTCGGGGACAAACCGGAAATTGCGGGTCAGTTGGATGATAAATTAAATGAATACAGTGAAACATTGCAGACTAATCTGACTCAGACACGGGTACTAGGCCTGATGGATCATCATCTGGAACCTAATGCCATTATTGTTGGAGCAGCGGGTTCCTTGCCGGGAGATTTACAGCGATTGTGGCAGCCTAAAGAGCCTGATACTTATCACCTTGAATACGGTTATTCCTGTATGGGGTATGAAATAGCAGCAGCACTAGGGGCAAAACTTGCCTGTCCGAACCAACCTGTTTATGCAATGGTTGGGGATGGATCTTATATGATGTTACACAGTGAATTACAAACAGCGATTCAGGAAAACATCAAGATTACCGTGTTATTGTTCGATAATGCCGGTTTTGGTTGTATTAATAACTTGCAGATGAGTCAGGGTATGGGGAGTTTTGCGACAGAAAATCGCTATCGTAATCAACAAAGTGGTCAGTTAGATGGCGTACTTGTACAGGTAGATTTTGCCAAGAACGCAGAAAGTTATGGCTGCAAAAGTTACCGGGTACATAACGAACAGCAACTGATTGCTGCTTTGCAGGATGCCAGAACACAACCCCGCGCAACTTTAATCGATATTAAAGTGCTGCCAAAAACCATGACCCATGATTATGAAGCATGGTGGAGAACAGGAACAGCACAGGTTGCAGACAACCTTGCCGTTACAACGGCGGCTGAAAACATCAGGCAATATGTGGAGAAATATACTCGTCAATATTAATTTTCTTGCGATGTAGTCCCTGCAATATGGTTTGATACTGCCTGTCTGGTGGTAAAACGAACCATTCTATGTTGGATATGGAAATTTTATTTCATATCCAACCACGTCATTGTCATAGTTGGTTGATCACGGTTTATTGAACACATTGTATTCTTTTAGCCATGCCTTAGTGGAATGATTTTTTTATATTATTCTATGATTTTAAAGTGAATTTATATTAGTCATCCAATGAAATAACACTTTTTTCGTGACAGATATAACACTAATTGCAGCTTTTTCATCACAAAATGCTAACCACTTCTAAAAAATAAAATTTTCAAATAAACCAAAATTGAAATAAATATTTTAATTGATATATTTTTATCCACCCAAAAAGCAGATACAGAGGTATCAAGGAGCATTTATGTTCAATATTGCATTATTTGGCGCAGGTAGGATTGGGCAGGTTCACGCGGCTAATATTGCCAATCATAGAGAAACTCGCCTTTATTCCGTGATTGACCCTTATCAGACAAATGCTGAGATACTGGCACAGAAATATCAGTCTAAAATACAATCGACTGAAGAAGCGATGGCTGATCCCAATGTGCACGGTGTTCTTATTGCATCAGCAACAGATACACATGCTGATTTGATCGAACTGGCGGCTCGGCACAATAAAATGATTTTCTGCGAAAAGCCGGTTCATCTTGACCTTGAGCGGGTTCGACAGTGCCTTGCTATAGTCAAGCAGTTTCAGGCTCCTCTGTTTGTTGGTTTCAACCGTCGATATGATCCCCAGTTTCGTCGGATGAAAAATTTATTCCATTCCGGCAAAATTGGTAAAGTAGAATCTCTGCTTATCACATCCCGTGATCCTTCTCCTCCGCTTGCTGAATATATCCGGGTTTCTGGTGGTATGTTCAGGGACATGACCATTCATGATTTTGACATGGCTCGTTTTATTATCGGTGAAGAACCCTGTGCTATTTATGCACAAGGCAGTAATTTGGTCGACCCGGCCATTGGTCTGGCTGGTGATATTGATACTGCGTTTATTGTTATGAAGTTTCCTTCAGGAGCGATGGTAACCATCTCCAACAGCCGTCGTTCAGGGTATGGTTATGACCAACGCCTTGAATTACATGGTGAAAAAGGCTTGCTGACGGCAGGTAACATTAAGGAAAACAGCGTGGAATTTTGGGGAGAAAATGGATGCCTTTCTGCCAAACCTGAACATTTTTTCCTGCAACGTTACCATGAGGCGTATATCGCGGAATGGAGCCATTTTGTTGATGTTATGGCAGGCAGGGCCACTCCAGAAACCACGGGGTTTGATGGTGCACAAGCATTGTACCTTGCTGATAAAGCACTTGAATCCTTACTGACTGGTAAGGAAATTAAATTATAAGCAACAGAATTTCATAAAAATAAGAAAGATTATTTTTTCAAGAAAATCGTTTTCTTGTCGGCCTATTGTTGCCTTTTGGCAGCAAATCAGGGGGAGGAATATATGTCCGCTTTTCTTTCTTTTGTTGGTTTTACCCTGCTGGTTGCTGGGATTGCTTATTATAAAACAAGGAACAAACATTTAATTGATTCCACTGAAGGGTATTTTCTAGGTGGACGCTCTATGACCGGCGTTTATATCGGCAGTTCCATGTTATTAATGAACCTATCCACCGAACATCTGATTGGTTTGAATGGATTGGCATTCAGAACAGGGTTTATTGTTATGGCATGGGAAGTTATAGCTGCGTTAACTATTGTGCTGTTTGCCATTTATTTTTTGCCAAAATATTTAAAATTGGGTATCTCAACAATTCCTGAATATCTGGAGCGGCGATTTGATAAAAACACATTGCTGATTACCTCAATTTTATTTCTGGCAATGTACGTCATTTCGTTACTGCCTATTGTTTTATATACCGGAGCTATTGCACTGGAAAGTTTATTTCAGGTTTCCCAGATATTTCAGATCGATAAAACCACTGCATTATGGATTATGGTCTGGGGTGTTGGCGGGCTTGGTGCTATTTACGCTATTTTTGGCGGAATTAAAGCCATTGCAGTTGCCGATACCTTTAATGGCATCGGATTAATTGTCGGTGGCGGGCTTGTTACTATTTTCGCTTTATTGTACGTAGGCGATGGCAGTGCATGGAAAGGCCTGGCCGACGTTTATCAGGCACATCCTGATAAATTTAACTCCATTGGCAGCGAAGATTCACTTGTCCCATTCTCAACTTTGTTCACAGGATTGATCATTTCTAACATGTTTTTCTGGTGTACTAACCAATCAATCGTACAAAAATCTCTGGGTGCAAAGAATCTGGCAGAAGGGCAAAAAGGGGTGATGTTATGTGCTGTGTTGAAGCTTATTATCCCGTCTATCATTATCTTACCCGGCGTTATCGCATTTCATATCTTCAATGGGCAAATAGATAACCCGGATAATGCCTATCCTGCATTAGTGCAATTAGTTTTGCCTAAAATACTGGTTGGCTTTTTTGCCGCGGTTGTTGTCGGAGCTGTATTCTCAACATTCAGTGGGGGGCTGAACTCTTCCGTTACTCTGTTTACTGTCAATATTTACAAACAACGAATTAATCCTAATGCCAGCGAAGCACAGACGGTCGCAGTGGGTAAATATCTGGGCATTGGGCTGGCATTGCTAACCATGATTATTGCGCCACTTGTTGCTAATGCACCGGATGGTTTGTTTTACTTGATCCAGCAATTACAGGGGATTTTCAACGCTCCGATTCTCAGTGTTGTGCTTGTCGGGTTAATGACAAAACGTGTTCCTCCGATTGCCGCAAAACTGGGTCTGTTATTTGGCATGTCGGCTTATATCGTCTGTAACTTTATCCTGCACATCAATATCCATTTCTTCCATTTGGTCGGTATCCTGTTTGTACTGAATGTTATTTTCATGCTGACGATTGGTTATTTCTTCCCTGCTGAAACTTATCAGGAAGTATATACAAAACAAGTGGATATTACGCCGTGGTCTATGGTGAAACCAATAGGATGGTTGATTACTTTGGCGGCAATATCAATGTATGTTTTTCTGGCACAGAACGTGCCGCTATATGTGCTGATACTCTACTATGTGTTTGCTGCCGGGATCTTGGGTTACGTCTTTTATCAAATCAATAAGGCATGGTTTAAACGCCCTATTCACAGGAAAAGTGCATAGAAAAAACCAGACCCAGACAAAAAAGACATAAAAAAACCTGAATGATGGAATCGGAGAATAAATAACATGAAAGAGATTCGGATTGGGTTAATTGGCGCGGGTTATATTGGACGTTCCCATGCTATCGCTTATGCACAAGCGCCTACAGTATTTCCACTAAAAGTGAAACTGATACGTGAAATGATTGCAGGAATAACCCCTGAACTTGCTCAGGCTCACGCAAAAGAACTTGGTTTTCTGCGTTCAACCGGAGATTGGCGGGAACTGGTTGCTGATCCAAACATTGATGTGGTTGATATATGTACACCTAATTTCTTGCATAAAGAAATGGTATTAGAAGCTATCAAACATGGCAAACATATCTATTGTGAAAAACCACTGGCTTTGAACTCCCAGGATGCCAAAGAAATGATGGCAGCAGCGACAGATGCGGGAGTGAAGACGCTGGTAGGTTTTAACTATATGAAAAACCCTACAGCACAGTTAGCAAAAGAAATTATCTCGAAGGGTGAAATCGGTGAGGTCGTGCACTTTTACGGCACACATAATGAAGATTATATGGCAGATCCTCTGAGTCCGATTCATTGGCACTGCTTTAAAGATAAAGCAGGTTTGGGAGCACTTGGTGATCTTGCCTCTCATATTATCAATATGGCGCAGTATCTGGTGGGGGACATAATGACTGTCTGCGGTGATATAGAAACAATAGTAAAAGCACGCCCTGAAAAATCCGGTTCTCCAGTGTTAGTTCCCGTTGAAAACGAAGATCAAGCACATGCGTTGGTACGTTTCGATACAGGAGCAATGGGGGTGATTGAAACTTCCCGTATTGCTTGTGGCCGCAAAATGGGGCTGAGCTATATCATGACAGGTACTAAAGGTACGCTGAGCTTTACTCAGGAACGAATGGCTGAATTGAAACTATATCGACATGATGAACCGGCAAATCGTCAGGGGTTCAAAACTATTCTGGTTGGGCCGGAACATCCGGATTACGCTCCTTTCTGTAATGGTGCCGGCCATGGCATTGGTTTCAATGACCAGAAGACGGTGGAAGTCAGGGATTTGATTGATGGTATCGCTCAGGATCAGGCTATTTGGCCTGATTTTACTGAAGGTTGGAAAGTCTCCCGTATTTTAGATGCGATTGTACGCTCTCATGACCAAAAACGTTGGGTTAACGTTTCTGAAATTAATTAAATCTCGTAGTTAGCAAAATTGGTTTTCAAAACGCGTACTTGTTAAGAGGCAGAGTGATGGAGCAACATAAAAAGTTTGATGTTATCTGTATGGGGCGTATTGCCGTTGATCTATATGGCCAGCAAATAGGCGCCCGTCTGGAAGACATGAGCAGTTTCTCTAAATACCTTGGTGGTTCTTCCGGGAATGTAGCCTACGGCACTGCGCTTCAGGGATTGAAATCATCCATGTTGGCCAGAGTTGGTGATGAACATATGGGGCGTTTCTTACGTGAAGAACTGGAGAGAGTGGGGTGTGATACCAGCCATTTGGTCGCAGATAAAGAGAGGCTCACGGCTTTAGTGTTACTCGGTATTAAAGATAATGAAACTTTCCCACTGATTTTCTACCGTGATAATTGTGCTGACATGGCTATTACCCGCGATGATTTCAGCGAAGACTATATTGCGTCCGCCCGTTGTCTGGCAATTACGGGAACACATCTTTCCCATCCGCAAACCCAGGATGCGGTGTTGACAGCATTACAATATGCCCGTCGCAATGGGGTAAAAACGGTACTTGATATCGATTACCGCCCCGTATTATGGGGGCTGACATCACTTGGAGACGGAGAAACCCGTTATATCGCTTCAGCGCAGGTCACAGTACAATTACAGAAAGTGCTTTCTCAATTTGATCTGATTGTAGGAACTGAAGAGGAATTTCATATTGCAGGCGGCTCTAAAAATACCATTGACGCCTTGCGTTGTGTAAGGGAGCTAAGTAAAGCAACACTAGTCTGCAAACGTGGGTCATTAGGCTGTTCCGTGTTTACCGAAAATATTCCTGATATCCTTGATGAAGGAATCACAGTGCAGGGAATTAAAGTAGACGTACTAAACGTCTTGGGGGCTGGTGATGCCTTTATGTCTGGCTTGCTACGGGGATACCTTAATAATGAAAGTTGGGCGCAGAGCTGTACATATGCGAATACCTGTGGTGCATTAGTGGTTTCCCGTCATGGTTGCGCGCCAGCGATGCCAGATAAAACTGAGTTGGATAATTACCTTGTACGTTCTGCGGAAGTTCATCGCCCTGATTTAGACATTCATCTAAACCATCTCCATCGTATTAGTGGCCGTCATAAACTTGGTGGTCGTCATAAACAGTGGCAAGAGTTGTGTGTTATGGCGTTTGATCACCGTATCCAGTTTGTTGAAATGGCCCGTAAGGTTAATGCCAATCTTGATCGCATTTCACAATTAAAAAAATTGTTATTCCGCGCCAGTCAGGAAGTGAGTGCAGAAGCCAGTCTGGAAGGTCATACCGGAATATTGTGTGACAGCACTTTCGGGCAGGATGTTCTTAATGCAGCGACTGGAAAAGGACTATGGATTGGGCGTCCGATTGAATTACCGGGTTCCCGTCCACTGCGCTTAGAGCATGGTGATATTGGTTCACAGCTTATCCGTTGGCCAAGGGAACATATCGTGAAATGCCTGGTATTTTTCCATCCTGAAGATGCTTATTCTTTGCGTTTGGAGCAGGAAAGAACAGTTCAGGAAATTTATGCAGCCTGTTGCCAATCTGGTCATGAATTATTATTGGAAGTGATCTTACCATCGGGTATGACGCATTCTGATGAGCTTTACTTGCGCGCACTCCAACGTTTTTACAATCTCGGCATTAAACCGGATTGGTGGAAATTACCCCCTATGCAGCCCACGACCTGGGATCAAATTGAAGAATTAATTACTCAGCGAGATCCTTATTGTCATGGAGTCGTGCTCCTTGGTTTGGATGTTTCCGAAGAGATATTAAAGGCAGGTTTTAACGCTGCGGCGGGTAAATCCATTGTCAAAGGTTTTGCTGTTGGGCGTACGCTGTTTGCTAAACCATCCCTAAAATGGCTGGCTGGTGAAGTTGATGATCAAACACTCATCCTGCAAGTAAAAACGAATTATAACAATCTGATTAGCTATTGGCGTCAACGTGGTAGTGAAGAAAAAAGCTGGCGCATAACTTGCTCTCACTAATTTACTCTCACCTTACAGGAGAACCATCATGGTTGTTCAACTTGGCATTAATCCTTTGACATGGACCAATGATGATCTGCCTTCTCTGGGCGCAGAAACCCCGTTGGAAACTTGTTTGGCAGAGGGGCGGCAGGCAGGATTTGCGGGTTTTGAACTTGGTAATAAATTTCCCCGTCATTCACATATATTAGGGCCAATTCTGGCCTCCCATGATTTGCAATTGGTGTCTGGTTGGTATTCAGGGAATTTACTGACGCGCAGTGTTGCAGAAGAAATTATGGCCGTTCAGCCGCATTTAACCTTGTTACGTGAACTGGGTGCAAAGGTGATGGCCTTTGCAGAAGTGACCCATTGCATACATGGTGAACAGGATAAGCCAGTGCATTTAAGGCCTTTTTTCCCGGCAGAATGCTGGCAAGAGTATGGAGAAAAGTTGACAAAATTTGCCCATTATACTCAATCACAAGGTGTTCAGATTGCCTATCACCATCATATGGGCACAGTGATTGAAAGTGCAGAGGACATTGATAATTTGATGAAAAACACGGGTGAGGCAGTGGGACTATTACTGGATACCGGTCATTTAACCTTTACCGGAGATGACCCACTAACCGTAGCAAAACGTTGGAATAAACGAATCAATCACATACATTGCAAAGACATACGTCTGGATGTGCTGAAAGAAGTCAAAAATCGCAAAATGAGTTTCCTAGATGCAGTATTAAGTGGCGTTTTTACTGTACCTGGTGATGGTTGTGTGAATTACACGGACATTTTTAATGTATTAAAAGCCAATGATTATCATGGTTGGCTGGTTGTTGAAGCAGAACAGGATCCGGCTGTTGCTCATCCACTGACGTACGCCACACTGGGGTATAACAATTTGTCACGTTTGGCCAGAGAGGCCGGCTTGATTTAAGACGCTGACATTAAAAATGACCTTGAGGTAAGCACATGTCTAATTTGCTATCAAAGTATCATAAGCCTGATCAGCACAAGCGGACGCAACATATCACACCAGAAATAGCGAACTGGGGATATGTTCATTTTGATGTTTATGAACTGAATGCGGGAGAGTCAATAACATTAGCGGCTTCGGAAAATGAAACTTGTTTAGTATTGATTGCAGGAAAAGCGACTGTGGTTACTGCCCAACAAAGATTCGAGCAGATTGGTGATCGTATGAATCCATTCGAGCGCAAAAAACCTTATGCTGTTTATGTTGAGCCGCATGAAACAATGGAAATTGTCGCTCACACTCATCTTGAACTGGCTGTTTGTCAGGCAAAAAGTAAAGGGAATTATTCCACCCGATTGATTACACCACAGGATATCGGTGCTGAACAACGTGGTAACGGTAACAACCGTCGTTATGTCCATAACATCCTGCCAGATCATCAGCCTGCTGATAGTTTATTGGTGGTTGAGGTTTATACTGATGAAGGCTGTACCAGCTCTTACCCTAGCCATAAACATGATACCGATAATGAACCACAGGAAACCTATTTAGAAGAAACTTATTATCACCGATTAAATCCACCACAAGGTTTTTGTTTACAGCGTGTTTATACTGATGATCGCTCACTGGATGAAACGATGGCGGTATATAACAAAGATGTTGTTATGGTGCCGGGAGGATATCACCCGGTAGCGACTATTGCTGGGTATGACAGCTACTACCTGAATGTGATGGCAGGACCAACTCGTAAATGGTTATTTACTTGGGAAACAGACCATCAATGGGTTAATGGTGAAGCTTATGCCGAAAAGCATGCCAGCCGTTAGGGGCAGGGATTCGATTATTGCTCCCAAACAGGGAGCAATACATCAAGAGTTATCATTATGGGAGGCGTTTAAAGGTACATTTAATTAACCAATAAATTACACTTGCCATCAATAATGAATTAATTGTCGGTACTCCCCATTCAATAGTTAATCCAATAACACTACCGATAATACTGGCAAATATTGCTGCCCAGCCGATAGTTGGAGTTTCGTCTGGAAGATTACCTTTCTGCTTACTTTCATCTAATACTTTGCGATAAGAGCGCAAAATATAATAATCAACTAACATTACTCCCAATATTGGTGGGAAAACAACACCAAGTACAGTAAGAAAATCTACAAATCGGTCTAAAATGCCGAGAATGGAAAACAAAGTTCCCAATATTCCAATTATGATCGTTGTTGGAGGATAGTGTAATTTTTTACCGGTGATACCTTCGACAGCATTAATAATTCCCAATGATGAAGAGTACAAGTTCAGATCATTCACTCTTAATGTTGAGCATACGACAACGAATAAGCCTGCACCACCTGTGGCTTGTGACATAATGGTAACAACATCAGCCGTATTTAATGCTTTCGCGATTAAAATTGCCAGACCATTAATGACAAATTCACCAGCAATAATTGTCAGCAAAGTGATCCCAAGAACATGTTTTCCTGATTTAGTATAGCGAGTCAGATCCGGAGTCATCAGACTGGCAACAATCGCCCCCCCAACAACTATTGTAATACCTGCACTGATAGACAGAGTTTCATCTGAATGAGGCAGCTTTAAAATTTCATACCAACGTTGGCCTGAATCACCTAATAATACGCTGGTGGAGATATAAGCAACCAGAAGAATAAACATGGGTACAGCAATTCTGGCAGTAAACCGTAATGCCCTAAAACCAAAAGCGACTAATGTCGTTAATAACGTGCCGGATATTGCCGCAGATAAACCAAATCCGAGTTTATTCCCGGAAGCGAAGTTAAGAGATTTAGCAAAAATAGCATTTTGGATACCAAACCAGCCTAATAGACTGACAGCAATAATGAGGCCAATTAATACCGAACCTATTCGACCAAAACCACACCATCGTGCCAGTAGACTGCCAGAGAGCCCCTCTCGCATACCTGCAAAGCCAAGCCCAAAAGTAACAATACCAAAGAGCAGACTGCCGATAAAAATAACAATAAATGCATCTGTCAGTGCCATGGAGTTGCCGAGGACAGCACCAAGCATAAACTGATCTAATGCTGTTAACATGCCCATATGGACGATAGCCACGCTCAGCAGAGATAGACGCTGTTGTTGTGGTACTCTGCTAAGTGGGTAGTCTTCAACTTTAATCATGATATTCAGTTATTCTTCGATATAATTCAGATAAAAAGGATGCCTTTTGTTACCAGGCGTTCAGGGATGTAGTTGTCTAGATGTAAATGTTTGCAAAATTCTTCAAACTGTTGGAGAGAATGGACATTAGCTTTTTGGTAGATGCTGTATATTCTATTTTCTATCGTTTTATGGCTGACATTGTAGATCTTGGCTATTTCCTTATTTGAAAATCTATGCAACATAAAAAAAATGATATCAAGCTCAGCCTTGGTAAAAAGGTTTGTGTTGGTTTCGGTTGTCAGGATGCTAGGTTTTTTTTGGTTGATATATTGTAATGGTGACAATGTATTGAGTGGCTTGGCATTCCAAACTATCCAAATACACTTTTTATCATCGTTATACACAGGAAATTTTTCACTGATGAAAGGTGTTAGACAGTCTCTGCCGAACCAATAATGAGTTTCTATGACAGAAACTCTATCTTGTGCTTCTTCCGTTCTTTTATCATGCTCAGAGAGATCCCCTGCTAATTCAGCCCAATCAGCAGGGAATTCGTTATCAAACTTTCCTTCTATATCAAATTGTAGAGGGGTATTTGTATATAGATAAGCCGCCTTGTTCATATAGACATGGCGTGAATTCAAATCTTTAATACCCCAAGGTTCACTAAGATGTTCCATCATGGCTATCAATCCCTTCAAATAGGAACCATCATCTTTAAAGGATAAATTCATATATGTGCCACATCGTTAGATATTTTAAATATCCTTTGCCAAGTAGAAATGGGTATATTGATGAGTATACCCTTCTAATTTTCCATAAGTCTGATAGCTTAACTTTCCATAAGCCTTTGGCTTGGAAATAAAAAGTATCAACATAAGTCATATGACAATATCGTTTTAACGCTTAAGTTTTAGCTTGTAGTAATAGCTGTTTGTTCAAACCTTTTTGTTGATATTTTTCGCTTACCCAGAGATCTTGTATTTCAAGATAGCACCACCAAGTTCTGGAGACTAATCCTGCAATAATTTTATTAAACTCATCAGTAATACTCAGAGATAATGAATGAGTATCTACAGGCGTATATTGTTTATTATATGCCCAGATACTTCGGATCACATATGCTTCATCTTGTGAGTTTGGAGTATTTATAATATGGAGTTTTATTTTTAACATGTATTTTTCATCTATATAGTTATTTATTTGATTATTTCATGACGAAATCAAAGTCCTAATATAGCTGCTATCATTTTTTAAACTTTGCTTCAAGAGTGTTTTTCACCCGTTTAAGTTTATATCAAAAATGCTTATATTTAACTGAAGGGACAGAAGAGTGAGAAATTCGCCGTTCCGCAATACTTTCTGTTCCAATCTGTTTGATATTATTAAAAAATATAGCGTCAGTTAGGACATTACCAGGGAAATTTACCTACACTTATGTTTTGATATAAAGGAAGCATGTAAGGTTTTTCTAGGTATCTAGAAAACTGTTCTCTTCAGCATTTATCTTCAAAATGTGTAAGTCTAATAAATATTAATATTTAAATAATTTCATATATAAATCACTTTATTTTTACTTGAATTAAATTTATTGGTGGTTTTCAGTAATTTCATTTTGGTTGTTTTTGTTTGTAGTGAAAAAATAGAATACTGAAAACCACAGATTACTTTCTATAAGGCATATGATGATATAAAAATACTTACAAATGAGTAGGCGATTTTGTACCTCTAACCTTATTAGATTGCATACTGTTATTTAGCAAAAAAAAATCTATTTGTCATCTGGTAAGTATTCTTATTA
The DNA here is from genome assembly GCF_014467235.1 of Xenorhabdus indica. Classification (GTDB taxonomy): domain Bacteria; phylum Pseudomonadota; class Gammaproteobacteria; order Enterobacterales; family Enterobacteriaceae; genus Xenorhabdus; species Xenorhabdus indica. The sequence goes on along the minus strand of NZ_NKHP01000022.1, from coordinate 18,071 downwards.
GAACAGAATAAAATATGTATAGATTTTTTATATGAATAGACGCTTTTTTACTTTGACGAAGTAATCATCCAGAATGATAAGAATATATCTTATTTTGGATTTATTGCGAAATAATGACTGTCTGTTTTCTTATTATCATTTATCATAATTATTTCTTATTGATATTCTGGTGGTATTAATTTACTTTCAATTAATACCTTTGGTTATTTTAACCTTGTGTGATTTTTTCTAGTTTTTTCGAGTAGAAATTAAAATTGACATATATAATAAAAAATATAGTATAATAATAAAAAATATTATTTATATATGGTGCTATTAAATATAGAGTAGAAGTTATGTTTTTATAACTCATTACTGTAGGTATTTATTAAATACTCAACTAAATATTTTTATCTAAAATTTTTGAATTTTATAGAGTGTTGAAAATGTAGTTAAACTTAGGCTAATAATGCACAATGGTTATTTTTAAATTTCATCAATTCTATGAAATTAAATTTCTAATTATTTATATATACTGTATATTTCAAGATGTAATACGGTAGTAAGGGAATGGATTACTTGGAGCATGAGTGGTAATATCGCTTATGAAAGGATTTCTAACAAAGCTACAGTTAAAAAGATGATAGATTGATTTCATTGAATGATGACCTTTTTGAAAGGCAAGAGTTAGGTATATAATCTTTCTCATGAAGCACTATATGAGAATAAAATATTCTTTTTTAAAAATTATAATTTTATAAGTGTTTTTTAAATAACCCTAGAAAATTCACATCTAAAAATATAGGGTATATATTCATTTTATGAAAATTATGTTAAATTTATCAGTGTTTTTTTAAAGGTTATTGAAGAAAAGTATAATTGATTTTTCAATTGACTCAACTATATTAATAAATTATGGTTGAGTGTTGTCTTTGTGATGATTTCCTGGGGTTGATAAGAAAATCAATAAAATGTCAGGAAGATAATTTCATTAAAGGCAATATTATTTCTTATGAAGAAAATGAGATATTGTTGTAATTGATTTTATTTATGTGATTGTTTATTATTTTAAGCAAATACAAATTCTATTTATTGGTATATTTTTATATTTAAATTAATAAATATTTTTTTACGAAAGTGGTTTTTGTAATGCTTCAAAGAGAAATATTTTTTGTATGCGATATTATGTGAACCGATTAAATACTTTCTAGGCATTGCTATGTATAAAAAACAAAAAATGGAATACCTGAGAAAAAATTTACAATATTTACTTGATTCCAGAGGTGAAAGCAGAGTATCACTTTGTGATCGGACCGGGCTTAATCGTACAACTATCTACAATATCTTAGATGGTAGAGTACAAAGTGTTCACTCTTCAACTATCCAGAAAGTATCCAACTTTTTTGGTGTTTCGTATAGTGAAATAGAGACAATTGATATCGCAGAAAAAGAACGTATTGATGCGATTGTTTCTTATGAAGGTAATATGAACCCCAGCGCTGTGCCGTTGTTTAGGCAATCTGAATGTGTTACTGCTGAATTCTTTGAAAGTAAAATTGGCTCCTTAATTGTTGGAAGAGAGCTGACTTATTATTTTGGTTTTGGTCCTAATATCGTCGCCATTTTACTTGAGAATGATTTTTTAGGTAAATATAATGCTGGTGATTTATTAATAGTTAGAAGAGGTCATTATCAGAGCGATAACCCTAAGTTATGTTTCGATCAAAAACGGAAAAAGTTTCATATCAACGAGTTTCATATTGAAAATGCAGAAGATTCGGTAGTGATTGGGGATATAATGGAAGAACGGTTTGGGTATGGGAAAAAAATATAAATTACTGGGATTTAACAGTCAGGATAATACAGCAAATGTATTGATTTCATCAACAGGAAAAGTTTTAAGGATTAATGTAAAGGAGCTAGAAAAGAGTGAAATAGCGGATGATTTTGATAGTCACGAAACAAAATCACTCTATCGGAAGATATATTCCAGCTTTCCAGATTCTCCCTCAATCTATGAAATTGAAGAACGAAATGAAAAGTCTTGGGTTGTTTATTCACTTCTCGCTTTATTACTGACAATTTTCTATACTTTCAGCAATATAGCAGCAGCCAAGCCTGTTTATATCGAATATCTTAATATCATTGTTACTCCGGGTACGTTCATTTACCCATTCTCTTTTTTAGTTATTGATTTACTCAGTGAATTTTATGGGTTCAGGTTAGCAAGAAAAGCAATATATATGTCGCTGGCGTCTAACCTGATCATCGTCTCATTATTGAGTATATCGACGAGCTTACCAGCTATTCCCAATTGGGGTTTGAATGATCAGTACAATGCTCTGATGAATCATATCTTATCAGCGATTTTTGCTTCCTCGTTGTCATTCTTGGTATCTGAACTGGTCAACTCATATGTCTTGTGTAAATTAAAAGACATGACAAATTCCCGGTTTTTAGCACTAAGGGTATTTTTCAGTACTTTTATCGCGTCAATTCTTGATAGTTTTGTTTTCTGTTTTGTTGCGTTCTACGGAAAACTTCCAATAAATCAAATTATTGGGATGATGATTATTCAGATATTAATTAAAATTTTCTTTGCACTATTTAATGTTTTCCCCGCTTACGGTTCGCGTTATTTATTCAATCATTGGGTTGTCAAAGCCGCACATTAATGAGTAGCATGGAGAGTTTTTCTCCATGCTATTTGCCCGATTAAATCCTATCTTATGTTGTATAACATCTTGTAATGTGAATGAAGATAGTTGCTGACTGGTACGCGCTTGAAGCCAGATCGTGACTAGAAGGCTGCTGCAGTTTCCGTATAGTTATACAATAGCTCTTTTCATATTCATATCATCTATGTAAAAAATTTTATCAGATGCATTTGTTTTTTATATTTACGGGGCAATGCAACAGATTTTGAGTTTACTTATTAAAATCAAATGAGTATGAGATTTTTTACTATGTTTTATTTTTTATGTTTCAAATAATGACGTCGATATTGAGTAGAAAAATCAACATTTGAGCTTTTATTTGTTGATTTTACTGTTCGTCTGGTGTATTAATTTGTCTGTAAAAATATAAGTTATAATTAAGATTTTGTCTGAGTATCAGGTAGTGCATCATCACTGCCTTTAATGTAGACAAATATTTTCATTATTTTGAATAGTTAGTTTTGACTCGCCCAACACCAGGGTAATCTTAGAACATTTTTTGTTCTGATATGGTAATCAGTCTCTTAGTCAGCCATGTTGGTTAAGAGACTGAATAACCTCAATTTTATGAGCAAATTTCACATCTTAAATCAAGCGGTAAGCCATTGTGCGATAGCGCTCTTCATGACCTGCAACCTCACCGAATTCAGCTCTAACTATCATTCCCTCAATAAATGTTATCAATGCTTCTGCTTTGGATTCCGTATCTTTTGAGACTGTTAAGAAAACTGATAATAGCAGTGACTTTAACCAAGTTTTGTGCTGTTGTGCTTGTTTAACGATAGTTTCATTGTGGCCTTTGAATTCAGCTAAAGCATGCATAAACAGGCAACCTTGAAAATCTTCTGTAGCAAACCATGAAAAATGCCAATTCAGGATGGCATTGAGCTTGTTTTCAGTTCCTTCAGTTGAAGACACAACAATACTGAGTTCTTTCTCAAACCTCTGATGTCGTCTGAATAGGACTCCTTCGATCAGCTTATTTTTGGAACCAAAATAACGGTACATAGAGGTTTTTGATACATTCGCCTGATCTCTTATCAAATCAACACCAACAGCGTTGTAACCAAATTTATTAAATAGAGACTCGGCAATATCCAGGATGTGTTCTTTTTTACTCATAATATTTTCTTATTATTTATTCAATCTAGTTCTATAAAAGTTAGTTTTCAGGATAAATCTAAGGTTGTTTTTGCGTGTACAGATCTGTACATTTATTTGTGTGTACAAGATTGTACACATGGTATCATACCTATTGAGCTTTATTGCAGGTTATCAATCTAAAAAGTGGAATAATCCATTTACTGCGGCTGATGTAAAAGAGAGTGATAAATTTATTAATTTCTTTCCATAACATATTAAATATTCTGGAGAAGATATGCCTGAATCCGTTGAAAAAAGAATCCCCATCCCGCCATTTACTGATGAAACTGCAATGCAGAAAGTCCGTATTGCTGAAGATAGTTGGAATACACGTGATGCAGCCAAAGTTGTTCTGGCATATAGCAAAGACACCAAATGGCGAAATAGAACAGAGTTCGTAAATGGCCGGAATGAAGCAGAAGAATTACTCATCCAAAAATGGAGAAAAGAGCAGGATTACCGCTTGATTAAAGAGTTATGGGCAGTGGAGGGAAACAGAATTGCTGTAAGATATGCCTATGAATGGCATGATGGTTCAGGAAATTGGTTTCGTTCATATGGTAACGAGAATTGGGAATTTGATGAAAACGGTATGATGATTAACCGTTTTGCAAGCATTAATGATATCCCTATTAATGAAGCTGAACGTAAGTTCCATTGGCCTTTAGGACGCCGACCAGATAACCATCCTGGGCTCAGTGAATTAGGGCTATAAAAATAGGTGAAAAGATGGATGAAAAACAGTAAATGAAGTTCATGCCATTCTTTTATTGACATTGTTAAGCACGAAAATACTCATATGCTGCCAACGGATTGACAGCATAGTCATGCCTTGATTGAAGAGGAAAGGGGGCAGCTCAAGTTTGAGCTAATACACATAATTAGTAAAAAATAATTGCGATATAGGATTTTATTTTAAAAATTACTGCTTTTTAGCATATTCTTGCATTGCTTTTGCATGATAAGCGATATGTTCGCCAATAAAACTAGCAATAAAATAGTAGCTATGGTCATAATTAGGACGAAAATTTATTGTCACAGGGTAACTTGTTTCATCACAAATATCCTGCAATAAATGGGTACATAATTGGTTATCCAGAAACTCATCATCAGTTCCTTGATCAATCAAAATTGAAAGTTGTTCTGTTGCTTTTGCATTTTTGATCAATTCTACTGTGTCATACTGTTTCCAGAGCGACCTGTCTTCTCCAAGATAGTTGGAAAAAGCCTTTTCCCCCCAAGGAATCTGACTTGGTGCAACAATAGGAGAAAACGCTGATACACTGCAATAACGTTGCGGATTTCTCAGCGCAATGACCATCGCGCCATGTCCACCCATAGAGTGCCCACTGATTGCCCGCACACCAGTGACAGCAAAGTATGTTTCAACCAATTCAGGCAACTCAGAAACCACATAATCGTACATACGGTAGTGTGGTTCCCAGGGTTGTTGTAATGCGTTGAGATAAAACCCTGCTCCTTTTCCAAGATCATAAGAAGGGGCATCAGCGATATCATTCCCCCGAGGGCTGGTATCCGGAGCGACAATAACAACACCATGTTCAGTTGCGTAGCGTTGGGCTCCGGCTTTTGTAATGAAATTCTGCTCAGTACAGGTTAAGCCAGAGAGCCAGTACAATACAGGTAATTTCTTTTCTTTAATCTGAGGTGGTAGAAAAATTGAAAATTTCATCTGACAATTCAGTGAATTAGATCTATGTTGATAGACCTCTTGCCATCCGCCAAAACAGGCACGATGTTCAATTCTTTCCATGGTTTTTCTCTCTAAGATTGTAGGTTCAGGTTCTTCAACTATATGGTTTATATCTTATGGAGTTTATATTTGGCTGTTCCTGTAATAGTCGTTCAATTAATAATGAATCACTGTCCGAATAGATTTGCCTTCGTACATCAGATCAAAGGCCTCATTAATGTTTTCTAATGGCATTTTATGGGTTACGAAAGGTTCAAGTTCAATTTTCCCTTTTATCGCATCTTCCACCATTCCCGGTAACTGACTACGCCCTTTAACTCCGCCGAAAGCCGTTCCTTTCCATGTTCGCCCGGTAACAAGCTGGAATGGACGAGTAGAAATTTCCTGTCCGGCACCAGCAACACCGATAATGACTGATTGTCCCCAACCACGATGTGCACTTTCGAGGGCTGCACGCATCACATTGACGTTACCAATACATTCGAAAGAGTGGTCAACTCCCCATTTTGTCATATCCAGAATAACCTGTTGAATCGGTTTGTCGTGATCATTGGGGTTAATGCAGTCAGTGGCACCGAATTGTTTGGCTAGCTCAAACTTATCTGGATTGGTATCAATAGCAATAATACGTCCGGCCTTAGCCTGACGAGCTCCCTGGATCACGGCAAGCCCAATTCCACCCAGACCGAAAACTGCTACAGAGTCCCCCGGTTGAACTTTGGCAGTATTATGCACAGCTCCGATACCCGTCGTGACGCCACAGCCTAATAAGCAAACATGTTCATGATTGGCTTCCGAATTGATTTTTGCCAGAGAGACTTCAGCAACTACTGTGTATTCACTGAATGTAGAACATCCCATGTAGTGATAAACAGGTTGTCCATTGTAAGAAAAACGAGTTGTACCGTCGGGCATTAAGCCTTTTCCTTGTGTATCGCGAACGGCAATACACAGGTTCGTTTTACCGGATTGACAAAATTCACATTTGCCACATTCAGCCGTATATAACGGTATGACATGATCACCGGGCTTTACGCTGGTTACACCTTCACCGATCTCAATCACTACACCAGCTCCTTCATGCCCGAGAACAACAGGAAATCTCCCTTCAGGGTCATCTCCTGAAAGCGTGAAAGCATCAGTATGGCAAACACCTGTGTGGCTGATTTTTATCATGACTTCACCGGCTTTCGGTGGTGCTACGTCAATTTCAACAAGTTCGAGAGGTCTGCTTGGGCCAAAAGCAACGGCGGCGCGCGATTTCATAGAATTCCTCTTTTTTTGACATAAAAAGTGAATGTAAATTGTCCGGCACATGACGAACATGGAAAGAACACGTATTCACGCATTATAGTTGTATCGTAGATTTGATCATCAATTGATTGTACTTAAGGTAACGGTGATCGGTATAACTTAGTCCAGAAAATAACAGGTGAAGATACAGACTATAATCAGAGGCAGTGATTATATTGTCACGAATATCCAGATAATAAATAAGATAGGTAATATGTATAAAAATAATAGCAGAATAATAAATTATGATTCTTGTATTCACATAAAAAATGCCACATAGCACGAATTTTTAAAATATATTATTACTCTTACCTTTAATGATTTTCCCATAGAAAAATTAAAATCAATAACATCAACTTTTTGATAAAAAAAGAAAAACATAAAAAAAAGAATAAAAAACTGCCTCATAATCCAGCTATTATCTCATTATTTACGATATGGTAAAAACTCAAAACATTATGTAACTTCCGTTGCTCTGTATCAGAAGGAGAAACTATGTTAACTAGAAAACAAAACGGAAGTCGCTTTCTGCGAACAATTGAATGGTTGGGAAACGCTTTACCTCATCCTGTTATTCTTTTTATGATCCTGATCGCTGTTTTATTGGTCTCTTCAGCAATCGGACAATATTTTGACATTACAGCTATTGACCCCCGCCCAGAAGGAGCAAAAGGTCGGGCTGAAGATGGAGTGATCCATATCGTCAGCCTGCTTGATGCAGATGGAATTCGTAAAATCCTCTCTAACTTAGTGACAAACTTTACCGGTTTTGCACCATTAGGAACAGTTCTGGTTGCTCTGCTTGGCGTCGGCATTGCAGAGCGTTCAGGGTTATTATCTGCGTTAATGCGTCTGGTCGTCATGAAGGCTCCCAGAAAATTAACGACATTGGCAATTGTATTCGCCGGTATTATGTCAAATACTGCCGCAGAATTAGGTTATGTAGTACTTATTCCATTGGCTGCCATTATCTTCCATTCTCTCGGTCGTCATCCACTTGCAGGACTGGCGGCAGCATTTGCCGGGGTATCTGGTGGTTATTCAGCCAATTTATTATTGGGTACTATCGACCCTCTGCTTTCCGGGATCACTCAACAAGCAGCACAACTCATTGACCCATCCTATATTGTTGGTGCTGAAGCTAACTGGTATTTCATGTTTGCCAGTACTTTTCTGATTTCCATTCTTGGCTACTATGTGACTGAAAAAATTGTTGAGCCACAATTAGGTCCATATACAAATAGTACGCTGGATGAAGATGAAAATACGTTAATAAACTCCGCCGCATTAACCGCTCTGGAAAAGAAAGCTCTTATAGCAGCCTCAATAACGTTTGCTGTACTTGGTGTGATTTTGGCACTGAGTGTTGTACCAGAAAACAGCATCTTACGTAATCAGGAAACCGGATTAGTCAGCAATTCTCCATTCCTGAAATCTATCGTAGTTTTTATTTTCCTCTTTTTTTCTATACCGGGCATTGTCTACGGTTATGTCACCAAGTCAATGAAATCCAACAACGATGTGGTCGATGCTATGGCACAGTCCATGAGCAATTTGGGCTTATATCTGGTTATTATTTTCTTTGCCTCTCAATTTGTCGCTTTCTTTGGCTGGACTAATATCGGTCAAATTATTGCCGTAAAAGGGGCGAATTTCCTGAATGAAATTAATCTGCACGGCGGTCTGTTATTTATCGGGTTTATCCTGATTTGTGCTTTTATCAATTTGATGATTGGATCAGCGTCTGCACAATGGGCGGTTACTGCACCAATATTTGTCCCCATGCTGATGTTGGCAGGTTATGCTCCGGAGACTATTCAGGCAGCTTATCGTATCGGTGATTCTGTAACCAATATCATCACTCCAATGATGACCTACTTCGGGCTGATTATGGCGATAACGGTGAAATACAAAAGGGATGCCGGTATCGGTACTATGATTTCTATGATGTTGCCTTACTCCCTGGTATTTATGGTAGGTTGGTCACTGTTCTTCTATGTTTGGGTCTTTGTTTTTGGTTTACCTGTCGGCCCCGGTTCACCAATTTACTATAATCCTGTCGGTTAATGGTCTGTAAGTTAGACGAAATGCTTGCCCTATACATTGACAGAGTAAGCATTTTATTCTGGTTTTTATGTTTAAAATCAAAATATTACTTCAATGATATTAATTAAAAACAATTTTTGTTTTTAATTTAGAAGTTTTTTTCCACAAATTGACTAAAACTTTGTTGATATATTATAAATCGGAGGTAGATTAATTTCTGTCCAAATATAAAACCCATTCATAAACAGAGATTACTATGGATACTTCTTTTACCAGCACCAGCTTTCCTGATGATTACCGCAAAAGAATTCGCCAGATGAAACAAATTCTGCGTGAGCAAATCGGAGATGTTGAAACTCTCTTCTCCCAAGTATGTGACAAAATAGAAAAAGAATTAACCGCAGCCAAAGAAGATGAAAAAAACATGGGTAACGTCTGGCCTGAGATACATTGGCGTGATGCGGCAGAAGGCAGAGTAACAGAGGAAATCATACAAAAAATTAAGCGCCGTGGCTGCTTGGTCGTCAGGCAAAATTTCCCACAGGATCAGGCAATCGCATGGGATCAGTCCATGCTTGATTACCTCAATATCAATAAATTTGAACGCTTCTATCAGGGACCAAAGGATAATTATTTTGGCAGTCTTAAAGCATCCCGGCCGGAAATTTATCCCATTTACTGGTCTCATGCACAAATGCAAGCCAGACAAAGCGAAGAAATTGCGCTGGTACAGTCTTTTCTGAATCACTTATGGAAATTTGAATCGGATGGAGTGAAATGGTTTGATCCTGACGTCAGCATGATTTACCCCGATCGTATTCGCCGCAGACCACCGGGTACGACATCTAAGGGTCTGGGGGCTCACACAGATTCTGGGGCTTTGGAACGCTGGTTACAACCAGATTATCAAAACGTGTTCAGAAAAATCTTTACTAACCAGTTTACAGAATACGATCCTTGGGATGCTGCCTATCGTCCTGATGTACATGAATTCAATAGCACAACGAGATGTTCTGTTTTTAGAACATTTCAGGGCTGGACTGCGCTGTCTGATATGTTGATTGGTCAGGGACTTCTGCATGTTGTGCCCGTTCCTGAAGCAATAGCCTATATTCTGTTACGCCCACTACTGAATGATGTGCCCGAAGATGAACTATGTGGTGTAGTTCCCGGCAAAGCACTTCCTATATCAGAGCAATGGCACCCTCACCTTGTTCGTGGGTTATGCAGTATCCCGGCTTTGCAGGCTGGTGATTCTGTCTGGTGGCACTGTGATCTTATCCATTCAGTTGCTCCTGTAGAAAATCAACAAGGCTGGGGAAATGTAATGTATATTCCCGCTGCACCATTGTGTAATAGAAATCTGGCCTATGCCCGTCAAGTGACTGAAGCCCTTGAACATGGCGCTTCTCCACCAGACTTTGCTCCGGAACATTATGAAAAGAATTGGAAAAACCGTTTCACCATCGCTAAGTTAAATGCAATTGGCTTACGGGGACTTGGGTTAGGAAATCGGAATATTGAGACATAGATTTCAATTATCAATCATGAAATTATCAGGCATGAAATTATCAGGTATGGAACGCCTTTGCTTTTACCAGATTACGGTAGACTATCGGAGTCAGCGCAAAATGTTGTTCAAACAACTTACTGAAATAGTGGGGATCCCTGAATCCTACTAACTGTGCGACATGCAATAAATTCAGGTTATTATCTTTCAATAACTGCTTTGCTGTTAATAAACGGTAATTAAGCATATATTTATGGGGAGAAACTCCGACTTGTGCTCTGAAATTACGGGCCAAAGTACTTTCTGATCCCCCAACATAACTGGCAATGTCTTTAATGGTGATATGCAATGTTATATTCTGCTTAATATAACTTTGGGCTATTGAGACCACTTCATCAAATTGTGTGCTACCTCCCACTTGAAAAAATGGTTCTGATTGGAAGTCGGACACTTCATGCATAAAATGTTTCTCAATAACTTTAGCGATAGGTGGCCCAAAAAACTGAGAGATAAGGTAAACCAATAGCTCCATTTGTGAATTAATACTTCTTACACAGTAAATATTGTCATTATAGGTAATACTTGCCTTGTATCAGGTTCCTGTTCGTCAGGTCATGGTTTTGCTACACGCTTCCTCCAGACCCCACCTCGCGGTAACGCCCTTGCGTTTCGCTAGTCCTTCGCCACCATCAGGTTGGACAGGGGACTCTCACCCCCAAGCTGTCGGACATGCCCGGCACACATGAAATCTATGGCCACCCTCGTTTTTGCAACACTAATTTTTGATGAAGTTTGGGTTTGCTTAAATCTATCCGGCGTCACGGTGGGCATGAATGCCCGCGCCTCAATGAATTCCGCACCTGATGAACCTAATACTACAGTCGTATTTATCAAAAAGGGCACCCATTCTGCCGGCGTCCAACGCCAATATAGCGGCACCGCCGGGCGGGTCGAAAACAGTCAGATAGGCGTCTTCCGGTGTTATGTCGGTCATGGCGGTCATGCTTTTATTTTACCACCTGTGCCGTGCGGTTAGCGAAGGGACATTTGTTGCCGCCGGGTGTGGCGCCGGAAACGCAGGCAGCACAGGGGGTCTTATGGCAAGCAGTGGTGTTTTGAGCGGCGTTGTTTTACCACCTGCCGTTGTTGCGGCAGCTCGAAGGGGAACTGGAAGACGGGCGTGTCTGACAACCGGGCATCGGTATCCCCGACAAACCGTTTCGTTTCCGTTTTCGCGCACCGGAGAATATACCATCGGCTCCACAGGAAGTGTTGCTGGCTGCCTGTCTGTTACCGGAAAAAGCCATGATGTGGCTGGTGACTGTACCGGAGGTCTGGCACTGTCTGATGCAGCATCTCAACGGACGTCCCTCCACCGTCCCGTTGATAGACACATTGCTTCAAAAGGCCGCCGGACAGGTTCATTCTCCTTTATGGATAAAACAGGAAGTTTCTCAGTCTTCGGCGAAGGAGGAAGCTTTCTCTGCCGAAGGCTACCCGGTACCGGAAATGGCATCCACGCCTTTTGTCAGTGAAATCACAATACCTCTGCCATCTGTGTCTGACGATACCCTGACTTTATTAGCCTTATTTCAGTCACCGGATGCATCCTCGCCGCAAAATCAGGGAAAAAGTCACCACGCCGACTCGAAACTGACCAAACGGCCGGGACGGGAGAAAGAAAGTATTGCCCCTGACAGTCACCTGTATTCATCATTTAAAGATAAATAATTTAAAGGGTTATTTATATTTTATTGCCGCGAATTGTTTTTGGACAGGAAACGGCAGGATGAGCCGAGGAAAAAATAATATGTTGCACACCGTAGACACCCTCAGTTGGGACGAATTATTAGAAGAGTACTTTTTTTCACATATCCTGAGACCGGATACCGAATGGAGTTACCGCAAGGTCACACGGGGTTTTATCCGGTTTATGGGAGAAGCCGCATCACCGGCACAGGTTATTCACCGGGATATGCTGCGGTGGCGGCGCGACCTTCTGGTGGAAAAAAAGCAGTCGAGCCATACCTGGAATAATAAGGTGGCTCACCTGCGGCGATTTTTAATTTCGGTATAGAGCGAAAACTGCTGCCTCATACCGAAAACCCGTTTAACAACGCCGTGACTAAAAAAGAGAAGAAAAAGAAGAAGATTTTGAGCAAATCGCAGATAACCCGCATTAATTTGTTGATGGGCAAGTTTGCTGAGGAAGAAAGCATCGAGATGCCCCCACGGGGAGGGCGTTGTGCCCTGTATCCGACCTGGTATTGGTCAACGGTGCTGGCGATATTGCGTTTTACAGGAATGCGTCAGAACCAGTTACTGCACCTGCGATTGCGGGATATCAATCTGGACAGCAATTATATTGAACTGGGGCTGGAAGGCAGTAAAAACCACTGTGAATGGGAAATACCGATTATTCCGCCGCTTAAACGCCGGCTGACAAGATTAGTGGACAGGGCAATCGCTGCCGGTGCGAAAGCCCACGATCCGATTTTCGATCTCAGTCGGTTGAGTGTCCCACACCCAAGCCGGCTTTCCCGTTACCAATACGATATCAACCGGGAAAAACAACAGTTCCGTTCTTTCTTTCGCCGGCTGTCCAAAGAGTGTGATTTTGCGGTCTCGCCTCACCGTTTTCGTCATACGTTGGCCACGACCCTGATGAAATCGCCGGATCGTAATCTACCGCTGGTGAAACGATTACTGGGACACCGTAATGTGGCAACCACGATGGAATACATTGATCTTGATATGGAAGTGACGGGTAAAGCGCTGGAGCGGGAACTGGGGTTGTATACTGATTTTGTTGATGAGTATGCCGATGAGAATGAATAAAACGGCGTAAAAAAGACAGGGCAGGTCTCAGACGGGATTGAGGTGGAGGTGTGAGTGAACTGCCCTGCATCAATAGCGATGCGATGAAAAAAATGGCTAATTTCGATCCCCTGTCCCGTAAAGTTTTTCCCTTACTTGGCATCAGAATCAATTAATGAAATCATTACCTTAAACGAGAAAAGGTAACTGTTAAAATAGCTACCCTGTTATCTTGTCTTAAATGTTCTTTTCAACTAAACAGTACAAATTGAACTGATTAGGATTTAACATTTAATTAACGATTGATTCTTTTTTGCGTTTTTGTCAGGAAATTTAACAACCTGGGACAAACCCGTATGGAAACTTGGTGCCAGAGGCGGAATCGAAAAAAATTATAACCTGTTGAATTTATAAAGTCTATTATCTCTAATTTCGTTCGCCACCCATTAGGTGATCCTTGTAGGCGATAGGATCTTTTTAGCTACAAGTTAACACATTATCTATTAGGTCGAGTAGAGTCAAATTTTTTTATGATAAAATCACGGGTTAGCAGGGCGTCTGAAAGTATTACTTCTGAAACTAACTGCCCTTTTGAGTAGTTGAGATTGCCATGCTAATCCAAGATATATTCTTATTTGAACAATAAGTTTCATAGATAATAAAAATGAAACTTGAAAGATAGTAAATAGATGCTAAATTATATTTATATCAGGTTGTAGATATAATTTTAAATTGATATTTCACAGTCAGAGTATGCTTACCATATTAAATCATCTTCCATTGAAGAAAGACTACTTTTGGTTTATCTGTAGTACATGAAGATTATTTATACTTATTATATTTTCAATCCATTTTAATAAATCCTATAAATAGTCACCATTCGATGACTTTATTATTGAAAGTATAACAAAAATACAACATAAAAATACCTAAAAAGATGTATTATTATTTTCTGATAATGCTAAATATGATTTATTATTTAGCATAATAAAAACACTTCAATCCTAATTTAAACATACGAAACATATAACCAAGGTGATTAACATGGGAAAAGTAAAACCTAATGTTTTATTAACTGGTGCTACAGGTTTTGTTGGTGTACACCTTTTGGATGTTTTGTTGCAAAATAAAGATATAGGGGACATTTATTTATTATGCAGAAACATTGATCAGGAAAATAAAACGCATCGTATAGAGGAGGCATATAAGAAATTTTCTCTAGATGGTATTCATCGGCTAAAATTAGCTAAAAACGTCAAGATTATTGAAGGGGATATTACCTTACCTAGGAGTGGTATTAATAATTCAGATTATAAAGAATTATGTAGTGAAGTAGATGTTATCTACCATATTGCGGCACGAGTAAATCATATACGTCCATATGAAGTATTGAAAGCTCCTAATGTTGATAGCTTAAATGACATGATTAATATTGCTAACACTGGTAAGATGAAAGTTATCAATTTTGTTTCTACACTTGGATCTGCATCTAGAATTGATGAATATGGTTATTATGTTGAAGATTTTCCAGGGAGTACAATTCTGAATTCAGATATGGGATATTTAATTTCAAAATGGGAAGCTGAACGCCTGTTGGGAAAATTCACAGAAATAGGTGGGAAAGCTAATTTATTTCGTTTGGGATATATTTCAGGTCATAGTAAAACGGGTGCAGCTATTTTTGCAGACAACCAATTTATGCTTTTCATTAAAAGCTGTATTCAACTAGGTTATGCTCCCATTTTACCACGTATTATTAATTTTACGCCTATCGACTATACCGTTTCTATTATGGCATTACCTAAATATATGACTGAAACTGGTAATGTGCTTAATTTATTTAATTACAATGGGTTAATTAGCTGGGAAGATATTATTACTTGGCTAAACAATCGCGGATTTAGTCTAAAATTATTAAATTTCTATAAATGGCAAAAAAAATTATTAGACAGTGGTGAAAACAATTCTCTTTATCGCTTCTTGCCACTATATGGTGTAGACGGTTCTCATGATAAAATACTACGTTTTGGACGGGAAATAGATAAATTTCATTATGAAAAAACAAAAGAAGCCACGAGTTTGATAGATTATAAATTACCAAATCTTCGTTATGATTTACTTGATACTTATTTGAAGTATTTACAAAAGGAAGATTTTTTACCTGTACCTATGCTAAATACTTTTTCATAATAGTGAAATATTAAGGTTAATAGGGGTAGGTTTCTTTTCTGTGAGGAATGAAGCTACCCTTATATCATTTTTATGGTCTATTTATAATAACTGGAATTAATCACATTATGAAAAAAAGTCATTATCTTGCATTATCCTTCCTATGCGCATTATCTGTAGCAAATATCTATTATAATCAACCTTTACTTGGTTTATTTGCAAAAGATTTTAGTATTGAAGAGGAAAAAGCTGGTTCAATTGCTATGGTTGTTCAATTAGCATATGCAGCAGGTCTTGTCCTTTTTGTACCGCTTGGTGATCGAATGGTACGACGGAAACTGTTGTACATTCTTTTAAGTATTAATGCGCTATCCTCACTATTAGCATCTCAATCACAAAATGTTGAACAGCTACTACTGATTAATATTTTAATAGGTATGACATCTGTTAGTGCCCAAATTGTTATTCCAATGGTTTCATTGATTGCACCTGAAGAACAGCGAGGAAAAGCTGTAGGGATTGTTGTGTCAGGTCTTATGACTGGTGTTTTATTCGGTAGATTTTTATCCGGATTTGTAGGTGAGTATCTTGGTTGGCGAAGTATGTATGTTATAGCAATGAGTTTAGATGTTATCTTGATTGTAATACTTCCAAAATTATTACCTATTAATAAACCTTCCGAACAAGTTATTCCATATTTCACCTTGCTTAAATCTTTATTGAAATATTTTGTATCAGAACGTAAGTTAAGAATTGCTTGTTTTTCTGGCGCCTTAATGTTTGGTGCTTTTAGTGCATTGTGGGGGGGGTTATCCTTTTTAATGGCACAACCACCTTATCATTATGGAAGTGATATCGTAGGAAGTTTGGGATTAACAGGTATTGCTGGTATTCTTGCTACATCTTTAATAGGGAAATTAGCGGATATATACTCTCCAAAGTTTGTTGTTTTACTCGGCGTGATCTTTGCAATGTTAGGATTTTTGTCTTTATTCTTTGCACCATATTATATATTAGTAATAATTTTAGGAATTATGTTTCTAGATCTTGCAGGAAGAACAGCTTTGGTAGGAAATCAACTTAGAGCATTATCTTTATCTGAAACTTCGCGTAGTCGCTTAAACACCGTATTTATGTGTTCTTATTTTATTGGTGGCGCTATTGGAACGCGTATTGGTTCTGAGGTTAGTGTGAATTATGGATGGTTTGGAATATCAGTTTTGGGATTAATACTAGCCAGCTTAGTTGCATTAATTAATATTTTTAAAGATAAACAAACACAGTCAGAAAGTTAACTCAAATGCACATAAAATAGGGGAATTCTCTATGGATGTTTATATTTGTGATGGAATCCGTACACCATTTGGGCGTTATGGTGGAAGCCTTTCATCAATGCGTCCTGATGATATGGCTGCGTTGATAATCAAGGAACTACTTAAACGCAACAAAGAAATAGATCCAACAAATATTGATGATGTTATTTTTGGGTGTGCGAACCAAGCAGGAGAAGATAATCGTAATATTGCGCGTATGGCTACATTACTTGCCAATCTCCCGCCAACAGTACCCAGTACAACGATTAATCGTTTGTGCGGTTCAAGCCTTGATGCCGTATCTATGGGTTTTCGTTCAATAAAATCAGGTGAAGCAGATTTGATCATTACAGGGGGCGTGGAAAGTATGAGTAGAGCGCCTTATGTTATGGGAAAAGCGGAATCTATATTTTCTCGTAATCTGAAAATTGAAGATACAACAATGGGATGGCGGTTCATCAACTCTGCTATGCGAAAACTTTATGGTGTTGAAACAATGCCTGAAACTGCTGAGAATCTTGCAAAAGAGTGTGGTATCTCTCGCGAGGAACAAGACTTTTTTGCCTTACACAGTCAGAACAAAGTTGCCAAAGCTTATGAACAAAACCTGTTTAATGATGAGCTAATAGCTGTTCATATTTCACAAAAGAAAGGTGAAGACATCGTTTTTTCCCGTGATGAACATCCTCGTGAAACAAATTTAGAATCACTTAGTAAATTAAAAAGTATAGTTACTGATAGTGGAACAGTCACTGCTGGTAATTCTTCTGGTATTAATGATGGGGCGAGTGTTGTGCTCTTAAGTAACGAAGATGCAAGCATTAGAAATAAGTTGTCACCTAAAGCTCGTATACTTTCTTCAGCTGTTGCAGGTGTAGAGCCAAGAATAATGGGAATAGGCCCTGTCCCTGCTATTAATAAAGCTCTAAAGCTAGCTAATCTTACACTTGATCAAATTGATATTATTGAATTGAACGAGGCTTTTGCTGCTCAGTGTTTGTCTGTCATGAAAGCTCTCAATATAGATATGAATGATGAGCGTGTTAACAGGTACGGAGGGGCAATTGCTTTAGGACATCCTTTAGGTGCCAGTGGTACCAGACTTATTGCCACTGCTTACCATCAACTGATAAGAACAAAAAAACGTTATGCCGTTTGTTCAATGTGTATCGGTGTAGGGCAAGGTATTGCAGTGGTTATTGAACGAATTTAAATTAGTGGAAATGCGACAGATATAAAACTGCACTGACGCGCTGCGCTTGTCTTCTCCGGGTCATGCTCCCAATAATTAGATATTGTGATAAACTTCCCATTTTTTATTATGGGTGAGATATGGCTAAAGTTGATGTGGTTTGTCGTTACTGTCACAA
>NZ_NKHP01000021.1 GCF_014467235.1 Xenorhabdus indica | reverse complement strand
CGATTATATTGTTGTATCTCTGGAGGAAGTTGTCGAGTATCTTTTTTCATCTTTCCATAATACAACCATTATTCGTATTTGAACACCGAATTAATATTACTCTGTGGGATCAGTCAAATACTGTTTCTTTATTATTCATATCATATACAATTTTTTTTATAGTAATCGCCTATTTTAGATAGAGAAAAGGCTTCATTTATAGCCTGATCGTTTGATGATAACAATCAGACCATAAATGAAATCTAATGTAACTGTCGCGATAAGATATTAATTATTCAATTGTCGCTTTTTAAAATACTATCTAACGCGATGCTCGACTTTTATGATGAGTTGAAATGACATAGCCGCTCCTTTATAACTTTACGTCGTCAAAAATAGAGAAATAAAGGAACAAAAGGCTGTGCCAACTTCAAAGCACATCTCATGATAGACGAAATCGGCGTGGTAACCGGGTTTACACTGACGCCCGCCAATGTCAATGAGCGTGAGGCAACCTGGGATGTGCTCGGCTCAATAAAAGGCGGGTTGCTGGGTGATAAAGGGTATTTATGCGTTGAATTTAAACAGGAAATGAAGGCAACAAGGTAAAAGTCAACGCGACTGGCTTCAACAAGCCAACGTTATAGGATGTTAAAGTCGAGCATCGCGTTAAGCAATCAGTCCTGAGACTATTTTCAGTAAAAAGCCGACTACGCTTCGGTGCCTTGAATGTTCCATCTGAGAAATATTTTTCAATTCGTCATTCACCGGATGAGTAGGCCACGGGAACTGCTCCCGCAGCCTTTCGCAGAACGATACGTGAGCCTCTCGACTCATACCGCTCCCTTCAGGCAAACACACCTGTCATTCCTGCCCGCCAATGGGCAAGCAACCCCTTACGCTCCTTTGCAATCCTTTGAAGAAGTTTTAAGTCTTGGGTTTTATATCTGCTCAGAGCTTTGAACTTTCATCTGACCCAGCGCACCAACGCTTTGTTGAGTTGCCTGAAAACCTTATACAGTTCCTTCTGGTTATGATGGCGGTGGGCGATCAGACGTCATCCAACTAAATCTAAAGATTGGGTACGTCGAAAATACGACATGAACCACCAAGGAGAATGGCAATTTCATGGCTGGCAGAAAATAGCCAATATGGACTGCCATTTTAATCTGGTTCAAATAGCTCAAACGCTGATAAAAAGGCATGTGAAGATTAGGAGTGTGGCTACGCCATTCGATCCTCAATACCAAACCTATTTGGTTAAGAGGAAATCGAAAAAGGAAAGTCATCACTCTTGGTACGATCCTGCTCTGACTGCAATTTAGGTTGCTGGGTAACGTAATACGCCTTAGTGAAGGCTTGAGCCGTATGCAGTGAAAGTTGCACGTACGGTTTTTAGGAGGACGGCACTTGGTAACAGGTGTCGTCTATCCGACAAAAATGAGTTAGCGATAACATAGGAATAATCGCTTAAGACTCAAGGTTGCTTCGCTCATATTCCAATGACCAGAGCATCAGACCGTGTGTGCTCCAATACAACTTATTCGCCCTCAATATTCTGGTAGTACACCTGCTTAATATAGCGCCCTCGCCCATCACCATGCCCTAAATCCATTGAGACCAGTGCCAGCGCTTCCCGCTCGCTGAATCCTTGCGCTATATAATGCTCCCCGGATTGCTGAGCAAAATGATAACGCATACTGTGTGGCGCTTTATTACCGCTCAGTCCTGCACGTCTGACAATATAGCGGTAACGGTATATGGCCTGCGTGATCGTCGGCTTATCAATCAGTTTACCGCCACGCTCGGTCTGCTCGCGTTCAGCATAAACAATCGCGTGTTGCAGGGCTTCCCGATCCAGTATGACCGTCTGTCTGGGGCGTCCACCTTTAGTACCGAACACCACCCGCACAGACGTATGCCCGTTTTCCAGTGCTTTCTTCCAGGTCGCTAACGATTTGTAGGCTTCCACCGCTTCTTTGGTACGCAGTCCCAGCACATAGGCCAGTTGCATCACCGCCGAGACACGCCGGTCTTTTTGCTCCACCTGCTGAAAAATGTCCCGGAACGCAGCCGGTGCCAGCGCCATTTTCGTTCCCTTGCGGCTCATATCAGCGATACCCAATGCCCGGTTACTCAGGCGGGCATTATCGGGATCAGCCAGCTTATGCTTTCCCACCTGCGCTAAAATGGTTCGCAGCACCGACATTTCATTTTGCAGTGTCCGATGACTGATATTGTTGGCCTTGCGTCCAGCGATGTAGCGCTCAATATATTTCACCTTCAGGCTATCCATTTGCCGGAGTTTGATGCCATTGTCTTTCAAATAATCGAGGAACTGCCGGGCAATACGCTCCCGATCCGCCACCGTAACAAAACTTCCGCCCGCCTGTCGGGCATGCGTGATAAAAACTTTTCTGAACAGCTCAATCTTTGAACGTGTCGATCCCTGCACCATTCTCGCTTCTCCTGTTGCTTTGTGTTTGTTTTATTCATTTTTAGTCGTTTTTAAAACAATTCCCTGCGTGTCGGTTCAGGTTCACCGTTCCGTGGTGCGTCAGACAATGTGTAGCAGGGCGGGATTGTGTTGAGTTATTGCAGGAGCTCGCGACGTGCTCAGCACAGCGATGACATGCTCCCCGTTCAGAGCCTGATCAGTTCAGGATGAACGCCTCATTATCTTGACGTGATTCATTTCTCCTTAATTTTTACTGCATCAGCCTGCAATCAGGCAGTGGGTTGAAAATCCGCTAGGACAATCGTTTAACAGGGTGGTTAATAGTCTGTTTTGCGTGGTTTCACTGAGTAATGCGGGATTCAAATCGGTCGTAAAACCAGACCGGATGGGTTCTGGACGTTTGCCGCTTTGCGGCGTCACTTGGTAATCGCTGCGCTTTAACGCAAGTGACGCCGCGCCGTTTTCGGGACGTTTATCGTGATAAATGCAACATGTAAGTGAATGTTGTACCGGTTAAAACGGTATCGATTAGTGTGAGGCAGAGCATGTTCTGCCTTGTTATGTAGGTAGCCGGTGAAATAACACCGGGAAACTTTCATCATCGAAACTGGGTTATGTGTCCAATGATATCTGCTTCCAAAAGTGCGCAGATGTACCGCATGACATGCACTCCCTTTCAGGCTACGGGAGTTTTTACTTCGCCGCTCAATGCTGATCCTTACAGGCAATGGATCATTGGTAACAGTTAAATATTTTACCGATTGGGTTGGGCGAGGTCAAATTTTTGTTTGATGATGAAATGTGGGGAAAATATCATTATTTTTTGATAAACAATGATATTTTTCTCTGTTTATACGTAGACAGGCTTGTGAGATGCCCGTAATTAGAAAGTATAAAATCTATGGTCGCCCTCGTTTTTGCAACACTCATTTTGATGAATTTTGGGCTTGCTTAAATCTATCCGGCGTCATTATAGGCAAGGAGCCTGCGCCTCAATGAGTTCCGCGCCTGATGAACCTTAAAAGTGTGCCGGCTTCAAGGAGCCAATTTTTATGCCAGGTTTCTCATCAGGCCGGTAGGCCGTTCATGTCATCAATTATCAGTCTTCGCAAAACCAGTGGGGTCTCGTTTCAAATTTGTTCACAACAGGCTTGATTTAGGCTTCAAATACCGTGTGTTGTGTCGTCATAGCCCACGCTATCCGGGCGAGTTTATTCGCTAACGCACAGGCCACAATATTAGAATGCTTTCGTTCAAGTTGCCGTTTAACCCAGTCAGCCAGTTTGCCCTTTCTATGCTCAATATGCATTATGAACGTTCGGGCACATAGCACCAACAGTTGCCGGAGTGTCTTATTACCCCGTTTACTGATCCCTAATAAGGTTGTCTTTCCCCCGGTACTGTATTGGCGGGGAACCAATCCCGTCGAGGCTGCAAAATCCCGGCTGTGTGCGTATTGCTTCCCATCGCCCAGTTGTGAGGAAAGCACACTCGCCGTGATGGGGCCAATGCCGGGGATCGTCATCAGCCGTTGTCCGGTATCATCCTGAGCAATCTCCTGTGACAGGGCAGTTTCAATCTCGGTGATTTGTTCAACCAAATAGTGATAATGCGCCTGTAACCGCAGTAATACCTGTACCAGATAAGGGGGAAGTTCATGTTCAACCAACACAGTGGAGAGTCGTTTTATCACAGCAATCCCTTTGGGCATACTGATGCCAAACTCAAGCAGGAAAGCCTGCATCTGGTTGGTCGTTTTGACTTTATCCCGGACCAGTGATTCCCGGACACGATGCAACGCTCGCATGGCTTGTTGGGCTTCCGTTCTGGGCTGAACAAACCGCATTGAAGGACGTGAAGCGGCTTCACAGATAGCTTCAGCATCAATAAAATCATTCTTGTTACTTTTAACGAAGGGACGCACAAACTGCGGTGAAATCAGCTTGGCCTCATGCCCCAAATCAGCGATCCGCCTTGCCATGAAATGTGCGCCAGCACAGGCTTCCATCACCACCGTTGCCGGAAAGCAGTCAGCTAAGAATTCCATCAATTTAGTTCGGGTGAATTTTTTACGCAGTAAGGCTTTCCCCGATTGATCCTGACAATGGATATGAAAGGAATGTTTGCCGAGATCGATGCCAATCAGTGCGATAGTGTTCATGATGGTAGCCTCTTAAAAAATAAATCACACGCTGTCAATATATCGCTAACAGGGTGAGGGCGGCCATCTCATTAGTGTGGGGCACTTTGTTCAATCGGCGATAGAATGAGCAATTCAGCATATTTTTATCAGACACCTCACCATGAAAATTAATTTGTACCCTGAATCCCAGCATGTGTTCGACTGGTTTCATATCACGATGCGCCTGACTGTCTTAAAACAATATGTCAAAGGGGTATCAAAAAACGCCCCTGAAGCAGATGCAATGGAGCCAGCAAGGTATGCATTACTTACTCCTGATACGCACAGCGGTACTCAATGATAATTTGAAAACCCAATTTAAGCATTGGTATGCTGGCATAAAATTAGGTGAAGAAACGAAGCATTATTGGATGGAAGCGGTTGCCGTACAAATGCCCCAAGTTCTTTTATGCTCTTATTACACGTCCTAGCTATCAACCATGTTTATCCGATTCAAATGTTCCCGCTAGTCCCTACACAACTCCGACAATCCACTACACTCATTCTTTTTGCTTTCTTGCATTTTTCGCATAATTATATCCAATAAAATAGAAAAACAAACTAAGCAAAGTAGCTGCACAAAGTGTAAAAAATAAGGACGATGGAGTAGCATAGCTAAGTAAAAAACCTGCTACTATTGGCGACAAAGCTCCACCAATAAATCGAAGATTCTGTATCCCATAATAGCTTCCTTTTAAATTTTCAGGGGCGATATGATCAATAAACATATATTCTAATGGTATGACAATAATTTCTCCAAATGTAAAGAAAACCATTGAAACCACCCAGAGTAATACGGATTCCCCAGCAATCCAAAAACCAATGATACCTATAAAAAACATCATGATGCCTAAAGAAAAACCACAAAATATATTTTCTTTAGGTAATTTCTTGCTTACAAAATATTGTAATGAAATTACTAAAAAAGCATTCACTGGGTTAATAATCCCGAGAATTTCATACGCAAATTCTGCATTGGATGTTTTCAATAAATACTGAGAAATATAACCAGCTGATTGACTAAACACAAGAGAAATGAAAGTACTACCAATAGTGAAGTAAATTAATGAATTATCTTTAAATAAAATACTTAATGTTTTAAACAAATTTATTGGAGTGGATTTATTTTCTGAGTTTATCTTTTTATGAAAAGATATGTTGTCATAAAATCGGATAAGTAGAATAATTAACATCAGAATAGAAACTCCTCCTGAAAGATAAAATGGAAGAGTTAAATTTAATTTAGCAGCGATTACTCCGATAGGAGCTCCTATGGCCCAGCCGGCATTTGATAAATGCATAATTGAGGGAAAAAATCTGTGATCTTTGCTCATTAGAAGTCCAGTCAGCTATACATGATTTTATCGTAATATTTAACATTCCATTGGAAGTATATATTAAGCTCAAAATTAATATCATTATCCATGATTGATAAATCATAGGAATTAAAAATAAATTCAAGGAGAAAAGCATCATACATGCGAATATAACTAAAATTTTATCAAACCTATCAACTAGGTATCCAGTTAATGAGTTGAAAAATATACTAATTAACAGACTTGCACTAAGAATAGAACCGACCAATTCAAGTGGTATTTTAAAATTGCTGGAAATGTATATTGCCATAAATGGAAGAGTTATACCCCGTGAAGTTGTCGTAGCGAATGTATTAATAAGGAGTATTGAAATTGGCGACTTGTGTATTTTCATTGTTTACCTCATAAGTATTCTTATCACTTATCTGTGAATTGGATGGACAATGGTTTTTATGAGAGGAAAAAATAACTTCATTGGCTCCGGTATACCTTTGATATGAAAAGTAAGCAAGTAATAATTGTGGGTTTTATTCCCTAATCAATGCAAACTACCGGAAATTTTTCGGCGTATTGGTGATTTTTCACATTCGTTTCATTACGGTTTATGATGGAGGAAAAATTACGCCAAAAAGCCCAAAAAAGTATTTTCTGGGGAAAATTCTTACCTAACGCACAGGGTAGAATAATTTAAATTTAACACATTCATTTATATTGTGCACCATTACAATAACTTAGATTTTTAGCCTAATTTAAAGCTTGTTTATGTGATAAATATCACAGATAAATGTCTTTGTAGCTATTAGCTTAAACTTAATTGTTATTTAGGAGTAAATAAATCATTAAATAATAGTTTTATTAACTCTGTTAACAATGCAGAAACGAATAACTTGATGGTTTCATTCAAAAACATGAGGAATGAAAAATGAAAGATTCTGACGCACTAAACAAAGTATCGAGTAGTGATCTTGAAAAAATTTCGGTAAGCCTCAGTAGAACAACACAGATGATCAAGCCTAGTGGAACAGACCAACCAAAAGGTTTGTTTGTTATCAAATCGAAAACTGATCCTTTAGACGCAAAATTATTGGAGCAGTGCTGTATTCGCTGAAATTTATTCAGCTTACATATTCAACTAATCTATATTCATAAATATGGATTGTGCTAATTATTGTCTGAAATTATTCTGGAAATATGCTCTTTAGAAAAGAAAGGTATCTTAAGGGCATATTTTCTAAGACAAAAAAGCAAATTACTAACACAAGGTGGCTAATTCTTATAATCAGGAATTCCACCATTAATAAATAGATTATGCTTATGAAATGGACATATTTTGGTCACGCCTGTTATTTTATTGAAACAACCAATCTAACAATATTGGTAGATCCACTGCTTAAATCAGTGTTTCAATCTGGTACTGCACAAGTATGTCCAAACCGAACTATAAATATTGAAAAATTACCGAAAATAGATGTAATAATTATTACTCATCAACATCCAGGGCATTTCGAACTAGAAAGCTTATCGATGATAAATCGCGATGCATTAGTCATTTACCCCCCATTACCGAGCATCAAATTAGGTCTAAGCACTCTCGGATTTAGTAACATTAAAATTGTAAGAACTAGTGAGGAAATAGAAATAAACTCACTGAATATTCTGTTTACTGGTGAAAAACACCTTGAAAATTTTCAATTTGGTTTCACCATTAAAGATGAAAAAAATGCGATTGTGTATACTGGTGATTCTTCTTTAGATATCAATGAAGTGCAGCGTATAAAAACATTTTGCAGTTATAATCCTGTACTGATAGGTGGTTATCCAGATGTACAACATCGGTTTTTGACATATTGGGACATAGAATTTCCTAGTACTGACATTGAGAAGATGTTAACAGGAATAAAAGCACTTGCACCGTTATTTTTTGCTCCAAGTTGTTCTGGGATGAAGTACGTTGGGAAATATGATTGGGCAAATTATTATAGTTTCCCCATGCACCCAAAAGATTTCATAGAAGAAATCAAACCTTATCTATCTGGGATAGAAATGGTTACATTACTGCCTGGTGATGTAATTTCAGTGGTCAATGGAATACCTAAGCTAGATATACAGGGTTCTCAAATAGTCAAAAGTATGGGTAATTTTGACCGCCCAAGAGTAGATCCGACAAAGAGTCTATCTCCGCTCCAAGATGATGACCCTAAATGTCTTGGAATTGACAGGCTAGAAAAAGCAGTTTCTATTTGGTTGCAAAATAAATTTGTTCCATGGTTAGAAAAGCAAAAAGAACGTATTGATAGCTCTATTGCAGTATTGTGCAAACAACAAGTTAGATATGGAATAGAAATTATACTTCCTTCAAATACAATAAGAGAGTATGTTGTAGAATTTTCTCCGTCAGGAATAAAGTTAGAAAAATTATCTATTCCATATGTTTCATTGCATATTAGGGTTAGCGCCTCTGCTTTACTAGCCTGCGAATCGGCTGAAATACCTTATTTTGTCTTATACTTTCATTCAAGAGTCTATTCAACATTACATCGTATTTTTCAATCGGATGATGGTGTATTTAAAATACAGAGATACGATGTAAGAGATCCTATTTTTTCATATTTCAATAACGATCCGGAAACTCACTTTAACCGATGGGTGAAAAGAGAAGCCAATCGATTAATGAAGGTTAAACATGATGAAAATTAGAATAGCTATGGGTGTTAATGGAATTAATACCCCAAAAGGTTTTTTCATTAGAAATACATCAACTTTAGATACTTACTTTAGTAACCTTCTCACACAACCCTTGTTTTTAGTTATGCAAAGTATATTGTCTGATTGGATTTATTTAGATGATGCTGTAGACCAAGTTAGTATGACATTTGATTTTCCTAAGAAAATAATTGAGGCTTCTTTTAATCAACTTATAGAAATAAAGATGGTAGTTAAGAAAGATGATCCGCTTCATAAATATATAGAAGAGTTTAGAGGAACCTGGAGAGAACACGGATGGGAGGAAGCGATGCAATATCATTTCTATACAACTAAATTGATTAGAATGAATTACCTTGCAGATCCAAAAGGACTCGAAGATAAAGCCGAAATGCGCGAATATTTGGAAAAAGAATCGCCACCATCTAATTATAAGCTCTATGAAAATTTACCATTCATCAAATTGCCTGAACTTAATGAGATAAATGTAAAAAAAACAATCGGATTAAATGAAATTTTTTTAGCAAAAGTTTCAAAAGGTAATAGAACAGGACAATTCAGTATTGATGAGTTAGCTTATCTGCTGAAATTAAGCGTCGGTCAAACTGCAACAAGACGTCTACCTCTCACCGGAGCACATGTGGCAAAAACCTCACCTTCTGGAGGTAGTCGGCATCCAACCGAGGCTTATATTGTAATCTTAGACTGCCAAAATATAGCCAAAGGTCTTTACCATTATAGCGTCAAGCACCATGGATTATCTTTGCTCATTCCGGGGGATCACAGCGAACTACTATTCGAAAAAGTACTAGGTCACCGATCGCGGCTTAGCTTCGAACCTATCCTGGCTTTTCTCTTTAGTACAATGTTTGAACGAAGCATGTTCCGTTATCGAGAAGGTCGCTCGTATCGTGTTATGCAACATGACCTTGGCCATGTCATGCAAACATTAGCATACCTGGCTTCATCACTTGAACGTCGTTCTTTTCGTGGGTACTCACTTTCAGAAAAGGAAGTTGAAGCTTTCTTGGGAATTGATGGACTAAATGAAGCTGCCTCCTCATTTGCATTCATTGGTTAGGGTGAAATATATGACAAATGTAATAGAAATGCCGAATGAACTTAAGCTAAATCCATTTTTCCGTATTCGATTTGGTAAAAAAATTCACATAGATCTCCTTTTGCAGGGAGAAACATATGTCATGCCAGATGTAAGAATATTAAGTGCTTTAGCCAGTATTTCTAATACTCAATCAATTTCTGCTATCAGAGAAACATTCGCGAATATTCTTGAAGTTGATGTAGATACTGCATTGGATGTCATTTCAAATCTCTATGAATCTAATATTCTTCAAGATGCATCAATAGCCAACCCTCAAGAAAAAGCAGTTGCGCACTGGATCGATCGTGGTTGGCTGGAAGCACTTGTGATGCACTTATGCACACGAAACTTGCTTTATTTAGATAGAGAATCGGAAGATCCAATAAAGCAACAACGTGAAATGCTGTCTGATTTAATCAAAAAAGAACCTATACCGGATTTTTGGAAAATTTACAGTGATAAGAAATATATTGTACTTCCTTCTCCCAACGTTCTTCCTGAAGAACCCATGGAGCAATTACTTCTACGACGGCGATCTAACCAACCTTGGAAAAAAAAACAAATTGATCAAAATGAGTTAAGCACAATCCTGCATTTCGCCAATATTGAAACGCGTAGATTAAGGAAAGAAGCAGAACAGTATCTCGAAAATCAGCCTGAAAGGCTGTTTAATTCATCATTCTCAGCATTAGAAAGCTATTTCTTCGCATTCAATGTATCTGGTTTAGAACCAGGTATCTATCACTATGACCCATTAGAGCATCGCGTAGCACTCATACGTCATGGCGATCTATGTGACGAATTAATCCAAATGTGTATTGGACAAGAACGTATACGGGGTTGTGCTTGTGCTTTTGTGATATCTGCAATTTGGTTGCGCTATATGTATAGATATCGTCACCCTAGAGCATATCGAACTCTAATGATAAATACAGCTGAATTAGCTCAAAAATATATACTCCTTGGAACGGCTTTTCATTTCAGTACTTTTTTGACTCCAGCTTTTGAGGATGACTATGCTAACCGTATCATGGGTATGAATGGCTATGAGGAGGCACCTCTATATGTCGTCGCAATCGGTTGATAGGAATGATATTTCTGATGATCGCTTCCCAAAACATTCGAAGGCAAGCTTGGCTTTTCACTTTATATCAAGTTTCGGTCATTTGTATGAACCATCTTCTCCATTCGAGGACTTAATTTTTGAGTCGAAAAGAAGCAATGTAAAAACAGATTATTCACCATATGATGCTCGATTATCTGATTTTTCAAAGATTTTGCGTTCTCGACAGTCCGCACGCAAATTTGGTCAAATACCACTCACACTTCATGACTTGTTAGATATTTTATGGTGTGCTAATGGTATTATACACGATAGTCCTGTAGGGCTATGTCGTACTGCTCCCTCAGCTGGGGGGTTATTTCCTGTTTCATCTTTAGTACTTTGTCGGGAAGTAGAGGATTTGCCGATGGCAGCTTTTACTTACGATCCACTCACTACTCAGCTAATTGAAAATAAAGAAATAAGCTTGCCATCCGATTTTTCTCTACTTTTTCGTACACGCCATATTGATTATTCATCTGCATCAGCAATTATCATGTGGGTAGGAAAATTGTTGAAAATTTGTCCCAAATATGGTGATCGTGGCTACCGCTACATGCTATTAGAAACAGGACATATAGCCCAAAATGCTTGTTTAGCCGCGACTAAGATGAATGTCCCACACATTGTTATTGGTGGCTTTGACGATGAATTCTGTGCTTCAACATTACGTCTTGATTTTCCATGGGAGTGTGTGGTCTATGCCATGGTTTTAGGCAAGAAAATAGAAGGGTGATCTATGTCTAATGATAATAAAACCTGTGCCTTTTTATCAGAATGGTTTGATAATCCATTATGTCAACTTCCCACCGTTTACCGTGAATATGGATATTCTTGGCCTGATGGAACCTTGCCCAGTGATTATGCTAGGATGTGGTTAAAATCAAATATCTCAAATACAGTGTTACTACATATAGCTATAGCTATATTGAATGTCTCCTGTTTTGATGGCACTACGCGTTTATTGGTTGGCAGAGGTATAGATCTCAACCCTGATTATGCTCTTTTAAAAGCTCGTGCAGAGGCGATTGAACGGGTAGGTGCTTTTTGTCGACCTGCTGAAGAAATTCATTTTGCATCATCAAGAGAATTAAAAGGACATATACATTCTTCAGTAACTAATCTTTTAGAGCTTCGCCATGAAACTGATAATCCACGTTGGTGGATAACATGCAAAAATAAAATAGATGATAGCCAAAGTTTTTTACCACTAGAATATGTACAGATCGAATCTTTGGCTACTGTCAAAGAACCTTTGGTTTTCCCCGACTCTACTGGAATGGCCGTACATTCTTTATATGAAAATGCAGTACAGAACGGATTCCATGAAGCTTTGGAACGAGCTATTTTGAAGGATATTTGGCGAAGCGGTTTACCTTCTGTACATATGGCAAATGTTGATATTATAGGAAATGAACTGGCTTCATACATTGAGCAGATAGGCGGTTCTATCTGGCTTTCTCACATTAATCTAGAAAACGCTTTCAATTTTTATCTGGTATTATTTTTGGGAGATGGTATCAACAGCCCTGCTTTAATCACAGGTTGTGGTGTTGATACTTCTGACCAGCAAGCAAGATTGCATGCTATTAACGAATTGTATGGACAACTTGTACATTCCTTTGAAATATGGCCAAAATTAGTCTACGAAGATAAATACAAGATATCTTCAGGCTTTGAAGCTAATATGATGAAGGAAGTTGCTCAAGAAACACTTAAGCAGCTAAAATTTCATGATGCGGACAAGAATGATGTTGGTTCATTTATTTCTCCTAATGCAATTAAGCAAAATATAAGTGATTGTTTGATTATAGATCGCTCAACGCCATTGTCTGAGTTATTCGGGTTTCAGTCAGTACAATGCTTCCTGCCTGCCAATCTTCCTTTTTGTTGGAATGGGAGAATAAAATGCCTTCACCCTTTCTCATAAATAACCATATTAAAATTAGTAAGTTTTTCACTATGATTATTGCATCTGGTGAATGGTATACTTGTAATCCAGCCCAATTAAGGAAAGCTAAGATATCGGAGCCAAATGATGAAATCTTTCGGCTTATAAATAAACTATGCCAGACTGATAATTTAATAAACTTAGAATCAATTAGGGTTGATCTCAATTGGAATGAAGAGTTATGGTGGCCTATTATTGACCAATTAGAACAACTTGGGTTATTTGACCTTTCTGATAGAGAATCAGTTTGGACAGATACGTTTTCCTTTCCATTATCTGAAACTGATGTTGCTGGTTATATTTGTGGTAAATCTATTCTTTACCATGCAAACTACTCAGAACCAGATGTATATAATCAAGACCGATATCAAATGGAAAGATATTTAAATATATCGCCTCCACCATCCACTTATTTAATGAACTCTCATATTAAAACAGGACGCCTTCCTCATCCTGCATTTTATCCATCAGGTTATAAACCGATAACAAAATTTGAGAAGCTTGGTTTTTTGCTTTTTTGGACATTTGGGAAACTTCGATTAGCACGTTTTCTCGATGTTTTAGATGTAGTTCTTAAAGCTGTACCGTCAAAGGGATGCCGTCATCCTTTCAGGATAAACGTAACTATTAACAATAATAATTACGTTGAGATTTATGAATATAATATGCGATATCATTCATTAATTTTAGTTTCTTCGGAAAAATGTGATGGTCAAAATTTCTTTGCCTTCATTCGGGTCAAATGGAATTTTGAACAATATCAATGGCGTTATCGTCACTCCTGGGCCTGGAAAGACCTTTTTTTAGACTTAGGTCATCTTAATGAGCAAGCTCGCTTTGTTGCAAAAACATTGGGATTAAACTTATCTATTGATTACTTAATCGATGCTCAAGATCCTCACCTTCTTATTGACGAGACGGCTATTACTTGGTGTTTATCGTTGGAGACACAAAATGAAAAATTTAACTAATGCAATTATCGAATTACCTGTAGGATTAGATTTAAATTTTTCTCTTCCTTGGCATGAACTTTGTCTTGCAGTCCGTGAAGGCGACTATGTTAACGTAGCAAATTTGTTTCAGGCTGTTCTGCCTTCCCCAATATTACAGGCTCAAACTGAACTTAATCGATGTATCCTCAATGGACTGAACAGTGGCTTTTGGGATGACGCCGTTGCCGAATTCGGGCAACTTCGAGATGCTCAATGTTTTGTATTTCTGGGATTAATAAGAGCAATGGAAGGTAAACCTGCTGAACAGGGCTTGCTAGCAGCATGTCGTACATCTAAAATTAGATACTTAATTGATATTATTGAAAATAATCTTGATATACTGGGTAGCCGTATTTTTGGAACCCCGCTCGATTTTCATGGGCGTCATATTGAGTTTTATGATATTGGATTAATCGAAGGAGCGTTCAGGCGTGGCCTTGGGCAATATATAGCTCTATTTAGCCCGTTTTATTTTTCTGGTTGGAGCGATTCTACACGACAAATTAACTATCGTCGCTCAATTCTTTTTCATAACATTATCAAAATTCGATTTAATCATCTAACTGCTCCATTACTTAACGAGCATTTCATGGTTAATGGTGCCTCGAGTATTTTAGTCAATATTTCCGAAGAAAAATTAGACCAAGCCTTTGTTTTGTGGTTGACTCTTCATGAATTATTACATGGTTCTGGACCGATCCCCTTATTTGGTGCAGCAGTAAAAAAAATACCCTTGGGTTTGGTCTATGCAGGTATTGAGGAATTTCGTGTTGATATGTCTGTCTGGCTCTTACTGGAATCATGTAAGGATTTATTTGGTGAATTAGTACCTATCACTCAAGAATTAATTTTAGCTGAACGCCTACTTCGTTCTTTTCGAAGTGGATATTGGAAAAATTCATCATCTGGCGGAATTTTAGCTAGTTCTGATGCTGAGAATGGTCTTTTTTGGTTCAGTTGTCTTATCCAGAGTAACGTCGCTGAGATTGATAACATTTCTATCAACGTTGATACGCATAAAATTAGCAGTGTTTTATTCAAAATTCTTGATGAAATTTATAACTCAGAAAATAATGCTGCACAAACAGATGGTGGACAAGAAATTTTATTAAAACTTGCAAAACGCCTTCGCATGCGTTATTTCCATTTTATGGAAGATAAGTTCGGTTATACTAAACATCAGTCTTATTTTAACAGTATCCTATCTCCGTACCCAACTCATTTAAACTTTAATACTATGTTTTAATTTTTCTAACAATTTTATTCTCACAGATAATACCAGAGTGTTTTATTATTATGATATGTAAAATCAGAAAAGCATGTGTATATGATGTAATGAAAATTGCATTATTACATGTTAAATCATGGCAAGCTGCTTATAAACATATTATTCCAGAAAAGAAACTTGGGAAGCTGTCTGTCCATGAGAAAGCAAAATCTTGGTATAAAAGACTAAATCGTTCTGACACTGGTTTTCCTAAAACTCTTATTGCCGAATATGGTGATGAAATATTTGGATTTTGTTCATTTGGTGTTTCAAGAGATGACCCTAATACTGGATCAATTTTTGCTATTTATTTTTATCAGAATTATTGGGGAATGGGTTATTCCCAAAAATTAATATATTCCGCTCTTGGAGAATTGAAATTATCAGGTTTCAAATTTGTTACTCTATGGGTTATAGAAGATAATTTTAGAGCTTTAAAATTCTATGAAAAAATTGGCTTCCTTCCCTCTAGGAAATATAAAAATGTTAATATTCTTGGTTGCGAAATTCGTGAGATATGCTTAATTAAAAAAATATAACCGTCATTCCGCAATTATATCTGTAATATACTGATTTTAAATCGTTTGTATGAAATTTACGCATGCTTTAATTCTTAATTAAAACAATAAATTACGAATGCGGTGCGGAATGCCGGATATAACTTAGAGCCTATACCAATATCCCCATTGTAATTAAAGATGCTTGATTTTTCATTCGTATCAGATCAGAATCGCGCCCATGAACATTAATCTGACAGATGTCCAAAAAGAAGCCCTCGAATTGATGCATGATACGACTATATGAACACATCCCGTTTGCAAGACAAAAATCACGCTGACATCGACGGTAGGTTGCAACTCTATATTCATCTGCATTTTGCCTGCTTAAAAAACAAAAGCACGACAAATATGATGAGTAAAAGTAATGAGTAGCACGTTTTTCAGAGTATTCTGACGGGATAACGCTCCCCCCTTTATGACAAAAAACGGGTCTCACTACTTTCCCTTCGACAACATCTTCTGCATCACCATTTGCCCGAACATGCCCGCAGACTGCCTGACTTGCCCCACGCCCTGACTCATCATGCCCGCCATGTCCCCCATCCGCACACCGGCCCAGGCCAGTGCCCCCAGCCAGACCATCGGCAGCACAATAAACAACGTGCCCATCACCAGCCCCATAATCAAATCATCCGAGGTATTCTGAAATCCCGCCAGATTCAACAGGCTATGGGTGTCTGAGCCATACAAGGCGTCCAGTAAATAACTGTCCAGCCAGCGGGCGGTTTCCCACCAGAAAGTCAGGAAATTCAAAGAAAATAGGGCGAACGTCAGTGTGAGTACCGTCTTAAATTCATAGGCGGCAAACAGCAGGATCAACGGGATCAATATATACAACGCCATCAGGATCACCGCCTGCATCATCGGCAGTGCCTGACGTACCGCATCAAACATCGGGGTACTGATCAATCCCCCTAATATCGTCCCCGCCGCCGCACCGACCCGATTGGAACCGTCCCAGACCGTAAAATCCGCGTTGCCCCCATAGCCCGCATACACATAGCCTTCCTGAGATACGGTCAGATTCACCGGGCTGACCAGACGGCGGATCACCGCTTCTTTATATTCACGGGTTTCTTTGCCCAGCATTTTGAGGGCGGCCGACAGACGCAGCCATAATCCCGGATCGGCCTGGACCAATACCCGGGCCTCCAGTCCGGTTTTGGGAGTTGACCACCAGGCCTGGCAGGTGGGGTAACCTCCCTGCCCGGTATTGGGCCGGCCACTGTCCCGGTTTTCATTCCACGGAAATGGC
The DNA here is from genome assembly GCF_014467235.1 of Xenorhabdus indica. Taxonomy (GTDB): domain Bacteria; phylum Pseudomonadota; class Gammaproteobacteria; order Enterobacterales; family Enterobacteriaceae; genus Xenorhabdus; species Xenorhabdus indica. Next base: position 53,249 of record NZ_NKHP01000021.1, on the reverse strand, counting down.
GCCCTGGGTGTTCGGGATTGCAGGGTGTGGTAATCGCCGGATAAGAAGGTGCGACTGCCCAGCCATTCAATATCATGCAGTGTGGCCAGATCGGTGGTTTGTCCCTGATCCCGTTGCTTCCACTGGTACAACGCCAAGGCATAACAATCATTAGTGAAATCCTGTAACTCCGCCGCCAGTGCCGGATGACGGATACGGGTATGCTGCACTTCAAAACGCAACTGCCTTAAATCCGGCCGGCAGGGAATGGCGGCTACCGCTGCTTGCGTTAACCCTTTTGACAGCCGGTGTACCACGGCCCACCAGAGGGGCACCGCCGCCGTCTGATTATTCAGGCTGGAGATCACCGGCTCATAACCACTTTTATCCGGCGCTTGCGGTGTCCAGATACCGCAACTTTTGGCGCGGGACTGATCATACTGAAGGGTACTGAGGCTGACATTGACTAGCGGCACACAGCACACCACCATAACGAAAAAGGCGCTGTACAAGGTATTCTCAATCCGGGCAAGTGACTGCAACCCACCACTGCCCTCCTCTTCGCCACACTCTCTTACTTTCAGCCAGACAGCGATGACCTTTATCACCAAAGGCAGGGTAAACAGCCCTGTAGCAATCAGAATTTGCCATAACCCGTTATTGACCACCCAGCCGAGCAGGGTCAGAAAGTATTCCAGATAGCTGTTGGTGGTCATGACATTCCCTCAATAGTACCTGACAGGGCATATTCACCCAGCACAATAAACAGCAGGCTGACCACCATCATCCGTATCAATGTTGTGCGGTATTCCGGCTGGTATATTGTCCTTTGCCCGATTTTCCAGCTATTCCAGCCCAGCACTGCATACAGGCATAATCGCCAGACTAACCAAAATCCCCTGGTTTCAATCACCCAATGGTGCATCTCGGTGATATTTTCCGCCTGATGCAGCCCGGCCCAGCCTATCGCCAAACTGATAACCATCATCAAAGCAATAATCAGTAATAGCACAACACCTTTTCTCAATGTGGTGATCATCGCTGCCATATCATCTTACCGCCGTTCACTGTTAGGCATTTCCAGCTGATAAAAACGCGCATCGGTACTGTCCGGCACTTGCTTTTGGGGATGGGCTTCAATGCGACGGTTTTCCCGTTCAATAATGGTCAGGATGGCGTTACGCGACAGTTCCCGTTTCAGCAACATTTCATTTTTCAGCGCATTGATTTCCCGATCCAGCGCATCAATCCGCCGTTCCCCTTCTGCCAGGGCTTCCGGCTGGGCAGCCGCATTAGGCTCTGACATGCCAGTGATCAGCATTCGCCGCATCAACAATGCGGTCTCGGTGGTCTCAGCCATCGCCAGTTCACCCGCCAGACGCGCGGTCAACGTAGCACTGTCCGGATCTCGCTGCAATGCCTGCATGACCCCTTTAGTCACGGCCAGACTGCCGGTTTTCAGTTTGGCCAGATTGGCGGCGGTGGGTTTTTCCGTGCCATTGACCAGCTTCACCAGCTGTTCAATATTGGCTTTGGTGTCTTCTTCCAGCATAGGCGCAAAGCCGGTGCCGGCCACCGTCGCCCCCGGTTGCTGAGATCCCCCGCCGCTGGTGCATTCCGCGGCATTGGCACAAGTACGGATAGCCCGATCACCCAGCACTTTCACCACGGCCTCCGCTGCTTCGGTGGCATTCTGGAATTGGCGACAGGCACCGCCATCACACTGTTTGGTACTGACTGACGACTGGCTCAGTACCGGCAGATGATTCATCATATTAAACCCCGCGCTGGCTAAATCACGGGTGGGCCGGATAGCGCTCTGTCCCTTGCCCCCCTGCTTCTTCCCGCCAATCCATTGATGCCCGCCTGTGCCTGTGGATTTGCTACCGGCATTATTCACCCTCACCGCATCCGCATCCCCGCTGTTCACCTGCGTTTTGTATTCCTGCATCGCGGCCGATTGGGTCCATTTACTGTTTTGCGCAAAATCCATCATCCGTTTGGCCATATTCTGGCAATTAAACTGGGCATTATCGAACGCCACATTGGCCTGCAAGACCCCATTGGTCAGCATGTCATAGAGACCCGGATTGGCGCGCTGAATGACCATGGCAGGTAAACTCGCCACCGCGCCGGTTGCCCCCTGGATCACCTCACTCATCAGGTTCTTAAACCCGGCGGTAATGCCGTTTAGCTGGTTGCCGACCGTGGTTTTTAAATCAAAATTGCCGCACATCAAATCCGAACTCCAGCCAAGTTCCAGTCCGCCCAGTTTGGTCAGGGAACTGCGGGTGGCAGGCTGTGAAATCACCGAGCCGCCGCCAAGGGTATAAAATAGGGAGTCTGAGATCGCGCCACTGACATCTGCACCATAACCCAGAGCACCGCGATTGACCTGGGGCAGAGAAACCGTCAACCTGTTTTCAGCCCATCCCGTTTGCGATACCCCACCTGCCAGTAAGCTGACCATCAGCCATAAGGCTTTTCTTTTCAGCATAGACTCTCCTTTTTTAAATATCGGTACTGCCCAAAAAGCGCTGTCCCCGGCGCTGACAACAACTATAGGGTTGCCACAGGGCATACGCCTGATTGCCATTGACCGCAGCTGCATGTTCTCCGTCAGGAAACACTGCGCAGAACTGGCTTAGCTGCGGTGATAGCCGCTGCCACTGGTGATTTTTGGTGCCGGTGTTTTCTGTCACCGGTTCGGGTGGCCAATAACCGTCAGAGCGTTGACCTTTTAATGCCTGATAAACATGGGACTGCCCGGCACGGGTAATAATATCCGCCACGCGCTGCGCCACCACGGCTGATGCCTTGTCATCATCGGCCTGATTGACAAAGCCTGAGCGCGGGTAAATATTGCCCCATAGATTGGCGGACATTTGGCTACCCAGCTCCCGCTGACCAGGGATCAGGGCTTCCGGGTAGAACGATTCCGGTAAACCGGTGCGCCACGCGACGGTATCCAATGTGCTGAGAAAATAAGGCACCAACGGGGTAGCAGCACTACGGCAGGAATAACCGGGGATTTGCCCGCCAATCAAACTGGTGGCGGGATGCCCGATGGCATCCGCGTATTTGAAACGCAAACTGGTACGGCGCTGGCCTGAAATCTGGCTATTGTGGTGACCGCCGCCGGCAGTCAGGTGGGACAACGCACCGGTGACGACATTTTCCAGTCCGCCGGATAATCGGCTGACCTGTGCCATTTCTGACCACGGATTGCCGCCGGGCGCATGATAGGTGGACACCACCGCTTCGGGGAGATAATGGGTGACTTTGACCGAGTTTTTTACCGTGCAGCCATGCCAGGAACACAACAGCCAGTAGCAAATACCGCTGACCCGCCACTGAATACAGGATGGCGAGAGGCTGCTGGCCACGATTTGCGCTGTATTGAGGGAAGCCTGCGCAAAGGGAGCAAACGCCGCCATCAGCGTGATGACCACAGGAAAAGCAAGGCGTTGTGTCTTCATGGTTGACTTTGCTCCCTGAGGGCACTCGCCTTTGCCACATCTGCCGTACCATACACGACGTCCCGATCATCAAATACCACGGCCGGGTACTTACGCACACCCAATTGCCAGGCTTCAACAACGGCACGATAAGACTGAATCAGTTGTTGCTCCTGCTGATTCCATTGGGGGGATTGCAGCATAGCTTGTGCCTGTATCAAAGCTTGCTGAGGGTCGGCAGACAAGTGAGCGAAGATTTGTCTCTGATGTTGTTCAGCCGCATCCAGCCAGACAATTTGTGTGTCCGGGGAAAGGTTGACGGGTGGATGCTGGATGTCGGTATAGATAACTATTTTCGCATTGGCCGACAATGAGGTCAGCAATCCCACCCAAAGCAATAAAGCCGACTTCCACATAGCGCATTTCTCGTTTTATCAAGCATCGGGATAGCCTGAAGAAACGTATTATTGATGTCAGTAATTAATTAGTTTTTGCAAAAGTAAAAAAAGTGAATGCACTTCAGACTAAGATTTTTCTTATTTGGGGTTTTGGGCTTGGAATTCTGATAGCCATTTATCAAGACGCGTCCTCAATCACAAAAACAAACTTCCATAAAGTAAATTTAACTGATAGTTCCGTAAAATACGCCATTAACCTGTATCAATGCCCAAATATGTATAAATTTTCCCAATAGAATACCGATGAATAATTCATCAAAATAGACATACGAGGAAAAGATAAAAAACATAGTGAGTATCTGTGCCTGGTAAGAAGGATTTAAACAAGTTGTGCCTTGTGCACCGGCCGAGTTTATTGAATATCGAAAAGGAAAACGGTGTGAAAACATTTGAACAATACTTTCAACACGAGATCGCGTACCTCCGCGCATTACAAAAACTGGTGCGGGAGGAAAAACCGCATCTGGCGGATATCCTCAGTGGACACGATCCTGATGTGGAAAGAGCCAGTGAAGGTTCGGCTTTTTTGACTGCCCGTCTGCGCCAAAAAGTTGACGACGGATTTCCTGAATACACCCAACCGTTACTGCAACGCTTACACTCGCAGACAATAAAAGGTTTACCGGCAACCAGTGTGATGCAACTGGATAGCGTTCAGGGGACAGATAATGCTTACTCCGTGCCGGCAGGCAGTAAAATTACCACAGAAAACGACACACCATTCATGAGCTGTCGCCCCTGTGATATCGAGCCACTGACATTGATTCGGCGGGAACTCCATCATCAGGCACAGGAAACACAGATTACCCTGACATTCCGCTATACGGGCAAAAATGACCGCTGGGCAATCAAACCCATCAGCCTGTTTCTCAGTGCTGATGAAACCGTCGCAGATACTCTGATGCTGGCACTGACACAAGACGTTGATGGCATTCAGTTTTACCAAGAAAACACCCGGTATCCAATGGATATCATTCGCTTGAACCCCTTACAGGGCACCGAAAGGCTTATTTTGTCATCACCTCAGCGGGCAGGAAACTGGGCACCGCAAATGCTAATGGAATCCCTTTATCTGCCGCATGTTCACCATTTTCTTACGCTGGTCTTACCCACAACCCTGCGAAGCCATGTATTGATGGACGAATCCCGTGAATTTACCATTGTAATCAAACTCAGGTGTGAATTGGCCGTGTCTGAAGCACAGATAGCGGCAGCATTTCATCTGCATTGTGTGCCTGTGGTCAATCGGAAAATAACACAATTAACCGTGCCGTTTAAGTCAGAAACTGCACGTTATCGCTTACCCTTATCACCTTCACAGGGTGTACTGGATGTGCCAGGCATCGCGCTGGAACAAGAACCGGATGAAGAGCACGATCGGGGCGAGTCTTTCCGTTTCTATCCCGATCGCTTGCTGACCGGCATGGATCGCTATTTGGATGACGAGCAGGCCTGGTTCTATTCACTGGAAATGGGAGAAGATGCGTTAGGACGCTTGCAATACGATCTGGTCTTCCGGGACAGTCGGGGACAACTCATGACACAGCCTCCGGCGCGAAAATTTATCTGTCAGGTGGCAACATTTGGGCTTCAGCCGGAGCCATTAATGGCGGGTGAGAGGTGTTATGCGGACGAAACCCTCCCTGATAATGTACAAATCAAAAACCTGACTCCCCCTTCGCCGCCCTATCCGCCGCTCACCGACAGTCACCGCTACTGGACGTTATTGTCACATTATTCGGCCAGCCCATTTTTGCTGCATTCTGCTGACATGCTCAAAGAGCTATTGCTAGGCTATGACTTTTATACAGAAACAGACCGAAACCGGAGCCGGGCACTGCGCCGCAGGATTGATGACATTGTTTCCGTGCATTCGAAAACGAGTGACTGGCTAATTAAGGGCGTCCCCCACCGCTGCCTGTTTATTGAACTGATGCTGGATGACAGCGCCTACACCCATGAAGGAGAGGCTTTCATGTTTGCCCATGGCGTGTCCCAGTTTCTGCCATTTTGCCTGACGCAGGATATGCACATGTTAGTGACCTGCCGCACCACTGCTGGCGGATTCTATAAGTTATCCCGCTCTCCTGTGCAGGGATACCGACCATTAATGTAACCATAAGGAAATACCGCGATGGATGGTTTAGTCTTTACCTGTCAAATTGGCCGACTCCCGCCGACCACTTTCCAGGTGGTGAATTTCACTTTGCAAGAACATTTATCTCAGCTTTTTCACCTGACTCTGACGGTGGTCAGCGCCGTCAATAATATCCCTTTGGGTGAGCAGCTTAACCAGGAAGCCTCACTGACCGTCAAGCGTAATGGCGTGGTGGAACGGACGGTCAATGGTATCGTTGCCGGCGCAGTACAGGGGAATACTGACGGAAAGCAGACGGTTTACACCTTTACCCTGCGTCCTGACATGTGGCGGATGACGCTCAATCAGGACAGCCGTATTTATCAGCATCTTTCCGTACCGGATATTTTGAAAAAATTGCTGGGAGAGCACCGGGTAAAAGCTGACAGCAAGTTCTATGATAGCGCCGGTTATCATGCGCCCCGCGACTACATTACCCAGAAACGGGAATCAGCCTACGATTTCTGGTGCCGGCTAGCGGCGGAAGAAGGCATTATTTTCTGGTTTGAGGAAAACCAGATGTTTTACAGCAACTCTCACCTCGGTATGACGGCCGCCTTACCCTTGGTCTACAATGGTCAACCCAACACGGATGATACTGACTCAACCGTCTGGCATTGGCAGTATGGCGAATATTTATGTCCCGATGAGCTTATCCATAAAGATTACAACTACCTGCGTCCTTCCCAGCCGATGCAAACCAAAGCCAACGTAGAACCCAGCAGCGGGCATTCCGTTTTTGAAAGTTATGGGCGTTTCCAGTGGAGTAAAGAGGGACAGCCCTTTGGTAAAATCCGCCTTAACCAGTTGAACAGCGAAAGCAAACTAGGTTCGGCACAGTCTAACTGTATCAAATTACGGCCGGGTAAAATCTTTACCCTCAGTGCGCATCCGTCTGAAACGATGAATGACCGCTGGCAGGTGGTGAGCATCACCCATCATGGCGCTCAGCCGCAAGCAGCAGGAATAGGCGGTGAAGGCACCACATTAACCAGCGATATGACCTTTATCCCCGGCTTTGATGACTGGCGGCCACCGTATCACTATAAACCGTTGGCAGACGGTGACGAGCTGGCCACGGTTGTCGGACCGGAAGGCGAAGAGATATTCACCAATGAATTAGGGGCCATTAAGGTTCATTTTCACTGGAACCGTTACGATAAACCCGGTGACGGTTCGTCCTGTTGGGTTCGGGTGGCTCAGGGTTGGAACGGCAACAACTTCGGTTTTATGGCAGTTCCCCGTATCGGGCAGGAAGTCATTATCTCTTACCTGAACGGCGATATTGACCGACCGATTGTGACTAGCTGCAATTACAATGGACGTAACAGTCCGCCGCTGGATTTACCGGGTCAAAAAACCCGCACGACCTTTAAAACTAAAACGCATAAAGGTGAAGGCTTTAACGAGCTGCGTTTTGAGGATGCCAAAGGCAGTGAAGAAGTGTATATCCATGCCCAGAAGGATATGAATACCAAGGTACTGAACAATCGTACCACTCATGTGGATGTTGACCATGAAGAGCGTATTGGCAACGACCAGAAGATAACAATAGTACGTGACCAGTTTGAAGAGATTCAGCGCAATCGCCAAACAGTTATCAAACAGGATGATGACGAATCCGTTTCCGGTCACCAGACGCTGCGGGTAGAGAAAAACCAGTCTAGCACCATCACCGGACAGCAAAGCATCACAATAGGCAAAAGCCAGTTGCTGGAAGTGACTGATAATCAGGAAGTGCGTGTCGGTAAACACATTGTGCTGCAATCCCAAAGCGGCCAGATCACCATTGGCAATTCAGGTGGTCAGATTATTATCGATCCTACGGGGGCGATCACTATATCCGGTACCTCCATTTCCATGACCGAACACGCAGCAGGAAAAGCCGGTGCTCAGGCCCTGTTTGATTATTCCGGGCGTTATATTCTGACCAACAGCAAGAACGAAAATAAACCACTGACCCATACCCTGTACCAGATAAAAACCCCATCAGGCATTGTGTCCGGCCGTACTGATGCCGCAGGGCGTACCGCCATCGTGCAAACCCAGCAAGCGGATACATTGGAATTCAGTATCCCGGAAGAGCAGAAAAAGAAAAAAACCGAAACGCTGTACCACGTTGGTAATAATCAGCCCGTGGATTATGTGATGGAATTTAAGGAGGAATCAAAATGACCCAACAATTACAACCCGGTGGTATGTGTCCAGCCATTACATCAGTGAGATGTAAAATGGAGCGAGTCGCATTTCCCAAAGATGAGGATCAATGTTATTTAGCCAAGAAAGCGGCTTTCGCTATTTGGGCACCAAAGGCAGGAATAAATAAAAATGGAGCCGCATTTTCGCTAAAACAGGCAGTGATGAGTGGTCTCATCAGAGTTGAGGAAAGAATTCACGATTGGTTATGGCAATACAAGGCTGAAGTCGTTTTCTTTATGAGAGGATATAATGTGCCATTACCAATGCTGGCCAATAGTGAGGCAAGAAGAACTAAATACGCAGGTAATCTCCCCCATTCAGAAAGCCCATTCTCACATTTGACGAATGCTGACAAGAGCAAATTTGGTGTTACGGGTATCCGACGACCGGATATTATTCTGGTCAAAAACAAACAGCTTCGCTGGCCTGGTCGTGAAGGGCAATATTTTGATGGTTCTGTTCACCCTGATAATCTTAAGATGCTCATTGAAGTGAAGTTTCCTGGTGATACTTTGAAGAAAGGGCAGGAAATAGATTATGAAATAATCGCCACTCAAGCTCGTTTTGGGGTTTTTGTTGTTGAGGATAACCGTGATTCAAAGGAGTGGGAAACACTTTCGGCAGAAGCTAAAGCCGCCGAGCGGGAAAACATTAAGCAACATCTGTCTCAATTCAGCCGTTCTATTATCCCCCCTGCAATAGAAGGATTGGCCTCTTCTTTACCAGTGCCAATACCAGGCTATACAGGTATTGAGCAGTTGTTACTAAAAAATATCCCCCTAGTCAGCGAGAGGCAATGGCAATACGAACCTATATTTAGCCTGTGGTTAGCCGTGCGTCATACGGCCATTCCAGCGATGATAGCGCTTTCTTCCGAGAAGGAACCATCATTTTTAGAGCGCGTAGAGCAATATTACGATCAGAGTGCCAGATTTGTATCAGAAAGTGTGACTTATGCCAAAAATGCCATTGTCCGAAGTTGGGAATGGACATGGGATTTAACGGCCAGTGGTTTTAATTACCTGAGTGATAAAACCCGTGCAGCATTAGCTGCCTGTGGTGCCTGGTTTCGTGAATCAGGTCAGTGGATAGCGGATGAAATTATCGATCCGGTGACAAAAAAGCTGAGTTATGCCATTCATTGGGTCAGTGAAAAAACAGGAGAAATCGTTCGTCTCACCGAAGCTAAAATCAAGGAAGCCGTGGAAACGGTATATAAATATACCGATTTGACGATAGACGCATTGAAACAGGTCGATTGGTATCAGATAGCCGCTGACCTGGGTAATGGAACAATTCAGTTAATGGTAAAAATAGGAGAAGAAATCATTATCATTATTGAAAAAATTATCGTTGTCGCAGCGATAGTTTTGTTGGCGGGTTTAATTATCTGGGTGGGTGGCATTGTTGGTGGTGCCGCATCCGCGGTATGGGCAACCCTAGCAGCGGCAGTGACGGGGATTACCGCCTTAACAGCGGCAACCGCATCATAAGGAAAATGATTATTATGAATAAAGAAACCTATTTTGAGCATATCAAGGCACAATTAACGGGATTTACCCTGCAAAGTGAACGAGATATTACCATCACCCGTTTAGGGTTGGCTATTACGTTGTTTTTTAAACAAGGTTATACCCGTGAAAAGAAAGAACGTATTTTAGCCTGTTATCGCCGTTTTCGGGAAATGTACGGGGGGAGGTTAAAATTTCATACGCATGAATTTGATGGATTGAAAAAATATTCAGATCAAAATATTACAAAAGTTGAGCAATTAATTCTGAATGCCGATGGTAATCTGACATGCGGTTGGGATATCAGTGATGCAAAAAATGTGAGTGAAGCCCCTCAATATTGGATGCACTATATTGATTCATATGAAATAGCAGGTAACAAAGGTAGCTCTTACCTGTGTCTAGTATTACCGTGGGATACTCTAACTACAGAACAAGGACAAGCTGAATTTATAGAATGGTTGACATTTTTATGTAACCAATTGAATCCAGATCATGGTGATTGTGGTTATACAGTAGTACTACCGCGGGATTATCATCTGTATATGCCGCAAGAATACCAGCTTGCTATTCGTTATCCTACTATGCAGGTTAACTCTACCGTACACATGTGTGCAAGACACTATTTTAATAGTATACGTAGTATTAACTGGATTACTTTGTTATCAAAACGCTTCATTAAACGATTGGGTAATGAGCAATGGGTTAGAAAAAAATTGTCTATCCACCCAGATATCGTTATTACCAATTATGATGATGGGTTGATAATTCAAGCGGGAGAATATCCTGATTTAACTCCATTACCTGCTAATGTCCCAGAAAGCTATTTTGCTCTTAATGAACTAATCAGACCTATTCGTTATGCTTTAGAGGAAGGTGATTCTTTACATTCTTACGGCTCAGGCCATTTCACGGGTACAACCAGCGCCCTCTGGTATGCCCGTTATGACCGAGGCCCCCTACAGGTTGACCTGTTAATAGCTGGCGAACCCGCCAGAGTCGATGGTTACTGGACAACCAAAGGACGTGAAGGACTGGAAAACATCATTCTGCAAGGTGATATCGCCCCGGATGTAGAGGGTAATGCCCCCGGCACCACTGTATGGCGTTTGGTGCGTCAGATTGAGCATGACGACATTAAAGATCTGAAAGAACTTGAGGCACAGCAAAATGCGGGCAACCATTGATGGAAAAAAAATTATCCTGAAAGGCGATACTACAAACACAAGTGGCACCGTATTAACAGGTTCAGGCCTAACCAAACAGGGGGAGCCCGTTGCTTGTGTTGGTGACAGCGTGTTTTGCCCGGCTTGTAAAAGCACGGGAGCTATTGCTGAAGGTTCTCCACTGACGGTGATACAGGGTAAAGCGGTTGCACTGGAGGGGCACAAAGTGAATTGTAGTTGCCCATCTGGATGTACACTTGTTGCTACGGGTTAATAAAACAAGAAATCACACACTATCCTGACCGATTGAAATTCTCTTAAGTGGCTGTTTTAACAGCCACTGACTTTATTTAGCCGGTAAATTGGGCAACATTGCTACCTGCCACACGCAAATCCTGTCATCGGCCAGCCATTTCGCATCCACCGGTCTGTTTCTGCCCAAAACGCCCATTTCGCCTGATGCTCTGCTGAACCTGAGCTGGCCGCCAGATAATCCGTTGATGTCACGTAAAATTCCCGCGCCCAGCCATCATAAAGGTAAAAGTTCCCCCATTCCTCATAGAGCCGTTCCAGGGCATATTTGGTGGCAATCCGGCTGCCGAGTGATTGGCAAAGCTGTTTCGCATGAGAATAAAAATCTTTTGTCAGGCCGGAGCGCTCAAACCAGGTGTGAACCGTCAAGGTCAGTGCGACCTGTTGCCCGGTCTCATCAGTGCCGGTGAGCCTGACTCCGTCAGGATTTTGTTGCACCGTCACCCCATTCCCCGATACCGTCACCGAGGGTGAATCACTCTGCCAGCTTACCTGGCCTGTATTGCCGGCCGTGATAAGGCGAAATTTTGCGCCACGCCAGAGTACGGAAGGCCCCCGGAGACCAAACGATTTCTGGTTGGCATTGCCACCCTGGCGGTCAACGGCAACAATATCCTCAATACGCAGCGGTGAGACAAATTCGATCACCGGCGATGCTTGTTGCTGATCACCGATCCGCGCAGTAACCACGCCTTTTCCGGGACGGTGGCTGACAACAGTCGCCGTTACATTGCCCCCGTCGTCTGTGCGGGTTTCCGCGGACATCATCTCACTGAAGTCCCCCGACCACTCAACCACCTGATCCGACAGCCCCCGGCCACGGCTGTCCATCACCGTGACGGTGAAGGTGACCTGCTCAGTGCCATCGGCGGCTGCGCGGGTTTTATCCACCCGAACGGTTGACAACAAAACTGCCTCAAAGGTGACAACAGGGGCGTCCACTTGATGATCGCCAACCCGGATCTGCACCTGATGCGCGCCTGTTACCGTACTCTTCAGCTTAACCTGTGTTTGTCCCTGACTGTCTATTTCTGTCTGTCCTGAAGACAACACACCGCGATCCGTTTGCCAACTCACCGACTGATTTGCCACAGGTGATCCCATCGAGTCTTTCACCGTGACGGTCAACACCACCGTATCCTGGCCATCGTTTTTCGCCCAAGCCTTATCCACGGTGATCGCGGGTTTCAGCCGGCGTTCAAACGTCACCGGAGCAGCATCAAGGGTTTTTCCCGCCACCTCGGCTTTCACCGTTGCCCGCCCTGCGATGTGGCTGATTAACCGGGCTGTCGCTTCTCCCTGACTGTTTGTCTGTTCCTGCCTGTCCAGCAGTTGCCCGTTATCCGCTGACCATTGCACTTTGCTGTGGGCAACGGGGTGATCCGCTGCATCGCGCACGTTCACCGTATAAAGGATGCTGTCCTGACCATCGGCCATCGCGGTTTGTTTGTCCGCCTGAAGCGTGTGCGTTAGCGAGGCAATAAAGCGGATCGGAGAAGCCACCACTGTTTCGCTGCCAACCGCCACGGCTACTTCTGCATTTCCTGATATTTTGCTGGTTAAATAGGCGGTAGCCTGCCCTTTCGCATCAGTCATCAATGAAAATGAGGAGAACTGGCCGAGCGGGGTCTGCCAGCCAACAGCCTGATTGGGTACCGGTTGACCATCGGCGTTTTTAACTGTGACCGTCAAGGTCGCCCTCGATTGCCCATCCGCCTGAACGCTGTACTTATCAACGGCGATTTCGGGTATCAGCACTGCATCAAACTGGACTGAAGGTGCAACAGCAACCTCTTCATCCACGGAAACACGTACTGTATGCAGCCCCTGCTGACGACTGTGCAGCACGACCGATGCCTGCCCCTGCGCATCGGTGTTCTGCCGGGTTTGGGATAATGTACCTTTATCACTTGACCAGATAACAGCCTGATAAGGGACAGGAGCGCCTTCCTGATCGGTGACAATTACGGTATAGATCACACGGTCATGGCCATCGGCTTTGGCCTGCGTTTTATTCGCTGTCACCTGCCATCGCTTTTCGGTCGGCAGGCTTACCACCAGGATTTCTGCCCGGTTAGAGCGGTTACCCCGGCTGTCGATAGCTATTCCCGAAAGCCGGACGGATTTTCCCGTGGTTTTCGGCAACCGTAATGTCACTTTCTCCGGCCGTTGATCAAGTACTTTCCCGCCTGCCTGCTGTAATTCAGCCGTATCCAGCGCTAAACGTACCAACGGATATTTGGTGTGGATAACGGGAAAAAAGGTCACTTCCTTGCCTTCATAGCCTTTAACCAAAGTCGGAAAGGCCAGCGTCAGCAGCGTTTGCTTCTGATAATCCAGTACCATATCACTGCGCCGGTTCACAAAATCAAATTGGCTGGATCTCAGGCTACGCAATGGTGCGACCGCGTTCGGGTCAAGCTGTTGGCTGAACGGAACACCCAACCGATAATTGAGGTTCAGGGTAAAACGATTCTCACTGGTCCCTTGTTTACCCTGCCGAAAATCGGCACCCAATGTGACTAAAGGGACTGGCGTGTAAGTCAGCCCAGCGGTGACGCTGTACGGGTTTTTCTGGCGTTCGGATCCACCGAATAAGGCAACCTGCTGCCCGTCATAGTGTTCATACTTCAACTGTCCGCCCCAGTGAGGAAAAGCCGGCAAATACGCTTCGGCCTGAATATCCCAGCCGTTTGCCGGTCTTGCATCGAAATCCGTGAGCCTCGCGGCTTTCCAGTGAGATAAGCGTCGGTCAATATTCGCAGACAGTTTGACGTTATCATGCCAGGCTTCTAACCCAAGACTGTAACGGTGATGCTGCTCCGGCCACAACGCATCCCAGAAGATATTGGCACCCCAGAGCCAGTTATCATTCAAATAGCGGTATCCCATGCCAAGATGGGTAGTCGTCTGACCGTGTCCGGTTTTAACACCTAACTGGCTGAATGCTATGTAGGCTGAGGTGGTATGCCACGGTAGCAACCAATCCAGTGTGGCTTCTTTTAACGAAAAAGCGTGCTCAAAGGGGAGTGATACCCGGGCATTACCGAATTGGTTAAGCCAGGGGATTAATGTGGAAGTGACTACCGATGATAGCTGTTGAGCGGTGATTGACTGTATGGCTTCGGTGGGAGATTGCGATTGGTTAAGTTGTTGTCCTAATTGTGAAGTGATTTCTGCCAGTTTGAGGTCAGAAAGATTATCTTCGTTTTGATGTTCTGACGTGGCCTGGCCTTGAAAACTCAGAGCCAAACTCAACAGGCCGATGATCAGGCGTCTCGCGTTATTGAACAGAGAGGATGGGAATTTTTGCAACACTGACTGTTACCCTTTTCATTAATGATGAAAGGGGTAACATGATTGAAAAACAGCTCATATACAGTACTCAATTCTTTTTCCGATAGTGAAAATTAAAACAAATAGGGGATACGCTAATGGTGAAAAACATGAGTAATACGTCAGGAAAATGGTCAAAATGCCTTGTATCACAAGAGATAGAGTGAATTAGTAGATAAGATAGATAATCCCAGCCTATTTTTTATAAAAATTAAAACATAAAAAATCTAAACCTCTTATTTTAATGGGTAAAATCAATGTCTTATTATTAATAAATTAAGTGCATAAAATGAAATAATTATTTTTTAATCAATATGTTACAATAAGCTACATTTTCACGTCTTATTTAAAGTGTGGCGTATTTTCATTGGGTATCTACCAAAAGGTAAGGATGGTATTTACATGTGTAAACAAGTCAACAAGGAGGCAAGTATGTCTGATAAATGGTACAAATATACGATAAGCGCAATAGATCATCGCTGGGAATTTCTGCCAACGGTAGAGGAAATTCTTACCAAATTGGTATCATCGGAAGATGATGAACAGGAATATGAAAATAAAACATTTCGCTCTCTCAGTAAATTTTTAGCCGACTGGGAAGAAGCCAGAGCAATAGCTGACTACTGGGAAGAAGTTTTTATCAAAGGGCCATGCGTTTTTTGTGTTCCGAATGATCTTACATTTAGCTACGGATTTGTCTGGAAACAACGTAGCAATGGGTTAACTTTTGTAATCAGCCCTGTGGAACTTCCTCACCTTAATGAGTTTGCGTATTAAAGGTAGTAGTAAAAATGAATTAGGCACATTATTCAATAATCAACCAAAACAAAGAATCATTATACCATTAACAAAAATAGATCTGGATAATTTGAAAAAAGACATTGAGTATTTAGTGGGTAATGAACTCTGATAACGTAATCAAGAGACAACTGTATGGCAGGGTTGTTTAATTACAATTGACTTTGAAAAAATGGAGACGAGTATAGAATTCAAATACAAAGACTAATCACCTGAAAGTGATCCCAATCCTGGTATTGGGATCTTGACTATTATTTGCTCTCAGTAAGTCAGATTATCTCAGCCAGTTTCTTTTGCTATATTGTGTTCCACAACATCAGTCCTTAATCCCCGAGCAATATCCATTTTTCTGGCCACCAACACCGCCGCTTCCAGTTCACTGCACTGATGCTCGCGCATTAACGCCCGCCGTTCGGCCTTTTCTTCTTTTTCAGTCATGCCCAGTGCCAGATAGAGACTCGGTGGTACGACCCGGAACAAGGCTTCGATTTTCTTCGCCAGCACCACGCCTTCGGTATAACAACGGGGAAGTTTACTGGCAGAGAGCAACACGGCTTTTTGTTCTTCGGTCAGTTTTTTGAAGCGGGCGATTTGTTCCACTTCATCGGGAGGCATAGTCAGGCACAGCCACCATTCCGCCATATTCAGCATTTTTTCAGCGGTATCCGGGTAGTCGGCGAGGTTTTGTGTGGCCAGCCACAGCCAGGCGCCCAGTTTGCGCCACATTTTCACCACCTTGGTCATATAGGGCGACAGCAGCGGGTTGGTGGTGGTGATATGGCCTTCGTCGATCACCAGTTGCAGTTCCCTGTCCTGATATTGATCCCGTTCCGCCAGATTATTGACGGTATTAATCAGTGACACCATCGCCAGTGCCATTTGTGCCGAATAGTTTTCCCGTGCCAGCGTACCCAAATCAATCAACGTGACATCCACTTCCGGCCAGGGCGTGCCGGGACGGTTAAACAATTCGCCTTCAAACCCCTGGGTAAACATCGACATGGCACCGGCCATTTCATCCGCGCGTGCCCGACGATGTGCCGTGATTAACGGCTGGCCGTGTTCATCCTGTTGATGGCTGCGGGCGATGGCATAGAGGGCATTCTGTAAGTCTGAGGCCACCATCTGGCGTCCCTCAGCATGGCTGGTGTGAGCCGCCATCATAATGGCTTCACGAATTAATCCCCGATCCGAACGGGTCAGGCGCTCTTCCTCTCTTTTCTCACCGCCGGTGATCATCAGCCGGGCAGCAATTTCCATCTCACCCAGAATATCGCGCTGTTCATCCCCGTCATCCTGCGATTCACCGGTATCCGGAATATCGGTTTCATTAATCCGTAATTGTTGGGGGCTGAGTTGCAGCAGTTGATGGGCATCAGCAAACAGCGCCAGACTGACGCCACAGCCCGGCTTGATACCGATTTTATTGACCGTCAGCCCCAGACTGGCGTAGTAATCGGCCAGTAAACCAAAGCTGTTCCCCGCTTCGACAATAAACAGGCGTGGCCGGTGTATCGCCATCAGTTGCACCAGGGAGGCGCACAGCGTGGCCGATTTACCTGCCCCGGTCGGACCAAACAGCAATAAGTGCGCATTCTGGGTGCGATCCTGTTTGTTCATCGGATCGAAGGTCAGCGGCGCACCACCGCGATTAAAAAAGCTGAATCCCGGATGCCCGGTGCCGGTTGAACGGCCGGTAACCGGCAATAACCCAGCCAGATGCTGTACCCAGGTCAGACGGCTGTACCAATGTTTCCTGTCCTTCTGTGGGTTAAAACACATGGGCAGGGCGCGTAAATAGGCATTCAGCGGGGAAACACTGAATTCCGGTCGGACAGGTTGTAATCCGGTCGTCAGCAGGGTTGACGATAACTGATGCACCCGCTGGTTCAGGTCAGTGACATCGTTGCCCCGTACCAGAAAGGTCAGCGCACTGCGGTACAGTTTATGCCGCCGTCCCAGCAGTTCCTTCACTGTCTGCACATCCTGCCGGACACGCGCCGATTCGGTATTTTCCCCCACCGCATTTTTTGCCAGCCGGGTAAAACTCTCTTCCAGCGTATCCTGTGCCTGCGCCACGATAGTCAGGGAAACTACGGTGCCTTCCGGCATCATATCCATCAGCGCATTGATATTGTCGCCTCGCTTCACTTCGCCCGTCAGCGTGCCCGGCTCCGGCGGGCGGCGCAGGCGTTCGACCGGAATGGCTTTATGTGGCAGGCCATCAAACCACCAGAGTCCGTTGTCGGGATCAGACACCGGGGGCGTAAACCACAGGCTTTCGGCAAAATCATTGTTAACCGGAAGATTGGGCGGTGCAGGTGTTTCATAACTTACCGTGCGGTAGAAATCGGCTTTTGCCATACCCCAGTCCGGGGCCGGATTAAAATGACGCAGCAACCAGCTGTGGATCTGCTCGCCATCTTGCCGGGTTGCCACAATACCGGCTGATGCCAGTGAGGAAACCAGTCGTGCACAGACCTGATTGAGTGCAGCAACGGAAGATAACGTCGGGTTGTTTGCCTGCGATTTGTGAGCAGGCAGCCAGCGATAGACGGCCATGCGCGTCTGGCGCTGCTGCCCCCGCCACGGTTGCCCGGTAATTAAGCTGTCGTGAAATATCCCCTCAGGCCGGGCAATGCTGTTCAGATGGCGTTCGGACTCGGCCAGAAAGGCCTCCGTAAACGCGGTACCTTGCGCCCAGGGTTTGACATAGTTCCGTAACGTGTTGAGATAACTGGCTGGATCATCCTCATCCTGACAAAAAAATTGTACTACCCACGGCGAAATATCGTCTTCCTCCAGACTGTCCTGGATCGCATCTTCCAGCTGATCCCGGATTTCAATCAGTCTCTCCATTGGACGCCCTTCGGTAGCAACAGGTTCGATGCGATAGACCGCACCCACGGAAATCCCGTCATCCAGCAACAGGCATTGCCCGTTTTCCAGATATTCTACCCAGGGCAGGTAGTCAATGATGGAGGGACTGGCCCGGTAAATCGCGGCTTCATCAGCTTCACGCAGCTTGCCGGGGCGGTGCAGCGGTTTGGGAATTTCCATCACAGGGCCTCCGTGCGTTCACCCGGCAGGGCGTACTGCACCTGCTGATAAAACGGGAACACCGTGCTGTAGCCCGGTATCGGCGTATTGCCGGCCGCCAGATGCGGAAAAACATACATCACCATATCGGGATTGGGGAGACGGGGAAACTGCCGGCTGATTTCCTGCGCAGCCGAACGGCTGTAATGACAGGGCTCTTCCAGTACCCGGCGCCGTTCGGTCCCGGTCAACGTTCTGCGCAATGCGTTTTTCGCCTGTACGACAGTGTGACCCGCTTTATTGCCCTGCCACATCGCCAGCACCGTCTGCTTTCCGGCAGGCAGCAACGTATCTTTCGAGGTTGAACAACCGGCCATCAGCCCTGACAGACACAACACGACAACAGCGTTTATTTTTCGCATAGCTGAATCTCCGTAATGCCAATGGCGGTAAAGGTGGCAAACTCAGGATGGACGGCCAGTTCCGATACCGTAAACGGCAGACGTTCCCACTGTTCAGGCTCAGCCTCGCTGTTGCCGGCCACCACGGATTGCCACTGTGTGTCTGACAGGCGAAAGACCGTAAAATCACCGTCACCCAGCGGTTGACACGCATTGCCGATGGCGAGGCAGAGCCGGGATGTTTTTTTATGGGCAGGCCGCCAGTAGAGCTGAACCGGTACAGGCTCAGTGTGTTGGGGGCGGTTAATTTGCAGGCAATAGGGTGGGCTGGCACTGAACAGCCATTGAAAGACAGGTTTTTCCATTAATCTAATGCGTCCTGATGATGATATTGGGTTGATTCACTAAAACCGTAATGCACTTTACGGCCTTTCGTTTCGTAATCCATCGCCAGACTTTGGGTGATATGTACCACAACACCGGCACCGGGCGGGACGTAGACCGCATCAAACGTCTGGCTGTAACGTTGTTTGAGCCATTCGGTGATGTCATTCATGCCACCGGCCAGGGCTTTTCCTAATGCCGCCTGTCCGGCATTGCCCGTTAAAGCGGAAGTGATGCCGCCCGCGCCATTGGTCTGGGCAGTACGCTGACTTTCGTTCAGGGCGTCCCCGGCCGAATTCATGGCTGAAAGGGCAAACAGCGTCGGCAGATAGGTGCTGGCATTGGATTTACGCTCACCGCTGATACAGGGAATGCCGTTTTCATCGGACAGCCAGCCGATACCCTGCTGATGTTGCCCTGTGCCCGGCAGGGTACGCACGGTGCCATCCTGAAACACAAAGGTGATGGAATTGACCTGTCCGCGCACACAGGAGAGGGTCCAGTCGCCACTGGCCGAGCCGGACACTACTGCCCCTTCCACTTCCGGCAGTTCGATGCCGTTGGCGGTCAGGTTGTCTTTGCCAATCAGAATCTTGAACGGGTAAGGGTCAGTGACTGTGCCATTGACCGGCACCCGGCCTAATAACGCGGTCATCGCCTGACTGCCGACCAGCGTGGCATTTTCCGGCAGGGTATAGACCGGTTTTTCGTTTTCTTCCTTAAGCGAGGCATTCGGTGAGGTATTTTGCTCCGTTGCCGGTGGTTCACTTAAAAAAGAAGTCGGGAATTTCGCGGCGGGTTGGCCGTAAGCCACGTTTTGGGTCTCAACCGGTTTTTCATCGGCAGGCGCCACCCAGATGAGTTCATCCTGCCCCCTGACTGGATTGGCCGCATACTGGCTCTCTGCCAGTCCCAGCCCAAGTGGCATCTGGTTGTTCTGAGCAGGCAACGGTGCTGAATTTAATCGTTCCGTCAGCAAATCAATCTGTACCAGCAATCCCTGCTGCTCATCCTGTAACTCGCGCCGGCGCTGTTCATTTTCCTGACGGATGGCGGCAACCGCTGCATCTATCTGGCTGGCAACATCATGGCTCTGGTTTCTTAACTGGTCATTTTCTTTCAGGATATCGGTATTCTGCTGGCTTAAGTGTTTCTGCTCTGCCCGTACTTTATTGAGGGCACCTGTCAGGGTGCGCAGGGTATCTTCCGGCGTATCGCCCCCGACACCCAGCGCCTGCAACTCTTCCGGTGACAGCGTGGCCAGCACATTATTCGCTGTCGTGCCGGGCGCGGCACTTTCCGTTGAGCTGCAACTTTTGATGCCAATAAACCCGCCGATAAGTAATACCGTCGGCACCAGTATTTTCACCAGACTGTTGGATTTAATCTGCATCGCGGCCTCCCGGTTTCACCGATACCGGCTCAGGGATAAAGGCATTATCCGGCTGCCCTTTTGTGACAAGGTACAACACCGTCGTATCCTCCGGTGTTCCCGTTTCACCCAGCCAACGATGCTGGAACGTGGCGGCCACAAACTGCCCCTGTAAGGCTCGTGGGTCGAGGGTGATTTTTCGTTGGGTGGGATTGCGCAGCTTCAGTGCCACGACAGTGTGATTGTGCAGTCTCCAGCCTGCCAGCGGCGTAATCGCAATCGGCTCTGACGGGTAAAGCGTCGTGATGGACGAGGACAAATGCAGATTCACCGGTTGGATGCCTGTCACCGGCTCGACGGTACGCAACGGGGCATACAGTTGCTGCGCGGCATAACGGGTTAAGGCGACCGGAACGGGCACCAATAATTTGGTGTTGTTCAACTGTTGCGATTTATCAGTCGGAAGGGGTTGTTTTTCATCCGGGTAAACAATACGCACGGGTTCCGTTGCGCCCGTTTTACTCGCGGTGATATCCAGTAAAATGATTTCGCCGTTTTCGCTGTCCTGCAATTGCAGGCGGGTCTGTGGGAAGGCGCTGCTGGCTTTCAGGTACACCGCCCCGCCGGCACTTTGTACCCGCAATTTATCACTGAGTGACGGCGGCAAACCAATACGGACATTCCGGTCAGCAAAAATAATGCGTTCCTGCCCCACTTTGAGTGAGAGGGATAATGGAATACGTTCCCATTTCATCAGTTCATCAGCCTGTGTGCCGACGCTGAACAATAACAAACTGCCCCATCCCAGCCAGCGGCCAAATGACACTCTGCTCATTGAAATACGCCTTTTTTCTCTTCCTGTGGTTGTGGCATGGCTTCCAGCCGCTGGGGCATGCCGTCGTAACAATCCAATGCCAGCCCGAAGGGATTACGTTCGGCATCGCCTGCCCAGCGCACCACTTTCAGCGGATAACGCACCAGTGCCCGTTTGACCGGTTCAGCGTGGTAATATTCATCGGCCACCAAATCCAGCCGGACTACCCAGTTATCCCGGTCACGTACCGTCACACTGCGCGTCCCATAGCCCCGGCCGGGAATTTCATACACCACCCGCACCCGGTCAAGCAGCTCGCCACTGTCGGCACGGGTTCTGGCATCTTCCCGTAAAAAATCCTGACAGGCCGGCGTCAGATAAGGGGAAAGCGCATAAATTTTGGCCGGATAGTCCTGTGCCCCGTTTTTCGGCCAGGCATTCAGTTGCTGGAAAATATAAAAGGCAAAGCTGTAGACGCTGGGCGCAGGCACTTCCCACCACGGGCGTGTGCTGCCAGTGCGTAAGTCCGGAGGATGATGGATGGTGAGATTGCGCGGTGAAGCCATCCAGCCCAGCAGGCTCAGCAGCAGCACCCCCACCAAAATCCCACAGGCGATCCGCAGGGTCAGAATATGCTGATCCCGGTTTTTGACTGCATGACGAAACTGGCTCATCGCGCTCTCCTGCTTCGGCGCAACGACCAGCCCCGGGCGGCAATAATCCATGCCGGATCACCGAGACCCAGCCGGCGTTTTTTCTCTTCCAGCTTCAGCCAGATATAATTTTCCGGCTTGCCACGCTTGAGGTGAGCAAGCCAACGCCCGCCAAAGCTAATCAGTAACAAGGGCATAATCAGCATCCCGGTCGGAAGTATGACCCAATCGGCTAACGGGAGCAGGGGAAGACTGACGGCCAGCCCGAGCGCGATCCCGGCCAGTGCGGCCAGTCCCATCTCAGGGGTGGTGAACCCGCGAAACACCACCGGTTCGGCGTTTAAACGGTCAGGTAAGAAAGCGATCGTCTGCATGGTGACGGCCTTAAAAGATAATACTGGCCGATTTCGACAGCAGCCAAATCACGGCAACCAGCAACACCACGCCGACCACGACGATGGCGCCAAACTGGGTCCAGGTCGATTTGCCATCCCGCACTTCGGAAAAGGTTTCGACGGCGGCCGAGGCCACTTTAAAAAAAGCCACAGCGGAAAGAATGAGTCCGCCGATGACAATACCATCCTGCGCGTACCCTTTCGCCTGTCCCAGCAATCCGCCCCCGCCACCACTTTTTGGCGGTTCGATAGCCGGTAAATCAGCCCAGGCGGATTCACAGGAAAGGCCGAATAACAGTATGAACGTACTGACCCGTGTTATCAGGCTTGTGCTGATACGCCGGCAGACGGTAAAAATGTGCTTCATATTGACTCTGTTCCTTTTCATTATGTTCGCTGCATTAACTGGCAAACATCCAGACAGCCACGACCAGTAATACCGCGGTTCGAAGGGCAAACTGGCTGAGGGTCTGATTACGCACTTTTTCATTCGCCCAGCCATGCCAGACATCCACCGCGGCCCAGGCCGCCCAGAAAAACAAGGTGGCCAGGAAAAAACCGACGCACACCAGATACAGAAAAGTGATATCAAAGTGCCCGGAGGCCACTTCAAAGGCATTGCGTTGTGCGTCAGTCATTGCGGGTTTTCCTGACGGTAATGTCCGGATAACGGGCCGGATTCATGGGGCTGGTCGCGGGAAGGCGTGAGATAGTGATCGATACCGGCTTTGATGGTGTTGAGATCAGCCTGGATGCGCTGATAATCAAAGTCATAACGCGGGTGTTTTGAGGTATCAGACTGATTTTCTGCGATGCTGGCGCGTTCCAGTGCCATTTGCACCTGCTCAATCAGACGCTTTGCACTGGCCAGTTCGTCTTTTTCGTCCGCCTGAGCCAGCGGCATACACCACACAGCCAGTCCCAGCAGGCAGGCAGAACAGGATATTGAAAAGCCACCGCGCATAAACACTCACCTTATGATGGGTTCCAAAATACCAAGGATGCAGCGTTTTTTACCTGCGATCAGCAATAAACTCTTTATGCTTTGGTAAAAATTAGCTAAATAGTCTGACTAACGTATTTAGCCAAGACTTAACCATGAAGAATAAAGGAAGTAATATGCTGCGGATTGATTTAAATGTCCCCGATGAAGAACACGAGAAGGCACGCAAATTGGGCGCACACTGGGATGCAGCCGCCCAAATCTGGTATATCGACGACAGTTTTGACCCGACCCCGTTTATGAACTGGTTACCATTCTACAATGTGCATGCGGCCTTTTGGTATCTCGCCCAAACCCGGACGCTGTGCCCACAGTGCCATGAACACACCACCGTCACCGCATTTATGTTGCCTTCCGGGCATAAAATGCTGGAAACGGATGATGACGATGAAGAAGATGACGACGAAAACAACGCTGAAGTTGACTACTCAGAGCAGGACAGCCCGGCGTTTCCCTTTTATGTCGCCGACATTCCCACCACCGTGCGCAATGTATTATCTGGCTTTCACCACACTTTGCGCAAAACAGTGGGGCGGCGAATACGCCGAACGCACTGGATAAACCACTGCGAACATTGTGGTGCACAACAGGATGATGCGGACATGTTTGCAGAGGTCGGCGGGGCGTTTTTTCCTTCCTCCAGAAAGGAAGCCGCCGCCATTCAGCTTCATCGTATCGACGAGCCTTTTATGGGCTATTGTCAGGATATCTCGCACCAGCGTTTTCATATTGATATGGAAAATACGGTGCTGAGCGCAAGCAAGGGCGCCTATACTGCCGGAGATTGGTTTGAATGGATGACGCAGGTAGTGAATGCGCCATCAAAATATCAGCATTAACCGGGAAGACTGACGCGCCGCTGTGCGGCTTGTCTGCTGACGATGGAAGACAAAACAAAAACCCGTTTTGCATTCCATCGTCCAGCCATTTAAATGTATTTTTTAAACATCGCAGTCGTGATCATCACCGCCATACCCAGTAATAATGCCGCTGGCAACAATATCATCGTGGGATACACCCCATCCGGCCAGGATAAATACAACACACAGGGAACAGTGCAGGCCGGTTTAATCCCCCGTTTGGCATGATGATAAACAAAACTGGATTCATACCCCGCCCCGTAACGCCGTAAGTCCCGCCGCCCTAATCCATCAACCAGCGCAACCAAAACCACCATCAGAAACAACGGAACGGATAACATCAGGACCGCCAGCCGGATCAGCGTCACCATCGTGATAAACACCGCAGCCAGACAATATTCCCGCAAATAACCTGATACCCTCTGCAATACCGCATTGAATTCACGCAGAAAATCATTGCGGCTATTGAGCTGATATTGGTGTTGCCCCTGTATCCAGGGCATAAAACCGCTGTCCACAAAAATCCATTGATACGCCTGTACCAGCCCGTCTGAGATCGTTTGTGCGGGATTTGACAACAACAGACTCCGGGTAAACTCCGTGGATAAAAATTGCAGCTCCGTTTTCATCATCGTCTGGCTGTGAGCGGCACCCTGTTCCGGCCAGAAAAAGGTCATCCCGACATATTCCAGTAACAGACTGAATAGCCACGACATGACAACAAATCCAATGAGTTGCCACGGCCATTCCCATAATACACGATACAACAGGCTATGCTTGCGAGGCGGTTGGGAAGCCGGGCGGGATTGATTTTCTGACTGAGTCATGACGTGAAATTACCCTTTCTCTTCCCACCAGTTTTCACGGGTACGGTAATGCCGTCGCATCTGCTCAGCGATGTTCTGCAAACTCGCCGGCATCAGGGTATCATCGTCATCGCCGGTGGGCAGAGGCATACGAATTTTCCACAACTGCCCGCCTTCCAATAATGCAAACGCCTGCCCTTTCGGCAGGTTAATCATCTCAGCCGGCGTCACCAGCGGCGTTTTAACCGTGCCGACCCTGTCCTGTGTAGACGAGGTGAAATCCTGCCCCTGCTCGATATCGGCAATATCCGAGTGCCCTGAGACCAGCGTTTTGCTGTAGATTTCCACTTCCGGCAACTGGCTGGTGAGCAGTTCTGCCGTGCGATTATCCCGTACCCGCAGCATAATCAGGGTATTAAAGTTGCCTATCACCTGCGCCGTTTTGGCCGGGCTGCCGATACGGGCTTCAATATCCGAGGAGGTCTGGGTATAGGCGGTGACCTGCATACCGGCGCCCCCGCCTTTATTAATCAGCGGGATAAATTCATCCCCCATCAGTTCATTGAATTCGTCACAATGCAGGTTAATCGCCAATTTCCCGTCATGGCGAACCGGCAACCCTGCATTCATACCGTATTTATAAATCTGCCCGGCCACACTGACCAAATCCGCAAACATGCTGTTGCCCACCGCCGAAGCCACATCACTGTCAGACAGTGCATCCAGCCCGATATAAACAATCCCGTTCTTGCGGATCACCTGTTCCCAGTCGAAAATGGGGCGTAAATCGGCCATATTGAGATAATCCGGGGATAACAGCTCTGAGATTTTTCCTGTGGTCAGTTTTTCCAGCAGGGGCAGTAGTGAGGCGACAATTTTATCAAAATAAGTACGGTCATAACGCACGGCAGAGCGTAACCCATCCAGAATAGGGTCATAGAGCTGTTTACCAGCCTCAGAACTGAGCGTCATTTCCATTGCCCAGAGCCGGAGCGCATCCGGCTGCCCCTGCATATTGCGCGGAATATCTTTTTCTTTCAGCTTGCCGAGGATGTGATTGATTTGTTCCAGCAGCACAGGCTGCCTGTCTGCCATCACTTTGGTCGCATAGAGCTGATACAGTTCGCTGATATTATTGACGTAACGCGTGATAAGCGTGTAATCCGGCCGATGCCCCAGTGCCACCAACGCACGGGCGACAATATTGACGAACCGCCAGGCAAACTCCCGGAACGCGGCACTATTCCCTTCCCCACTCAATTGCCCCGCCAGACGGGAAGCGACTTCAGAGACCCGGCCAAACCGCCCGACCGCATTGTAACGCGCTGAGATTTCCGGCCAGCCCAGATGAAAGAGGGACAGTTCACTGCCACGTCCGGCCCGGTGCGCTTCTGCCCAGATGCGCCTTAACAGGTCGGCATCCCCTTTGGGATCGAAGACAATCACCACCTCACCCCGCCGGATATCCTGCGTTATCAACAATTCAGCCAGCCGGGTTTTTCCCACACGAGTCGTTCCCATTACCAGCGTATGCCCCACCCGCTCGCGCAAATCCATAAACACCTCCGCTTCCTGTGGCTCAATACCGTGGATCATGGGATTGCCGCCAACCGGTGGCAGTGGTCGCACCGGATTGAACGGGGAATCGTTGCGTAACAAGGCCGACAATTCCGGCCAACGGTATTCCGTTCGGTGCTCCAGTAAACGGGCAAGCTGATATATCTGAGACGGCTGCACAAATTGCTCAACTTCCGGCCGCCGCGTATCCTGCAAACGCTGGGTATGCTTCTGCTGCCAGCGAAAGCCCCGACCCAGAAACAAACGTTGATGACTGACGGGAATGTGTTTTGTGCTCATCTGATAACGCGGCAAGCGACGCAGGTTTCGGCGATAGCGGAGGACCTGAATACCCTGCCACATGCGTATTATCGCTAATACCGCAAAACCGCCTGCCATGACATAACTGACTGAGGGGGCCAGTGCGATAGCCCAGGGTGCCCGGATGCAGACAAACGCAGCAACGGCTGAGACCACCGCAGTATTCAGCTCGACGGCAGGACGTAACAGGGCTTCAACAACATAACGGCGGCCCATGGTGATAACTACTGAGAGAGCGCAGTTTCGGTGATTAACACCGGATAATGTCGCAGTTGCAAACGGCGAGCCAATTCCGAACCGGAAGCCGGCGATAACAAGACATCCGGCGCTAATGCCCGCAGTGACTGTAAGCCTGCCATTTCACTGACATTGACGACCAGTCCAACAGCGTGCAGTGTCTTCAGTCGTGTTGTATTCTGGCTTAACCACCGACGTGAATCAGCGTCATCACCAATCAGAAATAACGCACCCATGCCCGGCAATTGCAGTGAGCGGTTGACCACTTTTCCCGGTGTCAGTTCCGGTGTGTTAACCGGCAGCATGGCCGCTTCCCCCGTCACTTCTGACAAGAAATGGTATGATTGTGCAGAACGATGATCCGGCTGGGCATTAATGCTTTCATAAAAGAGCGAGGCATCTTTACCACCCAAATCAGCAATCACGTTCAGTTCGGCATGGCAGGGAGTCATCCATAACAGGCCGATAATGGGGAATACGCTCACCCGTTTCATTGTAATGACGTGACCTGCCATCCCTGTTCCCCCTGCCGCAATAATACCGGCATCAGTCCCTTACCAAACCGGAACCAGTATCCTGCATCATGATTCAGCGTGATGTGTCGGTTACGGACCTGTTCAAGGGGAATGTGATGCGTTTTAGCCCACTGCCGTAAGATGTCATCATTACGTTGACTGTCGACCAGATAGATATCCACCGGCTGCTTTGCCGCCAGGACTTCAGTCAAGCGGGTGTCACATTGCGGGCAATCTTTGGCTCTGACAAACAGCGCCAGCCGACCGTTTGCTTCATGCGATTTTTCCATATTGACCGGCAAAACATCCGGAAACAGCCGCTGCCAGGCCGCATCCACTTCCCGCTGGAAACGCAGCTCTTTTTCGGTGCGGGCAAACTCTGACTTAACCCACTGTTCAGCATAACGGCGGCGCTCGACATCGCTTTCGGCTTCAATACCTAATGTTGTTAACGGGTCAAGTCCCGGTGATTGGATCCCCCGAGGCCCGTTCATCAGGTGCTGATAACGCTGATATTCACCGGCACTTAACTGCCACTGTTCAGCCTGACTTTTCAGGGCGTGCTGCTGGCTTTCTGCCGATTGTGTCTGCTGTGAAGCTAACGGTGTCGGTGTAGCTGCCCAGACCGAATTGCTCAGCAGTAACCACATCAATAGACCGGATCGGTGCGATGTCATCAACGCTCTCCTTCCTGCTGGGCTTGTTTAGCCGGAGCCGGGTGCTGATAACCCTGTCGCAAATGGTGACACACCACACGCAGCACCTCATCCACTTCCAGTTGCCAGGCCGGACCTGCCATCACCTGCAACGCAGTGCGTAACCTGACAGGGCCTAACTGAGCGTGCACTGACGGCAGCGGCTGACGATATAAGATGGCATTGGTTTTTTCCGGCGTACATAACGAGTAGCCCGATTGACGCAATGCATAACGCATCGCATCGGCAACCGTGGGATTCTGGGACACGGGGAGCTGAATATCCATCAGCTGGGAAAGTGGATCACGCTGTGTTTCTGTCGGGTCGGTACCCACCAGTAAATAACGCCCGTAGCGGATAACTTCAGGCATTGGCTGATAAATATCCGGTGAAACAGATTGAATGTTTCGTGTCAGCGTGACAGAAGAAGAGCCATTTGGGGAAGGCTGAGGTAGCGGTTGTTTTACTGGAACAGTACATCCCATCAGTATGACTGCAATTAAGCTGATTAACACATTTATTTTCATGCCAAATAGGTTCCTGCTCAGTCGTAAAATAATCCTGACTATGCAAGGAACCCTGTGATGTATTCAATGAACAACTCAACTGTGTTTGCTGAAAATAAAAATGCTGAAACAAAAAAGAATGGATAGCCTCTGAATAGGTATTATCACATTTTACATGATTATATCAGCGCGTTATTCAGCCTCTGGCTGGCTTTCATCAACCGGCTGACGTATTTTTCGTTCAATAAAATTGCCGTAATCATCGAAATAACGGCTGGGCCAGATTTCAGCGGGTTCCATTCCCAGACGGGTGGCGATGATAAGTTCTCCTTTGGGCCATGAGCGGGATAGAGTATTTGCCAGAGTGGAAGAACTGAGTCCCGATTCGCGGGATAAAGCTGCGAGTGTCGTACCACGTTTGCGTAATGCACAAATAATTTCGGCTGGGTGCCAGTCTTGGTGAGTGTGAGTCATACCTGCTTCCCCTTCTGTTAATTATTGATGGTGGCGATTCAAAACAGGGATTCTCAGGTACCGGAAGTTCTCAACCGGCGAGACGTTAGTCTCCCCCGCCTGAACCGCCATTGAAGGGGCGATAGCAGACACACTGGTAGAAACATCCTACCAGTGGAGAACTTATGAGGCCTGAGATTCCTCACTACCGGATTTTGCCGATAGCATTTTTACTTTAACTGATTGAGTTATCTAATTCAATAATCGAATGTGTAAGTATAATCAGTAAAATTAAGTGATTAGTTACCCGTTAGTTCATCATCATCTCCCACAATAAGTCTAACCACCAAAAGGTACGCTTCAGAGAATAGTGCGTCAGCTATCAGCGGGTTATGTTAACATTGAAGACAACTGTGTTGATGCATGATTGAATCAAGCGTTACCCCCTTGTCTGATACTGAATTAAAGCATTTCAAAGGAGGCGATATGACAACATCTTTAGACAAGCTCACGATTAAAGGGTTTAAATCAATCCATGAGCTGAGTGAATTTGAACTTAAAAACTTAAACGTGATTGTTGGTGCTAACGGCGCCGGTAAAAGTAATTTGATCTCCTTTTTTAAAATGCTGCGGGCATTAATAGACGGTACATTAAATCGCTATGTCCGCGATAATGGTGGCGCTGGTGATTTACTCTTTAATGGCAATAAGGTCACGCAGAAAATGGAGTTTGAAACACGCTTCGGGGAAAGAGGATTTCGCTTTAAATTAGTCCCCACGCCAGCAGATAGCTGTGCAATTGAAGATGAAGCCCGTTATTACGCAAAAGGTATTGCCGGATGGTGGTCATTGGGAGATAGCGATGATGGCAGATCCAGAATGGTCGCTGAAATCGAGAATAATTCCTCTGATGCACCGTATTCAAAACCGGTCTATGATGCCATCGCTTCCTGGCAGATTTACCATTTTCACGATACCAGTGCGACAGCGGGAATGCGAAAATATGAAATTATTCAGGATAACAAAACGTTACGTACAGATGCTTCTAACATTGGCGCATTCTTATTAAAACTCAAAAATGAGGCGCCAAATGAGTACAAATCGATTGTAAATGCCATCAGGTTAGTCACCCCGTTCTTTGATAACTTCATTCTGGAACCGCGTCAAAGTGGTTTAAAGGAAGAAGTGAACATCAGCTGGACGCAAAAAGGCTCAGATTATCCGATGCAGCCTTATCATTTATCCGATGGTTCAATACGCTTTATTTGTCTGGCAACGGCATTATTACAACCCAATCCGCCATCGACGATTATTATTGATGAACCTGAGCTGGGCTTACATCCTGCGGCCATTGTTATCCTTGCCGAGTTGATTCAACTGGCGGCTCAGCGTACTCAGGTCATTATCGCCACTCAATCCCCTATTTTAATCGATCAATTCTCTGCTGAAGATATTGTCATCGTGAATCGTAAAAAGGGCGCTTCACGTTTTGAGCGTTTAAATGAAGACGATTTTTCTCAATGGCTCGACAACTATTCTCTGGGTGAATTATGGGCTAAAAACGTCATTGCCGGAGGGCCGACTTATGAGTAATTACATCGAAGTCATGGCCATCGTGGAAGGTAAGACAGAACAGATATTTGTTGAAAAGATACTTCAACCTTATCTGGCTGAGAAAATGATTTTCATCTCTGCGACACAAGTTTCTAAACCCGGACAAAAAGGCGGGGATGTGCGTTTTTCAAGAGTCAAGAAAGACATTGAGATGCATCTGAAACAACGTCCAGATACCTATGTCACCACCTTTATTGATTATTATGGCACCCATGAATGGCCGGGATTAGAAACGTTAAATAGACAGTGGGAACCAAAGAAAATCGCTGAACATCTGCATCGGTCAACACAGAATGAAATTCACCAGTTACTATCCGCACAGAGAGCCGATGAACGTTTTATTCCCTACATCGTGATGCATGAATTTGAAGCTTTACTCTTTAGTGACAAAGAGATACTCGCCAATGAGTTAAATATCCATGTACAAGAGGTAGAGCAGGTACTTCGAGAATGCGGAGAACCGGAATCGATTAATAATAGCCCACAAACGGCACCTTCAAAGCGATTGGAAAAATGGTCGGCAAATGGAACATTTGGCAAAACGACAACAGGGATAGCGATTGCCGAGAAAACAGGCATTCCTAAGATGAGAGAAAAATGCCCGTTATTCAATGAGTGGCTATGTAGGCTTGAAATATTAATGACCGTTTAAATGTGTGCGTAGAATTTAGCATCGATTGACTTACCCAATATTAGCAATAAGCCCTGTGTCACAGGGCAATAGGTTAAACCACATCGTAGAGTAGGCCTCAAGTTTGATGTCATCTCCCCAGCGGCCCCTCGTCAAACCGTGCGTGCGGTTTTCCCGCACACGGCTTTCCGACTGTCTTCTTCCTGCTGCATTACGACGTTACAAGGCGAGCATACCGACTGACTTCGTTTCCGTTTATCGACAGACTATACAACTTAAATAACCCGTGATACTTGTAGAACCAGCTCGGCGGATGGTCCCTCCATCCTTTAGTTCGCTTCTTGTGCTTCTTCCTCAACATAATACAGAGTGTCCATATCGTGTAATTTGCGATGCTTTTGAAATGCATCCGGGAGTTGCACGTCTTGAAATAATTACCCCACCCTCTAAGGATTGGGTTTATTTCTGTTCTGATTAGCTCCGGAAGATCCCGATGCTGACCTTTTCGTGTCACTTCACGAATCTTTCGCTTTACTCTTTTCATCGCTTCTGGTGAGGGGTAGTAATAGGTTCTCAATTTTCCATCCCTTTTGGACGGCTGCACTGCAAACCTGTGCCCCAGAAAGTCAAACGGTGACTTTATTGCATGAACGACTTTCGTCTTTTCGGTATTTAGCGTCAATCCAAGCCGATCAAGTACCTTACAGGCTTGAGCCAGATAAAACCTCGGTGCTTTCTTACACAAAATGACAAAGTCATCGGCATAACGAACAAGATGAGCGCCATGCTCACGCTGATTGAATCCCTCTTTTTCCCAGATATGATCCAGCCAGTGCAGGTAAAGATTAGCCAGTAGTGGAGATATCACGCCTCCTTGTGGAGTTCCTGCTATCCCCGCTTTCAGGTTTCCCTCTTCCATTACTCCAGCTTTCAGCCACATTTCAATCAGTTTCACAACTGAGCGATCTATGACTCTGGTTCTCACCGATAACAATAATTTATCATGGGGGATAGTGTCAAAATAAGACTTCAAATCAGCATCTACCACCCAGTAACATTTAAAATTTAGCCACTTATAGATTTCTCTCAGCGCCTGCTGCGCATTTCTGCGAGGCCGAAAGCCATATGAAAAATCTTTAAAACTCGCTTCGAAAAGCGGTTCTATGACTATCTTTACTGCTGCCTGAACTACACGATCTTCAATAACAGGTATGCCCAGTGGTCTTTCCTTTCCATCCGGTTTAGGAATGTAAACCCTACGCACCGGTTGAGGAGAGTACTTCTTTTGAACTAGCTTCTTCTGGATGTCTTGCAGAAAGTTACCTACACCAATTTCAGTTTCAATCTTATCGATTGTTAACCTGTCAATTCCTGAAGAACCTTTATTGGCTTTAACCTGCGTCCATGCCATAACAAGCACACGACCACTACATACCTTGTCATACAGAACACCAAATTTACGTTTTGGATCCGCCTTGGCTGCCAGGTATAGCTTGCGTTGCAGTACTCGTACCTTTTCAAATGCCGTGTTTAGAGCTTTCGCAATCACGTAGTACCTCCTGTAACAACAGGCATGACAGAAGTAGAGGTCCTTCCCTACGGTAAGGTTATGTTGTCCCTACCATCAACAGTACTATGACCTCCTCCGACTCCTCTATCCTGCATCTCTCAGAATTTCAGCGGTTACCTTATATCTTTGATTACGCAGTGGGTTAGACTACGACAGGTAGAGGTCTCGTTCGTTCCACTCAGTGCTATACATGCATCCCATCCTCAATACCCCGGATCCCTGTCATGACTTCATATGGTTGTTAATCCATCATGATTCACTGGCCTTCGCCCCCATTCTAAAGGCTCGGCAGGATCACCCTACACCACACTCTCCCAGCATAACTGTATGGCTGAAATTTACGAGGCTTGTTCAGGTTCACTTGCGTTACGGGCTGCATACTTGCGCGCACCCACAGTCTGGGTCAGGGATCACGTTTATCCGGCGTTGCTCCCGTGTTTCAGTCACCATCCACACGTACGCCATAGCTACGCAGTCAAATCAACCAACTACTGCGGCAGGACTTTCACCTGCAAGACACTGAGCAGCTTAGCGAACCGCTCAAAATGGGATCTCATCAGACCAATCTGGTTCTTCTTTCTCCTCTTCCGGTAAAGGCGAAAGTTGTGCCATTTGTGTTGGTTTCCTCTCCTTTTTAATCGGTTGAGAAAGTTGTGTTTTTTGTGCTGACTTAGCCTGTTGAACAGAAACCTGTTTTGCATCGCCACGACTTCCCAGCATCTGCATCGTGCCATTCACATTGACCACCACTTCGGTTGAATAGCGATCCTGTCCTTGTTGGTCCTGCCACTTGCGGGTTTGTAACTGGCCTTCAATGTAAACCTGAGTCCCTTTTTGCAGGTACTCCGCCGCGATTTCCGCTAATTTGCCGAAGATCACCACCCGGTGCCATTCGGTTTTTTCCCGAGTTTCGCCGGTTTGTTTATCCCGCCAACTGTCTGACGTCGCCAGAGACAATGTTGTCACCGTGCCGCCCGTTGGCAGGTAACGGATTTCCGGATCTTGCCCCAGATGCCCCAGTAAAATGACCTTGTTTACTCCACGTGAAGACATACCCATTTCCTTTCTGTTACGATGACTGACGTTGTGTCCATTGCCCCTGCTTCAGGGCAAACTCCGCCTGTTCACGGTAAGCAAAATATTCTACGGATTCACGGGAGCAGGGTTCACCCTCATCCATCGTGCCAATATAAAATCCTGCACGGGTTTGCAACACCGTTAACGGTAATTGCTTATGACAATATTGCAGTGCCAGAATTCCAATGGGTGTGATACTCATGCCTGTACCCTATTGTATTTGTTAGAAAAGAGACTGCCCTGAAAACATTCAGGGCAAGTCAGTGGAGTAAAATGAATATCAGAATGAATTTTCTGCATATTCAGTTTGCGCAACACCGTTTTGTGGCGGCGTCGAATCGGATTGTTCGGCCTGATAGACCTTGTCCTGACCGATTTTAATCCAGTCAACTTTAATCAGGCGGGCTTTCAGGCTGACGCGCTGTTCACCGGCATGATCCCCGCGTTTCAGGGTAAAAATATCGGTGGACGGGTTGCTTAAGGTGAAGCCCAGCAACACTTTTTTGTCCTCATCCACCGATTTCTGGCAACGGGCAATCAGACTGGTCGCCTCCTTGCCGACCACAGTAATATCAAAACGCACATAGACCGGATTATCACTCGGGCCATTTAACGCATTGATCACGCAGCTCAGGAACGTACCATTGGCAGTGCTGACATGGCGGATATTATTCAAATAGCCGAGTCCCTTAATATTCAGATTGAAATAGTCATTTTTGGTTAACGAAGTTGTGTTCTCAGACATACGATGTTCTCCATGGAGGTAACAATAAGGAATGACGGAGAAAACCCTACTCCCTAACGGGAATGGTTTTTCCCGCCGGGCGTCAGACATATACGTTGCTGACGTTCTGATAAAGAATAATGAACCTTCATTGCCGTTGGATCGGCAATATCTGCTTTCAAAGGTGAGCAGATGTACCGCAGTCACGCGCTCCCTTTCAGGCTACGGGAGTTTTACAGCCACCCAAAGGCGATCGTTGCAGGCTCACCGATCATTTAAGAAACAGGTTGATTCTTAAAGCATCCGGTCTGAACGTCAATCAACAATCAGATCTTCAAACTTTCTGATTTGCCCGCCTGACCTTGCGCGATTGTGTGACCGCTTTGTCATTCAGCATCCCTTTACAGGCCGGGTAGTTCACACAGCCCCAGAATAGCGAAGTTTTTCCCTGCCGCTGCCGCATCCGGCTGCCACAGTTCGGGCAGGCCGGGGTTTTCGGCAACGTCAGATGAAGGGGTTGTGCCTTGCCGCGCTCGACTAAATGCAAAATCCACTGCGCCTGTTTTTGCATAAAAACCGCCAGCGATGCTTTGCCCTGCGCAATATCCTCCAGCGACTGCTCCCATAACGCCGTCATGCCCGGACTGGTCAGTACCTCCGGCAACCCGGCAATCAGTTCCTGTGCCAGTGGCGTTGACTGAATCGCTTTCTTTTTCCGTTCAATCAGCTGGCGTTTAAACAAGGTGTCCAGAATGCCGGCACGGGTCGCTTCCGTGCCTAACCCGGCACTCTCACGCAAGACCTGCTTTAATTGCAGATCACTGACCAGACTGGCGGCGTTTTTCATCGCGGCAATCAGCGTACCTTCAGTAAACGGTGTCGGCGGTTTGGTGTGGAGTGGCTGAATTTTTACCTCAATAATCTGACAGCGATCACCCTGATTAAGGGGCGGTAACGATAAATCAGCTTCCTGCTCTTCTTCCTTCTCATGCTCTCCCGTTCCATCTGCAAACAGCGCTTTCCAGCCCGTAACCACATTAACCCGACCTTTTACCCGGAATAATTGCCCGCCGATCTCCAGTGTTACCTCAGTCACATCGGTTTCCTGAGCAGGAAGAAACTGCGCCAGATAGTACTGACGGATAAGCTGATAAACCTTTAGCTCATCGGTCGTTAACCGGGTGATATCAAAGATGTGACGCGTGGGAATAATGGCATGGTGTGCCGTAATTTTTTTGTCATTCCAGATGCGGGAAACACGTTGTTTATCCAACTGGCCAATAATGGTATCCATAGCCGGGTCGGTTCGCGCCAGTGCTGTCAGCACGGCAGGAATATCTGCCTGCATGGACACAGGCAGATAGCCGCAATCCGTGCGCGGGTAAGTCGTGGCTTTATGGGTTTCATACAGAGACTGGGCAATCGCCAGCACCTGGCTCGCCCCCATGCCCCAGTGACGGGAGGCGGTCTGCTGCAACGTACCTAAATCAAAACACAGCGGGGGCGGGGTTTTCTCCCGTTTTTTGCTGGTTTCCATCACGGTGGCGTGTGTTGCCTGCTGACAACGTTGCTGCACGCCCTGCGCCACGGCCTCCCGGATACAGCGGTTCTCATCATCACAATCATTTTCTGAAGGCAACCATTTAGCCTGAAAGCGGACAGTGTCTTTTTCCAGCTTCGCCAGAACCTGCCAGTACGGTTTTGGCACAAACTGATTGATGGCCTTATCCCGGTTCACCACCAGTGCCAGTGTCGGAGTCTGCACCCGCCCGATGGACAACACCTCACCAAAGCCCAGTGCCTGTGCTTTCAGGGTATACAGTCGGGTCAGGTTGATGCCCGTCAGCCAGTCGGCCCGTGCCCGCCCCAGTCCGGCCTGATAGAGTGCTGCCGTTTGCTCACCCGGCAATATCGCAGCCAGCGCCTGCCGGATGCTGGTTTCATCCAGGGCCGACAGCCACAGCCGCCTGACCGTGCCGGTGAAACGGCAATATTCCAGCAACTCACGGGCAATCACTTCGCCTTCACGGTCGGCATCGGTGGCAATAATCACCTCATCCACCTGTTTCAATAACTGCCGGATAACGGCAAATTGGTCAGCGGTCTCTTTTTTTACCGACCATTGCCATTGAGCGGGCAGCACCGGCAATACCTCCATGCGCCACGGCGGAGCAAACTGCTCGCCATACTGTTCGGGCGCGGCTATCTCCAGTAAATGCCCGATGGCCCAGGTGACAATGATACGGGCACTGAAGAGAAATCCCTGCCCGCGCTGTCTTACCCCCAGGACTTTGGCAATGTCTTTGGCCTGAGAGGGCTTTTCACACAGATAAAGCTGCATCGCATCCCCTCCATTAATTTGGTTCAACCGAACGTAAAGGTGAAGAGAAAACCGAACGCAACTTGCCTGACAAAATATCGGGATGGGGTTCACCCAGCAGTTTAATCGCCTCAAGCCCGGCCGGCGTTTTTTCCGCAATATCATGCCGGGTGACCGCCAGTGAACGGTAGGAACGTACCATGCCGTAAATCTGACGAATGGCACGGCTGCCATTGTGCAGAAAGGCATCACGCTCTGCCCGTGAAATCAGCCCATAATGGAAAACCTGAAACGTTTTCATGGCGAGCTGGTCATAGCCAACCAGCAGCCAGACACAGCGATAGCCTAACGGAGAATGACTGTAAACCCCGATATTCAGCGGTTCGACAGAGGAAACGGCGGATAAGGTGATCTGTGGTGGGACGGCATTCAGGGTATCCTGCAAAATAGCCAGATTCTGCCTGAGACTGGCCGATGCGCCTTCCAACGCCTGTTCCAGCTTCACCAGCCAGACATCGGCATACGGATTATCCGCTGCGGAATCCACACTGATGTTGGCTGCACGTTTAATCACCTGCGGCATTCCGAGGATCTCCGTAACCTGATGTGTCTTGCTGATGTCTTCCCGTCGGCGTCCCGCCCAGAGCCGGATCGCATAGTGGGTATGTAATTCAATCGATAACGAGGATGTTAAGACACCGGCGCGTAAACGCGGCTGAGATGCGGTTTTTTCTTCTGCATCAGACATGCACAAAAACTCCTGTTTGGCCTTGATAAGTCAGTCAAACTATTAAGGCAAAGGAGGCGGTGACTCAATGGATAACCAGTTATGGAACAAGAGGAAAAATCGACGGGATTGACTTGAGGTTAAAATAGATTATTTTTCAGGCAATGCTGGCACTGCCAGCATTGTATGATATTCATGCAACAATAAAAACAGAAGCGTCATACGACCTGATTTGATCGAAACATCATCGGGAATGAAGAAAAAGCAAAGTGCCATCCTGGCCAGGCTGTCGTTCCACAGGAAGTCTGCTCATGGTAAAAAGACGATTTTTTAGTCAGTGCTGGCAGTGCCAGCAGCGGGCGTTTTTTAATCAATAACATCGCGGTGATATTTTGCCAGCGTCAGCTTTTGACGGATGTCTTTCACTATGTTGCGGACATGGGCTTGTGAGGAAGGTGAAGCAGGACGCTCAACATGTTGGGTGAATTCAACTGGCTTCTTCGCAGCGGCAGGCGCGGTAACAACGGTTTCAGGTTGTCCATATAATTTTCCCTCCCGTGCCCGTTTCATCATCGCCAGCAGCCAGCCGACCGGATTGCCGATTTTTCCGGCCTGTAACGCCTTATCCAGACAATTCAGCACGGTCTGCGCCTGTTCATCAGGCAACGCCTGCAGCTGGTAGTTCAGCATCGTCACCGCTTCCGGCTCCAGTTGTCGGCAAAGTCCCTCTGGCAGAAAAAGAGCGGACTGCGGGTCTACGTATGTTTTTTTATTCACACCCTGTGTGAAAGAACGTACATAACGGTTCGGTTTAACGGGAT
Organism: Xenorhabdus indica; assembly: GCF_014467235.1. Taxonomy (GTDB): domain Bacteria; phylum Pseudomonadota; class Gammaproteobacteria; order Enterobacterales; family Enterobacteriaceae; genus Xenorhabdus; species Xenorhabdus indica. Next base: position 14,400 of record NZ_NKHP01000021.1, on the reverse strand, counting down.
CACTATAACACGTTGATTTAAGACTGAGTTCGGATACCGAATTCAGCACAGTGTGTTCCTTTTGCTGACTCAGTTCGGTTTCCGAACCCGGCTTTATATGACTGAGTTCGGTTAGCTGTTTTCCTTGTTGAAAGTTCTGGCGCATCACCCTTTGCTGCGGGGTCTGCACGGCATTCAGCCGTTCTTCCAGCAAACGGATATGGCTGTGACGATGGCGCATCAGCGGATCGTCTTTGATATCGGTCAGGACATCCCAGGCAGTCTGACTGATGGTGCGGTTTTTACTGCGACAGGCTTCCGCCACCGTATCCAGCCAGTGGGGATCGAGAATTTCGGCATCACGGCAGGTCAGCGGCTCATCGTGCTGCGCATAGATATTGCCCCGCACCCGTCCGTGTTCATCCCGGATACGCTTGCACAAACTCAGCCAGCCGGTGATTCGCAGCATCAGTAATACCCGGCTGACCGTTTCACGGGAGGCTTTACCTTTATAAGGCGAGGCCAGCAGTACCTGCAATTCGTCATAACTGGGGAAAACCGCCCCTTCATTTTGCTGCGCGTACAGGCGGATCATCATCCAGCCCGTTTTATCCAGCGGCGACAAACGATCATCCAGCAACAGACGGCGGGGATAGGCATCATGAATGTTGCCCATAAACAGCAGACCACTGCGCAGTTGTGAAACGTCATCGTCTGCGCGTTGTGCCAGACGCACTTTCATTTTGGCAACAGTGTGTGCAATTATGCTGTCTGCGGACAGGTTTATCATGATCCCTCTTCTCCGGCGTTAACCTGTAAAAATAATGTCAGGGCTGCACCCTGTAGCAAAGACAAGGTGCAGAATGACACGACTTCAATATTTACGATTTACGAATTTCATTGTTGTAGCGTTCATGGTGCATCAGTTCCCACGACTGCCCGTTATCGCGGCTTAACAGCCGCCAGAACAGCCCCACATTGATTTTCAGATACCCGGTGCCTTTTTCTTTCAGCCGGCTGTAATTGCGTTCGCCCCGCTGGTAGCACCTCACCTGATGTTGTGCCTTGCGGCGAAATGACAGCGGTGCCGTCAAGGGGACATGCAGGCCGGGCATCATTTCCGTTAATTTTCCTGACATCGTTTCCTTCATTCCCTGTTTTATGCCTGTTTTTTTACCGGCATCGCTTTACCACTCTGCTGCCAGTCCTTCACCGCACGCCAGACGGACGTCAGCGAGACCGCATGGTGTTCAGCCATCTCCATCATGAGATCCAGCCCTTCGGCACTGTCCGCATCGGCAATCGTTGCCGCCTGCCAGCGCTGCCACAGGTCACGATTTTCATCTTCCGTCAGTGGCGAGCCACGCCCCGGCCGGACTGCCATGCCAGCAATGCGTCGCCGGGCGGCGATTTCCAGACTGGACAGGCCAAAAAAATAGTGCATCAGTTCAATAGAGCCGCCTAATTCCAGTGCCCGGTCAATCCGTTTCATCCGCTGCTGCTCGATACGCGCCTGATGTAAGATGCGCACCAGATTGGCGTGATGAATATGAACGCTCAGCACCGACACCGGGCTGTTGCCTAAGTAATGCAAATCTTCAATCGTCAGGCGCTGCAACATCAGCATCTCTGAGGGTGCCAGACCCAATGCCTCACAACGGCGGATATAGCCGTTCTTCAAATCCATCACCAGCTGCATCAGCAGGCTGTTGGTGGCTTGCGATAAATGATTCATACACTTCCTCCACTATCAGGCCAGTCAAAACGCAATGAATGAACAACACACTGAAAAGCAGGCACCCCGCACCGACATCGCTATATCGTCAACGTCCCCGGTACAATTTCACGCTGAAGCTCACGCAAACGACGGATAACCCGGATAAGCCGCAGAAACTTCACGGACTGGGTATCATCCAGCAGAGGCGATTCTTCCCGCCTGGCGGTGCCAAGCAGAACAGCCGTCAGTGTCAGTTCACTGCTGTCAGCCGTGGTTTCTCCGGTCAGGGCGTGCAATAAACGCGAAAAAGGATGGGCATTTTGCGGATTCACCAGACTAAACCCCGCCGAACTCGCCTCCGATTCCGACAACAAATCGCTGTCACAGCCCATTACTTCCGCCAGTTCAAACGCCAGCCGGAATGCCATGTTTTGCAGGTGTTCAATATCATCCTGCATCGGGGAAATTTCCCAGACCGAACTGACCGGCTCCAGCCCAGTTTGAGAAAAATGCAGACATTCCATCTCAGGGATAGGCAGAACAGATTCAGGCTGGTTATCGGGCTGATAAGGCGGAATAACCGGATTTTTTCGGGGAGACGTGGCAGGCGTTTGTGCTTTATCGACCGGAGCGTGTTCTGGTTCAGGTGCCTGCACCTCATCAGTGGCAGGTTGAGAAATTATTCGTTGATTCGATTCCCTGTTTTGCACTCGAACCTGCGCCGTGTTATCCGTCTCAGATTTTTCCGGCACCGACATACTCTCAAACGCCGTAGCCTGCTTGCCAAAGAGCTGCCGGCGGTTACTTTCCTTCGGATCTAATTCCAGTACCCAGCGGTCATAATTGAGCAGCGGGTGTGGCAGTGCCTGCAATAAATCGCCAATCAGCTCATCCCGGAACATCTCCGGTGACCAGGATTCAGGGGAATCAAACTTGCGGCAGCAGTTACCAAAGACTTCATCAAAGGTGACGGTCGGTTCCGGGTTTATACTGGTCACATGCTGTTGCCAGACCGCCTCGGCATCCAGCCGCAAGGCCAGTAAAGGCCTTACCTGTGACGAACCCAGCCCGGATTCCAGCAGATTAGGTATCCACGGGTACAGGTATTTCACAGTATGCTCCATCCGGCTGATGTGACCATCGCTGACAGGGAAACCCGCCTGACGCAACAGCGCTGACAATTCCCGCAGGGAGATTTTTTTCTGTTGCTGCGCTTCATAAATTGCCCTTGCCTTGCGGATACCCTGCGCTTTTTCAATAAAGCTGAGTTCACCCCGCAGCTCGTTTTCCGCCAGATGCCCGATCACACACTGTAATCGCCCCGGCCACGGTTTAAACAGGCAGTGAATGCGGTAAAAACGTTCATCGCCAGTCTCCTGCCACAGCTCGGACAGAATCTGGTAACGCGTATTCCCGCCATCACTGAAGATGTAGGCCTCGTCACCGTCCGGATCGCGGGTGACTTTCGGCACTGTATCCAGTCCACGAACTTTGATTGACGCCTTGATATCGTCATAGCGCGGGTTGCGACTGGTGCGGGGGTTATCCGGATTGGGGCGTAGCTGATCTAATGTCAATACCATTGGCATTTCCGCCATCGGCGGGCTGTCATTGCGAGTAGCCCCGGCCTGTCGTCCCTGCTGTAACAAAGCATGGCCTAAATTCAACGTATTGCGTCCCATCCTTTACCTCCCGCCGCTGTCGATGTCAGAAAAACGCGTATACCGGCCGTCAAACCGCACACGTACCGTGCCTGTCGGTCCCTGACGCTGCTTACCGATAATGATCTCTGCAATCCCAGCGTCCGGTGTTTCCGGGTGGTAGACTTCATCGCGGTAAAGATGAAGAATGAGATCGGCATCCTGCTCCAGCGAACCGGAATCCCGCAGGTCGCCGTTGTTCGGACGTTTATCGGCGCGGCCTTCCACCTGCCGGTTCAGCTGGGACAGCGCCAGTATTGGACAACCCAATTCTTTGCCCAACGCTTTCAGACTGCGGGAGATATCGGCAATTTCCTGAGTGCGATTTTCCTGCCCGGGGGCACACATCAACTGGAGGTAATCCACCATAATCAAAGCCGGTTTGCCGTATTGGCGGGTATAACGGCGGGCCCGGGCGCGCAACAGCGCGGGGGTCTGGTGACTGCAATCATCGATAATCAATCGTTGATCCCATTGAGCAAACTGATCCAGACTCTGGCTGATGCGTCCCCACTGTTCGTCGTCCAGCAGGCCACTGCGCAGCGCGGTTAATACCACGCCACCTTCCATGGCAGACAGACGCATCATCAGTTGTGAAGCCGGCATTTCCAGGCTGAAAATCTGTACCACCGCATCGTCTTGATGTCGCAACGCACCGAGACAACAGGCCAGCCCCAGTGCCGTTTTCCCCATGGAAGGACGGGCGGCCAGCAGAATAAGGTCGCCCGCCTGTAAGCCACAGGTCATTTCATCCAGCGCCTGAAATCCTGTGGGGGTGCCAGTGATCCCATTGCTGCCCTGTATGCGCTCCAGATGGGAAATCAGGGCATCCGCCCCTTGCAGCAGGGTGACGGCCTGATGTTGCCGGGTTGTGCCTTTTTCCGCCAGATTAAACAGCTGACTTTCTGCCTGCTCAATCAGGGTTTCTGACTGGATATTAGGCTGGAAGACTTCCGCACTGAGGGATTTACCCAGTGCCAGTAACTGACGTAACCGGCTTTTTTCCGCCACAATGCGGGCATATTCTTCAATATTGGCCGCACTGGGCGTGTTTTTGCACACTTCCGCGACATAGGCAAAACCGCCGGCGCTGTCTATTTGTCCCCGCTGTGTCAGCCTGTCGGTCAGGGTTATCAGGTCAAACGGACAGTTTTTTTCGCTCAGTTCAGTAATAGCCTGATAGATTATTCGGTGCGCCGGGAAGAAAAAATCGTCGGCAACCAGCAGCTGAACAATGCTGTCCCAGCGATCATTTTCCAGTACCAGTCCGCCAATCACCCCCATCTCGGCATAAGCGTAGCTGGGTTCCGCTTCACTGATGGCCTGTAAAACCTCATGATCCAGATTCATTTCCTGCCTCCTTGCTGACATTATTCAGTGCCCTCACTAACCGTTGTTGCAGATATGGAGAAGAAACCCAGAACAAGACTTCTTTTGCGGTTAAATACTGCGGCTTGCCATTTTCCCAGCCACACTCCAGCAGGGCCAAATCATCTGGTGTACCGGGCATCAGTGACAGCTCGCGCAATTCGTCTTCATGACGGGGACTGAAATGCTCGACTTTCTCAGGCGACACTTCCCAGATAATGGGTAATAATGTCTGGAATTTCGCCAGTGCCGCTTTACGATCCGGCGCATCGACAAACACAAACCATTCATCCTGTGTATCCGTAAAGGGTAATTCTGCATTGTCATAACAAAAACAGACGGCTCGCCAGATAACATTCATTGCGCGTTCCCCGTCGGTTGGTTGACCAGCACGGCATCAAATTTCGCTTGCCATTCAGGGAACAGTTCACAGGCCAGGCTGTGTATGGTCTGGGCAGCGGCGGGACTTTTGCGGGGAGTTTTATACTCAAGACGATGAACGGGCTGGGCACGAACATGACCCAGTTTGTAGATATCCAGCAGATCTATTCGGGTGTTCAGCAACTGATAAACCTTTCTCTCCCCCAACGCTGACGTATCGTAGCGCTGCTGGTCGATAATATCGGTCAGTTCATTGAGCGTATCTCTGTCCAGATTGGTGCCTTCAATGCCATTGGCCAGTATCTGAATCAGCGGCAGCTGAATACCGTAATTCTCAAAGGATTGCAGTCGGATCAGCATCCGCAACGTGCCGCGCAGAAACTCACGGACATCCGGCAGGATAGGTTTAATGATCCCCAGCACAAACTGAGTTGCAGTCAGTACTACCAGTTCCGTCATCACGCCGGTCGCGCCCTTGGAGTCGATGAGAATGACGTCATACTGATGAAACAGGGGATGTTGCAGAATATTACGCAGACGCAAGCGACCATCCGGGGCGTGCAGCATGGCTGTCGGCAGCAGCTCATCGGGATCATTGGAGACAATAATATCGAGATTATGGATCGTCGAACGCGAAATAATCTGATTCGATTCCTTCAGATCCACCGTCTGCATCAGCAATTCATACAAACCCGCCGGAGCTTCATAGTCCAGGTTAAAAATACTGCTGGCCGTGGGTTGTGAATAATCGGCATCAATCAGGAGAGTCTGTAGACCGGCATCGGCAAAAAAGCCGGCCATATTTGCCGCATGGGTGGATTTACCTTCGCCACCTTTGGGGGAAATTATCGGAAGAATTATCATGTTGTACACTCAGTAATTTGAGCATACAAACTAAGTACAAAATCAACTGGTTACATTTTCTTAACTTTGGAGGGGATTGAAAATCCCCGTGTCGGTGGTTCGATTCCGCCTCCGGGCACCAAATTTCCTAGCCTGAACGTTGAAAGTGAGAAAATCAACGATCAGTAAAAATTTAGGAAACTTAGTTTCAATCATGTCTGGTTGGCAGTTACACGCATGGTTGAATGTAAGTTTCAAAAAAGGGCGCCTGTTACAGCAAGCGTTCTTTTTCTCATTGCTTTTTATACATAGAGTTGAACAATTCGTCAACTCTATGTAAATTTTTTTTAATTTTTTCGTCTAACGCATCACAGTTAAGCGCTGATGTTCTCCACCTAATCCCATTGTCAAATAATCAGACAATTCGTTTTCCAGCATGTGACGAGTATTATGAATATCCAGACCTATATACTCCATCGTAGAAGATAAGCTTCTATGCCCTAATACATCTTTTGTTAACTGCATGTTACGTTCAGGGTTGCGCATTAGTGTTGTCGCTAATGTATGACGGAAACGATGCGGACTAACTGGAAAACCACATTCTCTAGAGAAACGTCGGAAAAATGATTTCACAGGTTGGCTATCAATCATTTTCTCTTTATCTACTTCCCTATCTGATAGACGATGTACATTGAATAATATATCATCAGGCGTAGCTCCCCTTAACACCATTTCATTCAGCAAATTCTGTAATAATGAAGTCAGTGGGCTTAATAAAGCTACTTGGTATTCACAATGATTTTTACTGCTTTCACTTCGTAGGGTAATGGAGTTTTCTTCGAAATCAATGTCTTTTATTTGAATGTGAGCTAATTGATTTAAACGCATCCCCGTTAATCTAAAAGTTTCCATTACAACAAGCCAAAATCGTGTCGGATATAATGCGCAACAGCGATAAGTAGCTTGCTGTGTTGACATTTCCTTCTCTAGCTGTGTAAATCTCTCAAAAACACAATACATGGTACGAAGCTGTGCTTTTGTAAAAACTTTTTTCCTTTTTATTCCTGGTTCAACCTGACTATCAAAAAATGGATTATCTATTCTAGTTAACAAACCTTTCTTTATCCAAAAACTATATAACACTTGCATGTGTCTAGCCTTTGTATTCCAAGTTCGCTTGGCAACTTTTTTAACATTTAATTCATGCCTACGCCAACGTAAAACATATTTATGAGTTACTTCCTCCGGGAGGATTTGTATATTTTCTATTTCTTTTAAATAATGAAGAAATAACCTAACCATCTTACTGTACGTCTTTTCAGTATCTGGACGTAGAACCTTTGCATAAAAATATTCATCCAATAATGCATACCAAATAGGATTGTTCTTTTCCTGCACTAAAGACGTTGTTTTTTTCATAAAGAATACTCCTATACTCCTTTTTTAATCGATATCATACTTATATTACTCCGAGGTAAAATCAACGAAGAGGCTATCTGAAGGTGTTTCTTTTACAAAAATCAAACTTACTTTCACTAGATACCCGCTGGCACGTATAAACTTATTATTTCTACGTGTTTTCTCATTAATGGGAATTGGGTAGATCTTGCAAGTATAATGACGCTTCCTTTTGTTACCCTTCTTTTCTATTCGGTGTACATTTAATGATTCGAACGCAGATAACAATTGCTTATGATCGACTTCTAATTCTGGATGTTGACGCAAAAAAAGAAAAAAAATTGCTGGAGTCTGTAAGAATAAAAATCCTGCGACACAATGTACTTTTGCATTAGCTGTATTATATTCAATGCCCTCAGTCAGCAATCCTTGTTTAAGCCATTGCCAAAACTTTATCTTTAATGATTCATTTTCTCCCTGCTCCTGCCTTTCCATCCTTGTATGCGCCTCTACAGTACTTACGTTTTCATTTCCCTTAAGAATTACATTTTTTTCAATAATTTCAAATGATTTATTTTCTATAAGTGAACTATCACACACTATACTTTCACTTTTGGTTACTTTATCGTCACATTTGGGATCAGATGTGCTACATAATGGTAAACTTTCAACAAAATCACACTCTGTTACAGTATTTTCTTTTATGTCTAAAAGTGACATTACTGTTTTCAAATCATCACTAATAGATTCTTCTATATTTACAGTAAAAGTAGTTTCTGCTACTCCTGATAACTCCTCACTCTGTGAATTAACGTTGTTAAAAGCACTTTTTAACAATGCTATGTCTGCATTCTGTATCTCTTCATGATTCTCATTCATTCCACTTTGTATATGTGTTGCAGATGGAGTAGAAGATGTATCATTAAAATTTTCGCTGACTTCTAAAACAGGACTATCAACAATTTTCTCCAGATCATCATTTGATTCATTTTGTAATTTTAGAGTAATAATTTGTGATGCGGCTATATTTGGTAGCTTACTCACAGCTTCATCAATCAAATCACTAATATCTCTTCCCCCTCCCCATTTTCCGGCTATACAGTGCATTAGAGCTTGTAATGCTTCTGGTGTTTCACTCAACCAATAAATAGCCTTTTCTGGCAATAGGGTATAACTCATTAATGCTCCTGAAATTGATCGCAGTTCTTCTATAGTTGAGCTATCAGATTTAAATCGAAAACGGTAAGCTTTATTCGGCGTAATAATTCCAGGCATCCAACAACGCTGATCTATATATTCTCCGTCAAATTGTCTCATCAAAGGCAACCAATGAAGCATAGAAGCATAAAGTACTACAGCGTTCCAAGCACCACTTTGGCTGGCTTGTTCTTCCGGTAACGCTCCTGTTGGTAATAGCTTCTTTTTTGATAGCCTAACCGAATAAACCATGGTAAGTAATATCAGATCAAGAAGACCTCCTTCCTGAGAAAAAGCGCCCTGTTTAAAAGCTGGTAAGTTCTGAATTCGCTCAGCACACTGTTGAAGAGGAGATAAAAAAAACTCTTGATATTGTGATCTTGACAGTGAAACATTTTCCCAAAGTTGCTGTAAACAGTTCTGACGTAATTCAGTATTTAATAAATCACATGACTTTTTAGGCAAAAAATAGCCATCCGGTGCAGTGAGAGTTTCATTCTTTGATTTGTTTCCCCCCGAAACACCGGAAGCACTATTGCGGTGATTTAGCCATTCTTTAAATATTCTCATATTTTTATTTGTTTCCCCCCGAAACATCGGAAGCGCTATCAGATACATTCTGATTAACTAAATTCTCTTCTGATGGTTTTTCTCTATTAGCAAGTACAATGACAATAATGTCATTAATTATAAGCTTCTTACGTGCACGAGTTGCGGCGACATAGAGTAGGTTTATTTCATCTCTCCTGGCGAGTTCTGTCTGCTTAGGATCGAATAAATCAGGAAAGTCATTATTTAATTCAACAAATTCCCATTCTAACCCCTTAGCTCTATGTGCCGTTGAAACCGTTATATCTGCTTTACTTTCGTTAGTTACCGTAAATTTACGCATTATTTCTAAATTTTGTGGTAGCGGAAAATACCGTTCTAACAGGTTGATAGACTGCATCATTTCAACATCTTGTGTAGCTCTGGCTATTCGACAATATTCATCATAATCTTTGTAATCTCGCATTAAACGAGGCTGTTGTACTTTCTGTGGCATATCTACCGAGAACCAATACAGATCTTCCAGTTCCTCAGTTCGATAAGCTTCAATCCCTCCAACCCAATACACTGATTTTTTTTCTTTTGCGGACCCTAGTGCTGTATCAATTACACCAGCTACCGTTCGGCTCAATACCGCTTTATGAGGTACATCAAAATATTGTGGTAACAAAACTTCATCTTCTTCCCCCAACCCAATAACCTGGTGAGTTTCACCATCCAAGGCAAGTAACGCATTCGCAATCTCAGCAACATGTGGACCAAAACGAAAACTATTTGTTAGCCATAAGCGATCAGCATCAGCTAATTGTGGTGCATTTAAGGCATTATCTGCCCCCCGGAAACGGTAAATTTGTTGATGCTTATCGCCAACTAAAACCACATTTATGTTTTGGCTTAAAACAATTGCATGAGTGACAGGATTAGCATCTTGGGCTTCATCAAACAAAATCGTTTGATAGTTGCCAGATAAATCAGGTTGGGATAATTGATAAAGTTTTAAATAAGTATCATGTGTAACCGGAAAGGATTCATTCAAATTTTTCATCAAATTCCAAATATGTTCTGATCTTTGAATGACTTTAATAGGGTCAATGCCCTGTATTACTTCTTCATCTGGACAATGAATTAGTTTTATTTTTATATCATCACTGGATAGAAAACGATTTAATGTACTTTGAACTCGATGTGCTAATGACCAATGACGAGTATTTAAAGCTCGCGCAATGTCTGTAATACGCAGTTGATTAACCAATCTATGTTTATAATGACGTCCTTGGTTTGACCAGGCTAATTGATGTGAGGTTTTACATTCAACATTAAAAGGAAACTTACGTTCTGCTTCTTCTCTTACGGCACGATTAAAAGCCAAATAGAGCATTGAAACTTTAGGATTAGCTAATGCATAATTTACTAATGTAGATGTTTTCCCTGTACCTGCAAACGCATTTACTACTAATTTTGAACCATTCCATTCCACCACTGCTTTTTGTTCATCCGTCAGTGTAAACATGAATAGCGCCTCTATTTAAAATAGCCAATTTAATTTACGGTAATAATTAAAAACGCGGGGACTTAAGTACAGTAAAAACTCTTTTTCCATTTTGATAAAAAAACGCCTCCGAAGAGGCGCGTTTACTTTTTTATTTTCTAATAAGAGACTGGTACTTTCGATATATCTATCGGTATTCCTATCTTATTAAAAGCTTCTACAGGTGATACACCTTGCTCAATGAAATCTTTTACTGCCTCATCATCACACAATACTGTATCACTTAATGTTACACCTACATGTTGCATTAACAACATGTGCGCCAGCAATTTGAAGCGAATAATGTTGTATCGCATATATTCCCCTATGCTACTTTCGCATTATGGGATGTACGCAAATTTAACAAGTATTCACTTGCTTCCCTAGCTTGTTTACATGCTCTAAAAAGAGATTTTTTATCCTTTTTTAAAATAGATAACCAATGTTCAATATAACTTTCATGGTTAACTTCACCGAACACTTCCAATTGAGTACAAAGAAAAGCACTTCCCATTTCAGCAACTAATTCTTCAAAAGCATATATAGGATCGCCGAATTTTCGAGTTATACTTGTTATTCCCTCCCTATTCAATCGGCTTGCATGTCCGGTACTATGCACCATTTCATGTAGCAGTGTAGACCAATAGTCAGCTTCCGTATTAAATTGCTCTACAAGAGGCATTACGATACGATCACCAATTATTCCGTAATAAGCCCTATTTTGTGGTAATGAAGTCATCTTTACACCAGTAGCATTCAACATTGTGGATACTTCGCTCCTGATTCTAGGTGAAAGAATTTTCTGTCTATCTTCCGGTATTCGTCCACCTTCATGTAATAGATGTTCTGGCAGCCCGTCACACTGAATAACATTGAATAACTGATTACTCTTCAGCATGGCACACTGCTTCATCAGAGGTTGGCCTTCACTGTCAAACAATAAACCGTTATCGTTATCTTCATCTCTAGCCTGAATTTCATACGATTTATATATTACAGTAAGAGTAGAACGCTCTCCTTTTCGAACCTGTCCCCCTAACTGTTGAGCTTGGCGATACGTTAACCAACTGTTGATATTAGTTCCCATCTCCTCCGCAGACATCCACAACAATAGTATATTCACACCATTATAATGGTTTCCAGTCATTGCATTAGTAGGTAACATATTCCCAAATTGTTTAGTCGCAGAACGCCAGGGCCTTTTCCACGGAAGAGTGCCTTTTTCCAAGGCACTAATAATTTTATCAGTCACCTGTTGATAGATATCCTTTTCCACGTTAATTTTCTTTTTCATAGAGAATACTCCTAATAAAAAGGTGTACTCTCCCAGGCGGTGAGAGTACACCGCCTGGTGAAATAAGTAAGATAAGAGTATTAAATCAACTCTTACTCATGTAACCTTTCGGTTCTTTTTTTCTGAACTATCCGTGATCAAATTACCACCATGCCCAAAAAAACAAATTGTATTTATTAAAATCAAAAGACTTTAATAAACTATTAATCCAGTTTTTTACCCTTTCAACATCCGACCAATAATCTTGATCATATTGAATTGAGCCATAGAAAAAACCATCTGCTGTAGGATATACCTGAATACAATTCTCTTTTGTTAACCTATTTAAATCCGCTAACAATTCTTCAAGTTTATGTTTTGGTATTAATATCTCTTTACAGTTATCAACACTTTGAACATTTCTATCAATCCAGTACAAAAGTGGATTAACTTTTCGAAAGTATCCCATTTCTATATCACGATCAGCACATTTTTTTGTTTTTTCACCTGAGAAAAAGTGAATATCAAGTCCCATTTTTTAATCCTTATATAATAAAAATAAAAAGCAGGGACTTTCCCACAGGGAAATTTCCCTGCGGGTTGGTTTATACAATTAACTATTGTTAATTAATATCTGTTTTTACAAATAGTTCGTCCCATGAAACTACGTAATGATGATTACGATAACGATCTACTTTAATCTGAATTACGCCATGATGTTCACATTTCATACATGTCACATCATCGTTTTCACAAAGAAAATCACTATCACCATTCTTTACGTACACACCTTGGTACTCACAGTTTTTACATGGATTCAGCCAATTAATGAAGACCTTTGAGAATACCCTTTCCATACCTTTCCTCACTAATCATTCCATGAAACCGAAGCATCTTGTAGAAGAATATTATCCATTTCTTCATGTACCAAAAACTTGGAGTCGGTAACATGTAATAATAACGAATCAGCCTTTTTCCACAAATACTGAGCCTTATTATAGTTATCACAACCACGTTCATAGGCGCTTTCATCACGCAAACGCTGACGTTCTTTTTCCAACGCAACAAGCTCATCTTTTCGAGTGACCGATCGCGCCCAAATAATTTTAGGCGTTATATATCTTCCTAAGACTCTCCTGTTATATCGGTCATAGATTGTTACCTTTCGAGGATTAAAGCTTATAGGTCCCATATCACGCCCAAAATCGGTATCGTAATAATCTACATCTTCATCCCTAAAGGCCCAATTATCTTCCTCAATAAGGACTTTAAGCTTTTGAACTGCATCAGTAAGCGTTGATGTTTTGCAAACAGTTAATATTTTTTCGCTGTAATATGTACCATAATTAGGATCATCTTCAGGATACTCAGCATCACCATCGACTAAGACAATGAACTGACTCTGAAACACATCCGAACGCAACGAAACGCCAGCTTCATAAGGCGTATGTAAAAAAGACGGTTTACTAATAATATTATTATTAGTTAATGTATTATTCATAAAATTTCTCCAACAAAAGAAGGAGAAATCTTCCCAGTGAGGAAAATTTCCCCATTGGGTGAAAAGAGTAGAATGATTGATGATGCTATTTTAAGCAATCGTTGTGAAAAGTTTCTTAATCGCTTTAGCGATCCCCGTTTTCAAAGAATAAACGGGTTTACCCAGAGTATTTACTGTCTACCTTTTCAGGTTTGGCAGATAATATAGTCACCCAAAGGCGTTCCTCTCAGACTATTGGAACATTGATTAATACAGTCACCCGAAAGCGCTTCTTTCAGACTGTCAAAGCATTGATAAGTTGCATAAAGCAACAATAAGAACAATTTTATTTTCTGCTCAGCTTAACTAATTGTCAACCTCGAAAAGTAATTTTTATGTACTAAAAAAGAGGTAATTAGTAGTTCAAGTACGATTAAGGCCAAAAAGGTTCTAAAATCAAATTTGCAATTAGCTGCCGCTCTTTTTTGTTTAAGTAAAGCCCTGCATCTGTGAAATCAAAATTCCATTTATTACTTTTAGTCCATATAGATATGAAAAACTGAGCCAATATTTTCTCTTGAAGACTAAGTGTATTCTTATCTCTCTCCCATAAATAGAAATCAATCTCGCGTATCTGCCAATCCCAGAACATTGAAACACGAGGATAATCATTTATCATAGTACGGAATTTTTCCTGTTCCGGAGATAAAATAACATTATTTTTCATAATAAACCTCTTTTTAAATCAACTTAAAATTTTATTTATTCTATTAGGACTTTATCTAATATATCAGCCCTCAATTAGCAATATCTCTAATCATTCTTATTCTTCCCTCCCGCTTTGATAATAGACTTGATTAATATATCGTCCTCTTCCATCCCCATGTCCTAAATACCTTTTCATAATTATGAGACTTCCATATTTCCTATTCCTTTCCAGCTACTTGCTGAGGCTGTATTCAAAAAGATCTTAATTTTTTTGATCAA
>NZ_NKHP01000020.1 GCF_014467235.1 Xenorhabdus indica | reverse complement strand
AAAGACGGCGATGCCCCGATCATGCTGGAAGCCCAGAAGGCTATGCAGGAAGCCCAGAAAGCCCTGCATGAAGCGCAACAGGCCCTGAAAGCCGCGGACAGCAAAGTGCCGTTAACCCGCCGTGTCAACGACAAAGAGCTGGTCAATGACATCACCCTGGTCGCTGCGGATGTTGATGCCTATACCAAGGCCGAAACCGATGCGCGGATTAAAGACGGCGATGCCCCGATCATGCTGGAAGCCCAGAAGGCTATGCAGGAAGCGCAACAGGCCCTGAAAGCCGCGGAAAGCAAAGTGCCATTACCCCGCCGTGTCAACGACAAAGAGCTGGTCAATGACATTACCCTGACTGCCGCCGATGTCGGGGCTTACAGCAAAGACGAAACTGATACACGGATCAAAGACGGTGATGCACTGGTCATGAAAGCCGTAGACAGCAAAGTGCCGTTAACCCGCCGTGTCAACGACAAAGAGCTGGTCAATGACATTACCCTGGTGGCGGCCGATGTTGGCGCTTACAGCAAGGACGAAACCGATGCGCGGATTAAAGACGGCGATGCCCCGATCATGCAGGAAGCCCAGAAGGCTATGCAGGAAGCCCAGAAAGCCCTGCATGAAGCGCAACAGGCCCTGAAAGCCGCGGACAGCAAAGTGCCGTTAACCCGCCGTGTCAACGACAAAGAGCTGGTCAATGACATTACCCTGATGGCCGCGGATGTTGATGCCTATACCAAGGCTGAAACCGATGCGCAGATCATTAAAGTGGCGGACAGCAAAGTGCCGTTAACCCGCCGTGTCAACGACAAAGAGCTGGTCAATGACATTACCCTGACTGCCGCCGATGTTGGCGCTTACAGCAAGGCCGAAACCGATACGCAGATCATTAAAGTGACGGACAGCAAAGTGCCGTTAACCCGCCGCATCAATGATAAAGAGCTGGTCAATGACATTACCCTGGTGGCGGCCGATGTCGGCGCTTACAGCAAGGACGAAACCGATGCGCGGATTAAAGACGGCGATGCCCCGATCATGCAGGAAGCCCAGAAGGCTATGCAGGAAGCGCAACAGGCCCTGAAAGCCGCGGACAGCAAAGTGCCGTTAACCCGCCGTGTCAACGACAAAGAGCTGGTCAATGACATTACCCTGACTGCCGCTGATGTTGGCGCTTACAGCAAGGACGAAACCGATACGCGGATCAAAGACGGTGACGCACTGGTCATGAAAGTGGCGGACAGCAAAGTGCCGTTACCCCGCCGCATCAACGACAAAGAGCTGGTCAATGACGTTACCCTGACTGCCACCGATGTTGGCGCCTATACCAAAGAAGAAACCGAAGCGCGGATTAAAGACGGTGATGCACAAGTCATGAAAGTGGCGGACAGCAAAGTGCCGTTAACCCGCCGTGTCAATGACAAAGAGCTGGTCAATGACATTACCCTGACCGCCGCCGATGTTGGCGCCTATACCAAGGCCGAAGCCGATACGCGGATCAAAGACGGTGATGCACAAGTCATGAAAGTGGCAGACAGCAAAGTGCCGTTAACCCGCCGCATCAACAATAAAGAGTTAGTGAATGATATTAAATTGGTGGCGGCTGATGTCGACGCCTACAACAAAGAAGAAACTTGCCAGCTTATTGATAATATTCATGGGCTAGTAAATTCTGCCAATAACAATGCTGATAGCAAAGTGCCAATGACTCGTACAGTAAATAATAAAGCACTGTTAACAGACATTACACTTACTGCATCTGATATAGATACCTATACTAGAGGAGAAATCGATCAACAAATTCATACAGTCAGGAAGTTAGCAAATGATGCCAATAATAATGTAAACGGCAAAGTTCCATTAACTCGTACAGTGAATAGTAAGGCACTATTAACAGATATTGTACTTACTGCATCCGATGTAGGCGCCTATAGCAAAAACGAAGTAGATTCTCGTATAGGGAAAGTAAACACGAATGCCAATAGTCGGTTGGCAAAAAATGAGAATGGAGCTGATATTCCAGACAAAAATGCTTTTGTAAGAAATCTTGGTTTAGCTAATCTGGTTGGATTAAATATTGAATCTCGTTTAATCGGACAAGACGCCACTGTCATCAGACTTGGTGATATTATCCAGATAAACGGGATTGCCGTAGCCAGTGGCTCAATTCAAGAAGTTAATATATCAGTTTTCGGTGGAATAACGTATTACACCAATTACTACAAGGTACAATTACCAATCAGCTTGTCAAATGGCATCATTTCATGTCATGCCAGTATTGTCGGAGATAATTTCGATAGCCAAAACCCTAGCTACCCGGCTGATGTTAAAATACAGCGCAATAATCCGGATGGAATGGGAATATCGAAAGATACCTTAACTATATCGGTCACTACTCCACAATTAGGCTGGACTCCACAATTTTATTATGAGGTTATGGGGTATTAACAGAAACAGGAGATGAAAAACCCATCTGTTATTTGAGCTATAAGTTGATAGTGGTGTAACACCACTATCAACCCGCTATCAATTTTTTCACCTGTTTACTTTATCAATTATCATAAATTCAACTAGTTATTCAGCAGTCTTTTTCTTACTTCACTATTATCGTCATTCTCAAGCCAGTTTTTGAGGGATTGTTTGACTTTTTGCTGTAATTCATCACGCAATATTGGTTCTACATTCAAGGTATATTGCAGATTGTCCCAATTACCATAAACCCGCAGTGGTATTTTTAGTTTTTCTAAACGACTAACTAATTCGCTTTCTTGCCCCCACCCACTGGTTAACTGAACCGCCAATGCAACATCGACATTCTGTTTCAATAAATTTGCCTCACCCTGCCCTTCAATTCTCGAAATACCAGATATTGCAGAAAGGTTATTAATTTTAATCTTACCTTTATTCAATTGAGCTTTTACTGATAGATTTTGTGCATCAGTAAAGTTCTGAATATTCGTCGGCTGTTGAATCAAATCAGTCATTCTCGAAAAAGATTGTTGAATAAGCAAAGGAATATTCAACCCGTCCAAACGTGCATTTCTCAGGCCAATATTTAGATCTCCCCGCCAGTAATGGGTGACTGCATATTCATCGTAGCCATCTCCCAAAAGATCTCCATCCAGAGTAAGTTGTCCACTAAACACCGATGGCAGAGCCAAAGCTTTCAGCAATGGTTGTAAGTCAATATCTCGCAGCAGAGGTTTCGCATGTAATTTAGCTGGATTAACTGTTGCATCAATGGTGGCAGGCAGTGCAAAACGACCACCAAATATGTTACCACTCAATTTCGAAATCTCTGTTATTCCCTCATCATTGACAGCTTTAAAGACAAAATTATCAATATCCATACCTTGATAAATAAATTTATTCGCCATGAATAACAGATGAGCATTAAGTTCTTTCAGAAAACTGAGATCATAGTTTGATAAAGGAGAAACAGATTTTGCAATCACAGGTTTTGCCGAATTATTCTCAGCCCGATAATCAAGTTTTGCCTGTAAACTATGCTGTGATAATTTATCCCATCCTAACAAATTATCTAAATCTAATTTTGGCGAAGACAGATTGATGGAATAGTGTGGTTTATCTTTCAGTTTAACCGCAACATTACCTGTCAATTCGCTGCCATTCATTGTCAGTGCTATTTTCTGCAACGAAACAGATGAGGAAAAAGCATCATATTTTACAGCGGCACTACCCGTTCCTGCTATACCTTCTGGCGGAAGCCCAACACCCTGTAGCTGATATTTAAACGAACTGATATCACCAGTTAAATTGTGTGGATAATCAGAAATACCGAAAGAAGCTTTAACCCCAAAGGCAAATTCTTGCTGATTTTTATTGATCTTGCCATTGAGTTCGAAATTAACGTGGCTCTGATCCTGGCGTTTCATCAGCAAATCAATATCCCGCATATTTAACTGCGAATGGGTATCGATTTGCCAAATCAACAAGCTATCCTCTACTTTGATCTTATCAATGTCCAGTTTCCAACTGTGGGCATCGTTCGCTACGGGATAATGAAAATCACCTTCAGGCGCAATGGGGGTTTCTGGTTTTTTTTGTGGCTGACTATCCGGTGTAAACCGCAAAACAGCGCCTTTAAGCATCACTTCTTTGACAGAAAGTTGATGAGATAACAATGGCAGTAATTCAACATCCAGGCGCATATTTTCTGCCATAACTGCAGGCATTTTTGCATTGGGAGCCGTCAGTGATACCTGCCCGGTCAAAATACTCAATTTTGGCCAGGCATGCCAACGTAGATCATCCTGCAACACAAGCTGATAGCCACTCTTTTTTTGTACTTGTTTGACTATGTAACCACGAAAATCGTTTGGATTAATCAACACAACTAATGCTGTTAACCCCGTAACAACTACTACTAATAAAATAACGAGTGTCGTCAACAATCTTTTCATGACTTCCCCAGTCTCATGTTCACAAGATGACTATTTTCACCAAATGATTACTTTACCAGAAATTTTCACCAGGAAAGATTAATCTTCACTGATTCGGCTCCCCACTGCTCCTTTCTGATTTTTATATTTAGCATCCTGACGTCGGTTATAAGGGCGGTCAGCAACGCCTGAAAGCGGCTCAAAACTCAAAGCTCCAATGACCATGCCCGGACGCAAGGCTAACGGTAATTTTCCTGAATTATAGAATTCCAGAACAATTTGACCACGCCAGCCTGGATCAATCCGGTGAGCAGTGACATGGACCATCAAACCAAGACGAGCCAGAGATGAACGACCATCTAACCAACCAACCAGATTAGCAGGCAATGTGACAGATTCCAGTGTCACTGCCAGTGCCAGTTCGCCAGGATGCAAAAAAAAAGCCTCCCCATCCGGCAAACTAATTTCATCGCTCATGACACGATCAAGTGCCGCATTGACTTCGGCCTTAGGACCACTCAGGTCAATATAAGCAGCAGTATGACCACGAAAAACGCGAAACTGATTCCCAAGGCGAACATCAGCCGTTGCCCCATTAATACGTTCAACAGGAGGACGTGGGGTAATTTCCAGTTTACCTTCATCAAGCCATTTAATAATGTCACGGTCACAGAGTCGCATTACTTCCTCTCAAAATACGATGATACTTATGAATTCCTGAACATCAGGTTATTCGCAAAATTGGCCAATCTTAGCTTTCAATATGTCGATAGCCACACGGTTTTTACCACCACGGGGAACAATAATGTCTGCATATTGTTTTGATGGCTCGATGAATTGCAGGAACATCGGACGAACTGTTTTTTTATACTGTTCCATTACAGAATCCAGTGAACGCCCACGCTCATTGACATCGCGCTTGATGCGACGCATCAGACAGATATCCAATGGTGTATCAACAAAAATAGAAAAATCCAGTTCCTGACGCAAACGCTTATCCGTTAATAATAGGATACCTTCAAGGATAATAACTCGCTTCGGTTCAAAATGAATGGATTCTGGTTTGCGGGTATGAGCAACGTAGTCATATTGGGGCAATTCAACGGACTTCCCGGCTTTCAGTGCCTGAATATGTTCGAATAGTAAATTGTGATCCATTGAACTTGGGTGGTCATAATTGACTTTATAGCGTTCTTCCAGCGGGGTATCAGTTTGGTCTTTATAATAACAATCTTCTGGAATAACTCCGATATTGTGATCGCCAACCTGAACGCGTAATTCTCTATAAAGTGTGCTGGCAATAAGGCTTTTGCCCGAAGCGGAGGCACCTGAAATACCTACGATTGTACACTTATGTGCTTCATCAGCCATACTAGAAATAACCTGGTTAAAAAGAAAAAATAAAGTGGGAAAATAGCATTCTGTCACGCTATGTTTGGCGGATTATAGGGAGTTAGTAGCTTCTATGCCAGCGCAAACAAGATAAGTCTCGCTTTTTTCGATACGCTTCGCATAAAAATTCCGCAATCACAGGTCTGCAAATGGAAAAATAACTTAAAAGTAATGTTCAAAAACCAATACCAAAACGATTCCCAAAACCAATCTCAAGATTGTGTCCGAAATAGTTCCTTGAAGATATTCTGTTAAATTTCAGATGATAGGTATAGTAGATAAAATAGAAACCGCCAAGTGTAGAACAATTGCTCTGTACCAAAAGGCCTTGTAACAATAGAGCCATTGTTCTACTTTTTGATATTGCGTTATCCCTGTGCCATAAACCACAATTAAATGACAGCAGTATCAATGGAATAATCATTAATCTAGTCTATTAAATCTCTCAATAAAGCCGTTATATTCCTTTATCAGTTTACCTACAGGGCTGTGTATCATTTATTCAGAAGATGTACCTCAAGCAGTGTATTGCTATGCACTCTTGATCACTTAAATTGAATGATCACTTAAATCAAACTTCACGAAAAGAAATTTCAGTTGGGATTTTATCTCCTTGCCAGTACATCTGGGCAGAAATATTAGCGGCAATTTCACGATAAATACCCGCAAATTCGCTATCAGGTTGGCTGATAACCGTAGGCTCTCCGCGATCAAGATCTTCACGCAGTGAAATATGCAGAGGGATCTTACCCAATAATTGGCATTTGTATTTTTCCGCCAGTCTTTCTGCACCTCCCTCGCCAAAAATCGGCTCATGTTGGCCACAGTGACTACAGATATGTGTGCTCATGTTCTCAATAATACCTAATACAGGTACGTTGACTTTTTGGAACATGACAATGCCTTTTATAGCATCAATCAAGGCAATATCCTGCGGTGTTGTGACAACCAATGCACCAGTCACGGGAATATTCTGGGATAATGTTAACTGGATATCCCCAGTTCCCGGTGGCATATCGATTACCAAATAGTCCAGATCCGGCCACAATGTATCTTGTAGCATCTGCATAAGTGCCTTACTGGCCATCGGGCCACGCCATACCATTGCGTTATCATCGGTGACAAGATAACCAATGGAATTTGTCGCCATGCCATGTACCATAATGGGGGCCATGTGCTGACCATCAGGTGAAGTCGGCCGCTCTTTGGCTGTCCCAAGCATATTAGGAACCGATGGGCCGTAGATATCTGCATCCAGAATACCTACTTTTGCCCCTTCTTGAGCTAAAGCCAGTGCCAGATTCACTGCCGTGCTGGATTTACCCACCCCCCCTTTTCCTGAACTGATTGCCAGAATGTTACGTACGCCATTAACACCCGGTAAATTGTTAGCTCGGCGTAAAGTACAGATATCATGGGAAAGCCGCCATTCAACACTTTTTACACCTGTAGCAGCTTGTAAGAGATGAATTGTTTCTTCCTTCAGTGTTTCAAAAGCGCGTTTCCAAACGAAAGGCATCATTAATTCAATATGTAATATCCCATCCAGAACAGTACAACGATGTAATGCTTTCAGAGTCACTAAATCTTGTTCTAATGTCGGATGTTTGAACGCTGCCAATATTTTCGCAACGCTTTCTCTCAGCAGGTCAGGATTGGTCTGCTCGGTGGATCGTGAGTTCATCCCGGCTCCTTTTGATTTATCTTTTTCAACCTAAAACTGTTCGTCCATCATAGCAGAAGCAGATAGCTTACGATAAGTACAAAACAAAAGTGATGAAGTTCTCGCATTACCCTAGCGACAATGCTTCTTATCAGGTAACATCAAAAACCCTTTTCAATTTATGGAAGTCAGATCCTAACTATGTCTCAAGTCGCGAAAAAACTACTGGTGACCTGTGCGTTACCCTATGCTAACGGTCCAATTCATCTCGGTCACATCTTAGAACACATTCAGGCTGATATTTGGGTTCGTTATCATCGAATGCGCGGCAAAGAGGTGCACTTTGTCTGTGCTGACGATGCTCACGGTACACCAATCATGCTGAAAGCTCAGCAGGCAGGGATTTCGCCAGAAGAGATGATCGACAAAGTGCACCTGGAACATCAACAGGATTTTGCTGGTTTTGCTATCAGTTACGATAACTACCATTCTACGCACAGTGAAGAAAATAAAGCGCTTGCATCAGAAATTTATCTGAAACTGAAAAAAAACGGTTACATCAAGAACCGAACCATTTCTCAACTGTTCGATCCAGAAAAAAGCATGTTCCTGCCTGATCGTTTCGTCAAAGGTTCCTGTCCAAAATGTAAGGCAGAAGATCAGTACGGCGATAACTGCGAAGTGTGTGGAACGACCTATTCTCCAACAGAGTTGATCAACCCTCGTTCAGTTGTATCCGGTGCAACACCAGAAATGCGTAGCACAGAGCATTTCTTCTTCGACCTGCCAGCATTCAGCGATATGCTTCAACAATGGACCCGCTCTGGCACCTTGCAAGAGCAGGTAGCAAACAAAATGCAGGAGTGGTTCGAAGCCGGTCTGCAACAATGGGATATCACCCGCGATGCGCCTTATTTCGGTTTTGAGGTGCCTGATGAACCGGGTAAATATTTTTACGTCTGGCTGGATGCACCAATCGGCTATATGGGTTCATTCCAGAACCTGTGTGACAAACGTGATGACCTGAATTTCGACGAATTCTGGGCGAAAGACTCCAAAACAGATCTTTACCACTTTATTGGTAAAGATATCGTCTATTTCCATAGCCTGTTCTGGCCAGCTATGTTAGAAGGCAGCAATTACCGCAAACCAACCAATGTATTTGTTCACGGTTACATTACGGTCAACGGTACTAAGATGTCTAAGTCTCGTGGAACTTTCATCAAGGCAGAGACTTATCTGAAGCATCTGGATGCAGACTGCCTGCGTTATTACTACGCAGCGAAACTCTCTTCCCGTATTGATGATATCGACCTGAATCTGGAAGACTTCGTTCAGCGCGTAAACAGTGACATCGTCAATAAAGTTGTTAATCTGGCTTCACGTAACGCTGGTTTCATCAATAAGCGTTTTGCTGGCAAACTGGCAGATCAGCTCGCTGACCCTGCGCTATACCAGAAATTTGTTGATGCCGCACAGGGAATTGCAGCAGATTTCACTCATCGTGAATTTGGCAAGGCTGTCCGTGAAATCATGGCATTGGCCGATCTCGCTAACCGTTATGTTGATGAACAAGCACCGTGGATTGTAGCGAAAGAAGAAGGCCGGGATACAGATCTTCAAGCTATCTGCTCAATGGGCATCAACCTGTTCCGCGTGCTGATGACTTACCTGAAACCTATTCTTCCGGGCCTCGCTGCCCGTACAGAAACCTTCCTGAATACCGAACTGACTTGGGATGGTATCCAACAACCTCTGCTGAATCATGATGTTTTGCCATTTAAGGCACTATTTAACCGTATCGATATGGCTAAAGTTGAAGCAATGGTAGACGACTCCAAAGAGAACATTGAGCCACAAAAAACCCAGACAGGTCCTCTGGCAGATGATCCCATTCAGGACACCATTACATTTGATGATTTTGCCAAAGTTGACCTACGTATCGCATTGATTAAGCAGGCTGATTTTGTTGAAGGCTCGGATAAGCTACTGAAATTGATCCTTGATCTTGGTGGTGAAACTCGTCAAGTCTTCTCCGGCATCCGCGCTGCTTACCCGGAGCCAAAAACATTAGAAAACCGCCTGACCGTTATGGTAGCTAATCTTGCTCCACGTAAAATGCGTTTTGGTATTTCAGAAGGCATGGTGATGGCAGCAGGCCCTGGAGGAAAAGAAATTTTCCTGTTAAGCCCGGACAGCGGTGCTCAACCTGGTATGCAGGTCAAATAGTCACCGGATACTCTGAAGCTAATGTTTTGAAAGACTGAGGTTTTGAAAGACTGATGCTCTGAAAAGATGACGATCTGAAAATAGTAAAGCGGGTTTTTTGAACCCGCTTTTTAATGTGACCTATAGCACATTAACAGTATTAATCGTATGATAACCCTCTTTGCATTGAGGAATTATACGTTATGTCTTTTCAAAACGTACTGATGGCAGGTTGGCGATATCTGCGTGCATTTGTGCTGCTCTACTTATGCCTCATTGTAGGGAATCTCATTTCAGTACATCTCCCCTTCTCTCTCCCCGGTAGTATTATTGGCTTGCTTCTTCTGTTTTGTTTACTGACGCTTCAGATTATTCCCGCTCATTGGGTAAAACCGGGCTGTAGCTTATTAATGAAAAACATGACATTACTCTTTTTACCCATCGGGGTCGGCGTCATGGAATATTATCCACAACTGAGCCAGCAGATACTCCCGATTGCTCTTTCCTGCATCATCAGTACCGTCATCGTTATGATTACCGTTGCTTACAGTTCTCATTATGTCCACCGCGAACGCACCATTATCAGCACTAATCATAAAAAACAATTATCAGAACAGAAATCATCACAACAGGAGGGAAAATAAAAATGCTAAACCATATCTGGTGGTCACTACCATTAACCCTGGCTGTCTTTTATGTAGCCAAAAAACTATCTGTCCGACTCAGATTGCCTGTTTTCAACCCCTTATTGATCTCAATGGCAGTTATTATTCCTCTGCTGCTGTTGACTCATACCTCTTATAAACACTATTTCGCCGGTAGCCGGATATTGAATGATTTGTTACAACCTGCTGTTGTTGCTCTAGCCTTTCCACTATACGAACAACTACATCAAATCCGTGCCCAATGGAAATCTATTATCAGTATCTGCTTCATCGGCAGTGTTACTGCTATGATCACAGGTACAGCTATTGCTTTATGGGCAGGCGCTACCCCTGAAATTGCGGCTTCCGTATTACCAAAATCAGTGACAACCCCTATCGCCATGGCAGTCGCTCATTCTATTGGAGGTATTCCAGCCATCAGTGCCGCCTGTGTCATTGCTGTCGGTATCTTAGGTGCGATTTTTGGCCATAACCTGTTTAATTTCTTGAAAATTAAAACTCAGGCTTCCAGAGGATTGGCGATGGGTACAGCTTCTCACGCCGTAGGAACTGCACGATGTGCTGAAATAGATCATGTCGAGGGTGCATATAGTTCGCTGGCACTGATGACTTGCGGCGTTATTACTTCATTGATTGCTCCTTTTTTATTTCCTGTGTTACTGCATCTTTTTGGCTAGCTATCCAAAAGTAAAAAAAAATCGCTCAAATGGTAAAAAATTTGATACAGGTTGTTAAAATAATATCTTTGTTACATAAATTTCATTAATTATATGGCATACATCACATTATAAACCTGACTGATCATCCTAGAATAACCTTCAATTAATTTGGAGATTATTCTATGCAAGCTCGTTTTCACGCTATCTGGTCAGAAATCACACCTAAATTGCAAAAGGCTCTATTGCCCTATATCGGTAATGATGATTTTCCGGCTATGCTGACAGCAGAGCAGGTGGAGTCGATTAAGCAGAGCTGCGGCTTTGATGATCATGCGCTAGCACTTGCCCTGTTGCCACTCGCTGCGGCCTGCTCCATTGCTCCCATCTCACACTTTCATGTCGGTGCCATTGCACAAGGAGAAAGTGGAAACTTCTATTTTGGTGCTAATATGGAATTTGTGGGTGTTCCGTTACAGCAAACTGTCCATGCCGAACAATCAGCCATTACTCATGCCTGGTTACGTGGTGAGAAAAAACTGCTATCCGTCACTGTTAATTGTTCTCCTTGCGGCCATTGCCGCCAATTTATGAATGAATTAAACAGTGGAACAAAATTGGAAATCTGTTTACCTGATCGCCCACGGTTAACTCTGGCTGACTATCTGCCAGAGGCATTCGGCCCACGTGATTTAGGAGATACACCCTTGTTGCTGGATAGCATTCATCATGGCTATCAGTTGGATACTAATGACGAACTCGTGCTGGCTGCGCTAGATGCTGCGAATCAGAGTCATTCGCCTTATAGCCAATCCCACTCAGGTATTGCTTTGATGGATGAGCAAAATCATGTTTATACCGGTCGCTATGCAGAAAATGCAGCATTTAATCCGAGCTTACCCCCTTTGCAGGCAGCGCTGATATTGATGAACTTGTCAGGCAGCGATTGCCGAACCATCAAACGGGCGATATTAGTAGAAGGACAAAACAATCATTTATCACAATGGAATGCGACTGAATCCACCTTAATTTCCCTCGGCTGTAAACAAGCGGAGTGCTATACATTCTGACAGTTTCATTGCTAAAAAATGGTCATTCTGGAAGAATTTTGGGCAAAAACGAGAAATTAAATAACATTTAATTAGCTAATTCTGTATGTTATCTCTCATTTTTGCTCATGATAGACATATTTAAGTAACATTTACTGTACTTATTTTGTCTATCTTCTTAGGATCTATCGCTGATTTGCCGATTTTGTTATTGATTAGTCCAAAGAGTAAGCATCATGGAACTGGAACACGAAAGTAAACGTCCTCTCTATATTCCCTACGCTGGCCCCATCCTGTTGGAATTTCCCCTGCTGAATAAAGGCAGCGCCTTTACGGAAGAAGAACGCAGCAATTTTAATCTGCATGGCTTATTACCTCAAGCTGTTGAAACAATTGAAGAGCAGGCCGAACGTGCTTATCGCCAATATCGCGATTTCAAAAATGACGCGGATAAACATATTTATCTGAGAAATATTCAGGACACCAACGAAACTCTTTTCTACCGGCTCCTTGACGCCCATCTTAGCGAGATGATGCCTATTATTTACACGCCAACTGTCGGTGAAGCGTGTGAACATTTCTCTGACATTTACCGCCGTGCCCGTGGTTTGTTCATCTCTTACCCGAACCGGGCTTATATTGATGACATGCTGCAAAACGCGACTAAACAGAATGTTAAAGTCATCGTTGTCACCGATGGTGAACGTATCCTGGGTCTTGGCGATCAGGGGATTGGCGGAATGGGGATCCCTATCGGTAAATTATCTTTATATACCTCCTGTGGCGGGATCAGCCCTGCCTACACCCTGCCTGTCGTGTTGGATGTGGGGACTAATAACCCGCAACGCTTGAACGATCCCCTGTACATGGGCTGGCGCCATCCTCGGATTACAGGCAAAGAATACGATGATTTCGTAGATGAATTCATTCAGGCTGTAAAACGCCGCTGGCCGAATGTACTACTGCAATTTGAAGATTTTGCCCAACAAAATGCGATGCCATTATTGACTCGCTACCGCAATGATCTTTGCTGCTTTAATGACGATATTCAAGGTACAGCCGCGGTTGCTCTCGGCAGCCTGATTGCCGCCAGCCGTGCCGCAGGTCGTCAATTGAAAGACCAAATTGTTACCTTCCTCGGTGCGGGCTCCGCTGGTTGTGGTATTGCTGAGCAAATTATCGCCCAAATGAAATCGGAAGGTTTAAGTGATGAACAGGCCCGTGCCCGTGTATTCATGGTTGATCGCTTTGGGCTGCTCACTGATAAACAACCAAATCTGTTGGATTTTCAAAGTGCACTGGTTCAGAAAAGTAGCACACTGCAATCCTGGGATGTTAACAATGATAGCCTGTCGCTAATGGATGTTGTACGCAATGCCAAGCCTACTGTTTTGATTGGTGTTTCTGGTCAGTCCGGTCTGTTCACGGAAGAAATTATCCGTGAAATGCATCAACATTGTGAACGTCCAATTGTCATGCCGCTGTCCAACCCGACATCACGCGTCGAAGCCCGTCCTGAAGATATTATTAACTGGACAGAAGGTAAGGCACTGGTCGCAACTGGTAGTCCATTCTCACCAGTACAATATGAAGATCAAGAATTCCCAATTGCACAATGTAATAACTCTTATATCTTCCCTGGTATCGGGTTAGGTGTTATTGCTGCCGGAGCCAAACGCGTGACAGATGATATGCTGATGGCTGCCAGCCGCGCATTAGCAGATTGTTCACCACTGGCACATACGGGTTCTGGCCCGTTATTGCCATTGATCGATGATATTCAGAGCGTTTCCCGTAAGATCGCTAAAGAAGTCGCGAAAAAAGCCCAGATTCAGGGAGTAGCTACGGTTACTTCTGAAGATGCACTTGAAGAAGCTATTGAGCGTAACTTCTGGAAACCAGAATACCGCGTCTATAAACGCACATCATTCTGATATATTACCAATTGGCCTGCCGATAACATTGACAGGCCTTTTAGTAAAGGCCTTTAGTATAGGTACTGCCAATCTCTATAATCCAATAAACATGCTAATAATAAAGAGCATTCTATCCGATATGTTCATCCAATGCTTGCTTCGGTATATCAAGTAAAGTAGCCTTTGATCACTTGTTTATAATTATGTAAAAGGCAAAAAATAATGTGGAAGCGCCTGATTACCAGTCTGATTTTCATAATAGCTGTTTTTATGCTATCAGCCATTATGCTTGATCGCTGGATCAGTTGGAAAACCGCTCCCTATGTTTTTGACGATCTTAGACAGTTACCTGAACGGCAAGTTGGTATGGTATTGGGTACATCCAAATATTATAAAACTGGTGCGTATAACCAATATTATTTCTATCGAATTCAAGGCGCTGTTAACGCTTATAACAGCGGGAAAGTAAAATACCTGCTGCTGAGCGGAGATAATGCCCAACACAGTTATAATGAACCAAATACAATGCGAAAAGACCTGATCAAGGCAGGGATCCCAGCCTCAAAAATTGTGATGGATTTTGCTGGCTTTCGCACATTAGATTCGATTGTCAGAACCCGCAAAGTGTTTGATACCAATGACTTCACTATCATCACCCAGCGTTTCCACTGTGAACGCGCCCTGTTCATTGCAATGCACATGGGAATAGAAGCACAATGTTATGCGGTGTCTTCCCCCAAAAATATGATGACTATACGTATGCGGGAAGTGTTTGCTCGCCTCGGCGCTTTAGCTGACCTTTATATTTTGAAGCGTGAGCCGCGTTTTCTGGGTCCTCTGACACCAATTCCTATCCAGCAGGTCGCTCTTAGCGGAATTGAGGGCTACCCTGCCGTATCACCAAAAGAGTTACAGGAACTGGATAAAAAAACAGCCCAATAAATAAGAGCCTATTTTTCAAATAATAGGCTCTGCACGGTTTAAAATCTTTCTGCCAATTTTCCAGACAGACTCTGCCAAAGTGTTTCAACAGGCCCTTTTTGATGATACTTCAACCACCAGCAGGCAAATCCGATATTACACCCCCAGACGAAAGGAACAAATATTAACAATTCCAAACGGGTGAATTGATTAAATAACGCCCAATGATAAAAAAGTACGGTACAAATCAAAGTTTGCATTAAATAACAGGTTAACGGCATTCTGCCAACCTGCTGGAACCAGAAAATAACTCGACAACGGGAAATAATCGGCCAGAATCCATAAGTCAGTGCCACATAAGCCAATGCCAGGAATGGTGTCGCTAATTCAGCGAGGGTATGACGCACAGTCAAGGCGATGAAATAACTGTACGGATATAAATACTGAACTAACAGAGCAACAGAGTGGATCACCAAACCAACGACAAACAGCCACAACGCCATCCGACGATAATGGTAACTACTGTATGCTCCTTTCAACCATCCATTACGTACTAACATTGCCCCACAAAGCATTGTCCCAACCATTTGCCAGCCATACTGTACCGCGGTGACTATCATTGCCCCACTGACCTGACGCAGACGATGCTCTATCGCCAATAGCCCGCCATGGGTTTTCCAGTAAACTTCATGAAAAACATCCTGTTCTAATGGACGCCAGAAAGTACTATTTTCTTCCACTGGAAATAATCCCAACAGATAAAACATCATCAAACCGAACAGGTAAAAAACAACCCCTTGGCCAAACAGATTGTGGCGGGTAACGAGCAAATGCAACGCAAAAATGCCAGCCAAACCATATGACAGCAAGATATCGCCATCCCACAGTAAAATCCCGTGCAATAAACCAATAACAGCCAGAATCAACAGCCTGTAAAGATTCCAGTTATGATCTCGTTGCCTCAATAACTCAAGTGACGCACCAAACAGCAGCGTTAGAACAAATAAAAATTTTCCCTGAGCAAAAGTACTCAAGGCAGACCATATTAATACATCAGAAAATGAGACATCCTCTTTATAAAAGAGATTCATATAAGCAGCATATGGCAACGCAAAACTAGAGATATTCAGTAATAATATGCCCAAAATGGCGAAACCACGCACACTATCAAGAGCCACAATCCTATGGCTCGTTACTCCACTATTTAACTGACGACTTGTCATGATAATAAAGATGGATCACGATAAGTGTAAGTGGCGAACGGCTCGCAAAAATTCCTGTCGTGTATTCTGACTGGACTTAAATAAACCGCCAAGAGAAGTCGTTGTTGTGGTACTGGTTGCATCGCGAATACCACGGGCTTTCACACAGTAATGAACAGCATCAATAGAGATGGCAACATTATTTGTCCCAAGCAAAGTTTGTAGCGCAATTAAAATTTGCTGTGTCAAACGTTCCTGCACCTGGGGGCGTTGCGCAAAAAATTGCACTATACGGTTAATTTTTGATAACCCGATAACTTTATCCTTAGGAATATAAGCTACAGTGGCCTTTCCATCGATAGTTACAAAATGGTGTTCACAAGTACTGGTCAGTGTGATATCTCTCACAGTCACCATCTCATCAACTTTCATTTTATTTTGTATCAAAGTGATTTTCGGAAAATTTCTGTAGTCTAAACCCGAAAATATTTCATCTACATACATTTTCGCAATCCGACCCGGCGTATCAGCCAAACTGTCATCACTCAAATCCAGGTTTAACAGTTTCATAATTTCTGTCATATGTTCCTCAATGCGTGCCTTACGCACTTCAGGCTCTAAAGTTTGTTCACGCAATGGGGTTTCAAGACCATGAGCGACCAGTGCCGAATGCACCAGCGTAGCTTCTGTACTTAAGGATGACATTGATTTCTCCAAGAGTAATACTTCCATTATATGATGGGTTATAGCTATACCAAATATTGAATAGCTATACCCGTCGCCCGTCGTCTTTCAAATCGCATTTTTGTCAGCGCATATTGAAATCCATTGGGTCAGGTTCATAACTATACCGTCACTGCATCAATGCACCAAATCAGGATTATTTCCGATAAATTCTGTTGCGATTAAATACCAACAATCCAGCAATAACCAAGCCAATAAATGCGATATATAAAGCAGGTTCCAGTTTACCAGTCAGCCATGTTGAAATAGCAGACAACATCGGCCCGACCAATTGCCCCACAGCATAACCTGTGGTCAATAATCCCGCCATATAATGAGTATGATTAGGTGCTAATTCACGTCCATACAGCAAGGCCAGTTGTACTACACACATAAAACCACCGCCAATCAACAATGCCCCAATGACAAGGCCGCTGATCCCCGGCATTACCTCGGCTATCAATATTCCGAGTGCCTGAAGCCAGAGTGTGATCGCTAAACGAACCTGAGCCGTCGATACATGACTTAACAGGATCCCCAGTACAATACCAATGACGGAAGCGCCGCCAAATATCGGCCAGACAAATTGCGCAAATAGGCTGCCGGGAAAACGTTCAGAAGCCATTTGAGAAAGGAATGTGGCAGGCAAAATATAACCAAATCCCGCCAGACTGTAACTCCATAGCAACCGTTTAATTTCTGGAGTTAACGCCAGTTTTTGGGTAACTGCCTGTGGGCGATGTAATTCGCCACGACGCGGTAAATGACGACTAGCATAAATACTGCACAACAAGGCCAGAATGCCATAAATAAACCATGCCTGAGCAGCATTCATTCCCCACGACTGAATCCCCGCCGCTAGTGCGCCACTGATCAAAATTCCAATTCCAGTACCTGCAAAGACAGCCGCACTTAGCCCCGGACGATTCAGTTTTGCCAGTACATCATTCGCCCATGCTGCCACTAATACCAATGTCCAACCACTCGCCCAACCAATAAAAAAGCGGGCAATACTGTGTAATACCGGGCCATTCAACAAGGCCGACAGAAGTGTAATAATTACCGCTCCCCACAGCCCGCCCCACAGACGATACTCTATAAACTGCCGTGCCCGCATTGCATCATAAGAGCCAGCAAAATAACCAAGGTAATTAAACGCAGCAACAATTCCTGCTTCTGTCAGAGTGAATTGCGATTCTGCGATCATCAATGGAACTTGTGGAGTAAAAGTAAAGCGTCCTATTCCCATTGCAACAACTAAAGCAAGAAAACCGCTCAATGCAATCTGAATAGCTTGATAGTTACGGCTGCTTGGTGCGATGATTTGATTGCTCATAGTGATTATGTATTTATTCAATCAATTGTTTTAATTGCCATTATTTAGTTATAGCAAATCATGAATCTAATATACATCTTTTCTTAGTCACTAATCATACCCATTGAGCACTAGCAATTCCCCATTAAAAGGATATTTGCCATAATGCCCTCATGCCACTTGCCGCACATTGGGAGCTTACATGGATCATTGTTATACTTCAGGTTTAATTTCACTCGAACAGGCGCTGAAAAAGCTATTAACACAAGCCGCTCCTCTTACCGAGACAGAAACAATTAACCTGACACAATCAGCAGGCCGTATTACGGCTACAGATATTATCTCACCAGTTAATGTTCCCCCTTTTGATAACTCAGCAATGGACGGCTATGCTATTCGCTTTACTGATCTGCACAATACTCAAGTTTTACCCGTAACAGGAAAAGCACTGGCTGGTATACCATTTCAAGGGGAATGGCCTTTAGGTACTTGCATCCGTATTATGACGGGCGCCCCGATCCCCGTAGGTACTGATGCTGTCGTTATGCAAGAGCAGGCAGAAGTTACTGAATCAGGCGTTCGGTTTACATACCCTGTCCATCAGGGACAAAACATTCGTACCATAGGCGAAGATATCGCTCAAAATACAGCAGTCCTGCCACAGGGTATGAAACTCGCTACCGCACAATTACCTCTGCTTGCTTCTCTGGGGATTGCGAAAGTTGATGTGATCCGCAAATTAAAAGTTGCAGTTTTTTCTACCGGTGATGAGCTACAAGCAATTGGTGAACCATTACAGGCGGGGCAAATTTATGATACCAACCGTTTTGCGGTTCGTCTGATGCTGGAAAAATTAGACTGTGACGTTATTGATTTCGGTGTCATCCCTGATGATCCTGACGCTCTACGTTACGTTTTTGTACAAGCCAATGAACTCGCAGATTTAGTTATCAGTAGTGGCGGGGTTTCCGTTGGTGAAGCTGATTACACTAAACAAATTTTGGATGAAATGGGTAAAATTAACTTCTGGAAATTGGCGATTAAACCCGGTAAACCTTTTGCTTTTGGTAAACTAAAAAACGCGTGGTTCTGTGGTTTACCGGGTAATCCGGTATCCGCTGTGCTGACTTTCTACCAATTAGTACAACCTTTGATTGCACACTTATCGGGTTTTACTGCATGGCAACCACCAATGAGGTTCAGCGCCAAGGTTATGACACCTTTGAAAAAATCCCCCGGCAGGCTGGATTTCCAGCGTGGGATCGCTGCACTCAATGAGCAAGGTGAGTTAGAAGTTCGAAGCACCGGGCATCAAGGTTCGCATATTTTCAGTTCATATAGCCTCGGAAATTGCTTTATCGTACTGGAGCAGGAACGAGGTTCCGTTGTGACCGGAGAAACCGTACAGATCGAATTTTTCAACCATTTGCTGAAAAATCAATAAATAAATGAAAACCAGTGATTAACTGAGAAAATGACTATCGAACTCACCGATGAAGAAATTCTACGCTACAACCGGCAGATTGTTCTACGTCACTTTGATTTTGACGGACAAGAAAAATTGAAATCATCCAAAGTGCTGATAGTCGGTTTGGGTGGACTTGGTTGTGCAGCCGCCCAATATTTAACATCAGCAGGTGTCGGAGCGATCACTTTATTAGATTTTGATACCGTTTCCCTCTCTAATTTACAACGTCAGATCCTTCACCGTGATGAACGCATTGGTATGGCTAAAGTGCATTCAGCAGCACTAACACTACAGGAAATCAATCCTCACATTGCTATCCATCCCATTGCAGAATTATTGGATGACTTGGCCTTAGATCAGCTAATTAGTCAGCATGATATTGTGCTGGATTGCACAGATAATGTTGCAATTCGTGAGAAACTCAACCGATTATGCTATGAGCATAAAACAGCCTTGGTTTCCGGTGCGGCTATTCGCATGGAAGGGCAATTATCAGTTTTTACCTATCAAACAGGAGAACCTTGCTACCGCTGCCTGAGCCGATTATTCGGTGAAAATAACCTGACTTGTGTTGAAACAGGTGTAATGGCACCACTCGTAGGTACAATTGGTTCATTGCAGGCAATGGAAGCGATTAAGTTGCTGACTCAATACGGTGAAGTTGCCAGAGGCAAAGTATTATTGTTCGATGCGATGATAATGCAGTTTCGTGAAATAAGATTGCTTAAAGATCCCCGGTGTGAGGTATGCCAGGACAGCGAGTAACAGGCCCCATTGTTAATCTACGGGGCCTGAAAAAACGGAGGAGTTACTCAACAATCCCCTGACTTCTCAGATACTCATCATAAGTACCTTTAAAATCAATAACCTTATCGGCTTTAATTTCCAGAATACGACTGGCCAATGAACTGACAAATGCGCGGTCATGGGACACAAAAATCAACGTACCTTGGTAAAGTTCCAACGCAAGGTTTAGTGATTCAATAGATTCCATATCCAGATGGTTAGTTGGCTCATCCATCACCAAAATATTTGGTTTATGTATCATTAGCTTGCCAAACAACATCCGGCCTTTTTCTCCACCAGACAATACGCCGACTTTTTTCCTGATATCATCCTGAGTGAACAGTAAACGTCCCAGTACACTACGTACTGCCTGTTCATCATCATTTTCACGCTTCCACTGACTCATCCATTCAAATACAGTCAGATCACCGTCAAAATCACTGGCGTGATCCTGTGCATAATAGCCAATGGTGCTATTTTCAGACCATTTAATCGTACCGCTGTTTGGTTCAGCTTCACCAATCAAAGTCTTCAGCAATGTTGTTTTACCAATACCGTTCTCACCAATCACCGCCATTTTTTCGCCAACTTCCATCAGCAAGTTCAGATTCTTAAACAGTGCCCCATTATCATAACCTTGAGTCAGACCTTCTAATTCCAGCGCATTACGGAACAGTTTTTTCTCCTGCTCAAAGCGGATATATGGATTCTGACGGCTGGAAGCTTTTACTTCTTCTAACTGAATTTTATCAATCTGACGGGCACGTGAAGTTGCCTGCTTAGATTTAGAAGCATTAGCACTAAAACGGCTGACAAATGCCTGTAATTCAGCAATCTGGGCTTTCTTCTTGGCATTATCTGCTAGCAGACGTTCACGTGCCTGAGTTGCCGCTACCATGTATTCATCGTAATTGCCGGGGAACAGACGCAATTGACCATAATCCAGATCAGCCATATGAGTACACACTGTGTTCAGGAAATGGCGGTCATGGGAAATGATAATCATCGTACTGTCGCGTTCGTTCAGTACTTGTTCCAACCAACGGATAGTATCGATATCCAGGTTGTTGGTTGGTTCATCAAGCAGCAAAACATCAGGATTAGAAAATAGCGCCTGTGCCAGCAAAACACGTAATTTCCAGCCCGGAGCAACTGCACTCATCAAGCCATAATGCTGTTCTACCGGAATACCGACGCCAAGCAATAATTCTCCGGCACGTGCTTCCGCGCTGTATCCATCCATTTCACCATAAGCGACTTCCAGATCCGCAACACGATAACCATCTTCTTCGCTCATTTCTGCCATGGCATAAATACGGTCACGTTCCTGCTTCACTTGCCACAATTCCGTATGCCCCATGATGACTGTATCCAATACAGTGCATTCTTCAAAGGCAAACTGATCCTGACGCAATTTACCTAAGCGTTCATTCGGATCAAGACTGACATTGCCGGAGGTCGGTGTTAGATCTCCCCCCAAGATTTTCATAAAAGTTGATTTACCTGCACCGTTGGCACCAATCAGGCCATAACGGTTACCGTGACCAAATTTGACAGAAATGTTTTCAAACAGAGGCTTACTGCCAAACTGCATAGTAATGTTGTTTGTACTTAACACAACGTTTGCTCTTATAGTGAATAAAAAAGGAATTTAGAAAAATCGATAGTTATCTATTATGCCACAACAGGCAAAAAGTATCGCCAGTATGCTTCCAGAGCTCCTTCAAACAGTCATTTCAAGACTCACATCATCAATGTCCTCCCCCAGAAATCAGAAAAATAAATTTTTCTAATGTAAAAATATAAACTACCGGACGGGGAGCATAGAACAAAGTAAGGAGGTATTATAGACTAGAAAGGAATTTTACAATTTGAGATACCGGAAGAATAAAATGCAAAAAATCAGATGGGGTATTATTGGTTGTGGTAATGTAACAGAGGTAAAAAGTGGCCCGGCTTTTTATAAATTGGAAAATTCAGAATTAATTGCCGTTATGCGACGCAATGCAAATTTGGCTAAAGATTTCGCCAAAAGACATAATGTGCCCAAATGGTATTCTGATGCCAAAACTCTGGTTAATGATCCTGATATTGATGCAGTATACATTGCAACTCCCCCTTCTACTCATAAAGAATATACTTTATTGGCTGCTGAGGCTGGCAAAATAGTTTATGTAGAGAAACCAATGGCTCTGACATTTTCAGAATGCAATGAAATGATTGCGGCCTGCCAGTCCCATAATGTGCCACTATTCGTGGCTTATTATCGCAGAGCCTTGCCGAGATTTACCAAAATAAAATCGCTAATTGATTCCGGTGCAATTGGCACTCCACGTATTGTGATCT
Organism: Xenorhabdus indica; assembly: GCF_014467235.1. Taxonomy (GTDB): domain Bacteria; phylum Pseudomonadota; class Gammaproteobacteria; order Enterobacterales; family Enterobacteriaceae; genus Xenorhabdus; species Xenorhabdus indica. The sequence continues at coordinate 48,695 of NZ_NKHP01000020.1, read as the reverse complement.
GTCAATTATTCAGAGAAATGGAATCTCGTTATCTGGATCCGGATAATCTTCCCTGGTTTGTCAAACCAGAAATATCCGGTGGTGGATTATTCGTTGATTTAGCTTGCCATACACTGGATATGTTGGATTTTCTTCTGGGAAAAATTATTTCAGTCAAAGGGCACTCTAATTCACAGGCAAAAGCCTATCCGGCAGAAGATTGTGTTTCAATGTCATTGATGTTTGAAAATCAGGTGCAGGGAGTAGGTATCTGGAATTTTGTTGCCAGCTCTCGTGAAGATAAAGTAGAAATCGTTGGTACAAAAGGCAAAATAACCTTTGCAACATTCGGTGATTCCCCAATTTCATATTACGATGAAAACAATACACTGCATCATTTCCATTTTGAAAATCCCACACATATTCAAATGCCATTAATCCAGACAATAGTGCATCAATTACAGGGAAAAGATATCTGCCCTTCTAATGGTATATCCGCTTCACGAACCAGTTGGGTTATTGATGAAGTTCTAAAAAAATATAGAGCTGAGCTACACTCTAAAACTAAATAATCATTATTCTATCCGGCATGACATAATCTAATTAAATCACGGAGCCATCAATATGAAAATATTAGTGATAGGAGCAACAGGAAATATAGGAAAGCACATTATCAGTAATATCAAAAAATATCATCCCTTGCTGACTGATAACCCTACAGATCTTGAAATTCTTCAAGCCAGTCGTCATTCATCTGAATACCCGCTTGATATTTTCGATACTCAACAATTAGATAATTTTTTATCTAAAAATAAGATGTTTGAAGCTATTGTCTGTGTATTCGGTAAAACCAACTGGACGAAACCAAAAAAGCTGAGTGACTATGAGGAAAGTCTCAGGAATAAAGCACTGGGTCAGATCAACGTTGCACTCCGTGCCTTGCAATACGTTAAACCCGGCGGCTCAATCACTTTAACATCCGGTATTGTTGGTAAAATAATGTCGCCTAATGGTTCACAAACGGCTGTAACCAATGGTGCTATTGATGCTTTTGTCCGCTCGGCAGCAACTGAAATCACCAATATCCGAATCAACGTAGTTAGCCCAAGATTACTGGATGAATCATTTACCCGTTATGCCAAGTTCTTCCCCGGACAGGAAACTTGTACAGGAGAACAAATAGCTAAAGGTTATATACGTAGTATTTATAGTAAAGAAACAGGAATGGTTATTGAAATATAAACTCTTTTCTATCTGTCGTCTTTCAAATTACAATTTTGTTGTCTGCATTTGCAATCCATAAAGTATATTATTAGCGGTTTTTATAACCGCTAATAATCAATACTATTTGAATCGATACTATTTGGCATCAAGCTTCTCATTTTTTCCAATTACTATCCCCAAAATTCCCTGTATCCCTAGTATAATGAAAAGCATCCACATAATGATATTCCATGAGGATGTTAAATCATGAATATAACCAGAAACAACCGGGCCACAAAACGCAATCAAATAGCCAATTGACTGTATCATTGAGTTTGCTCTTGTAACATTGGCGGTATGATTGAAACGCAACAACGGCAGTAAAAATGCAACTCCTGTACAAATACCAGCACCGATTCCCATGATCATAACTGCAACAGGAATTAAACTTTTCTGACCATACACGAATAGTACAATCCCCAACATACCAATAATTGGGTTAATGATGAACATTATTTCCTGTCTTTTTATTTTATAGATATAAAATGCCGTTAATGTTGCAAAAGGTATCGCAATTAATGAGAACAGAGCTGCGTAGGATGCAGACTCAGTCTGGCCTAAACCATAAGAACTGATAATTTCGGGGAACCAGGCAGTAATGATATAAAAATTAAGCGATAAAATAGAAAAATAAACAGCCATAACCCAACATGGAATACTTACCCACGGATTAATGACCTTATCCGGTTTATCATTATCATTACTAGGGGAATGCGGGCTACTGTCTGAGGACTGAGATTTCTTATCAGAAAATAATAAAATCAAGAACAATGAAAATATCGGGATTAAGATCCAAATCCATGATACTCCGTTCCAGGAAAGCCCAAAAACATGCTTAACAGGTAAAGTGAGACCTGTTGCCATTGCTGGCCCCAAATACAGAGAAGCCGTATAAGATGATGATAAAAGAGCGATCCTGTTACTCCCCAATCTCTTAAAAAATGAAGGTAATGCAATATTTCCCAATGCAATGGCAAACCCAAACATTACTGTAGAAGTCAACAGTAATATCAGAGAGCTGTTTAACCTTAAAAGATAAGCAGCAATAGCGACAATAAATGTCATCAATAAGGTTTTATATAAACCTATTTTACTTTCAAAATAAGGAGTTAAGGGAGAAAATAAGAAAAAACACAAGGGTGACAGAGATGTTATCAAACCAAACGTAGAATGACTTATTTTTAAATCGTCGATGATTTCCTGTGACATCGGTGGGATATAAGATATCGGTACTCTCAATCCCAAACCAGCAATCATAATAAACAATAGTAACTTAAGAATAAAGCTATTACTAAAGTGTTTCCCTATTTTCATTATTTCACCACAGAAATTTAGAGGTTTATCATATTTTGACTTAACGAGATTGAGGATACACCAAATAAACTTTTTGCCATATTTATTTTAAATTCTGGCAGACAAATATTCTTTTAGCAAGCTCCAGAATTATTAATTTACCTGTAATATTTGTTAACAACGTTAATCATATGGGAAATATCTTTTCTCTTTGATGAGTAGCTAAACTTCCTTTTTTACAATGAGCTCCGCTAACATTTCCTCATACTCATTACAATAACTCACTTCGGTAAAACCAAAATGCGGGTAGAATTTGTGGTGTCGTTCACTCGTTTCATCATGACAAACAGATATTTTATGACAATTTGTCTGTTGTTTCATTTCATCCAGCAATAATTGTATGGCAACACTGCCGATTCCCTTATTTTGATACGATTTGTCGATCATCATGCGATAAAGATTATATTCATTAGGTCTTCCTTCATTCACACAACGTTCATACATAGCGAAACCGACAATTTTTTACCAAAATATATTACTCTTGGCCTGCAATATTGGTTGAATTTTGATTCAGCAATTGACTCCGAATTCGACGCAACGAATTTTTCTTGCCCTGGTTCAACTTCAAGAGACATAACATCTCGATAATTATCTTCATCCACTTCAACTAGCGAAATTTGCATCTGCTTTCCCTTGAATCACAATGTAATAGCCATTAATTTGCTAATTTCTTTATAACCTTCCCTTTCATAAAGTTTCGTCGTTTCGTCGCTGCAACATTTTTTGATAAAACATTGAGTTCCAAATGAGTATAGTTATTTTTCTTCGCCCACCTTTTCATTTCTGTTAATAATCGCTGACCAATGCCCTGACTTCTGACATCCTGACTGACAACTAAATCAATAATATAGCCATAATTTCTCGGTATCAGACAGTTAAATGGCGGTGTTTTATTTTCTTGTGCAATGCAGAAGCCTTTAATATCGCCATTATCATCTTCTGCAACTAATAAATAGAATTTATCATCATTTATACTGGAAATAATAAATTCTCTATCTTGTTCCACATCTCTCAATCGGTCTGGCTGCAATGCAGCCATTTCACTGAATAATATATTGTAGAGTGATGAAATAGCATCAAGATCCTGCATAGAGGCAGTTCTTATTATCATGCCTGCGCTCCTAATATCAGTATTAATTGTAAGTTTTTATTGAAGGCACTACATAATGTTCAAAACGGTCAAGTAACACAGTAGGATTTTTCTCAATAATCGCCATATTGCGATATTTTTCCTGCAAAAACCACTCGTCCGCCATTTTATTAATCATAGAGATAAGAGGATCATAAAAATTATTGATATTCAGAATACCACATGGTTTACTATTAAGGCCAATCATACTCCATGTAAAGACTTCACTAAATTCTTCCAATGTACCAAAACCACCAGGCAATGCAACAAAACCATCAGCAAGTTCAATCATTTTATTTTTACGCTGATGCATAGTTTCCACAATATGAAGTTCAGATAAATTCTTATGAGAAATTTCACGTTCTTCCAGCAATGCCGGAATGACACCAATAACTCTGCCTCCTTCGTGTAATACTGTATCTGCAACTGTTCCCATAATTCCTACACTGGCACCACCATACACCAAAGTAATACCACGTTTAACAAGCTCTTTTGCAAAAAGAATAGCATTCTCTTTATAAATTTCAGATGCTCCCAAACTTGAACCACAATAAACCGCAATGCTCTTTATTGCCTCATTTTTTTTTGATGAACTCTTCAATACAGTCTCTTTCATGTCTAAACTCCACATTATTATTTTTTTAATTTTTGATTATACGTTAGCTTAATGAACATACAACACATAATACAGTTGAGTTCTGATTATTTCGCTGCGAAGATAACCCTCCCTAAATAACATGTTGTAATTGAGGTTTTCTGCAAATGTCTCTTTCCAAACATCGGGCGGCATCTTTTCCTCTGCTTCCTATCATTTTATTGTTATTTTCAATGACATCAATTCAAGCTGGTGCATCATTAGCCAAAACAATATTTCATGTCATTGGTGCGCCCGGTGTAACAGCTCTGAGACTCGCATTGGGGACAATGATTTTATTCCTGATCTTTAAGCCCTGGCGTCTGAAATTTCAGCGGTCATCAATCATTCCTCTCCTTGCCTACGGTATTTCACTCGGTGGAATGAATTATCTGTTTTACATGGCACTTTCCAGAATTCCTCTTGGTATTGCCGTTGCGCTTGAATTTACTGGTCCTCTTGCTGTTGCCATGTTTTCCTCACGTCGTCCACTGGATTTTCTCTGGATCGCTTTGGTCATTGCCGGATTAGGTTTTCTGTTACCTATTGGGGACGATGTCAGCACACTTGATCCTATAGGTATTTTGTATGCATTAGGAGCCGGTTTTTTTTGGGCGCTCTATATTATCTTCGGTCAACGTGCTGGTGCAGGCTATGGTGCTGCAACAGTTTCTATTGGTTCATTAATTGCTGCCTTGATTTTCTTTCCAGTAGGATTAATCCAAACCGGCCCCGAACTCCTGTTTGATGTCTCATTACTGCCCGTTGCTTTAGGGATCGCCATTTTATCGACCGCATTTCCCTATACACTGGAAATGATTGCGCTTACCCGCTTACCTGCCAAAACATTTGGTACTTTAATGAGTCTGGAACCTGCATTAGGTGCCTTGTCAGGTATCATTTTCCTGAACGAGCACTTAACTACGACGCAATGGATTGCCCTTTTCTGCATTATCTGTGCCTCAATTGGTTCTACTTCCACCGTGAAACAGAAAACCAAAATCGAAAAGGTTGAATAAGCTGCTTTATCATATTACATAACTCATCAAGGCCGGATGAACTTAGTATTATCCGGTTTTGATTATTACCATTATTGATTAATGATATTTTTATCAACTATCAATTTGATAGAATAAAGCAATATGACTTCTGATAAATGATCAGCTACTTTTAATATATCCAATAAAATAATTCATTATATCTTTTGGATTTCAAAATACAGCCAGCAGGGCTGAAACCTGAAAGACGATAGGTATAGTTTAAATTAAGGAAGCGTTACGATGAGTACAGCAAAATTTATCAGAAAAAATCCCTCTAAGCTGATTTACACCCGTAATAATATTGATGAGGGTATTAAGCAAAGTTCTATTTCTACCCTGAACCATATGGTGATCCAATTTATTGACTTGTCCCTGATGACCAAACAAGCTCACTGGAATATACGCGGCAAAAACTTTATTGCCATTCATCAAATGCTGGATGATTTCCGTACCACACTTGTTGAGCATCTCGATACTTTTGCAGAACGTGTAGTGCAGTTAGGCGGTACTGCTCTGGGAACAACTCAGGATGTTCATAAAGGGACTCGGTTAGAAAGTTATCCAACAGATATTCATGATGTGCAAGATCACTTAAAAGCACTGGCAGATCGCTATGCCATCGTTGCCAATGATGTCCGTCAGGCTATTGTTGATGCAAAAGATGAAGACACAGCAGATATGTTCACCGCCGCTTCCCGTGATCTCGACAAATTTTTATGGTTTATTGAAGCAAATATTGAGCAATAAGATATTAAAAGTATCCTTTCATGATTTTAAGGCCGTTACCACGGCCTTTTTTGTTATTAAAAATATCTAAAAATAGAAGTTTTAGCATAAAAAATCATACTAACCTTTAAAAAATTATTTTTCTCTCTATAATCCTGTCTGTTCTAAAAATAAACATAAGGATCATATACGATGGATATCGAAGTCAAAGATACTAATGGTGCACTACTGAATGAGGGTGATTCAGTCCAGGTCATTAAAGATCTGAAAGTCAAAGGAACCTCTAAGACATTGAAACGTGGCACATTAATTAAGAATATTCGCCTTACCAACCGGGAAGATGAAATTGAATGTAATGCCGATAAAATCAAAGGATTAGTATTAAAAACCTGCTTCCTGAAAAAAGTAGGATAAATAGCGGTTATCCATAAAATTCTGCTTAAAGGATAAATAATATTAACTCTTTTATTATTTATCCTTTTTCATCCGCACTAATTCTTCTTCCGAGAGTATTTTGGGCTGTTCAATCGGAAATACAGGCAACGCCTTCAGCAATCGGGAACCATAACGCTTGGTTAATAACCGTTTGTCGTAAATCACTACATCCCCATAACATTCATGGCTGCGTATCAATCTCCCCACTTGTTGGATCAAACTGAAAGAAGCACTCGGCAGACTTTGCACTTCAAATGGATAACGCTTCAAAGACTTAAGCCATTCACTTTCAGTAATAATGACGGGATTTGTAACAGGTGGAAAAGCAATTTTGTGGATATGCACTTGTGAAAGGTAATCGCCTTTTAGATCCAGCCCTTCCGCAAAAGATTGTAACCCAACCAGAACACTGGCCTGCCCTTCATCAATACGTTTGCAATGGGTTTCCACCAGTCGATATCGCGGCTGATCTCCTTGCACCAGTAACATCAATCGTAAGTCTTTTACGAAAATGAGAAAACCGTCCATTGCTCGTTGGCTGCTAAATAACACCAACATTCCCTGATGTTTACCCTGCAAAACTTGTGCACGAAAATAACGAGCCATCTCTTCAAGATGTTTCATTTCATTATGAATTGTGGGTTCTTCTGTCATCTGAGGAATAACCAGATGCCCTTGCCGCACATGCTCAAAAGGAGATGATAACGTAATAAAGCGATCATCATGATTTTCATGTAAACCCGTCAGCTCCTGAATACGGGAAAAACTATTCAGGGAGCGTAATGTTGCCGATGTCACCACAACATGAGGAATATTCCGCCATAATAATTGAGTTAATTGCTCACTTACCCGAATGCCTACGCAATGAAAGTAGAAATGTGACTGACTCTTCTCATAACGGCGTGTTAACCATTTTGATATCGGAGCATGGGAAGATTCCTCCTGTACAGCCAATCGCCATAGTTTTGTCATATTTTCGAAATAACCTAATGTCCGGCTAGTCTGCAAGATAGCACGGTGCAGCCTGACAATATCCTGTTTGGCGGTTTGCTCGGTAAGATCACTTAAAATCGCTTCAGATAAGCCGCGTAATCCATCAGTAAGTTTAAAGAGTTGCTGGCAACACAACAGCAAATTATCCGGCAGTTTTCCCAATTCAAACAGATATTCTTCCACTTCACTGTTTTCAGGCAACAATACCTGTGTAATACCCGATAGTTCTTTAAAACATTCACGGATTTTTTCACAGTGTGTCTGCAAACGGGTAGTATTGGCCAAAGTGGGTGGTTTTGCCGGGCGAAACTGAAGCAAATACTGTTCTACATGACGAACAAATGAATCCAGTTGCCCATTTAACTGAAATAACGTGATTTCCCCTTCAACTTCCAGTGAATCTCTTGCAACATCGGGAACATGATGGCCTTCATCCAAAACCAACAGCAAATTTTTAGCTTCTGGTAAGACAGATTCACTTTCCAGTGCTGCCATAACCAAAGCATGATTGGCAACTACGACATCAGCATCTTCAATTTCCCTTCTGGCAAGAAAGAATGGGCAGCGATGGTAAAACTGACAGTTTCTCGCCAGACAGTTCACTTTATCCGTGCTGATCTTTGACCATAGCGTATCCGGCAATGCCAGTTTATGATGATCGCGTAAACCATCCCAGACAAAAGTGGTGTAATCATTGCGTAATCGGCGGCACAGCTCCCGTTCCTCACTATTAGCAATCGTTATCTGATCTTCCATCAGAAACATCAAATCAATTTGCTCTCCATCAGCAGCACAGATAGCCTCCAGATTACGCGGACAAACGTAACGCGCACGACCAAAAGCCCCGGTAAATTTCAAATCGGGAATAATCTTTCGCAATAATGGTAAGTCCTTACTGTAAATCTGATCTTGCAAGGCGACATTGGCTGTACTTACCACCAGTAGTTTTTTTTCCGCCCGACTGACAGCAATACCGGGGAGAAGATAAGACAGCGTTTTTCCCACACCTGTTGGTGCTTCTATCACTAAATGCCGCCCTTCTTCATCAGCCAATGTTTTTGCTACTTCGGCAATCATCTGACGCTGCGAAGCTCTTGGAACGAAACCATTGATATGAATGGATAGTGCCTTATACCATTGGCTGATTTGAGTTTTTATTGAATTGGAAAGTGCCATGAGTTTTGCTGCATAAAAATTGGAGTACTATTCTCCCACAGAGTTGTTATCAGATCAGCCTGATATCGTCATTATTGGAAACAGCTTTTGAAAAGTGGAGGGTATATCGCTTGTCTGGAATGCAGAAGACTATATACTGCTGACTTTCTATGTGACAAAGACCTTGTAACTAAAAAAACCTTGTAACTAAGAACGTTATTGAGAAACAAAGATGAAAAAAATCCTGCTTATTATTATCGTATTATTCACTCTTGGCTCCATTGGCGGCATTATTTTAGCAGGAATGAATATGTATAACCGTTCAACAGCATCAACAGAAGAACCTCAACAAACACAGCAAGAGCAAATACAGCAGGAAGTAGTACAACAGGAAACTACATCAACAGAACAACAATAGTAATCAATACACTTTCAAATTTATCGTCCCCCTGAACTTAACAGTATTTGCACTGAACAGCATAATGTATGCAATATCCGACATGCACATCAGATGAGGAAGCTTATGAACAATGAATATTTTGTGACTCCACAGTGGCTAAGCGAACATCTCAATGATGAGAATGTCGTCATTATTGATGCCAGTGCTCCTATGCCAACCCAAACTATCGACTATCATCAGAAGTGGGTGGAGAACCATATCCCAGGCAGCCAGTTTTTTGATCTTGATAAAATAGCTAATCTCCAAACCGAATTACCACATATGCTACCGGAGCCAGAAACTTTCCGGCTGGCTGCCAGCGCAATGGGAATAAGTGAAAGTCATTTGGTAGTGATTTACGATCAGGGGAATATGTTTTCTGCCCCTCGTGCGTGGTGGACGTTTAAGATTTTTGGTGCTCAGCATATCCGTATTCTGGAAGGTGGCTTACAAGGCTGGCAACAGGCGGGTTATCCAACAGAATCAGGAGCAGTCAACCGCCAGCCCCAGAAATTCAATATTCAATTTACGCCTGAATATGTTTTTTCCCAACAACAGATCCTTGATGCCCTGCAAGGCAATGCGCCGACACAGTTTATTGATGCCAGAGCGGAAGATCGTTTTCAGGCCAAAGTACCAGAGCCGCGTCCCGGTTTAAGAATGGGTCATATTCCTGGCGCCAAAAATGTCCCGTGGACAGCATTAATTGAGAATGGACGCTATAAATCACCAGATGAAATCGAACACATCTTTAAACATCAAAGCGTCGATTTAAACCGACCAATTATTACCAGTTGTGGCTCTGGTATGACAGCAGCCGTTTTAGTATTAGGACTTGATATAATCGGTCATAAAACAGCAGGACTATATGATGGTTCCTGGGCGGAATGGGGAGCAGATGATATGCTTCCATTAGAAAAATAGTGATCTGTCTGATAAATTTTAAACACACCGAAATTTAAAAGGGCATTAAAGTATCATGCCCTTTTTCTAATACTTTTTTCTATCGATCATATGATATCAACCAAATTAAACCTATTACTTTTGCTAATCGATTAGTTAGAAACTTTATGGTATATAAACAGAACGATTAATGCGCCAATAACTGCAATAGCGAAACTCCCCAGGTTAAAACCATCTACTTTTCCCATACCCAAAAAAGTACTGATATAACCACCAACAACCGCACCAATGATCCCTAAAATCACCGTCATAATGATACCACTGCTATTATCTCCCGGCATAATCCACTTCGCTATAATTCCGGCAATTAAACCAAAGATAATCCATGACAAGATACCCATATCCAACCTCCTGAATTTATAGTTAAATAAGATTTATATTAGTTAAGAACTAAAAATAGCTATGGGGTGATCTTACTGAAAGTTTCTTAATTCCACGTCCTAATTTAAGACACTAAATAAAAGAATTGCAAATAGTAAAAGATAAGATATTTGTAAGTGATTAGTAATATTTATAGAATTCGCTGATATTAAAAATCGGCACTAATTAATTTAATATCAATATTAATTTTTCCAGATTAAGCATTACAATAAATTAGTCAAACCTAATTTTTATAAATAATAAGACTTGTAGATCGACTGAAAATTACCATAAATAATATTTATAAAAATCAGAATAAGATAAAAAAATCAAAAAATGGATTAATTAATATAAATAATCTTATTTATCTTCAGAACCCACATATTCTCATAACAGTATAAAAGCCTATCCAATTTAGGCTTTTATTCAAATAATATTGAAAATTATTTTGCTGCATCCAGTGCTTGTGCAAGATCGGCAATAATGTCATCAATATGTTCGATTCCGATAGATAGACGGATCAGATCACGTGACACTCCAGCTTTTACCAACTCTTCATCATTCAGTTGACGGTGAGTTGTGGATGCTGGATGACAAGCCAATGATTTTGCATCACCAATATTAACCAAACGTATAATCAATTGCAGGGTATCGATAAAGCGTATCGCTGCTTTTTCTCCTCCTCTGATGCCGAAAGAGATAATAGCAGACGATTTACCATCCATATATCGAACAGCCAAATCATATTCAGGGTGTGCCGGCAATCCTGCGTAATTAACCCAGGAAACCTGAGAATGTTGTTCCAGATACTGAGCAACTTTCAGGGCATTTTCAGTATGGCGCTCCATACGAAGAGCCAATGTTTCAAGACCTTGTAGGATCAAGAAGGCATTAAAAGGGGAAAGTGCCGCACCAGTGCTACGCAGTTGCCCGACACGGCAGCGAGCGATAAACGCCGCGGAACTAAAATGTTCGATGTAGTTTATTCCGTGATAGGAAGGATCCGGTGTATTTAAAACCGCAAAACGATCTTGATGTTCTGCCCAAGAAAATTTGCCTGAATCAACAATTATTCCACCAATAGAAGTTCCATGACCGCCGATATACTTGGTCAAAGAGTGAATGATAATATCCGCGCCATGTTCAAACGGGCGGCATAAATAAGGTGTTGCAACAGTATTATCGACAATAAGCGGAATGCCGTGCCGATGGGCAATATCAGCTAATGCCTGGATATCAACAATATTCCCGCTTGGATTAGTGATGGTTTCGCAAAAGACGGCTTTGGTTTTTTCGTCAATTATCGCTTCAAGGGTAGTAAAATCATTATGATCAACGAAACGAACTTCAATCCCAATATTCGGGAAATTGTGCGCCATTAAGTTATAAGTTCCGCCATACAATTTTGCTACGGAGACAATGTTATCTCCCAAACCAGTAATCGTCTGGATAGCGTAGGTAATTGCCGCCATGCCAGAAGCAACTGCAAGCGCCCCAATTCCTCCTTCTAAAGCAGCGATACGTTTTTCCAATACATCATTAGTTGGGTTCATGATGCGGGTATAAATGTTACCTTCAACTTTTAAATCAAATAAATCAGCACCATGCTGGGAATCATCAAAAGAGTAGGACGTTGTTTGATAGATTGGGACTGCAACGGCTTTGGTTGTAGGGTCAGGTGAGTAACCGGCATGGATGGACAGTGTTTCTAATTTCATTGTCATTTCCTTCAGTGAATTACAGAGTAAGGTCATGTATTCAACCTGCTGATCGACCGCCAACATAATATGCGGTTTCGATAAAAGTACCAATGACTTTATCGTGCATTTTCAGTGATTCTGAATAACTCAATACTTTACTATTTAGCCTTGAAATTCAGTTAAATAGGGTCATATTTTCACGTTCGATATGTAGTGTGAAGAAAGGTATATAATAAAAATTACACTGCCACTTTAATTTTAATTATACATACAAGCCACTCTCTACGGCTAAAGAAATAACTTCAGATATAGCAGATGAAGTTTTCAATGCTCTGATTTGCATAAATAGTTCATCAGCTTCATCATATTCTTTGCGTAGATAACCAAGCCATTGCTTGATACGTGTGACATGATATATGCCTGAATCTCCTTGCTTTTCCAGCCAGATATACTTTTGCAGGAGCTGGAGCACCCCATGCCATGCCATTTTCGGTTCATTATATTTAATAACACGGCTTAGATTCGGCACATGCAACGCACCACGTCCAATCATTACCGAATCACACCCGGTAACGTTGATACACTCCTGTGAACTCTGCCAATTCCATATTTCACCATTAGCGACCACCGGAATAGTAAGGCGTCGGCGGATATCGCCAATCGCCTGCCAATTTATGCATTCTGCTTTATAGCCATCTTCCTTAGTACGCCCATGCACAACCAATTCCGTTGCACCCGCTTGCTGAACAGCATCCGCAATTTCAAACTGACGGGCATCGGAATCCCACCCCAGACGTACTTTGACTGTAACCGGCAATTCTGCCGGTACAGCTTCTCGCATGGCTTTAGCACCACGATAGATAAGTTCAGGATCTTTCAGTAACGTGGCCCCTCCTCCACTACCATTAACTGTTTTGGAAGGACAACCACAATTTAAATCAACTCCCCACGATCCCAATTCCACCGCTCTGACCGCATTTTCAGCCAACCATTCAGGATATTGCCCCAAAAGTTGTATCCTGACCGGCGTACCCGATGGAGTCCTGCTCTGATGATGCAATTCAGGACATAAACGGTAAAAAGATTTCACTGGCAACAAGCGGTCCACTACACGCAAAAATTCGGTAATGCAAAGGTCATACTCATTGACCTCACTCAATAACGCCCTAACCAATGAATCCAAAACCCCTTCCATCGGAGCCAGCAAAACACGCATGGAATTACTCTCCTGCTGCCACTTTGGCTGGCCTACGATGACGGCGCTGCTGTGATGATGCACCTTTGCCACGTGGGTTACGACTATCACGTGGGTTACGACTATGATGTTGCTGACTATCCTGTTTGTTACTGCTTCGCTGATCCTGACCACGGGATTGATTACTGCGCCCGTTGCGTCCATTCTGGATAGGCTCCGCTTTAATGGAGGGATCGGGTTCATAACCAGGAATCGCGATACGTGGAATTTCCCGTTTCAGCAAGCGTTCAATATCTTTTAATAGCTTATGCTCATCAACACACACTAGTGATATTGCCTGCCCTGTTGCTTCTGCGCGACCAGTGCGGCCAATACGGTGTACGTAATCTTCTGCAACATTAGGTAATTCATAGTTAACGACATGAGGCAATTGGTCGATATCCAATCCACGAGCAGCAATATCCGTCGCGACCAATGCACGTATCCGGCCTGCTTTAAAATCGGCCAATGCACGAGTTCTGGCTCCTTGACTCTTGTTGCCATGAATAGCCGCCGCAGCAACACCATCCTTATTAAGTTGTTCTGCCAGACGGTTCGCACCATGTTTAGTTCGGGTAAATACCAATACCTGCTGCCAGTTTTGGCTGCCAATCATATAAGAAAGCAATTCTCCCTTACGTTTCTTGTCCACAAAATGGACAGACTGATCGATCTGTTCAGAAGCCGAGTTACGACGAGCGACTTCCACACTAACCGGATCACGCAGCAATTTATTAGCAAGATTTTTGATTTCATCAGAGAATGTAGCTGAAAACAGTAAGTTCTGACGTTTAGCGGGTAGTTTGTTCAGTACCCGACGGATATCATGGATAAATCCCATATCCAGCATGCGGTCGGCTTCATCCAAAATCAGAATTTCCACATGGGATAAGTCCACGGCATTTTGATGTTCCAGATCCAGCAAACGGCCCGGTGTGGCGACCAAAATATCGACTCCACCACGTAATTTCATCATTTGTGGATTGATGCTAACACCACCAAATACTACAAATGAACGCAATCGGAGATATTTGCTGTAATTACGCACATTTTCACCAACTTGTGCGGCTAATTCACGGGTTGGTGTCAGGATTAATGCCCTGACCGGCCGACGCCCTTTGGATTGAATGGGAGATTCGCTCAATAACTGCAAGACAGGTAAAGTAAAGCCCGCCGTTTTCCCCGTTCCTGTCTGGGCACTAGCCAGGAGATCTTTACCAGATAGCACAACAGGAATTGCCTGTCGCTGAATAGGGGTAGGTTCTGCATAGCCTTGTTCTTCAATGGCACGCAAAATATCAGCCGACAAGCCGAGTGACTCAAAATTCATAAATAAGAAATACTCCAGACTTCACCATTCCTGATATCAATTCAGGGGCAGTTTTATGGGAAGAAAAAACAGACGCGATTAAATCGCAAAAGAAATTACACAAACTGCAATGCTCCATAAGGGTGCATTATAACAGATAAGTTTTTTCAATCAGCATGAGTACACAAGTAAATTTACATCAGCCTGTTTTATACTCTTTGTCGTTTGTCGTGCAAATTTAGCTTTGTTGACTGTATCTTGAAATCCAGTGGCTATAGCTTTAAAGTTAATCATACGATTGATATATTTATAACCATTTCAGCAATTTTTATCACAGGATATTTCTTAACATGGCAGCGAAAACGGCTCAGACTTCACGAGGTGAACAAGCTAAACAACAACTTCTTGAATCTGCATTAGAAATTTTTGGTAAATCAGGTCTGGAAGGTGCAACCACTCGTAATATTGCCCAACACGCAAAACAGAATATCGCTGCTATCGCTTATTATTTTGGCTCCAAAGAAGGGTTATACCTGGCTGTTGCACACCATATTGCAGAAAGACTAAAAGCTGAATTTTCTCTGCTGATTAAAACTATTGACCAATTTTTTATCACTACTTCTCAACCTTACTCACAAGACCAGATACTGGCATTTATTCATCAAGGCTTGATTAGCTATAACCGTCTTATTTTCGATAAAAGCAGTCTGAATCTCAGTCGCATTATGTCACATGAGCAATTGACACCGACAGAAGCTTATAGCGTCATCCATGAACAAGGGCTTGCCCCAATTTACTCTCGCTTGAATAAGTTGATCGCCTATTATATCGGTGCTGATGAAGGAAAAATTTCAACACAAATCCATACTCATGCCTTATTAGGCGAGATCCTCTCTTTCCGGCTGGCACGAGAAGCTCTATTACGCCAAACCGGTTGGGATAATATTGGCACCAAAGAGTACGAATTAATTAACCAGGTTTTGACTCAACACATTAATGTTTTGCTTAATGGGTTGCGAAAAAAATAACCAACAAACAGCGTAAGTTGAAAATTTAATAACGCATAAGGGATAGTAGTATGAACACTAAAAAGTTTGCTCTTGTCCTATTGGCGATCATCATGATTATCGGTGTTATTAGTCTTTATTATTATCAGGAGAAGAATGACAAAGAGTTAACCCTATATGGCAATGTTGATGTCAGAACTGTCAACCTTGGCTTTCGGGTCAGTGGTAAATTAGAAAATCTGCTGGTGGATGAAGGAGACACCATCACCGCAGGACAACTCCTTGGTCAACTCGATAACTCCCCTTTTAATAATGCATTGAATCAAGCCAAAGCAAATCGCGATGCAATCAGGGCAAATCTTACCAAAACAGAAGCAGGTTATCGCTCTGAAGAAATTGCTCAGGTACGCGCCGAAGTTGCTCAGAAAGAGTCAGCATTCCGCTTTGCCGATAGTTTTCTGAAACGTCAACAGGAATTATGGCAACGTAAAATGATCTCAGCCAATGATCTGGAAAACGCCAGAACAGGGCAACGTCAGGCATTGGCCGCTTATCAAGCCGCAAAAGATAAATTACGTCAGTTTGAAACAGGATATCGCAAAGAAGAAATCGCCGCCGCTAAAGCACAACTCGCACAGGCCGAAGCAACCGTCGCACAAGCTGAACTCAATTTACAAGATACCCGCCTTATTTCACCATCCGCCGGAATTATTCTTACCAGAGCCATTGAACCAGGGACAATTCTGGCCGCCGGAAATACAGTATTTACACTATCACTGACTAATCCGGTCTGGATCAGAGCATATATCAATGAACCTAACCTCGATCAGGCGGTGGCAGGACGCGATATCCTGATTTATACCGATGGGCGGAAAAACCAACCCTATCACGGTAAAATTGGCTTTGTTTCTCCGACCGCTGAATTTACCCCCAAAAATGTTGAAACCCCGGATTTAAGAACCGATCTGGTCTACCGATTGCGCATTATTGTCAGCGATCCCGATGAGGGGTTGAAACAAGGGATGCCTGTCACATTACGTTTTACTGAGCCACACAAGTAAGGCTAAAATATGACCAGTTCAGAATATACGATAAAACTGAACGGCGTGGAGAAAACTTTTCCAGGGTTAGAAAAACCCGCTGTATCCCATCTGAATGCAGAAATCTTCGGGGGTTCTGTAACGGGTCTTGTCGGCCCGGATGGAGCAGGAAAAACCACACTGATAAGAATGTTGGCAGGGTTATTAAAACCTGATAGTGGCAATATTGAAATCATGGGGCTGGATCCCATTAAAGACAGTATTGAAGTACGTTCTGAGCTTGGCTATATGCCGCAAAAGTTCGGTCTGTATGAAGATTTAACCGTATTAGAAAATCTCAATTTGTATGCTGATCTCCGCGGTGTACTCGGAGAAGAACGAAAAACCACCTTCCAAAAGTTACTGACCTTTACTGATTTAACACGTTTTACTGACAGGCTGGCAGGTAAACTCTCTGGCGGAATGAAACAAAAACTAGGGCTTGCCTGCACATTGGTCGGCAGCCCAAAAGTGTTATTGCTTGATGAACCCGGTGTCGGCGTAGATCCCATTGCCCGGCGGGAATTATGGCAGATGGTGCATGAACTCGCTTCCGATGGAATGTTGATTTTATGGAGCACCTCTTATTTGGATGAGGCTGAGTTATGCCCTGATGTTTTATTACTGAATCAGGGGGAATTACTCTATCGCGGCCAACCACAGAAATTAACCCAAGGTATTGTCGGACGCTCTTTTCTGCTTGATATCGAACCTGACTCACGCCGAAAAACACTGCAACATGCACTCACCTTGCCACAAGTGACTGATGGTGTGATCCAGGGTAGATATCTCCGTTTAATTTTAAAAGCGGATGCAGATAAAGATGAGTTACTTCAGCAACTAGGTTTACCCGATGTAGAAATGCTGGATGCCGAGCCACGTTTTGAAGACGCCTTTATCGACCTCTTAGGTGGTGGCCCTTCCCACCGCTCAGAGCTGGCAGAAATCATGCCTCAAATCCCACCGAATCCGACAGAAATCGTGATAGAAGCCCGTAACCTGACGAAAAAATTCGGGGATTTTGCGGCGACAGATCAGGTGAACTTTCAGGTGAAACGCGGGGAGATTTTCGGTTTACTGGGACCAAACGGAGCCGGGAAATCGACGACATTCAAAATGATGTGCGGATTAATGCTCCCTACTCACGGCAATGCGCTGGTACTGAACATGGATTTAAAAACCAGTTCAGATAAAGCTCGCCAGCGTCTCGGTTATATGGCACAAAAATTTTCACTCTATGGCGACTTAACTGTAGAGCAAAACCTGAAATTCTTTTCCGGTGTTTATGGTTTGAGTGGCCGCCATCAGCAGAAAAAAATGACAGATATGATCAGTGCTTTTAGTCTGAGACCCATTCTGCACCAAACTACCGACAGCCTGCCACTCGGCTTTAAACAGCGTCTTGCCCTCGCCTGCGCCCTGATGCATGAACCGGATATTCTGTTTTTAGATGAACCAACTTCGGGCGTTGATCCACTGACTCGTCGTGAATTCTGGCTGCATATCAACGGCATGGTGGATAAAGGTGTGACTGTGATGGTAACGACACATTTCATGGATGAAGCAGAGTATTGTGACCGTATCGGGCTGGTTTTTCGCGGAAAGTTAATTGCAGCAGGTACGCCTGATGAGCTGAAACAGCAAGTATCGGCCACTGACCGCCCTAATCCTTCAATGGAAGATGTTTTTATCGATCTCGTGGTGAATTATGATAAGGAGCCGCAATGAGTGACATTGAACAGAATCATCCTGCTTCTATTCCCTCTACTCAAAAAGCAGTCAGTTTTTCATGGCGGCGATTAAAAGCACTTTGTATTAAAGAGAGCAAACAGATTATCCGCGATCCCAGTAGTACCTTAATTGCTGTGGTTATTCCACTCATATTACTGTTTATTTTTGGTTATGGAATCAACCTTGATTCCAGCAAACTTCGCCTCGGAATTTTGATGGAGCAACAAAGCGAAGATGCCCGCGAGTTGGTGCACGCATTTATAGGATCGCCTTATATCGATGCCACAATCAGCAATGATCGCCAACTTTTAATCAATAAAATACAAGCGAGTGAAATCCGCGGCATTATTGTTATTCCGGTTAATTTCGATGCCCGGCTTGCTCGTGTCGGCGATCATGCTCCGATTCAGGTAATCACAGATGGTAGTGAACCCAATATCGCCAATTTTGTGCAAAGCTACGCTAAAGGTATCTGGCAAATCTGGTTACAGCAACAAAGTCAGGATCGTGGAGTTTCAACGACTCCATTGATTGATATGCAAGTTCGTTATTGGTTTAATCCTGCCGCTATCAGCCAACATTTCCTAATCCCCGGTGCTATTTCAATTATCATGACAGTCGTTGGCGCAATCCTTACTTCTCTGGTTGTCGCACGTGAATGGGAACGCGGCACCATGGAGGCCCTTCTGTCCACCCAAGTTACCCGAACCGAACTGTTGCTTTCTAAGTTATTGCCTTATCAGGTTCTGGGCTCTTTCGTTATGGTGCTTTGCATGGTATTCGCTGTGTTTATTATGGGCATTCCTTATCATGGTTCCCTCTGGGTACTCGCTTTGATTTCCAGCCTGTATCTTGCTACAGCTTTGGGAATGGGATTATTAATTTCAACGGTCACACGCAATCAGTTTAATGCCGCAATGATTTCCCTGAATACCGCCTTTTTGCCAGCAATTATGCTATCCGGCTTTGTGTTTGAAATTAACAGCATGCCAGCTTTGATTCAGGTATTCACTTATATCGTTCCTGCCCGTTATTTTGTCAGTAGCCTACAGACGCTATTTTTAGTAGGTAATGTCGGTACTGTTTTAATCACAAACTTATTGTTTCTGATTGCCAGTGCCATCGTGTTTATTAGCCTGACTGCATGGAAAACCCGCCGGCATCTGGATTAAAAGGAAAGAACATGTTTCATCGTCTATATACACTCGTCATGAAAGAATTGCAGTCTCTCCTGAGAGATCCTAAGACACGAGCCACGCTGATCTTACCCGTGATCTTCCAGATGAGCCTGTTTCCGTGGGCTGCTACGCTGGAAGTAAAAAACGCTACCATTGCAATTTATGATGAAGACAAAGGACGGGCTTCCATTGAATTAACCCAACGGCTGGCTAAATCGAAAGCCTTTCCTGATGTTATTATGTTGAACAGTTCACAAGAAATTCGTCCAACATTGGATAATCGTGATGCCCTGTTACTGGTCCGTTTCCCACAAAATTTCAGTGCCCATCTCGCCAGCCAAACCCCTACTTCAATTCAAGTCCTGCTGGATGGACGTAATTCAAACAGTGCACAAATTGCCGCTAATTACCTTCAACACATTGTAATGGATTACCAGAAAGAATTACTGGGTAATGCACCGGGACTCAATAACAGTGAATTGATCATTCGTAAC
Source organism: Xenorhabdus indica (assembly GCF_014467235.1). Lineage (GTDB taxonomy): Bacteria > Pseudomonadota > Gammaproteobacteria > Enterobacterales > Enterobacteriaceae > Xenorhabdus > Xenorhabdus indica. The sequence goes on along the minus strand of NZ_NKHP01000020.1, from coordinate 28,494 downwards.
TGGTATAACGCCAATCTGGATTATAAATGGTTTGTCGTTCCATCTTTGGTTGCCATGATAACGACCATTGGTGTTCTTATCGTTACTGCCCTTTCCGTTGCCCGTGAAAGAGAACAGGGAACATTGGATCAATTACTGGTTTCCCCGCTGACTACCTGGCAGATTTTTATTGGCAAAGCCATTCCAGCGTTAGTCGTAGCAACGATTCAGGCAAGTATCGTTTTATTGATTGGAACATTGGGTTACCAGATCCCTTTCTCCGGTTCATTGTTATTATTTTATGGTTGTATTCTGGTTTATGGATTGTCGCTGGTTGGGTTTGGCCTCCTTATCTCCGCCATCTGTTCAACTCAACAACAGGCTTTTATCGGTGTGTTTGTGTTTATAATGCCAGCTATTTTGCTCTCTGGTTATATATCTCCCGTCGAAAATATGCCAGTCTGGTTGCAAAACATAACGTGGATAAACCCAATCCGGCATTTTACTGATATAACCAAGCAAATTTATTTAAAAAGTGCTGATTTTTCAGTTATCTGGCATAGTTTATGGCCATTATTGCTGATTATTGTCACTACAAATGGAATCGCTTATCGGTTATTTCGGAGTAAGATTGCCTAACGGCAGAGAAGTCGCCTAATAACCATTTTTCCATCCTATGAGTTGATACGCGGATTTTTTCTTCTACACTAAAAGAAGAGAGGTGAATATCTTCTTATTTTTCTTTTAGTAGAGTCTTTACTTTTCAAGTTGCCTTTTTGTTGGCAGTGATCGTTCACCCTAGCCACTGTAGATTCTATCTATGTTTCCAGGGATTCATTCCCTTTCTGCTGCAACGTAACTGTTTCCTCAGCTAAGTTACCAACGGCATAAGAACATAATTAACATATGATTAAAGGAGATTTATTTGTATTTCCATTTGTTATACAAGGATTTTAAACTAATTTATTATTACAAATAATAACACCATGATCTAAGAGGATAGTTTTATGGATAATATTAAAAATATTAATCAATCTTCTGATTGGCATGGATTAAATGATCTTAAAATAAAACTTTGTTATATAAAAGAAGGTAATAATGCTAATATATTTGCTAACTCAAGAAATATGGTTGCGGTCATCATCCAAGTACAACCAACTGATATTTCAGGTAATACTATATCCATTTCGAGCAAATTAATTTCAGAACATATTTATCTAGTTGACTATAATACAGAAGAGAAACTTATTTATAATGCACAAGAAGATGACAACTTTACTTGGTCATATACCAATGAACCCAACGAATTTACAGCAATATCAGAAAATTCATCTTGTATTAAACAATACCAACATGATAAATCAGAAAATAATGTAATTTTATATATATATTGTTCACCTAAAGTGGAGAATCAAGCTAAACAGATAGCTGTATCAGTTAATGCCCCAAAAGGTAAATACTCTACTGCTCATCAGGAAAAAGAGGGAGCATTTATCCAATTAACACCGAATAATGAAATATATTATCACATGTCCGATCTAGAAATAAATGAAGAACTTATCGCAACTCATAATGAACGGGAAGACTACTTCTTCTGGAATCAATTCAATACATATGTATCTCTTAAGCCAAAAGATCAATGTGGGGAACGGAATATTATAAAATTAAAAAATGTCGGCGGTGCACTCGATTCTGTTCATCAACTCTATCATATAAATGTCGGGTATTTTCGTTATTATGCACATTTTCTCTGGTCATTAGGCGAACATACGACCGTCTCCGTGGGCAATACTAAGTGGTTTAATTTAGATATTCCACATCCTATAGATATAGAAATTAGACAAAAAGCTAATGCTCTTTGTTTTACCGTCATTTTCATGGGATTCGATTCCATTGGTAAAACACAAGATACTTGGTACAACATGTATATAAGTATCTATGACCAATTCGGTAATAATGGCATGTTTGATGTCGTACCAAGGAATGATAACGACCACGAGAAAATTAAAATTCATCTTAGAGATCATGAATAATCATTAATTACCTTGTCTATAACAAAACAAAATTCGCTCACCAATTTCTTATATTAATCTCTTTGACAGATAATTAATTGTTTCAAATTCTCGGTATTCGTTGTAGTCCAAACTGAAGAAAAATCCTTATATTGAAAGCCAGTAGCAAAAGACCCTGCCAAACAGGGTCTTTAATATTTTAGGACAGAAATCGCAGTAATTAACGACGATCACCCAGAATACGCAGCAACATCAGGAACAGGTTGATAAAGTCCAGATACAGCGTTAGTGCACCAGTAATGGAGTATCTACGCAGGTTCTCTTTATCATTGACATCCAGTTCAGCACCCATTTCTTTCAGTTTCTGAGTATCGTAAGCAGTCAAACCAGCAAAGATCAGAACCCCAATATAGGTAATGGCCCACATCAGAGCCGGACTTTTTAGCCAGATATTGACCAGAGAAGCCAATACAATACCGATTAGCCCCATAAACAGGAAACTGCCTAAACCGCTCAAGCTACGCTTCGTGGTATAACCATAGACACTCAGTGCACCAAACATCGCTGCCGAAATAACAAAAGTGCTGGCAATAGAGCTACTGGTGTAAACGACAAAAATACTGGATAACGTCAGCCCGGTTAGCATGGAATAGAGCATAAACAGCCCTGTTGCCAGAGCACCACTCATTTTATGCACCAGACCAGACAGCACAAACACCAATGCAAGTTGTGCAATGATCAAGCCATAAAATACGATAGAGTTACTGAAGATGGCAGATAAAATTTCTGGCGTATTTGCCACATACCATGCAACAAATGCGGTTAACAACAGACCACAAGTCATCCAGCCATAGACTTGCGCCATATAAGTTTGTATACCTGAACCAGCTTGCTGGACAATCGAACCACTAGAACGTTGATATCGGTCCATGACGAGTACCTTTTATGACAATGTTTAAGGGTTAAGACTGTTAAAAATAAACAATCTATTTCAAATGCTATACATTAGCATAAAACATGAACAAAACCATCTGCCAATTAATGACAATTTTAGTGACATATTATTTCTTTACCCAGTTTTAGAGATAGTTCGCAAACTACTCCACTAATGTATTTTTTCTGACTTTATATCATTGAGTTAACCAACGACTGGCTGCTTCCCGATCGCTTTCCTTTGCTTCCACCCAACGCTCTCCATCAAAAAGGAGTTCTTTTTTCCAGAAAGGAGCCTGAGTCTTCAAATAATCCATCAAAAATTCAGCCGCAGCAAAAGCCATGCTGCGATGGACACTGGTTACGCCGACAAATACAATTTCATCCCCCGGATATAACTTTCCAATACGATGAATAATGTTGATACGTTGTAATGGCCAACGCTGGCGAGCTTCCTCAGCAATCTTCTGCAACATGTTTTCCGTCATGCCCGGATAATGTTCTAATATTAACGCCCGGACATTATCGCCAAGATTGTGGTTACGCACCTTGCCTGTAAAGGTCACGACCGCACCATCTTCATCACACTGTGCCAGCCATTGGTATTCTGCTCCAACATTAAATACCTCTTTCTGGACACAAATCCGTGTATTTTTCACGCTTATCCTCCTGTAACAGGTGGAAAAAATGCCACTTCATCACCATCACGCAGAGGATGTTCAGCATGAACAAAAGATTGATTCACAGCTACCAGCAATTTGCTTTCTTCCAATGCCAATTTCCAGCGCTCGCCTTTTTCAAGTAGTGCCTGACGAAGATGGGCCACCGTTGGATATTCACTGGACACTTCAAGATAATCGGTTCCCACCAACTCACGGATTTGAGCGAAAAACAGAACTTTTATCATTTTTCCACCTTAAAATTTCCCGATTTTCCACCACTTTTTTCCAGCAAACGTACAGACCCGATAACCATATCTTTTTGTACTGCCTTGCACATGTCGTAAATTGTCAGTGCTGCTACGGAAGCGGCTGTCAGAGCCTCCATTTCCACCCCGGTTTTGCCTGCCAGACGACAACAGGATTCAATTCTGACGCGGTTATGTTCTGTTTGTGCCTCTAATTGAACCTCAACTTTGCTGAGTAACAAAGGGTGACATAAGGGAATTAATTCCCAAGTCCGCTTCGCTGCCTGAATGCCCGCAATGCGGGCCGTTGCAAAAACATCCCCTTTGTGATGATCGCCGGCCATAATCATAGCCAGCGTTTCGGCCTGCATTTCAACAAAAGCTTCCGCTCTGGCCACACGCACAGTTTCTGCTTTGGCAGAAATATCCACCATATGAGCTTCACCCGCAGTATTGATATGAGTTAATTGGGACATGCTTGCTCCTGAAAATAAATTAAGCCGTTAAATTAACCGCCAATAAAAGAAAGGTTAGGGGTAATGCCACTGTTCCCCTGATGCAGAAAATGCGTTTCACGTTTATGACGCAACCCGCCCTGAATACGTAATTTCAAATCATTAAGTGATGTGTCATCGGATAATAAATCACGTAACGGGATCCCCTGCTCTCCAAACAGGCACAGGTGAAGATTGCCAATAGCGGAAACACGCAGGCGATTACAACTTTGGCAGAAATCTTTTTCATACGGCATGATCAAGCCGATTTCTCCCTGATAGTCTGCATGCCTGAACACCTGAGCTGGCCCGTCACTACGTGTTCGCGGCTGTTGCTGCCAACCTTGTTGAAGTAAACGATGCCGGATCACCTCACCAGAAAGATGATGGCGTTGGAAAGTTGCACTCCCTTCTCCCGTTTCCATCAATTCGATAAAACGCAATTGAATTGAACGGTGCTTTATCCAATCAAGAAAAGCTGGCAGGCTGGTATCATTGATATTTTTCATCAACACCGAATTAACTTTTACTGTGCTGAAACCCGCTTCAAAGGCCGCATCAATGCCACGCATAATCTGGAAAAATTTATCCTGTCCGGTAATAGCGTAAAATTGGCGGGGATCGAGACTATCTACACTCACATTGATTGCTGTAAGGCCGGCTTCTTTCCAGCGAGCAACTTCACGCTCCATACGGTAGCCATTAGTCGTGACAGCAATTTTTTTAATCTGCGGATTTTCATGCACCGTCGCAATAATATCGCAAAAATCACGGCGCATAGTAGGTTCTCCTCCGGTCAGACGAATCTTCTCTGTACCAAGCTCGGAAAACGCACGACTGATACGACGGATCTCCGGCAGGGTCAGAAATGATTTGTGTTCCCTGGAGGGAGAGCTGTTAGGTTGGTAACCGTCGGGCAGGCAATAGGTGCAACGAAAGTTACATACATCAGTAATCGATAACCTCAAATAGTAAAACTTGCGGGAGAACATATCTATGAGTTGTTCCACTATAACACCTTCCAATCATGGGGGATGCAGGCATTTCTGTCTTGCACCCTGGTGACTCAAGAGCCACGGCCAAAGCATCATATCGGTGTGGTATCCATTTGACAGGGCTATTTATGGTAGAACTAATTAGTAAAAAATTACACAACAAAGACTTAGATGCAGAGGCTAGGGGTTAATTTCAAACTTGGTCATCATGTAAACTATTACGTGAATAACCAAGCCTTAGTGTGGATTCTAACGCTTAAATCAATAAAAAGCTAACTTCGACACCGATATATATCTTTATATACAAAGAGTTAATAAACATCATCAACATCAAACTGTTGTCGGCTATTCATTCTATTTATGTAGAAAAATAGTTGATAAAAATCGCATAAAATCATGGCAATTGCTCAAAACGTCATACTTTATGATAGATTACATAAAATTTATTCAATTGCATTTATTCAGTAACAGGAACCCTATGCGAAACCGAATATTAGCCGATTTGGATCGTGTTGTTGCCCTCGGAGGTGGTCACGGACTTGGGCGCGTCATGTCTTCCCTCTCATCTCTCAGTACCCGACTGACTGGTATTGTCACTACAACAGATAATGGTGGCTCAACCGGAAGAATAAGACGTTCCGAAGGAGGTATCGCTTGGGGAGATACCCGCAATTGCCTTAATCAGTTGATTACGGAACCTACTGTTGCTTCAGCTATGTTTGAGTATCGGTTTGGTGGTAATGGCGAGCTGGCAGGGCATAATCTGGGTAATTTGATGTTGAAAGCGTTGGATCATTTAAGTGTCCGGCCTCTTGAGGCGATTAATCTGATCCGCAATCTACTGAAAGTGAATGCTCATCTGATCCCTATGTCTGAACAATCTGTTGATTTAATGGCCGTAGATGATCAGGGAAATACAGTGTATGGTGAAGTGAATATTGACCAACTAAATTGTGTCCCGCGAGAGTTAATGCTTTACCCCCATGTTAACGCTACTAAAGAAGCACTGGAAGCAATTGAACAGGCTGATTTAATTCTAATCGGCCCCGGTAGTTTTTTCACCAGTCTGATGCCGGTATTACTGTTGGAAGATTTAACTCAATCCTTGCGTCGCAGCAATGCCAATATGATTTATATCGGTAACTTAGGGAAAGAACTCAGTCATGCTGCCGCTGATCTCTCATTGAAAGATAAACTCGCTATGATAGAGAATACGATTGGTCGCAAGATGATTAATGCAATCATTGTTGGCCCATGCACAGATACCAGCAATTTGAATGACAGGATTATCACACAACAAATTTTGGAAGCTCAGGATATTCCTTATCGTCATGATCGCGAATTATTACGACAAGCGATAGAAGAAACGTTGCAAAAACTGGGGTAATTCATTCGTTAGTAGCATATGTTACAGATTACATAGCTAAATTGCCGATGGAGAGTGATTATTTCACTCTCCATTTCAATTTAAGAATTGACAATAAACTGTGCTCTTAATGCCTGAACCTGATCACGCACGTTAGCCGCTTGTTCAAATTCAAGATCCCGGGCATATTGGTACATCTTTTCTTCCAATTCGCGGATTTTACTCTCCAATTCTTTCGTTGAGAGTTTTTGGTAATCATCCATCCCCAAATCTGCTTTACCTCTGCTTTTGCTCTTAGTTCTCCCTTTACCATTAACAGGTTGACCAAGTTGCAGAATATCACCGATTTTTTTATTCAACCCTTTTGGTGTAATACCGTGCTCTTCATTAAACGCCTGTTGTTTAGCACGACGACGTTCTGTTTCATTAATTGCTTTCGCCATGGAATCGGTAATTTTATCACCGTACAGAATCGCTTTGCCATGCAGGTTACGCGCTGCACGCCCAATTGTCTGGATCAAAGAACGTTCTGACCGAAGGAAACCCTCTTTATCGGCATCTAAAATTGCAACTAAAGAGACTTCCGGCATATCCAAACCTTCACGTAACAAGTTGATCCCAACCAGTACATCAAATTCTCCCAGGCGCAAATCACGGATGATTTCCACCCGCTCAACGGTATCAATATCAGAATGAAGATAACGCACCCGCTCGCCATGCTCCTCCAGATATTCTGTCAAATCCTCCGCCATACGCTTGGTCAGAGTGGTTACCAGCACACGTTCATTTTTTGCTGCACGGGCACGAATTTCAGATAATAAGTCATCAACCTGAGTCGCAACTGGACGAACTTCAACCTCTGGGTCAATAAGACCCGTTGGACGCACCACCTGTTCAACCACTTCATTACCGGATTTCTCCAGTTCATAGTGACCGGGTGTTGCCGATACATAAATGGTTTGTGGTGCCAGAGCTTCGAATTCTTCAAAGCGCATCGGACGGTTATCCAACGCTGATGGTAACCGGAAACCATATTCCACCAGTGTCTCCTTACGAGAACGATCCCCTCGATACATACCACCCAATTGTGGAATAGTGACGTGGGATTCATCCACAATCAACAAACCATCTGCTGACAGGTAATCGAATAAAGTCGGAGGCGGTTCCCCCGGAGCACGGCCGGACAGATAGCGGGAGTAGTTTTCAATCCCAGAGCAATAGCCCAGTTCATTCATCATTTCCAGATCAAATTGGGTTCTCTGGGTTATACGCTGTTCCTCCAGCAGCTTATCTGAAGCCAGAAGAACTTTACGTCTCTCATCCAGCTCAACTTTAATATATTCTATCGCCTGGAGGAGACGCTCACGTGGTGTTACATAGTGAGTTTTGGGATAAACAGTATAACGGGGAACATTATATTGCACCTGCCCTGTCAACGGATCAAACAAAGAAAGCCGTTCTACTTCATCGTCAAACAATTCAACACGCAACGCATGTTCATCTGATTCAGCAGGAAAAATATCAATCACTTCACCACGTACACGGAAAGTTCCTCGCTGGAATGCCTGATCATTACGCGTATATTGCAACTCTGCCAGACGACGCAGGATAGAGCGCTGATCTATTAACATCCCGTTAGTCAGATGCAGCATCATTTTCAGGTAACTATCGGGATCACCCAAACCATAAATTGCAGAAACAGAAGCAACCACAACAACATCCTTTCGCTCCAACAAGGCTTTTGTTGCAGACAAGCGCATCTGTTCAATATGCTCGTTCACAGATGCATCTTTTTCGATAAAAGTATCAGAGCTAGGCACATAAGCTTCTGGTTGATAATAATCGTAGTAAGAAACGAAATACTCTACTGCATTCTCAGGAAAGAACTCCTTCATTTCGCTATAGAGCTGAGCCGCCAACGTTTTATTCGGAGCCAAAATCATCGTTGGTCGATTCATATTTGCAATAACATTGGCTATCGTGAATGTTTTGCCTGATCCCGTAACCCCCAATAACGTCTGATGGGCAAGACCATCTTCCAGCCCATCCTGTAATTTTCGGATAGCTTCTGGCTGATCCCCGCCAGGCTCGAAATCAGAACATAACTTGAATACTTTGCTCGTCTCTTTACTCATCTTCCACCCGATATCATTGCATGCCTATATACTCATCTTTCAAGTTACAACTTTACTGACTGCACGTTGAAATCCATCACGTATATATGCTAACCAAAACGCCCTTATAATACTGGATAAAAAACCAGCTTCAAGTAGATCAGCAAAATAATATTGTCCCCAATTCAAAAGTTGTACCCGACAGACGTTAACCAAGAGCAGAAACAACCGTAAGGTGATAATAACAATTAGTTAACATTAGTTGAGGCTATTTTTATCCCCAGATAGCGATTTTACTTTTTCCTATTTTCATTGTAGCTACTGAAATGATAAAGCAGAGAATGATCAAGAGGCGTTGAAAAGGATTGATTTTATATAACCAACTAATTTTAAACAAAAAAAATTCAAAGGAGAGAATAACAGCAAATCTTGTGCAAGCCGCGTATCATCTTGTGTCAGACTACTTTTCTAAACCTAATACACAAGGTTATCCACAGGAACAGTGGATAACTCAACAAATCCTATTAGCTATGGGAGGTTGCAGAGTTATCCTCTTCTGCGGATTTCTTCAATGGCGAAATGTTTTCATACTATTTTGAAATAGTTTCACGCTATTTTTTGTGCAAAAACAGGATAATAATTGTTAAAAGAAAGTGTATTTTATACCAACATCTCCACCAGAACCCACTTATTTAGTGGGCTATTTTAACTAACAGCAAATAAATAATTAGTTAACCAATAAATCAATATTTATATATTCTCCAATGTTATTTTTCTTATCTGAGTCGCTTAAATGGGGTATCACACCAAGTAAGGGTGCAGAAATCATCCGTTTTAATGTTGCTAAATACTCAGCCTGACGCTTGCCAGCGGGTTCTATTTCATTCGCAACCCAACCCACTAATTCCAAACCTGAACCTTGAATAACTTTTGCTGTTAAGACAGCATGGTTAATACAACCCAATTTAATCCCTACCGTCAAAATCACAGGCAGTTTTTCCTGAACCACCCAATCTGCGAAAGTGGTATTTTCAGATAACGGTGTGTACCAACCACCAGCCCCCTCAATTAACACCCAATTCGCTTTTACCGCCAATTCTTCCAGACCTTGTGATATCACAGTAAATTCGATCGGCTGATTGAGTTCAGCACTGATAATATGGGGAGAAGTAGGTTCCACAAATACTAATGGATTAACTTCCTGGTAAGACAGAGATACTGAACTGTTATACTGCAAAGCTAAAGCATCTCTATTACGTACCCCTTCCGAAGTGATTTCACTGCCTGATGCCACTGGTTTATAACCCGCAGTTTGATAGCCTTTTTTATTCGCCGCTTGTAACAAGGCACAACTGACAACCGTTTTACCCACTTCGGTATCAGTCCCGGTAAGAAAGTATTTATTTGTCACAATAAATGACTCCAAAAACAATTTGATAGCTTAATGGGTAACTTCCATTCTTTCTCGGATACACTTCTGAAAGAACATTCAGGCGTTTTTTCGTCATCAAACCCTGTTGACGGCCACGATGAAGGTGTGTAGCTCCGATACCTTTCAAGGAATTCAATAAAAGCAGCAACTGTGGATAATGCTGGCTATATTGCTTGTGTATGAATTGATGCCGGTACGGTTGACACGCATCAGCAATTGCCTGCAAAGACAGGAATTGATTAATGTGTCGATAAGCATCAACGCGCTCCCATGCTGCTTCCAGCTCACACAGTGAGCCCTGTGCAAGAGTGGAAAATAAAATAAGGCCTCCGGGACGGGTTACACGATGGAATTCCTGTAATGCACATGGCAGATCATTACACCACTGTACAGCCAAGTTACTGAAACAGATATCTACACTACTATCGGCCAGCCCTAAGTGCTCAATATCGCCTTGCAGGTAGTAGTCAGCAGCTTGCTGACTCTGAGCATGGTTTAACATGCCGGCAGCCAGATCCAATGCGATAACCTGTTTACCCCATTGTTTCCAGCGGTTACTAAAAAAACCGGTGCCACAACCAGCATCCAATACCCGCATACCGGTATCCTCTGCACGAGCCAATTCCATCAGGTATTCCCCGGTTTGTTGTTGCAGCTTTGCAACCATGTCATAGCATGAGGCTGCCCTGCCAAAAGCTCCCGCAATCGCCTGTTTATCAACACATTTAACAGCCAGAACCACGCAACACCTCCAGTAATGCATCAATATGTTGTCGGGTATGATTTGCTGTCAGTGTGATACGCAAGCGGGCACTATCCGGTGGCACTGTCGGTGGAAGAATCGCTTTTACCCATAATTTTTGTTGCATAAGTGAATGGGATAAAGCGATACAACGTTCATTATCACCAATGATCACAGGCTGAATAGCCGTTTCAGAATCCATCAGGGAAAAAGGTAAGTTTTGTGCCTCACGGCGAAAATATCGGATATTATTTTGCAATCGGTAGCGTAATTCATCTCCAGCCCGGATTTGCCGCACAGCTTCAGAAAGAGCTATAGCCTGAGCAGGTGGCATAGACGTGCTGTAAATCAAGTGTCGGGCATATTGAATCAGGTACTCTGCGGTCTGCTCATCACACAACACAGCCGCACCACTTAAACCAAATGCTTTACCAAATGTGACGATTAAAAGCTCTGGTTTCACATTCTGCAACCAACAACTACCCCGTCCTTCATCCCCACGAATACCGATACCATGAGCATCATCAACCAGTAACCAACTGCCCGTAGATTGTGTTTGCTGTGCAATCACATCAAGTGGCGCGCTATCTCCATCCATACTGAAAATGCCCTCGGTGACCACAAATGTTTTACCTGCACACTCTTTTGCCAGATGCTGTTTCAGAGAATCAGGATTATTGTGCAGAAAGCGTCGCAATTGAGCTGGAGATTGCATAGCGGCTTCCATCAATGAAGCATGGCTCAGGCGATCAGCAATAATACGATCCTCTTTTTCCATCAATGCCGCTATCACGCCTTGATTAGCGGCATAACCAGAAATGAACAGTAAAGCCCGGGAATAACCAAGCCATTCCGCCAGTTGTTGTTCCAGCATATGGTGAGCGGCGGTATAACCTGTAACATGCCCAGAACCACCACTGCCTACACCATACCGCTCCGCCCCTTGTTGCCAGGCAGCAATAATTTGCGGATGTTGGCTCAACCCAAGGTAGTCATTACTGGAAAAGTTCAGATACTGACCATCAGCAGTATCTAAGAGTTGCCCATCTGAACCCAAATGGACTTGCCTGCTACGCCATAAAGATGTGCCCCGGCGTTCAGCCAAACGCCGGGAGATAAAATCTGACCAATTCATCATATTGCCGCATTATAGAATTGTTCATTTTCAGCACTGTTTATGATCGCTTCTGCCAAGTGTTGCTGCTGCTGATTATCACCGAATGCTGTTTTTGTCTGCTGAGGATTGATGCCCAGTCTGCGGAACAGTTGCAGGTCTTTGTCTTCCTCCGGATTCGGAGTCGTCAGTAATTTACAGCCGTAAAAAATAGAGTTGGCCCCGGCCATAAAACACATAGCCTGAGTCTGTTCATTCATCTGTTCACGCCCTGCGGATAAGCGGACATGAGATTTCGGCATCATGATCCGAGCCACCGCAATGGTGCGAATAAAGTCAAATGGATCGACGTCTTCGTTACTTTCCAGTGGCGTTCCTTTAACTTTTACCAGCATGTTGATTGGCACACTTTCAGGCGGTTTCGGCAAGTTTGCCAGTTGTACCAACAATGCTGCCCGATCACGAATTTCCTCACCCAGACCGACAATACCGCCAGAACACACCTTAATGCCTACATCCCTGACATTTTCCAGTGTATCCAGCCTGTCCTGGTAACTGCGTGTGGTAATGATATTGCCGTAAAATTCCGGCGAGGTGTCCAGGTTATGGTTATAGTAGTCCAGACCCGCTTCTGCCAGACGCTGCGCCTGAGATGAGTTCAACATTCCCAGTGTCATACAAGTTTCCATACCCAATGCCTTAACTTCTTTAACCATCTTCTCCAGATAAGGCATATCCCGTTCGTGTGGGTTTTTCCATGCTGCCCCCATACAAAAACGGGTTGAACCTGCATTTTTGGCTTTGCGTGCAGATTCAATGACTTTTTCCACCTCCATCAGGCGTTCTTTTTCCAGACCCGTTTTATAACGGGAACTTTGTGGACAATACTTACAGTCTTCTGGACAGGCTCCGGTTTTTATTGAAAGAAGTGTGCTGACCTGTACTTGCTGTGGATCAAAATGTTCGCGGTGTATCTGCTGTGCCTGAAACAATAATTCAAAAAAAGGCTTATCAAACAGCGCCTGTGCCTGTTTGATAGTCCATTGTTGACGCTCACTCACAGTAATTTCTCCAGTGTGAAAAATGTTGTCAGTTTAAATAACGCCGCTATCATGTCAACTAAAACAAACACAAAAAGGTTTACAATAAATTTATCATGAATCATTCAGATATTGAATTTGACCTGCGCCATATCTGGCATCCGTATACATCAATGAGCAATCCACTGCCGACTTATCCTGTTGTTTCAGCCAGTGGTGTTGAACTGGTATTGTCAGATGGTCGTAAGTTAATTGATGGTATGTCTTCATGGTGGGCTGCCATTCACGGCTATAATCACTCTGTGCTTAATGAAGCGGCAACGACTCAAATTGGCAAAATGTCTCATGTCATGTTTGGCGGTATTACCCATCTACCTGCTATTGAACTGTGTAAACAGCTAGTGGCAATGACTCCTGTGCCATTAGAGTGTGTTTTTCTGGCCGATTCCGGATCTGTTGCCGTGGAAGTTGCCATGAAAATGGCGCTGCAATATTGGCAAGCCAAAGAGAAAAAACAGGAAAAAAGACGCCAGAAATTTCTGACACTACGTCATGGTTATCATGGCGATACTTTTGGCGCAATGTCGGTCTGTGATCCCGATAATTCAATGCATAGCCTTTATAAAGGCTATCTCCCCAATCATCTGTTTGCGGATGCCCCTCAATCCCGTTTTGATGGTGAATGGCAGCCTGAAGATATCGCTTCTTTCCGGCAATTGATACAACAGCATCATGACGAAATCGCTGCTGTCATCCTGGAACCGATTGTTCAGGGAGCGGGCGGAATGCGAATTTATCATCCTGAGTATCTGCGTCGGGTCCGTCAGCTTTGTCATGAATACCAGATTTTGCTGATTGCGGATGAGATCGCTACCGGATTTGGCCGCACGGGTAAGTTATTTGCCTGTGAACATGCTGAAATCGAACCAGATATTTTATGCTTAGGCAAAGCACTAACAGGCGGTTATATGACGTTATCTGCAACGTTAACAACTCGCCATGTAGCAGAAACCATCAGCCAGAGTAAGGCCGGCTGTTTTATGCATGGCCCAACTTTTATGGGCAATCCACTGGCTTGTGCCGTTGCCAGCGCCAGCCTGAAACTACTTACTGGAAGCCAGTGGCAACAACGTATTCAGTCAATTGAATCCCAGTTAAAAAGAGAGTTGCTGCCTCTGAAATCACATGAAATGGTTGAAGATGTACGGGTATTAGGTGCAATCGGCGTTGTAGAAATGAAACAGCCTGTTGATATGGCTTCTCTACAGCATCATTTCGTACAACAGGGGGTTTGGATAAGACCATTTGGACGCTTAATTTATTTAATGCCTCCTTATATTATTCAGCCTGAGCAATTGTCGAAACTGACAAATGCTATTACTGATGCAATAATTTAACAATTAAGGCCAGTACTATAATTATGCTGGCCTTATTTTTCTAATAATTTAATTATCTCTTCTATTTTTCAACTTATTCATTTATCGATTTATATCATTAAACTCGCCATATAATTATCCGATTTAACTTCAAAAATCAGTCACTGATAAATATTAGTAAATAATTAGCTATATTCTTCATCATTTAAAAATAAATTTTCTGATATATTGCGTACACAGTCATATTTATTCTAACCAGAGAGGGATATATCATGAACCAAGAAAACTTAGTTGTTCCTTCTAAAGACGAGTTGGAAGCTATATTCACACAGTCCAACGATATGTATGCGCAAGAACAATTACATTATGAGGCAATAGCAAAAGAGAAACCTGAACTGGCTCATTTATTTGGTAAAAACCCTGGGGCAAATTCATTACCTCATCCTGGCTTAAATATAACAGAATATGTCAGTGGATATTTTAATATTAACACATACCTCCAATATGGAAGTTATCCGTTTATTCAAGTATCATCTTATCCTGTTTTAATTGGAACTGCTCCGAATACAAGAAGGAATGCTAATTTCAATGGGTATATTTATGGTGGATATAATATGCCACAATTGAATTTTAATAATCTCTACCTTGGTGGTGTGATACACCATACCAATACAATTATAAACACTCCGCTTAATTTCCAGCTTTTCATTTACCCGCAAAAAATATATCTGCGTCTATTTAAAGGAAGTGTTTATTTGGGAGATTTAATTTCTGTATATCAACATCATATATTGGTTACATATCCTATTGTTTTCTCAGGGGTTGGCACCTTTAGCCTTGCCTAAAAGACAGCCGGATATCAGCATAATTCTTCAGAAGAAAAATCTAATGCCGCGCTAAAAATTTGCGCGGCTTCTAATTACAATGCCAATATTGTTACCCACATAGGACCTTTACCAACCGGATAACGTGCCAATTGGGTCAGTTTTCCGCTGTATTTATCAATGCTGGATACTGAAATATGATCGGATTTCTGCCCTGAAGAGATTAAAAAGTTACCACTGTAATCTATGGCAAAACCACGAGGCTGACTTTCTGTCAGGTAATGTCCTGCTAACGTCAGATGATAGCCATCTTGTGAAACACGGAAATGACTAATCACACTTTCAGAACGCTCGCTGGTATAGAGATGACGGCCATCCGGTGTGATATGAATATCCGCAGACCAACGGACACTGGAAAAATCAGCAGGTAATGAATCAACAGATTGTACTATGCGGTATTTCTCCCATTTACGCAGCACATCTACGGTTGAATCGAGCTCATTAATGCAATAAATTGCCTCTTTTTCTGGATGAAAAGCCATATGTCGTGGGCCTGCACCAGCTTCTGTTGTAATTTCGTCGGTACGGCTTTCTGTCAGATATCCCTGCTCATTCAAATCAAAAATACGAATACGATCTTCTTTCAAACATGGAACCAATAATTGGCGATTCTCCCGATCAATATTGACCGAATGTGGCGCTTTCAACCCTTCTACAATTTGGATCGGTGCTTTGACCACACCATTTTTGTCAATAGGGTGAACACTTAAGTTGTTGAAGCTATAGGAAGCAGAAAATAAAAAACGCCCTGCTTTGTCCGTTGAAATATGAGTCGGGCTACCCGGTAATGGTGCAATGGCTTGCTGCTCCAATCGACCATCAGAGCCAATTTTATAAGTTACGATGTTGAATTGAGGGCGTATCCCTACATATAAGTGTTGACCATCAGGATTAACCACCATCGGTTGTACTTCACCCGGTACATTTACCGTCTGGAGTAACGAAAGTTCTCCAACAATATTCAGAGACCAGACATGAATCTGACAACTATTCGGACTGGCTGTATAAACCACTTGTTTCATTTGCTCTCCTTAAAGCTCCATCACTATTTTATTGATCTGTAATGATTCTTGGGAAAATTTGTTTGTTAAACTGAATGCATATCAGTTTAACTGTTTTTAATTAGCATATAATATTTGCTTAAATCATCAACAACCTAGAGGCTAACTCATGTCATACCGCGTTATCGCGCTGGATCTGGATGGAACATTACTTGATCCACAAAAAAATATTCTACCAGAGTCAATAACAGCCCTAAGTGAAGCCTGCCAGACAGGTATTAAAGTTTTGATTGTCACTGGGCGTCATCATGTTGCTATTCACCCTTTCTACCAAGCACTCCAACTCGATACTCCGGCTATTTGCTGTAACGGGGCTTATTTATACGATTACCACGCTAAAAAAGTTCTGGCTGCCGATCCTCTCTCTATTCAAGAAGCCTCTCAAGCACTTTCTTATTTGCAAGGTGCGGAAGTTGAACATCTGATGTATGTTGATGATGCTATTTTATATGAATTTCCACACACAATTGCCCGTACCATTGCGTGGTCAAATTCTCTGCCTAAGCACCAACGCCCTACTCTCCAGCTCATTAAGAATTTTCAGGAAGTGCTGCACAATGTGAATTTCATCTGGAAGTTCGCTACCAGCTCTCCCGATTTAGAGAAACTGCGTGAGGTTAGCGAGCAAATTGAGAAAAATGTGGGTCTGGAATGTGAATGGTCCTGGTTTGATCAGGTCGATATCACCAAAAAAGGCAATAGCAAAGGGATGCGTTTACAGCAATGGGTAGAGTCACAAGGGATGAGTATGAAAGATGTCCTCGCCTTTGGCGATAATTATAATGATCTCAGTATGCTGAAAGCAGCAGGTCTGGGTGTTGCTATGGGAAATGCTGTCGATGATGTCAAAGCACGGGCAGATCTTGTCACAAAGAATAATGCTCAGCCCGGTATTGCGGAAGTCATTCGAAAATATGTGCTTTAGTTTCTCACTTAATTAGCTGGATCTAAGGGAGAGCGAAAAACAATTTCACTCCCTGAATGATCTACCCTTTTATTTTTTCTCAGTTTTTTCTTTCATGAATAGTTGTCCTTACAGGTGACGATTCAGTGAAATACTCTTTATCTGAGCATATAACCATTGCCCTGTGCGTAAGTTAAGCTCCTCCCGCGCCCATGGTGTGATCCTTGCCCACAGAAATTGATCGCTTAACGACAATTTGACATCAATCTGACCAGCCTCTTCAAAGATCTCGATGACCTTCACCTGTAAGGTATTACGGATACTGCTGCCTCTTGGTGGTTCTAAGACTAAAGAGACGTCCGATGCATCAATTCGTATACGTAAGTCAGTTCCTGCAACTGCATCGATTTTCGGCAACCAAAGGGCTTTATCTCCCACCGCTACTGCCGTCATCTGATGACGTTGATGGTGATCCATCACAATCACAGGTAGTATGCTGCTAAGACTCTCTTTTTGTAACCACGGACGCAGTATGCTGTTTGACCATATTTCTTCCAGTGAACCTGTGGCTCTGATTTTTCCCTTGTCCATAACAACCACATTATCGGCTAAACGGATAACTTCATCCAAACTGTGACTGACATACAGTATTGGGATCTTGACGTCTTCAGACAATTTTTCCAGATAAGGCAACAATTCACGTTTACGCGGCAGATCCAATGAAGCCATTGGTTCATCCATCAACAGTAATTCAGGCCCGGTCAATAACGCACGCCCAATTGCAACTCGCTGTTTTTCACCTCCTGATAAAGTCATCGGGAAGCGGGACAGTAAATGCCCAATACCGAGTAAATCGACAATTTTATCAAATTGCAGTTGCATATCGGGTGACATGCCATATTGCAAATTTCCTTTGACCCGATAATGAGGAAAAAGGCGGGCATCCTGAAACACGTATCCAATTCGGCGTTTTTCTGGTGGCAGAAAAATTTTTTGTTCTGTATCAATCAAGATACGTTCATTCAAGGCAATTCTGCCTTTTTGTGGTCGGGTTAAACCAGCAATGACATTGATTAACGAAGTCTTACCTGCACCTGAAAGCCCAAATATGGCGGTAATGCTTTCTGTTGGCAAAGTGGTATCAACCTGCATACGCAGATCACCCAAACGCTGGTCAAAACTTAGCTCTAACATGCTGCCCCCAGTCGCTTTCTTCCCCAACGAGTTAACCACTCAGAGATCAACAATGAAACCAAGGCCAGCACTACAGCAATGATACATAAACGTGCCGCTGCCGTTTCTTCACCGGGCATTTCAATCAATGTGTACATAGCCAGAGGGATAGTGCGTGTTTCTCCGGGGATATTCGATACAAAAGTGATTGTGGCGCCAAACTCCCCCAGTGAACGGGCAAAAGCCAGCACAGAGCCAACAATTATTCCCGGTAATGAAAGCGGTAAAGTAATGGTAAAAAAGACTTTAAGTGAACTTGCTCCTAATGTGCGGGCGGCCAGCTCCAGACGAAGGTCTATAGCCTCCAATGCCAACCGGATGGCTCTGACCATTAACGGAAAAGATACAACGGCTGAAGCCAGAGCAGCTCCTGTCCAGTTAAACGCAAAGCTCACGCCAAACCAATTATAAAGAAATTCCCCAAGTACACCTCGGCGTCCCATGCTGATTAACAGCAGGTAACCAACAACAACCGGAGGTAATACCAACGGCAGATGGACAAGGCTATCAAGCAGAGACTTCCCCAAAAACTGACAGCGCGCCAAAACCCATGCCATCAAGATCCCTAATGGCAAACTGAATAACACCGCAATACCTGAGACTTTCAGGCTCAGTAAAATTGCCTGCCATTCATATTCACTTAACATCTCCAAAAGTATAGTTCCTACAGTGGACTAAAGCCGTAACGTTTGAAAATGTTAACGGCTTTAGGCGTTTTGAGATAATCATAAAAATCACGTACTGCTTGATTTTCATGACCTTTAATAATTGCAATAGGATATTCCACTGGTTTATGACTCTCTTGCGGGAATATACCAACCACTTTCACTTTCTTACTGGCAACGGCATCAGAACCATAGACAATTCCCAATGGCGCTTCTTCCCGTTCCACCAAAGCCATACCGCTGCGTACATTATTGGTACGAGCCAACAATGGGTTAACCAAGTTCCACGCGCCCAGATATTGCAGTGATTCTTTAGCATAAATACCAACAGGAACATAATCAGGATCACCAACCGCTAAACGTCCTCCAGACAATAAAGACTGCCATTTTGTTTCTCGATTGAGATCGATTTTATTCAATTTACCCTCTTTGGAAGCAATCAAAACCAGTTGATTCCCTAGCAAAGTATGACGAGTATTTTCAACAATAAGTTTCTTATCAGAAATATAATCCATCCATTGTTGATCAGCAGAAACAAAGATATCTGCGGGTGCTCCCTGCTCTATCTGGCGAGCTAATGTTGAAGACGATGCGTAAGAAGCAACAATATCTCCTCGATTTTCTTTTTTATACTGCTCAGCAATATCATTAAGTGCATTCGTTAATGATGCAGCAGCGAAAATAGTCACCTTCTCCGCTGCCCAACCCTTTCCGACAAGTGCAAAAGAAACCACAGTTCCTGTCAGTAACTGATAAAAATTCTTTGCTATGCGCTTTTTCATGTTGTATTCCACTTATGATAACCAAGACGGTGCGCTGTATATAACAAGATACAACGTTAAATGAAAATACTATTCTGAGATTAATCGGCAAGTTGTGAGCCAGTTTTAGCTTTTGTGTTCACTTAGGCAGGTGTTGCAATCCAGGATGTGGAGAATTTTTACTTGTAAACTGGCGGTTGATGAGAAAAAGTGTAAAGCAAAAAAAAATTACCCGGAAAAACCGGGTAAGGTGAACTCTGATGATCAATCAACTGAGATCAAAGCTTTCGTTCAAGATTTTTCGATTCGTTTTTGGAAATAATGTTAAACAGCTCGCCAAGCCCGTAAATCAATCCCAGAATTACTGCCATGACAACAGGAACCATAACCAGCGCAAACGCCATACTTTTAATCAACTCAAACATGTAAACCTCATATCATGAGTGACTATCATCTAGCCTAAAATAAACTGTACCGTATTTAACTCTCTTTGTCCCCTCCCCTACCAGGGCAAGAGCAACGTACTGCACAGACAACAATCTCACTATTCTAGACAATAAAAAGATAACAGTAACCGACGAAACGTGCGATTCTTACAGTTATTCTGTAAAAACTTTCAAATAGTTGCCTGAATAAATCACTATGCAAGCAGAAATATTGTTAACACTCAAATTACAGTGCCGGGTTTTCGCCGATCCCCGACGAATCGAGTTACTAAAACAGATTAAAATCACGGGTTCTATCAGTCAGGGGGCTAAGCAGGCTGGTATCAGCTATAAAAGTGCCTGGGATGCTATCAATGAAATGAATCATCTCGCAGATGAGTTACTGGTTGATCGTGCAACTGGTGGTAAAGGGGGTGGAGGTGCCCAACTTACACGTTATGGTGAGCGTCTGATACAGCTCTACGATCTGCTGGAAAAAATTCAGCAAAAAGCATTTGATGTTCTCAATCAGGATTCATTACCTTTGGATAGCTTGTTAGCAGCCATATCGCGCTTTTCCCTACAAACCAGTGCCAGAAATCAATTTTTCGGAACCATTGTCGAGCGTGATGATGAGAGCGTTCAGCAAAATATCCGTATCCTGCTGGCTGATAACAAAACATCAATTTGTGCTGCGGTAACAGAGCAAAGCGCTAACCGATTAAACCTGACAAAAGGTAAGGAGGTGATCGCCTTAATTAAAGCTCCGTGGATTACCTTAAACAAAGGCACTGTAGCTGTAATTTCCTCCAACAAGATCTCTTTTGAGAATAAGTTATCTGGTCAAATCAACCAGATTGAAACAGGAAAACAATGCAGTGAAATTATTCTGACGCTTGATGGTGGTGAATCACTTTGTGTCACGTTATCTAATCAGGAAATAGAAAATTTGGATCTTCAACTGCATGACTCTGTGACTGCGCTTTTTAATGCAGATAAGGTGATTATTGCAGCATTATATTAATTAGCGATATTTTATCGATATTTGCCCCTGATACTTACTTGTTAGGGGCATCTGTACTGTTGTTGTAATGGTTGTTGTAACGATTGCTGTAACAATTTTTGTACCTCCCTTCCCAAAATATCAACCCATAACGAATAACAGACGATTACTCATTGACATTGAACATTATTCCGCTTATTTCTGTGATCCTTTAGTTGATGTTGCTTAAAAAGGAATAGAAATGTCTGAATTGCAAGTAAAGCAAAGTAGTTTCCGTTTAAGTGACACCCGTATTCTGCGGCTACCGTCACTAAAAATTATTTCCGGGGAAAACTGGGCATTTGTTGGCGCTAATGGCAGTGGAAAGTCTTCTCTGGCTCGTGTTTTATCAAATGAATTAACTCAACTGACAGGTGAAACACATTGTTCTTTTCATACTCCGATACGAGTCTCTTTCGAGCAGCTTCAGCAATTGATCGATGAAGAATGGCAACGCAACAATACAGATTTGCTCAGTGAGGATGAAGAAGATACGGGACGTACTGCCGCAGAAGTGATCCAAATGTATCACAAAGACAATGAATTGTGCCTTGAACTGACAAAATACTTTGGCATTAAAGACTTGCTTTCACGCCGTTTTAAGTATCTTTCTACTGGAGAAGTACGCAAGGTATTGCTTTGCCAGGCATTAATGGCCGATCCAGACCTTTTAATCCTTGATGAGCCTTTTGACGGGTTAGATGCTTATGCCAGAAATCAATTATCTCAATTATTAGAAACTCTGACCACAAAAGGCATCACTCTGGTTTTAATCTTAAACCGATTTAACCAGATCCCTGATTTTGTCGAACAAATTGGTGTATTGGCCGATTGTCATTTGACATTAGTCGGAGAAAAAAAACGTATTTTGGCTGAATCTCTTGTAGCACAGTTGGCACACAGTGAAGCGCTAAAAAACATTCAACTACCAGATCCAGACGAATGTCGTGCTGATAAGCAACTCCCCGCCGATCAACCTTTAGTATCAATGCACAATATGGTTGTTCAATACAACGATAAACCAATATTACATGGCTTGAACTGGCAGGTTAATCCTGGTGAACACTGGCAAATCATCGGTGAAAAT
Source organism: Xenorhabdus indica (assembly GCF_014467235.1). Taxonomy (GTDB): domain Bacteria; phylum Pseudomonadota; class Gammaproteobacteria; order Enterobacterales; family Enterobacteriaceae; genus Xenorhabdus; species Xenorhabdus indica. Next base: position 5,928 of record NZ_NKHP01000020.1, on the reverse strand, counting down.
GGTGCCGGAAAATCCACTCTCCTCAGCCTGATCACTGGCGATCATCCTCAAGGTTATAACAATCACCTGATTTTATTTGGCCGCCAACGAGGAAGTGGTGAAACTATTTGGGATATAAAACGTCATATTGGTTATGTCAGTAATAGTATTCATCTCGAATATCGTGTCAGTACCAGCGTCCGTAATGTTATCCTCTCCGGTTTCTTTGATTCTATAGGTCTTTACCAGGCAGTTTCAGATCGTCAGCAACAATTAGCTGATGAATGGCTAATGCTATTAGGCTTATCCGGCGCAACTGCAAACAGTCCATTTCATAGCCTGTCATGGGGACAACAGCGGTTGGTGTTGATTACCCGCGCTTTAGTGAAACATCCGACATTATTAATTCTGGATGAGCCATTACAAGGGCTTGATCCACTCAATCGTCAATTAGTTTTGCGCTTTATTGACATCATGATTAGAAGTGGTGATACACAACTTTTGTTTGTTTCTCACCACCAGGAAGATGCGCCTGAATGTATTACTCATCGGCTGAAATTTATTCCTGATGGTGATGTCTACCGGTATGAAACAGAGCAGGCTTCTCGTTCCCTTTCGTGAGTTCTTAATGTCTCTCACAATAAAACTAAGAGGGGTAAGTTTACACACTGCATCGCCTCTCGAATGAAGAAGATTGTGTGCCAGCTCACAGAATGGTAAGGAACACTTTTTTGGTAATTTTTACTATTTTTTTTGAATTTTTTCTCTCTTGCTATAAAATCTCGGTCTATTTTTAGACTATTTATCCATTTTTTCAAAAATAACCGAGAGTTGTATGGGCTGGACTTTACTTGCCGTTTCGTTGGCACTACTAGATATTCGCCAAAAAATCGCTTTTTTCATTGCATTTTTAGCTATTGTTGTTGGGATCAGCACTTATGTGCTGGCCTATCCCGCGATTATCTCACTATTAATGATAAGTGTGTTGGGTGTAACACATATCTATTTCAATACCAAAATGCATACTATTGGTAAAAATATAACCGAATTGCTATTGGTTATCGTGAGTATTTTATTATTTATACATCACATCCCCGGTTTTCATAACCTGAAATATCTGGATAAAGTACAGGTTGGGCCACTCAGCGCACCTTTTTCCATGTATTTTAATTTTGACAAAGCATTGATCCCCTTTATTTTATTATGCTGCATGCCGAGTTTATTCCGCCGCAATCCGGTGGTTAATGCTCCGGCACATGGTTGGGCACTGTTAATCGCAACTATACCTGCATTATTAGGGCTCGCGACTGTTCTCGGTGGATTAGCCGTTGAACTCCATCTCCCTAGCTGGTTTCCTGCATTTGTTGCTGCCAATATCTTATTCGTTTCATTGGCAGAAGAAGCCTTATTCCGTGGTTATATTCAACAAAAACTCAGCCAGTGGATGAACCCTTATTTTGCACTTATCATAACTTCGCTAATATTTGGTGTTGCTCATTTTGCTGGCGGTGCCCTGTTGATGGCTTTCGCAACACTGGCGGGTCTGATTTATGGTATAGCATGGATGTGGAGTGGACGTTTATGGGTAGCTGTCGGCTTCCACTTTACGCTTAATGTGTTACATCTGCTGTTTTACACTTATCCGATAAAAGCAGTCATCAGCTAAACGGAATCTGATTCTAATCAATCTCCAGTTGCAGCCATACTCAATAAATTTCAAGATGCGGTTCAACGGCAAGAGAACAAACTTCGGGGAATATAGATCTATGTAACAGATGCTATGTAACCGAGACGAGTGAATGCCGCCAATGAAGCTGCACTTGAAAAATGGCAGGAATAATCAGGCTGCAACTGTCTTCAGATGTGCCCAAACATGATTTAAAACAGGTGTTCCGAGACTATTGTTTGCCGTTTCGGTCTATCACGCCATATAATGCCCCCAGCGACCATTTCATTTTGTATTAAAAAGTTAATGATAGGAGTTTAAGCTATGGCTGTAACTAAGCTGGTTCTTGTAAGGCATGGTGAAAGTGAGTGGAACAAAGAGAACCGCTTTACCGGCTGGACTGATGTCGAATTGTCTGATAAAGGCCGCACTGAAGCACAACAGGCTGGTCAATTGCTAAAACAAGAAGGTTTTACTTTTGATTTTGCCTACACTTCTGTTTTAAAACGTGCCATTCATACTTTGTGGAATATTCTGGACCAAGTCGATCAGCAATGGCTGCCAGTTGAAAAAAGCTGGAAACTGAATGAACGTCATTATGGTGCACTGCAAGGTCTGGACAAGGCTGAAACAGCGGCCAAATACGGTGATGATCAAGTTAAATTGTGGCGTCGTGGGTTTGCAATCACGCCTCCAGACCTGACTAAAGATGATGAACGTTATCCTGGCCATGATCCTCGCTATGCAAACCTGAAACCAGAAGAACTTCCTGTCACAGAAAGTCTGGCAACCACTATCGAACGTGTTGTCCCTTATTGGGAAGAAGTTATCAGACCTCGTGTTGCAAATGGTGAAAAAGTCATTATTGCCGCTCATGGCAACTCCCTGCGTGCGCTGGTGAAATATCTGGACAACATGGGCGAAGACGAAATTCTTGAATTGAATATCCCAACTGCTGTGCCATTGGTTTATGAATTTGATGAAAACATGAAACCAATCAAACACTATTATCTGGGTAATGCAGATGAGATCGCTGCAAAAGCAGCCGCAGTAGCAAACCAAGGTAAAGCAAAGTAATTCAGACTATCTCTTAAAGATAATAAGCAAAAGCCGGAAATCATTCCGGCTTTTTATACTGGTTTAACCCCGGCGAGCTCTGACAGCCTGAGATAATTGACGCAATAAAGTCTCTGTATCATCCCAGCCAATACAGGCATCTGTCACACTTTGACCATAAACCAGGGGTTCGTCACCAGCCAAGCTTTGGTTGCCTTCAACCAGATTGCTTTCAACCATCACGCCGATAATCGCAGTTTCTCCTGCGGAAATCTGGCCACAAACATCAGTACCAACATCCATTTGCCTTTTGAATTGCTTCGCACTGTTTGCGTGGCTGAAATCAATCATTACCCGTGGTGCCAATCCTGCTTTTATCAACTCTTCTTTGACAGCACCGACATGTTCAGCACTATAATTCGGCTCCTTACCACCACGCAGAATAATATGGCAATCCTGGTTACCTACCGTGTTAACAATCGCAGAGTGACCCCATTTAGTCACTGACAGGAAACAGTGTGATGAGCCGGCTGCATTAATGGCATCAATCGCAACTTTTATTGTACCGTCAGTACCATTCTTAAAACCAACCGGGCAAGAAAGACCAGATGCCAATTCCCGATGAACCTGGGACTCTGTTGTACGCGCTCCTATCGCTCCCCAACTCATGAGATCTGCAAGATATTGAGGTGTGATCATATCAAGGTATTCGCCTGCTGCGGGTAATCCCATGTCGTTAATATCTATCAGAAGCTTACGTGCTATGCGTAATCCATCATTGATATCAAAACTACAATCCATTTTCGGGTCATTAATTAACCCCTTCCAACCTATTGTGGTACGAGGTTTTTCAAAATAAACCCGCATCACGATTTCCAAATCTGCCTTTAATTCCTTACGTAATTTGTTCAGGCGCTCTGCATACTCCAATGCAGCCTTTGGATCATGAATTGAGCACGGGCCAATTACTACCAATAGACGATCATCTTCACCCGCTAAAACGTTATGAATAGCTTCACGGGATTCACGGACAGTAATAGCAGTATCTTTTGTCGCAGGAAATTTTTCGAGCAATGCAACTGGTGGTAATAATTCTGTTATTTTCCTTATTTTTATATCGTCATTCTGGTAATTCATCGACCTTCCACCTAATGAGTTTACAGTTATTTGAAATAATTTTGTGATCTCAATCTAACTGTTAGGCGCTGTCCTGTAAATAATCTTTGTGGGTAAGAAAAGAACTTTTTTCACAGAAAAATATAAATAAACAAGCCATAAGGCAATTAATGACTTATGGCCTGCGCTAACTGTTAGTTTACGTTTTTAATAGATCACACTTCATTCATTATTTTTTGTTGCTTTGATCCACAAACGAGCGCCATTCAGAGCGATCCCCGTCAGGATAATGTACTGCAACGACATAGCCAGAACACCTTGATAAAAGTAAATCACTACACTAATAACATTAATAAGCACCCATATCAGCCAATTTTCTACATGCTTACGAGTCATTAAAATCATTGCCACTATCGATAGCACTGTCATCACTGAATCCCAGAATGGGAACGCATCTGGCTGTAAATTCGGCATGGTAATATTGGAACCCATACCCTGTAAAACAAGAACCACAATTTTTGCCATATAACCAAAGATCTGATCAATATTGAATGTCATGATCAGGATAAAAATAATAGAAACTGCCGCAACACTAAGCATTTGTTTAGGGTTCAACCAACGGATCTTTAATTCTATTTGTTTCTGTTCGTTGATTCGGCTCCAGGCATACCAACCATAAATATTAGCGGCGAAGAAAAAGATTTGTAGGATAAGACTGGCATAGAGTTGAATTTGGAAAAATATCACAGCAAATAATGACACATTAATCAAACCAAACAGGTAATTAATGATTTTTTCTTGACTGGCGAGCCAAATACATAATAAACCGGCAATTGTACCAACAGCTTCTATGTATGAGAGGTTATAACCATTTGTTCCTAACGGAATATGTACTAATATGTTATGAATGTTGAAAAAATCCATGCTTTCTTATCCTTACCATAAATAATGTTTAGTATATTAACCCCAATTCCGCTTAAGCTATTGCTGAAATATCTTCTTCTGAGTAGAAAATTTTCAGTGATGGCTTTTTCTCTTTAAGGCAGTAAGCAATCAATCCCGTTAAAATCGTTAACAAAAAACCGGTTATACTTCGGTGACGAGAATGTTCTAATTGAGAGCCGTTTTTTAATTGTCCATTAATCGTTTCAATGATAAAACGCTTTTTAAGCATAACCTTATCCCACTCAGCCAGTGCAAGCGCTTTCATGTTGCGGCGCTTTTTCGTGATAAAGGTGATATCCGTTTTAGCTAAATCATCCGCCAATTCCTGACTCAGATATCCTTTGTCGCCGTAAAGAGAACCCGTGAGATCTTTTGATAATTCGCGAACAGGTTCCCTATCATCCACATTACCCAGGGTCACTTTAAGCGCTAAAATTTCGCCCAGATGGTTAATAATCAGGTGTAATTTGAACCCATAGAACCATCCCATTGAGGTTTTTCCGCGTTGCGCTATGCCCTGAAAGACCTTATGACGAGGAATACGGATGTTATGACAAACGCGCAAACTCGTGGAATCGATAAAAGCAATGCCTGTCGGTTTTCCTTTTAATTGAGTCAGATAACTGGATAAAGGTACCAAAACGGACGGGGCAACGCTGATAAAACGGGTATAACTGAGCAAGGAGGGGAAGTCGCGGTGGTGGTATTGCCAGATATGCTCCAAATAAAAGTTTTTAAAATCACGGTAATGCGACCGCTGAAAGAGGATTAAAATTGTCATGATTTCACTGGGATACATGCGGCCTTGTCTGCGGCGCAGGCGGTATCCGTTATCGAGACAAAACTGCGCCCACTGGGGGATGAAAAGACGACAAAAGTCGTCGACATCGCAGAAAATTTCAACTAACTTGTCCATGGCCTGTTCCTCCCCGGAGTCGTTTTAGGCTTTCACCAAAACTTTGCTCCTGGAACAGGCCTCTCGTCAATTTCTTATCCAGAATTCAGGTTAGTTAGTTCGCTTAGAGAAAGTAGTATTCACGCTCAATAAACGTTCCTATCACTTTATCGTGTATTTCTTCAGATTTGGAATAGCCTATCGTTTTTCGATTCAGCCTCTTTATCCGGATACGGAGAGTGAGATTAGTTCTCTCAATACGTTGGGTAAA
>NZ_NKHP01000002.1:119526-332974 GCF_014467235.1 Xenorhabdus indica | reverse complement strand
GTCCGGCAGCTTGTTCGGGATTGAAAACAGGATTTGTCTGGCGGCAATAGCGCGGTGGTCCCACCTGACCCCATGCCGAACTCAGCAGTGAAACGCCGTCGCGCCGATGGTAGTGTGGGGTCTCCCCATGCGAGAGTAGGGCACTGCCAGACATTGATTTGACAGAGAAGCCATCCTGAACCGGATGGCTTTTTTGCATTTTGGGTAATAATTTATTTTTTCAGTTCTTATCCATTATTTTTGCGAGAATATGCAGCCAGTACGGTTCTTTCTGATAAATCCAGATAATCTTCCATTTTCTGCGTCGCTAGTTTTGTCTGGCCTGAATCCAGAAGCTCTAGAATATATGCATTCTTATCGACATAAGGAGCGTATAACAGTTCTGGTTCATTCAAAAGGCCAAAAGCTAAACGAAGTTCTGCCGAAATATTACGGTAGAATGTTATTAATCTTTCACTGTCGGTCAGTTCTACGATAGCGGCATGGAAACGCATATTGGCTGTACCAACTCCGACCCAATCTTGCCGATTTTGACATTGTTGGGCGTTTGCTACTGCTGCCCGCATTTTGGTAACAGCAGGATGCACAGGGTATGCTTGTGCAAGTGCTTGGCATTCAATCAGTTTTCTGACTCGATAGATATCAATAATTGACGCAATATCAGGTATTGCTACAAACACACCACGATTGGGTCGATGTTTTAATAACCCTTCTTGAGTAAGAGTGCGGAATACTTCTCGTAAAGTATTGCGGGAAATTCCAAGTTGTTCACTTAGGATTGCTTCTGATAAACGTTGTCCGGGTAATAATTCCCCGATAACCAGTTTATTTCTTATGATTTCTGTAATTTTCTTACTCAAAATTTGAGGAGAACTCTCTCTTTTCATAGTTATCCATTGGGTGTAGCTGAGAAAAGTACCTTTGGTGTTCAAAAGTTAATCTTCACATATTCTTGAATAACCAGCAAGTTACGATTATTTGCCTAACATAAAATAACATTATTCTTTTCATCCTAATCCTAAAATTGTGTATTTCAATGTCGTTTACCTCAATATGACATGCTTGAAAATTTGGTCGGGAATATGAATAAAGTGATCTCCGTTGGATTTTTACACTATATATACCAATTTTGTTTGATTGTTTTCTCGTCAGAAATTATCTATTGTTCAACGATATTACAATAATGATTTAACAATATGATAAATGTAATCGATTTAAACAGCGATCTCGGTGAGAGTTTTGGACAGTGGAGAATGGGAAATGATGAGGAAATGTTGGGGATTGTCAGCAGTGCAAATGTTGCCTGTGGTTTTCATGCAGGTGATCCGGCAGGAATTTTGCAAACTCTGAAATTAGCGAAGGAAAATCAGATCGTTATTGGGGCTCATGTTTCTTATCCTGATTTAGTTGGTTTTGGCCGTCGTAATATGGATCTTGCCAGCAATGAACTTACCGCAGATGTGATTTATCAGATTGGTGCTTTGCAAGGATTGGCTACATCAATAGGAACAACAATCAGTTATGTAAAACCACACGGCGCGCTTTATAACACGATAGCTAATGATAAAAAGCAGGGTCTGGCGGTTATTGAGGGCATATTGGCAATTAACCCAAATCTTGCATTGATGGGATTAGCTGGCTCAAATATCCTCCGGCTGGCGCAAGAAAAAGGGCTGAAAACTATCTCTGAGGCCTTTGCAGATCGTGCCTATACATCGAAAGGAGAATTGGTTTCCCGTCGTGAAGAAGGTGCTGTATTGCATGATGCTAGTTATGTTGCACAGCGTATGTTGCAGTTAGTCACAGAGGGAGGAGTGGAATCTATTGATGGAAAATTCACTCCTATTGAAGCAGATTCTCTTTGTGTACATGGTGATAGCTTAGGGGCGTTGGATATGGCCAGACAAATAAAAATTGTCCTGCAACAGGCAAGGATCACCATTCGATCATTTATCCATTCATAACCACATAGATTAATGATTTCAGGAGATAGCCTTGCGTTTTTTACCTGTTAATTTTAACTCCATTATGGTTGAACTTAGTGGATTGACAGAAACACTGATGTTGTTTGATTCGCTGAATATGACACCGCTTTCTGGGATTGAGGAGATTATTCCGGCGGCAAGAACTTTAATGATCCGTTTTCACCCGATGACAATTTCAGTTTATCAATTGGTCGATGAGATTCAGAACCGAAGTCTGCAAACATGCCGCTATGTGAGTGGAAAACAGATTGAGATCCCTGTGTGTTATAACGGTGAAGATTTAGCTGCTGTTGCTGAAATATTGGGAACTTCAGTACAGGACGTTATACGCCAACACGCCGAAAATGAATATAGGGTGGCTTTTACTGGATTTGCGCCTGGTTTTGCTTACTTGGTTTCGGATATTGCACAATGGAATATTCCACGTCGCAAAACACCAAGAACACGTATTCCCGCCGGCACAGTTGCCTTGGCGGGGGAGTTCAGTGGCATTTATCCTCAGGCAAGTCCTGGTGGTTGGCAACTGATTGGTATTACGAATAAACGCATGTGGGATCTTTCGCGCCCTGAACCTGCTTTATTACAACCGGGTGATCGTGTCAGCTTCCGAAATGTTGAACGAGGTATTGTAACGGTAAGTCTACCTGAAAAATCGTCTATTCCTGATGAAATTTTTGCTGAAATGTCTCCAGAGGGAGTTTTTTGTTCTTTGGAAATAGTATCTGTCGGACTACAAACGTTATTCCAGGATTTAGGGCGTTTGGGAAAATCAAGTTTGGGGATATCGGCATCTGGTGCCATGGATAAAAGTGCCTTGCGTAGTGCAAACCGTATCGTTGGTAACTCTTCTGATAAAGCGTGCTTAGAAATAGTACAAGGGGGATTTAGAGCTGTCGCCAGAGGGAAAATAATTATTGGGGTTACCGGGGCTTTATGTCCAATTCAGATCAAAACCCCGTCAGGGGAAATTTTGCATGTGAATACTTACAAACCTATTGATTTAAATGATGGAGATGAAATCATATTGGGAATACCCAATGCGGGAATGCGTTCTTATCTGGCTGTCAGAGGTGGTTTTATTGTTCCTGAAGTGCTGGCCAGTCGTTCATTTGACACACTGTCTAGTATTGGCCCTGTACCACTAAAACCTGATGATAGACTTATCATAGGGGAAACATCTCATTGTACAGCGGTATCTATTTCTGAAACACCGGCATTCGTAATGCCAAATAAAGATGACGTTGTAGTATTAGATATATTCTTTGGCCCTCGTACTGATTGGTTTGAGCAGACATCAATTGATTTGTTGCGAAACCAAATCTGGCAGATAACTCCACAATCCAACAGGATTGGATTGAGGCTAAATGGTGAGTATGCACTATCACGTATTAAGCACAAAGAGTTACCAAGTGAAGGAACTTGCAGTGGTGCGATACAAATTCCGGCCGATGGGCAGCCAGTATTGTTTCTGGCAGATCATCCTGTGACGGGTGGATATCCTGTTATTGCTTCTGTGGCACATTACCACCTTGATCTTGCTGGTCAGATTCCGATTAATGGCAAAATTCAATTTAATCCTATCAATCAATTCCACGAAATCCAGGGGAGTAAATAGCAGCAATGGACCCTACTGTTAACAATGTAAAAAAGACTACAAATAAAGTATTGATTGCCAATCGTGGTGAAATTGCTGTTCGCATTATTCGTGCTTGTCGTGACTATGGCATACAGACGATAGCTGTTTATGCAGATTCTGATATCGATGCACAACACGTACAATTAGCAGATGAAGCGTACGCTTTAGCAGGAAACAGACCTACAGAAACCTATCTTAATATTCCACGCTTACTGGAAATTGCAAAGCAAGCGCAGGCAACGATGATCCATCCCGGATACGGTTTTTTGTCTGAGCGAGCTGAATTTGCCCGTGCTGTAATCGATGCAGGATTGATTTGGATTGGCCCTAATCCTGACACAATTGACGAATTGGGAAATAAAATTAAGGCACGTAAAATTGCCCAGCAAGTTGGTGCTCCCTTGGTGATAGGAACCACAGAGCCTGTCAAAGATGTGCAGGAAGTTATTGCTTTTGCGGGGGAACATGGTTTACCGATTGCCATTAAAGCCGCATTTGGTGGTGGAGGTCGTGGTTTGAAAGTGGTCTGGCGACGAGATGAAGTTGAAGAACTTTACTATTCCGCAGTACGTGAGGCAACAGCCGCTTTTGGGCGAGGGGAATGTTTTATTGAACAGTTCCTGAATAAACCGCGTCATATTGAAGCGCAAGTGATTGCAGATAAATACGGTAATATCGTTGTACTTGGCACCCGTGATTGTTCCTTGCAGCGTCGGAATCAGAAACTGGTAGAAGAAGCTCCGGCTCCCTTTTTAACTCAGCAGCAACGAGAACGCATTCATGAAGCGGCAAAAGCGATTTGTGCGGCAGCCAATTATATCGGAGCGGGAACGGTCGAATTTTTGCTCAGTACTGATGGCACACTCTCTTTTTTAGAAGTGAATACTCGCTTACAAGTTGAGCACCCTGTTACGGAAGAAACAACTGGGATTGATTTAGTTATTGAACAGTTGAGGATTGCAGAAGGTTATCCGTTAAGCATCCAAAAAACACCCGTACCAAGAGGGCATTCGTTTGAATTTCGCATCAATGCGGAAGATGCAGGAAAAGGTTTTTTACCCACTTCCGGCACTATTACAACGTTTCTCCCGCCTTCTGGTCCTGGTATTCGTCTGGACTCCGGTGTAATGAGTGGTTCTACCATTCCCGCTGCTTTTGATTCATTGATGGCAAAACTGATTGTCACAGGAACAACGCGTGAACAAGCTCTTGCCCGTGCACGTCGGGCATTACAAGAATTTAAAATCAGTGGAGTAGCCTCTGTTTTACCTTTCCACCGAGCTGTAATCGGACATCCTGATTTTGTCTCAGGAGATAATTTCAACGTTCATACCCGTTGGATTGAAACAGATTTTGCCGATGAACTGGAAACTTCGCTACGTCAGATCCCTGCTGAGGATAAGCATATCACCCGCACCTATATTGAAATTGATGGTCGCAGGCATGAATTGGGCTTGTCATCAGATCTATTGGCAGGTTTAGCAAGGTTAGCGTCTGTCAGTGAGAAGCAATCTTCTCAGCCGATAATAAAGCAAAAAACGCCGCAAGATCCCCACCAGGTAAAGGCACCTATTTCCGGCATTCTGCATTCTTGGTTGGTGCGGGAAGGGGAGAAAGTTAATGAAGGTGATGTGATTGCCATGATGGAAGCCATGAAAATGGAGGTACAGATCCGTGCACATTGTTCAGGGAGAATCACATTCTGCGTTCAGGCAGGGAATTATCAGGATGCAGATAGAGTCTTAGCCAGAATAGAATATTAATATTTTATCTAAAAAACCAACGGGTATAAGTTTATACCCGTTTCAGCTTTGAGGTGAAGATCTCACTCAGGCTCTTTATCGTCATTAACTTCTTCATTCTATTCAATAAATAAACTTGTCTTTGTGGACTCAGGTCGTTAAAAAATCTTCGCTAGGAACTAAGAATAGTTGGATTTATTGGGACATGATTCCGAATTCAAATAGTTAAAATTAACGATAGTCACTTAAGGTTATTTACATTTCCTATAGAAATATAAATAATAATAATTATCAATCATGTTTTAACTGAAGAATGTATGTCTAAAATTACCAAAATTTACGCAAGCTTGGCTAAAAGTGGCCTGTGTGTTCCTCTGATGTCAGCATCAATGTTGACAGTCGCTGTTTCTACTAACGCATTTGCAAACACCGAAGGGTCAATCAAAAAATCAACGGCAACGGGCGATACACTCGTTGTTATTGCAGGTAACAATGCAGAACAAGAGAGTGGAAAAGTCAACCGTAACGAAATTAAAGTCAGACAGGCACAAAGCGTCGGTGAGATTTTAAAGAATGTACCGGGCGTTCAAGCGGGTCACCCTAGCGCTTTAGGGCAGCGCTTTAAAATCCGGGGCATGGATGATCAGTTCATCAACGTAACGGTTGATGGTGCACGGCAAGAGGGATATCACTTCCATCATGCGGGGAACTACGGTATAGACCCTGAAATGCTGAAGCAAATTGATATCAGCGTTGGTACGAATAGTATCACCTATGATACCGGAGCCCTTGGCGGTGCATTAAAATTTGAAACCGTTGATGCGGGTGATTTATTAGAACCGGGCCAATTATTTGGTACAAAAGGTAAATTAAGTTATGTCAGTAATGGTTCTGAGTTCCAGCAATCTTTAGCAACTTATGGCAGAGTGGGAGCCGTTGATTTATTAGGCTATTTTAACCATCGTAACATAAATGATGCTGAATCGGGCCGAGATAGCCGCGGAAGAGATTCAATTCCTACCGATGGGAAACTGGTCAATTACTTATTAAAAGCGAAATTCAATCTGACTGATGATCAGTACATCAGTGTATCAAAAGAACATTATCAGAATGATGCGGATACTAATTTCAGATTGAATTTTGGCCCGGATATCAATAAAGGGAAAAAAGGAGCGTACGCTTTAGAGCGTGATGCTTATAATCTTACTTACAGATATGTACCAGTCGATAATGACTTCATTGATTTAAAAATTTCTGCCTATCACACAGAACAAAACTTCAATCATATGAGGGAAGTCGGTGGGCCTGGAAAGGGATTTGACAGTATTGTTGAAACCCAAGGCATTAGGGCGCGTAATGTCTCTAATTTTGATACCCAGAAATTATCCCATGTTTTAACTTATGGGTATGAATATTTTGATACCAGAATGGCATACACTGATGTATCAGAAAATATACACAAAAAAGCAGTAGAAACAGGAAAGTCATCATCTGTTTATTTGGAAGATGATATTCAATTTGCTGATTTCCATATCATACCAGGTGTCAGATGGGATCATTACAAATACAACACTATCAATAAGAACCATGAACCTTTTGAGAGAACTTATGCTCGTTTCTCAAAAGCACTTGGTTTGAAATACGAACTTGGAGCATCAACCACATTATTTGCCAATTATACCGAACTTTTCAGAGGGCCATTGGGCAAAGAGATTGGTCTTGGGCCAAGCAATCACAATGCTAACTTGAAAACTACAACAGGGTACAACTTAGAAACTGGCGTAGCGGGAACATATCCTAGTGTTTTTGCTGAAAACGACTCATTTACTGTAATTGGTAAAGTATTCCAGACCAATTTCAAAAACCTGTCGACGACTTTAGCTAAAAGAGAGCTACAAAACATCCCAAAATCCAGATTAGAAGGGTTTGAATTAGCGACCAAATATAAACTGGATAACTTGTCCTTGAGAGCGACTTACGCCAAAGCGAATAATCAAATTATGCAAGGTAATGAGTTGTTTGACAGAAGATTAGAGTTCACACCAACTATTGGTGATTCTTTCACCATTGGTGGAAATTACTTGTTTGATAAAACCGACATTGAACTCGGTTGGAATTCCCGATTTGTCCGGTCAGCAGACGCGAAAGGGACAGATAGTGGTCGGGTTGTAAATGTACATAAATCAGGATATGGCGTCAGTGATGTGTATATTTCCTGGGCTCCGAAAACTGGCTCATTTAAAAACACAGAAATCCAGTTTGGTATCGATAATATCTTCGATAAACGTTACAACGAACAGTCTTACTATCTGAATATTTATAAAGGACAAGAAGAGAAAGGTCGCGCTTATAAAGCTACTATTTCTTATAAGTTCTAAAGTAAAGAAAATGCCTTAATTTTTAGGAAAAAGTCTGCGGATAAACCGCAGACTTTTTCCAAGATAGCTTGCTAAAATTAGCGCTATTACAGCGTAAAAATCCCAATCAAGGCAACCACAGTCAGAATCGCGGCTGCACCATAAAACACCCATTGACTGGCGGGAATATGAATTTTCAGATCGTGCATACCGTGATGAATACGGTGCAAACCACACCATAGTGGCAGGCTGATCATCAGTAGCAAAAAGATACGGCCAATAAAACTCTGGCAAAACATCAGAATGCGTTCATAAGAAAGCGCTTCCGGTGCCAGTCCCAGTGGCAGCAAAATACCCAGTAGCAGGATAATTGCAGGCCCAACAATGGCACTCCACATACCACCTGCCCCAAACAGGCCCCAGAAAATCGGTTCATTGGAACGTTTTGGTTCTTGATTCATCAGATCCTCCTTGGGGTTAGAGCAGTGCGACACCGAGAATCACGGCACTAGCAATGATAGTCGTTGCCCACAGTAGTTTGATAATCGGTCCTGGTAGCATTTTTTCACTTTTGACAATGATATTGAGCGCCTTAGGAGCCAGCTCAAACCACGTTTTGGTATGCAATAATGAAGCCAGCAAGGTGATAACATTAATCAGTAATATCAGCGGATTTTGCAAAAAGGAGACAAACCCCGCCCAATTTTCGGGGCCGCCTTTCAAAGCAAACAGGCCATAAAGCACTAAGAGACTGAACCAAACAGTGGGAATAGCTGTCCCTTCACGCAGCATATAGAATCGATAGAATCCCAATTTATGCCACCAATTAGGCTCCATGCCTCGTACATAAGGTTTACGTTTTGTCGCCATTACTCTTTTCTCCCTTATTATGGTTTCAGCATAGAGATAATGAAATCTTTAGCACTTTCTGCTTTGCTTTGTTGAATTGCCCCCGCTGGATCAACATGCTTTGGACAAACTTCAGAACAATAACCAACGAACGTACAAGACCAGACGCCATTATCACTGTTGATCTGTGGCATACGCTCTTTTTGGCCGTGATCTCGATTATCAAGATTATAGCGGTGCGCCAGTGTGACTGCGGCAGGGCCAATAAACTCAGGATTCAGGCCAAACTGCGGGCAAGCTGCGTAGCACAGGCCACAGTTGATACAACCGGAGAATTGATGATACTTTGCCATCTGTGCCGGAGTTTGTACATTCGGGCCATCAGAGGGTTTGCGCCCATTGCCGATGATATAAGGTTTGATCGCTTCCAGACTCTCAATAAAGTGCGTCATATCCACAACTAAATCCCGTTCAATCGGGAAATTCCCTAATGCTTCAACTTTCAGACCTTGCGGATAATCACGCAGGAAAGTCTTACAGACCAGTTTTGGTACGCGGTTCACCATCATGCCGCAGGAACCACAGATTGCCATACGGCAAGACCAGCGGTAAGACAGGTCAGGAGCCAGATTATCCTTAATATAACCTAAGGCATCCAACAGAGAAGTCTGCTCATCGTAGGGCACTTCGTAAGTAGCAAAATATGGCTTGTTATCGATTTCCGGGTTATAGCGCATGACTTCCATTTTCATTTTTTTCATCTCAGTCATTCGCTTGCTCCTTCTGTTTTTTCTCTTGTGCTGCTGCTTCACCGCCATAGACCCGTTTTGCTGGTTGGGATTGAGTGATCTTCACATCACTGTATTCCAAATGTGGGGCACCTTCCGGGTTATAGAAAGCCAGTGTATGTTTCAGGAAGTTCTCATCATCACGTTCTGTGCAGCCTGTATCAAGGCGTTGGTGAGCACCGCGGGACTCTTTACGGTTCATGGCCGAGTGAGCCATACATTCAGCGACCTCCAGACCAAATCCCAGTTCAATGGTATAGAGCAGATCAGTATTGAATACACTGGTGCGGTCACTGATTTGGATGTGTTTAAAACGTTCTTTCAGTTCAGCAATATTATCAATTGTCTTCTGCATTAATTCAGGAGTACGATAGATACCGCACCCTTCTTCCATTGAAGTCCCCAGTTCATCGCGAATTTTCGCCCAACTTTCGTTCCCTTTCTGATTCAGCAGTGTATTGAGTTTAGCTCCAATATCGCGAGCTTGCGCATCCAGTGCTTTTTCATTAGCTGATGTGGCTTCCTGAGCACGTTTGACAGCCTCTTCACCCGCCAGGCGGCCAAAGACCACCAGTTCTGCCAGTGAGTTAGAGCCGAGACGGTTTGCACCATGCAACCCGACAGAAGAGCACTCCCCAATGGCAAACAGTCCTTTGATGCGGGTTTCACATTGTTGATTGGTTTCGATTCCGCCCATTGTGTAGTGCGCCGTCGGTCTTACCGGGATAGGTTCTTTGACAGGATCTACACCAACATAGGCTTTGGCTAATTCACAGATAAATGGCAAACGTTCGAGTAATTTTTTCTCGCCCAGATGACGCAGATCCAGATGCACAACATCACCACGTGGTGTTGCAATGGTTCGGCCTGCTCGCCATTCATGCCAGAATGCCTGCGAAACTTTGTCGCGTGGCCCTAGTTCCATATATTTATTTTCGGGATAGCCGAGTGGAGTTTCTGGCCCCAAACCGTAATCCTGTAGATAACGATAGCCATCTTTGTTAACCAGGATCCCACCCTCACCCCGGCAGCCTTCGGTCATTAGGATCCCTGATCTCGGTAAACCGGTTGGGTGATACTGTACAAATTCCATATCGCGCAATGGAATACCGTGGCGGAAAGCCATACCCATACCATCGCCTGTCACAATGCCACCATTGGTGTTATAGCGATATACACGTCCGGCACCACCAGTAGCCATAATGACCGCATTTGCGCGAATTTGAACTTTGCTTCCTTCCATCATATTCAAGGCGACTAAACCACGCGCTTGACCTTCATCAACCAAAATATCGAGGACGAAATGCTCATCAAAACGCTGGATTTGAGGATATTTGAGCGAGGTTTGAAAGAGTGTATGTAGCATGTGAAAGCCGGTTTTATCGGCAGCAAACCATGTGCGTTCAATTTTCATGCCGCCAAAACGACGAACATTAATAGAACCATCTTCCTTACGGCTCCATGGGCAGCCCCATTGTTCCAACTGAATCATTTCTGTTGGACAATGCTTGACAAAATACTCAACCACATCCTGTTCACATAGCCAATCGCCACCAGACACCGTGTCATTGAAATGAAAATCATAGGAGTCATGGGCTTGAGTGACTGCGGCTGATCCACCTTCCGCGGCGACGGTGTGGCTGCGCATAGGATACACTTTGGAAATCAGGGCAATTTTAAGTTGGGGATGAGTTTCAGCCGCAGCGATAGCTGCCCGTAGACCTGCGCCACCGGCTCCGATAATTGCTAGATCAGCATTGAAGGTTTGCACTGGACTTCTCCATTGTTTAAGTGTGGGTTCAAACTAAATAAATCAAAAATCAGTTAAAAGAACCGTTGTGTTATTACTCATCTGTTTCTCTATTTTTGCTATGCTGAAGTAATATTTATTTTTATTTATCAATGCATTATTCGTAATGATGTTATGAATGATTTTCTATACTTTAACGAGGAAAGTTCACTATCTATTATTTTTTGTATGGTTTAATTATAGCGAATCGTGTCGGGGGTAAATTTGATATGAATGCGTATTTTGTGTGATTTTCCCTGCAAAACGTGATCTGACACAGATTTTCTACTTATTGGCATGATGTATGCAATGATGAAAAATAAATTTATCAAATTTTTTGATAAAATTAAGATATAAACACATACTGTAATTAATGACGATTTTATTTTTTAAAAATTATTAGTCAGAATATTAACTGAATAAAAAATACTTATTAAATAAGTCATTTAATAATAAGGTCTATCCGAACTATATTTTTAGGAAAAGCTTTATACATGATTTTTTTTAATGGAATATGGAGTTAAATATAAATATTTCTTAATTTTTGTAATGTTAATTGCGTGTTTTTTCCATTGATCAGTGATTTCAAATGTTTTCTTTGACATATCAAAAATCATCATCTAACTTTTATATATAACTTTTGATTAGAGTTTATTTTCTTTGGGGCACATTTAATAAGTTTTTAATTTTATGTTTATCCGAAGTTTAGAAGGGTAAAAAGGGAATGTAATATATTCTACTGAATAGGGGTGAGAAAATTATTGCATAATCATAAATCAATGTTTTTATCTCTATTCTATATAGGGTCTTAGCGCCAATAAAAATAGGGTGATTTCATTCTAATTAATTGGTGGTTATATTCTGATGATATTGTGATTTTCAATTCAGAATTAAATCTCTACGAATTTTGTTTGTATTTTTTATATAAATAATTATCTAAAGGAATAATCATATGAATATCAAAGATAAACCAGCATCAGCCAATACATTAACAAATACATTAACAGATGGTGAGGTAGAGTACGAAGTAAAAATTTTTAGGCTGCAGACTTATGGACGGGAAGATAGAAGTAGTAATGTTAGGATCACAATTTATCATCCCGAGTATGATTTCCTTTTTTATGAGCTTGCATCTCCTCATCAGGAGATAGGTGGGGTTGCCATATTCATGGGGTTATTGACGGCTATGCTCAACAGATCTTCAGTAAAAATAAAAGCTTCCAGATATCATGGTACACCACATGTTGGTTATATTTCAGAAGCTACATTTACCTGGGAGTAAAAATAAGTCTGACTAATTTACTTTTAAGAAATTTATTAATAACTAAAAATTAGTTAAAGGGTAATCACATGAGCAGCAATAATAAATCAGTATCAAATGAGAAACTAAACAACAATGACTCAACTGTTTTGAGCAATGTAAAAATTAAAGCACTAAAGGCTAATGTTTTATTTAGTAATATTGAAGTCTGTTTTTCGGATTCTGAAGGACATTATTTTGAAAAACATTATTTAGCATATCCTGAACACGATATAGGAGGAGTAGGATTATATTTCGTATTACTGTTAGCTTTAAATACTCCATTTCTTGTATCATTAAAACTTACCAATCATATTTCCCCAGAAGGGTTTCGTTACATTTCAGGTGTTATGGCTGATTTGATGATTGCTCCATCTGATTCAGACCCTCCTTGGGGATAAGATACATTTTTCTACTTTCTACTTCTACTTTCTTTAAATCCAAATAGAATATTCTAGCACTTGGACATGGATGTCCATATTATTCAATGGAATTAAATAGCTTTTCATAATAGTGAGCCACTAAGGCTAGTGAGAGCTTGGCTCCTTGCGCCGCGAAGAGTCAAGCGGTGTCTTATCATTTTGGAAAGCTATTTAAAATAAAAGTTTAAAATTTATGTTTTATTATCTTCCATGCAGAGATAAGAGAAATTTTGGCTATTTGTATTGCCGAGAATAATTGCTCACTAATTCCATATTGAAAATTTGTCTGGCAAGCAGGATGCGGGTAAACTGCGCGTTTTGTTTTATCTTGGAGTCATTGGAACATGAACGAAGTCGCGGATTGGCAGCCAACTACCCCTATCGCCAACCTATTGAAAAGGGCAGAGATTCTGGCAGAAATACGGCGCTTTTTCGCAGATCGCGGGGTGTTGGAGGTTGAAACACCTGCCATGAGTCAAGCGACCGTCACTGACGTCCATCTTGTTCCTTTCCAGACACGATTTGTCGGGCCTGGCGCAGCGGGTGGCTTGCCTCTGTACCTGATGACCAGCCCTGAATATCACATGAAACGTTTGTTGGCAGCAGGCAGCGGTTCTATTTATCAGATGGGAAAAAGTTTCCGTAATGAAGAAGCGGGGCGTCATCATAATCCTGAATTTACCATGCTGGAATGGTATCGTCCGCATTACGATATGTATCGTTTGATGAATGAAGTAGATGATCTATTGCAGCAAATTCTGGATTGTGAAAGTGCTGAATCTCTTTCTTACCAGCAGGCATTTATTCGTTATTTGGATGTTGATCCTCTGACTGCAAGCAAGGAAAAACTGCGTGAAGTAGCGGCAAAACTTGATCTCAGCAATGTCGCTGATTGTGAAGAAGATCGGGATATCTTGTTGCAATTGCTTTTTACCATGGGAGTTGAAACGCACATTGGGATTGAGAAGCCAACATTTATCTATCATTTCCCTGCATCCCAGGCGGCACTGGCAGAAATCAGTAAAGAAGATCACCGTGTTGCCCAGCGCTTTGAAGTTTATTTCAAAGGTATGGAATTAGCGAATGGTTTCCGTGAACTGACAGATGGCAAAGAGCAGCGCTTGCGTTTCGAACAGGATAACCGGAAACGTGAAGCAATGGGGTTACCTGTACAACCGATTGATGAGTACCTGCTTGAAGCATTGGCTCATGGTATGCCGGAATGTGCCGGAGTTGCATTGGGCGTTGATCGCCTGATTATGCTGGCACTAGGTGCAGAGAGGATTAGCGAGGTGATCGCATTTCCAGTGGGGATCTCTTAACCTGGGTTTTTTGAGTATAAAGGGGGCATTAAAGTTGTCCCCCTTTTTCATTGTGATATTGATTACTGATGTTCGTGATGTTTTTCCAAGAATTTCACGGCTAAATCAGGGAAGTCTGTGAATGCACCATCAACATTCGCTTTATCAAAAACGATATCAAACAATTGATTTCCGCTGGTGGCATATTTTGGCAGTTGATCAATACGGATAGTGTATGGATGTACCACCAGATGGCTGGCGTGAGCTTCTTTCACCATGCCAGTCAACTTAATGTTGTTTGGTGTAGAATCACTGGCGATCAGCATATGGTAATCAGGGCCAATACCGTCAGCATATTTTGCCACTTCTTTCATTGCGCCTGGTTTAAACATCCAGTCATAACTGTAGTTTTGCCACGTGCCATCAGTTTTTTGCTCGTAGGTTTCATTCCAGTCAGTGTAAGCAATAAGCTGAACAAGTTTCAGATCCATTCCCAATTTTGGTTCCAGCTCATTTTTGATGCGTTTCAGTTCATTGGCATCAAAGCATTGCAGATAGACTTTATCGCTCTTTTTGGTATAGCCATATTGTTTTAGGACTTCTAATACCTTAGTCGTAATATCTTTTCCTTCCTGACGATGGAACCATGGAGCTTTGATCTCAGGATAAATACCGATATTCTTTCCGGTAGATTTGTTCAGACCTTGAATAAATTCCAGTTCTTCCTGAAAAGTGTGGATACGAAAATCCGATTTTCCCATTGGAAAACGGCCAGGATAGCTTTGTACTTTTTTGCCATCCTTGATATCAAAACCTTCAGTGAATTTCAGAGATTTAATTTCTGGCAAAGTAAAGTCGATGGCATAATAACGCCCATCAGTACGGGCACGGTTTGGAAAACGTTCTGCGACATCCGTTACGCGATCAAGATAATGGTCGTGCAGTACAATAAGTTGATCATCTTTAGTCATAACCAAATCTTGCTCAAGGTAATCTGCTCCTTGCGCATAGGCCATTGCTTTGGCGGGTAATGTATGTTCAGGTAAATAACCGCTGGCACCACGGTGGGCGATAACAATTTTATCTGTTGCGGCATGTGCAATACCTGACATTGATGATGCTAACAGAATACCAGCCATAATAGCCTTAATAGGGGTCTGCATAGGAACTCTCCATTTATTCTAATAGAATATTTTGAATAAAATAATGTTACTTACCACTGTACTGGTTTTTCATCAAAGGCCAGAGAAATAGGGAACATTCAGGCCAATTTTTTATATAAAATAAAGACATAACACAATCCTAAATATTGATTTTATCAGTGGTATGTCACAATTTTATGACATAAAAATTTTTTCGCCAGGCTCTGTTTATATCTAACCCTGTTCTGTCTGTTATTAAAGGAACAGAAACATAAGATGGAATTGGTTTTTTTGTATTTAGGTGATAATCAAATAGTCACTTTAAATGATGTAAACAGACACTGATAAAGTAAGAAATATTTAATATTCGTTAATGTAAGGAAAAATGTGGGATCTTTATGATTCACTTACTCTGAACTTATTCAATCCCGAATATATCAAAAATGGCAGCAGATAGAATAACGGTAATTTCCTCTATTAGACAATGTTTAGGTTGAAGGTGTTAGGGCGTTTATCTCAGAAAATGAAAGATTCAGTATTGCTAATGAAATCGCAGTACAACTTTATTGTACTGCGAATGATAGGGTTATTAATTAACGTCTTTTAGTTAATTATTAGCCTTGACGAGCCATTTCTTGCTTATGTTTGTTTTCACTTATCATAACAAACAACAATAGAATAACGGACAGGATGCTACCACCGACCATGATCATAAAGCCGCCATCCCAGCCTGCGAAGTCAACGGTGTAACCGACAATGGCGCTGGCTGCTACCGAGCCACCCAAATAGCCAAACAGGCCGGTAAAGCCAGCCGCAGTACCTGCTGCTTTTTTTGGTGCTAGTTCAAGAGCATGCAGTCCTATCAGCATAACAGGGCCGTAAATCAGGAAGCCAATCACCAGCATACAGATCATATCAACAGTCGGATTACCTGCCGGGTTTGTCCAGAAGACGATAGTGGCGATGGTAACAAGTGTCATAAAGAAGACACCAGTAGCACCACGATTGCCCTTGAACACTTTGTCAGACATCCAGCCGCACAGCAGCGTACCAGGTATACCTGCGTACTCATACAGGAAGTAAGCCCAGGACGATTTGTCCAGTGCGAAGTGCTTAACTTCTTTCAGGTAAGTTGGTGACCAGTCGAGGATACCGTAACGCAGCAAGTAAACGAATACGTTGGCAACTGCAATCATCCACAGCAGTTTGTTAGGCAGAACGTACTGCATGAAAATTTCTTTTGCCGTCAGTTCTCTTTCATCTTTTTCTGTGTAATCAGTCGGATAGTCGTTTTTATACTCTTCGACTGGCGGTAGACCACAGGATTGTGGAGTATCACGCATCAGAGCTAAGACGATCAAGGCAACCAGGATAGCTGCAAATGCAGGCATATAGAGAGCTGCTTTCCAGTCATTGAACCATGCCATACCTAGGAGGAATAGCAATGGAGGCAAACCACCGCCAACGTTATGAGCACAGTTCCAGATAGAAACAATCCTGCCACGCTCTTTTTGTGACCACCAGTGAACCATAGTACGACCACAAGGAGGCCATCCCATACCCTGGAACCAACCGCACAGGAACAGCAGAGCAAACATGATAGCGATGCTTGAGGTTGCCCACGGTACAAATCCCATAAATAACATGACGGCCGCTGCAAGTATCAAACCCGCTGGCAGAAAGACGCGTGGGTTGGAACGGTCAGACACGGAACCCATAATGAACTTCGAGAAACCGTATGCGATTGAAATACCCGATAGAGCGAAACCGAGATCACCTCTGGAAAAGCCCTGTTCTACCAAGTACGGCATTGCCAGAGCAAAATTTTTCCTCACCAAATAATAAGCAGCATACCCAAAGAAAATCCCCATAAAAATTTGCCAGCGCAAGCGACGATAGAATGGATCTATTTCTTGCGCAGGTAGCCGGGTTTTGTGGGGTGCCGGCTTGAAAATACTTAACATGTTTGTCTCCACATGACTATTTAGTATAAATAGTATGAACTAGTATGAGCGAATCACCACAGCTTACTAGTGATAAGCAGTAAACGAAAATTCGAATTGATTTTTTCTATACCGAAGGAAATGATAGCTAAAACAGGGTCATACATCTATGAGGTATCGATAACATATAGATATAATTTCGTAAGGTTCGCAATTTTGAGCGATTTATGGATTTTTTGAAATATATTTTATTTTTATTATCGTGACTTACGTCACAATTAAAGATGTTTGTTTGTTATTTTTGAGCGCTTTTAGTTCGTTTGTGTTCTTTCGCACATAAAGGACTATTATTATTGAGGGAATTAAGATGTCGCTTTAATCATATGGGGATTATCTGCAAAAATATAAAAATTTTTAAACATATAGGAATGAATTAACAGTAATATTTTCTGTTTGTATTATTTCAATCGTTCACTATTTCTGTATTATGTTTCTTTTTTTAGCTATGGGAGTTATTTTTATTTACATGCTTGGCGTTTTTTATAACACAGTTACAAATAAAATGTTTGAATTCCTGTTTGGAAATAATAGATATTACCACAAATAGTTATTCATATTCATGAGATGGGTTTTCATGAAGACATGAATAGTTATTTATAAATAAAATACAATAATATCAATACGATGAAGTGGTGTATAAGGCGTAATACACTCTATTCGTTAATAAGAATCCTATCCATTTATGGGTTGATTGTTTAATTAATAAAAAATTGCAAAAAATATTAATTAATTAGTTATTAAATTTTTATGATACTTTTTGAAGTTTATTTTTTAAATTCAGTTAAAGTCAACATAAGGTATTTGTAGGATCTTGATGTGGACAATAGCTGGAATTTATTGACTAACAGCATAAATATCTCCATTCGTCATAAAAAATGATGAAATAAAATGGAGAATAGAATGAGAACATCATTATGAATACTTACACACACAAGGCAATATTACACACAGCATTTACTGGGCAAAAATCCTCATTCTCCAATAATCCTGATATTAATATCAATAATATCAGTTACATGGAAAATAAACTCCAACCATGGTTTGATAATGTACCATCTCGATTAGCAAAATTGGCAAAAACCATGCCGAATGACACAGCTGTCTCGGATCAACATGGAACGCTGGCATTTGGTGAATTACAGAAACGGGTCATGAATGCAGCAAATGTTTTACGTTGCCATGGTGTCACAATGGGAAGTAATGTTGCTATTGCAGCCGAGAGAGGTATTCCATGGTTTATCACTATGTTGGCGGCCTGGCAGCTTGGAGCAGTATACATTCCTCTCAATACCATGATGCCGGAAAAGCGCTTGAACGATATTCTCGCCAGTTTGCCGGAAAGTATTTTGGTATCTGATGATACAGTATCCATGGGACTGAAAGCATCAACACATATTCCTTTGGAACTGCTTTCAAATACTGTCGGGAAAGTAACAGAACGTATTGATCTGCCTGAGCTAGGTGATCATCCGGCCTACGTGATGTTTACATCCGGCTCTACCGGGCTGCCAAAAGCTGTACAGGTACAGCATGACAATCTGGCAGCCTGTTTGTGTGCATTTGGGAAATTGCTGTCGGTCAATCAAAACGATCGTATGCTTGCACTGACAACTTTCTCTTTTGACATTTCAGTGCTGGAGTTATTGTTGACTGTTGTTCATGGTGGCAGCATCTACATTACATCAATCGATACCCAACGTGATGCGATGGCGTTGTCTCAGACACTGTCAGATCCTCAATTTACACTTGCTCAAGCAACACCAGTCACTTGGTCAATGGCTTTGAATGCGGGCTGGGAGCCTCGCTCAGATATGAGTATGCTCTGTGGTGGAGAGGCCCTGTCACAAGATCTGGCAGATCAACTGACTGCTTCTGGTGGAACTTTATGGAATGTTTATGGCCCGACGGAAACTACAATCTGGTCGACAGCATTCTGTATGAGAAAAGGGGATAAGGTGCAATTAGGTGGGCCAATCCCCGGCACCAGTATCACAATTGTGGATAAGTATTTATGTCCTGTACCTAAAGGAACTGTAGGAGAAATCCTGATTGGTGGGTTGGGTGTGACAGCCGGATACCGCAATAATCCCACTGAAACCGCTAAACGATATGTTCCTGATGTAAAACAAAAAGGTAGAAGGGCGTATCTGACCGGTGATATGGCACGTATGCTTGAAGACGGTTCTCTTATTTATATGGGAAGACAGGATGATCAGGTAAAAGTACGTGGTTATCGCATCGAATTAGGTGAAATAGAAATCGCATTGAGAAAACAAAGCGGTGTTCAGGATGCCATCATCCGTGTGGCAGGAAGTGGTGATCTTGCCAGAATACAGGCATTCGTCTTGTTTGATCCTAATATGGTTGTACCGGATGAGTGGGTTCGGGAGACTCAGTTAGCATTAAGGGAACGCTTACATGAAGCCTGGATACCTACTGAATATTATCGTATCCCCTATATCCCTTTGACGAGCAGCGGCAAGCGGGATAGAAAGCGTTTGGAAGAAGTGGCAGAACGTCTGAATGCCAGCTATGACATTGTGCAGCCTCAGACAGAAACTGAAAAACGGGTTTATGCTATCTGGCGTGAGCTGTTGGCGGTTGACGCCTTTGGCATTACGGATGATTTCTTCCAGATTGGCGGGCATTCCATCTTGGTTGCCCGCATGGTAGAGCATATTGAAAAAGCATTCTCACTAAGAGTTCCCATTTCTGGTATCTATGTTGAACCCACTATTGCCAGAATTGCGGCTATTCTGGATGAAATGATCGAGGTATATAAAAGTCATCCTGCTCAACTTGCAGAAAATTATCACAGTGAAGCACTTATCCAGCAACATGCAGAAACACTGAGAAAAGATGTTTATCTGAAAGAAAGCGTGCGCCCGGATGGGTTACCTCATGCAAACTGGTATAAACCTGATACCGTATTGCTGACGGGAGCTACCGGATATCTTGGCTTGCATCTATTGGAACAATTGCTGAAACAGACTTCGGCTCAAATTATCTGTCTGTGCCGTGCTGCTGATGAAAAACATGCACGTGACAGGATCAAAGCTGGCTTTGTAAATTACCAGATTGATGTGGGTAATGAGCTTGATCGCGTAGATTTTGTAATAGGAGATTTAGGGCAGCCTCGTTTCGGTCTGTTGCCGGAAACCTGGGAGAAACTTGCGCAAGATGTTGACGTGATTTATCACAATGGTGCGTTGGTTAACTTCATTTATCCTTATAGTGCACTGAAAAGTATTAACGTTGATGGCACCAGAACCGCACTGGAATTTGCCTGTACTTCACGCCTGAAACACTTCCACTATGTTTCTTCCGTGAATGCCTTGTTTGCGACTGAATCACCTCGTCCATTTATGGAAGATGATCGTGCTATGAGTGAAACAGTACGTGATCCTTCCGGTTACTCCGGTAGCAAGTGGGTATCAGAAGGGATCATTAACATTGCCCGTAATCGGGGCGTGCCAGTGAGTATTTATCGTCCCGGTTTGATCCTTGGGCATACCCGTACTGGTGCTGCACAGGGGAATGATTATCTTGTCGCATCCCTGAAAGGTTATCTGGCAATGGGATTCTACCCTGACCATGCGTTGCTGCTTGACATTATACCGGTTGATTATGTTGCTGAGTCATTGGTGCATATCTCTAAGCAGCCTGAATCTGCCGGGAAATTCTTCAACTTGTTTAACCCTGTACAAGTCTCTATCCGGCAGTTCTTCGATTGGGTGCAGGAATTTGGTTATATTCTCAACCCAGTGCCCTTCAATGAAGGGAAAGAGAAAATTCTTGCTTTGGATGACTCGCATCCGCTGTATCCATTGATCCCATTGATTCGGGATATGGCAGAGAAACCTTATCGTGCATTGGACCCTGCTTATGTTCATGAAATCCAGCCAGAGTTGGAGTTGAAACAGACAATGGCAGCATTGGAAGGAACAAATATTCAGTGTCCGGTAATTACATCTGAATATGTCCACCAGGTATTGCGTTATTTGATAGGTACTGGATTCTTGCCACGGGTACTGTCAGAAAGCTACAAACAGGAGACTTTATCATGCAGCAACTAACAGGAAATGAAACTGAGGTTTGGATGGTTGTTATTAACATTAAAAAGCAGTACTCGATTTGGCCTGATGAATCTCTGATCCCAATTGGTTGGATGGCAACGGGTAAGAAAGGTTCTAAGGAAGAGTGTCTTAACCATATTGCGAGTATATGGCCTGAACCAACAAAACAAGTCGTTGATGTCCATTAAGAATGATGGATGAATGTGAATAGATAATATTATTTTATGGAGGGCATGGTCTTGAGAGGCCATGCCTATTTATTTTCCCATCATTTTTTTCTCTTTTATTCCTCTCGGTTATTAAAAAATGCTCAAGAAGTAGTGACAGTTCTCACGATATTAATTTTTTCCCTCTCTTACTATGCGTTTTAAGTTCGTTTTTGTTCCTTATCAAACAATTCTCGCAGATTTTGAATATATCTTGGTTATGCCAACCAACATAAAATCAGAGCGGGTTTCCCCGCTCTGAAACTGATGGCCGTTCTGAAACTGATAGCATAGTCTCGCATCATCAATACAACCAATCTTTACCCATGCGATCTGCTGCCAGAATTGCGGCATAGACTTGTTCCGGAGTTACGGTAAATGGCATATTGTGAATCGTTTCCCCTTCGGCACAACTTGTGATAGCAACCTGCATTATTTTTTTGTGTAGATTCTCATTCTCCCGTAGGCCAAGTTGCTCCAGTGTAACCGGGAGGCCGACTTGTACACAGAAGTCGAGTACTGTTTCTAACTCTTCACTTGGGCTATTTTCCAATATCAGTTGTGTCAACGTGCCGAATGCCACTTTTTCACCGTGATACAGATGGTGGCACTCTTCCAATGTGGTAAAACCATTGTGGATGGCATGGGCAGCGGCAAGCCCTGCACTCTCAAAACCAATTCCACTATGGTAGGTGTTGGCCTCAATAATATTTTCAACTGCGGGTGTCATAACGCCGGCCTCTACTGCCAGTTTCGCTTTATAACCTTCTGCCAGCAAAGTGTCGTAGCACAGTTTTGCCAAAGTCAGCCCAGTCAGAGAAGTTCCGCCACCAGCCATAGTCAGGTTGTGGGCTGTACTACTGGCACGTGCTTCAAAATAAGTTGAGAGAGCATCTCCCATACCTGATACAAATAGGCGGACAGGGGATTTGGCAATAATATTGGTGTCTACCAACACAATATCGGGGTTTTTGGGGTAGAGCAAATAACCATCAAATTTTCCCAATTCTGTATATAAGACGGAAAGTGCACTGGTGGGTGCATCTGTTGAGGCAAGAGTCGGAGAAAGAATAGTCGGCAACTTCGCGTCGTGTGCCACTGCTTTGGCAGTATCAAGCGTTTTTCCACCACCAATTCCAATCACAGCCTGGCACTGGTTATTTGATAAAATGGCTGACAGGCGTTGTATTTCACTACGGCTGCATTCACCGTTAAAAACTTCAAAGTGGCTGGTTACCTGGTCTTCTTTCAGGCTCTTACTGACGGTATCTCCAATGAGATTCATCACAAAATTATCAGCAATCACGAAAACATGGTCAGCAAGTATTTTAGTATATTGACCGATGTGGGATATCGCATCTGGTCCTTGGATATATTTGGATGGAGACTGGATCACTTTCAGCATAAGAAATATTCCTTCTTCACTGGAAACCCGATGTAGACTGTCACAACGTTGGTGTGTGGCAGGTTATCAGTGGCTTCGGATAAAAGTATTTGTTTGCCTGTCCGCCACCACTATACGACAAAATATACGGGTAGGTGATGTGCAATAGCAGAAAATGAGGGATCTATGAGGAAAAACTGAAAGGAAATTTGCGCCCTGATTAACTTAGGACGCAATGCTGTTCTAACGGGTTTTAGCCAGTGTTTTATCTACTGAATATGAGAAAAAGAACTTGAGAATAAGATTCAGCAAAATACCATAAGCGGGCAGGAAAAAGAGCATGCAAATAAACAACTTAAATGCGTAATCTACTAATGCAATTTCTACCCAATGTGTTGCCATAAACGCATCCGTACTGCGATAGAACGCAATAAAGAAAAATGCCAGTGTATCAAGCATATTACCGAAAAACATGGCAGCAGCCGGTGCTATCCACCACCGTTGTTTTTGACGCAGTCGGTTGAAAACCCCAACATCCAATATCTGACCAAGAACATAAGCCATAAAACTTGCTGCTGCGATGCGGGCAACAAACAGGTTAAACGTTCCTAAAGCTAAAAATCCCTGCCATGTCCCCTGAAAAAATAGTGCGGAGATAAGGTAGGAGATCAGCAAGGCCGGAAGCATGACAGTCATAATAATTCGGCGTGCCAATGGGGCACCATAAATACGCACTGTTAAATCTGTTGCCAGAAAGATAAAAGGAAATGTAAATGCTCCCCAAGTGGTATGAAAACCGAAAATAGAGACAGGCAACTGTACCAGATAATTACTGGAAGTGATGATCAGAATATGAAAAAGAGAAAGCCAGATTAACACAGATACTTTCTGCTGCGTGGCTATTTGCTGCGTAGCTAATTGGAACATATTATACCTTTTTACTGAATGGGGTGAGGGAACCCAGAAACCAATTTTCCCTAAATAATCAGGGGGGACAGATCATACTCTGGCTGAACAACAAAAGCAAAATGCAGCGATTGGCAATATTATGTAATATAATCCGTCGCTATAGATTGTTTGAATTCACAGAGATTGTTATGTCCGATTTTTTTGCTAACCCTGATAAAACGCTTGATACACAGGGGTTGCGTTGCCCGGAGCCGGTAATGATGGTACGTAAGACTGTCCGTCATATGGATGCAGGGCAGACGTTATTAATCATTGCTGATGATCCGGCGACTACTCGCGATATTCCTGGTTTCTGCCGTTTTATGGAACATACGCTGATTGCTCAGGAGACGACGGAAACGCCATATAGATATCTAATCCAAAAAAATGAAAATATTATATGATGATACTGGTAGAAAAATAAACCCGTGCTAAGCTTATTAGTATGGGACTTGGGAATGAATGTTTATCACCTCACTAAGTGCCATATTTCCTTTTGTCTTAATAGCAATCTTGAGTAACTGTAGTGTTATTTTGAAAAGGTGCTTTCTTTGCACCTTTTCAATTTGTTTTCTTCACTATTTTTTATGAGTTGTTAACTATCTTATAAAGTACAACCTTTTAAATAATAATATGGAATAAATTTTAAAAAATCATAAAAGATATCAGTGAAGTCAATTTCCCATATCTTTAGCAATACTTGAAAGATATAATAATCGGTTGAAATAACGTTAATAACTCTCCTTCCCAGTTGATCGATGCCTGATTGATCTTTCAAACACTATCAGAATTTTTAATTTATATCCCCACTCATATTATGAGCAGGGGGTTCTTTCTCTAAATTATGTTTCACTACTATTTTAGTATCGGACTTAAATGGGATTGAATTCATCTTTGGGATTTAATTCGCAGCAACCGAATAGCATTTGCTGTCACTAATGCTGTAGCACCTGAATCTGCTAATACGGCCATCCATAACCCAGTGATCCCGAATAGGCTGGTGACCAAGAATATCGCCTTCAAACCTAATGCAATAGTGATATTTTGACGGATATTGTAGTGTGTTGCCCGCGACAGAGTAATAATTTCTGTCAAACCCGTTAACCGATTGTGTGTCAATGCAGCATCGGCTGTTTCCAGAGCAACGTCAGTACCACTGCCCATCGCTACCCCAATACTGGATGCCTTCATAGCAGGAGCATCGTTGATGCCATCACCGACCATCATTGTGTTGTGCTTTTCATTGAGTCGCATTACCGCTCTGACTTTGTCTTCTGGCAGTAGTCCTGCACGATAATCAATACCTAATTGACCCGCAATCGCCGCTGCCGCACGAGGGTTATCACCGGTCAGCATCACAGCATTGACACCTTGTTGCTTCAGAGACTGAATAGCTTCAATAGCATCCTGACGTAAGGTATCCTGCATAGCAATCAGGCCAATAAATTGCTCATCTTTTACCACGGCAACTGTTGTTTTTCCACTCTCTTCCAGTTCAATCACTCGCTGTTTCCATTTTAGGGATAACGTATTTTCAGGGAGTCGTTCTGGTGCCGAGACCAATATTTTTTGCCCTGATAATTGTCCTGCAACCCCGATACCTGCCAGTGCCTTACGGTTTTCTGCTTCAATAACAGTGATACCTTTACTTTCTGCCTCGTTAAGAATGGCTTTGGCTAATGGGTGATGGGAACCACTTTCTACGGCACTTGCCATGGCCAGTAATGTTTCTACTCTCATATCTTCTACAGGTTCAATATCTGTGACCTGAGGTTTCCCTTCAGTCAGCGTGCCTGTCTTATCCAGTGCAATAGTGGTGACTCTACCGAGTTGCTCTAACGCAGCACCGCCTTTGATGAGCGCTCCACGTCGGGTTGCAGCTGCGAGTGCAGAAGTAATGGCTGCGGGGGTTGAGATAACCAGTGCACAGGGGCAACCAATCAACAACAGAGTCAGACCGCGATAAATCCAGGTATCCCATGGCTCAGCAAGAAATAGAGGAGGTATTATCATGACCAGTGCCGCGAGCAAAATAATCAACGGCATATAAATACGGCTGAATTTATCAATGAAACGTTCAATCGGTGCCCGGCGTTCTTCTGCCTCCTCAATCAATTGCAGAATACGGTCAATGGCATTGTGTCCGGGTTCAGACATGACTTTCATTTGCACCGCGCTATCAACGGAAAGAGACCCCGCTGCGACTTTTTCTCCTTGCTTGCGTTCAACAGGAATAGACTCACCTGTCAGAGCACTCTCATCGAAACTGGCGAACGAGTTAAGGAGCTCAGCATCAGTGGGTAAACGGGCACCAGGAGAAATTTCGATGATATCGCCTGGACGTAACTCGGCGGCAGGAACAGTTTTCTTTCCGCCATTTGTTACGAGTAATGCTTGCTCAGGCACTAATTCCATCAATGCACTGACACCACGGCGGGCACGACCTGCGGCATAGGATTCTAGAATTTCTCCTAGCTTGAACAGCAAGATTACCATTGCAGCTTCTGAAGTAGCATCGATGAACAGCGCACCAATAGCCGCCACGCTCATTAGTGATTCAATAGCAAAGGGAGTTCCGGAGCGAAACAATTTGATGGCTTTGGTTGCAATAGGATATAACCCAATCAACACCGTTGTAATGAAAGCAATCTGCCCGGCGGGTGCGCTGATTTTCGCAATGCCTGCGCTGATAATCATTAATACAGCAAGAGTGAGGATCGGGGAGAATGTTTTCCAGAAGCTCGTCGCTGGTGGAAGTTTAGAAATTGAGTCAGTTTCTTTGATTTCGAAACCGGTTTGTTTGACCGCCTGAACAACGGCAGCACGAATATCGGAATCAGCATCTACGACCAGCTTTTCTGTTGTGAATAGCACCTTGACCTGTTTGGCTTCAGGAATTTTTTTCACGGCATTTTCAATTTTTCCTGCGCAGCTTGGGCAGTCCATGCCATGAATAACCCAGTTGAAGCGCTGGCGGGCAGTGAGCTCAGGAGGTGTTGTATCTTGTGTGACATGAGCGTGATCGAATGAGCAAGAACCACTATTATGATGTGTATGTTTTTTGTCGTGAGCATGGTTTTTTTCATGCTCATCAGGTCGTTTATGCTTTTTATCATTAGAATGTGAACGTTTACTTACATTTTTAATGTTGGCAGAACCTTGAAGGACTCTCTTTGGGGTGGGGATAGAGCCACTTTGTAATTGTTTATGTTTTTTTAAAATAGAGAACATAATGGCCTCTCAATGATGTTGATTCAGGTTGATTACCATTAACTCTACACTTTGGAGTTGACTCCAGAGTCAAACCCCAAAAGAGAAATTTCTTTGATGAATTGTGCTATTTGACATTGAGAGCATTTCGCTCACCTTTGGTGAGCGAAAATAGCGAAATAAATAATATCTCAGTACAGAATTAAATAATTAGTGAACGAATAATCAAAAAATGCCCGATAAAACGACAGGTTGCCACGATTGCTTTTGATAATTTAAAAGGGAAACGATATTGGTCAATAATACTAATACTATGTGCAAAGAGAAGTAAAATGGCTCCGGTCACGGCGGAAAAACGGCTTGCGTTGCCGAGTGCAAAATATTGTTCTCCTGCAACCCAAACCATGATGAGCACCATTATCCAGGTATCCAATACCCGCCAACGTAAAGTATCGAGACGTCTCCAGACAATAAGCATGACCACGATACCGACAACCAGCAAGATCAATGGCAATGGGAAGAAGAAACTGAATTCCATATGTAAGGCAAAGCTGATTGTATAAAGCAAATAACTCAAGAACAGCGCGACAAATGAGAATAGTAAATACTTACTGGGGAGCATTCGGAGTGAGTCAGAAAGTAAAGAAACAATAAGACCGGCAATAATGAAATAGCCTGTTGCTTCGAGATTTGGTGCCTGAAATGCCCAAAATAGTAGAAGTAACATCGTAACAGGGTAAAATACCCATTGTTGCCATCTGACGCCCCGATAGGCCGCATCAATGTATAACCAGCCAGAAAAAAACACCGCAAGAAATGGCCAACTCATATTTTTCCTTTCCTTAAATGTTCAATGCCTGTTTTATCAGGCATTGCTGTTTATGATGGGGTGAAGAGAGAGTACCAATTTTAATTCGATATTAACGATACAACCTGAAATCTATAGGGCATAAAATATAATTTGTTATTTTTTCTTCAGACGCATTTTTTTCTGCCAGGCCAATAATTCAAATACGCCAAAAAAGAAGATCTTAGTTTGTAAAAGGCCGGAAAGTTTTTGGTCTTTAGGCTGGGAATGTTTTAACAATAGCAGTTGGAAAGCATGCATGACCACCGTAAAAACCATAGCGATATCCATAAAGTATTTCAATGGCTTAGGGAAAGGGTGAATCAGATTGAGGATCATGATACCCCAAACACAAACCATAATTGCTCTTCCTAATTGAATAAACATTATTGACTCCAGAATCGTATTTAAGTAGGTCAAGCCGAAAATTACTAACGGCGGATATATAATCGGTATGCAACCTGCCCGGCAATTTTTTCCCGGTGTAAGTGCCAGTTTGTAGGAACTTCTGTCGCGGCAGATTCAGATTCTGCTTCGACATAAACCCAACTCACCTTAGCCAGCCATCCGTTAGTTTCCAGTAACTTGATGGTTTCCGTCAGCATTCCTTTGCGGAAGGGAGGATCAAGAAATACGACATCAAAAGGCGTGCCAGATTGATTGAGATATTGCAGAGTATTGCCTTGCACAACATTGCCGTTTTCTGCTTTCAATAAAGCTAAATTGTTCGACAGTTGTTTTGCCACGTTGCGATCGTACTCAATCAAAGTAGCGTTGTTTGCATAGCGCGATAAAGCTTCAAATCCAAGGGCTCCACTGCCGGAAAAACAGTCCAGACAGCGAGCGCCTTGAATGACCGGCATTAACCAGTTAAATAATGTCTCGCGAACACGATCTGTTGTCGGACGTAACCCTTCACTATCTGGAACTGGTAATTTTCTTCCGCGCCATTTCCCGCCAATAATGCGGATTTGTCCCAAAGGTGTGCGCTGTGATTTTTTAGTCATAGTTTACATAACTTAAATATTTGTTATCGCCGTGATGTAACTTCCCGTCTATTGGGTATAGGCGGCAGATACAAAAAGCGAAAATCAAGAAGCCCATTGATTAATTTACCACGAAATCCTCAATAGAATATGTGTTGTGGTCTGATGAAAATGTTAGACTGGATTTTATCATCATTAGAACCTATCTCAGTAGGCGTAATTGTTAAAATATAAAGCGTCTATTGGGCTGGGTTCTTGGCTTATCCCTATATGAGTTCATGATCTGACAAAAGGTAAAGCAATCAGCTTAATGGGATAGGTTGTTACAACGCCATAATTAACCGCGAGGAGTGTAGTGGCCGATGGCAAAAGAGAAAAAAAGAGGTTTCTTCTCTTGGTTCGGACTTGGTCGTCAGGAAAAGAAACAACAAGAAGAACAAATTGAAAAAGAAAAGCGAGTAGAGGAAGAGACGGAACAGCAGCGTCTGGCAGAAGAAGCGGCCCGTCAGGCAGCGAAAGAAGCAGAGCAACAGCGTTTGGCAGAAGAAGCGGCCCGTCAGGCAGCGGAAGAAGCAGAACAGCAGCGTCTGGCAGAAGAAGCGGCCCATCAGGCAGCGGAAGAAGCAGAGCAACAGCGTCTGGCAGAAGAAGCGGCCTATCAGGCAGCGGAAGAAGCAGAACAACAGCGTCTGGCAGAAGAAGCGGCCCGTCAGGCAGCGGAAGAAGCGGAGCAGCAACGTCTGGCTGAAGAACAGGTTTCTCTACCTAAAGAGCAGGAACGCCCGACCAAAGAAGGTTTCTTTGCCCGTCTGAAAAAAAGTTTGGTAAAAACCCGCCAGAATTTAGGAGCCGGATTTTTCGGATTATTCCGTGGCAAAAAAATTGATGATGAACTGTTCGAAGAGTTAGAAGAACAGTTATTGATTGCAGATATTGGTGTTGAAACAACTCGTAAGATTATCAACAGCTTAACCTCTCATGCCAGCCGTAAGGAATTGAAAGATGCGGAAGCGTTATACACAAAACTGAAAGAAGAAATGTCCGGTATTCTGGCAAAAGTTGATAAGCCGCTGGAAATTGAAAGCAAATCGCCTTATGTCATTCTGATGGTTGGTGTGAATGGCGTTGGTAAAACGACGACAATTGGTAAATTGGCGCGCCAATATCAATCTCAGGGGAAATCCGTCATGCTGGCTGCGGGGGATACTTTCCGTGCTGCGGCGGTAGAACAATTGCAGGTTTGGGGAGAACGCAACAAGATCCCGGTGGTTGCGCAACATACTGGTGCGGATCCAGCGTCTGTTATCTTTGATGCTATTCAATCAGCTAAGGCCAAAGGTGTTGATGTTCTGATTGCAGATACCGCAGGACGCCTACAGAACAAATCTCACCTGATGGAAGAACTGAAAAAAATCGTGCGAGTAATGAAAAAGCTGGACGAAGAAGCGCCACATGAAATTATGCTGACTTTGGATGCCAGCACAGGCCAAAATGCAGTCAGCCAAGCTAAACTATTCCATGAGGCGGTTGGATTGACCGGTATTTCACTAACCAAATTGGATGGTACAGCGAAAGGTGGTGTTATTTTCGCTATTGCTGACCAATTTGAAATTCCGATCCGTTATATCGGTGTTGGAGAAGGCATTGAAGATCTCCGTCCATTTAAGGCTGACGATTTTATAGAGGCTCTTTTTAGCCGAGAGGATTAACTATCAATGATTCGCTTTGAACAGGTCAGTAAAGCCTATCTGGGAGGACGGCAGGCGCTGCAAGGGGTGAATTTTCACCTGCTTCCAGGAGAAATGGCATTTTTAACCGGTCATTCAGGAGCGGGTAAGAGTACGCTTTTGAAACTTATCTGTGGTATTGAGCGTCCGAGCGCAGGTTATCTCTGGTTTGGGGGACATGATATCAGCCGACTGAAATCCCGCGAGATCCCATTCCTGCGTCGTCAGATCGGTATGATTTTTCAGGATCACCATCTGTTATTGGATCGTACCGTATACGAAAATATTGCAATGCCACTGATTATCTCTGGAGCCAGTGCTGAAGATATTCGTCGGCGGGTATCGGCGGCGCTGGATAAGGTTGGCTTGTTGGACAAAGCGAAAAATTTTCCCATTCAACTCTCTGGAGGAGAACAGCAGCGCGTTGGCATTGCCCGCGCTGTTGTCAATAAACCGACTGTCTTGCTGGCGGATGAACCGACGGGAAATCTGGATGGTGAACTATCTGAGGGCATTATGCGTCTGTTTGAAGAGTTTAACCGAGTCGGTGTGACGGTTCTTATGGCAACGCATGATACAGCTCTTATTGAGCGAAGAAATTACCGTATTCTGACGCTGAATCAGGGACGTATGCAAGGAGGGCATCATGGCTAAGCATGTTCGTCATTCTGCAAAAAGAATAACGGCTTCCAAATCCCGTTCCAAGTCATTAAAAGGGGGCTGGCGTGTACAATCACGTTATGCGTGGAAAAGCACCCTGTCGGATATGTTACGTCAGCCACTAGCAACATTGTTGACCATCATGGTTATTGCTATCTCCCTGACATTGCCAAGTGTGTTTTACATTGTCTGGAAAAATGTTAATCAGGCTGTAGAACAATGGTATCCCGTGCCACAGCTTACGGTTTATCTTGATAAATCGCTGAATGATGTCAATTCCAATCAATTGATTGGCGAGCTGAAAGCCATGGACGGTGTGAAATCGGTAAATTATTTATCCCGTGAAGACGCTGTGAATGAATTTCGCGCCTGGTCTGGATTTGCTGGCGCATTAGATATGCTGGAAGAAAATCCGTTGCCCGCGGTAGCGATTGTCTCTCCTAAACTGGATTTTCAAAACTCACAAGCATTAACAACACTGCGTGACCGTGTGGCACAGTTGAAAGGCATTGAAGAAGTCAGAATGGATGATAGTTGGTTTGACCGCCTTACGGCTCTGGCTAACCTCGTTGGCCGAATTGCTGCGGTGATAGGTATTCTGATGGTAGTTGCCTTGTTATTGGTCATTGGTAACAGCGTTCGTTTAAGCATCTTTAGCCGTCGTGAAACCATTAATGTGATGAAACTGATTGGGGCAACAGATGGGTTTATTTTGCGTCCGTTTCTCAATGGCGGGGTATTGTTGGGAATTCTGGGGGCAATTTTTTCTTTACTTCTTTCATACTTGCTGGTTTGGAAACTTTCCAGCATCGTCACAGAAGTGGCCAGTGTTTTTGGTACAACCTTCAGGCTGCATGGACTGAGTTGGGATGAATCACTATTACTGATACTGATTTCAGGTATGATTGGTTGGATGGCTGCATGGTTTGCGACTATCCAGCACTTACGTCGTTTCAGGCCAGAATAGGACTATTTTGTTGGACATTAGATGAACTTTTGGGCTTAATTAAGGTCGAAGAAACTGTTACTGATTTGTGTGCGTTTTCATACAATGCAGACAATTTGAATATGATTTCCACGATGGTAGAATAGATACATCTTTGGCTTGAATAAATCTTATTGATTGCTTCGTGTGAATTCGAAAAAACATCAATTTGGTTCTTAGTTTGAGAGAATTTGAATGACAAAAGAAATGCAAACTTTAGCATTAGTTCCACAAGGTAGTTTGGAAGGATACATCCGTGCTTCCAACGCTTATCCCATGCTCTCTGCAGAGGAAGAGAAGGAACTGGCGGAAAGGCTGCATTACCAGGGAGATCTGGATGCAGCAAAACAGCTGATTCTGTCTCATTTGCGCTTCGTTGTTCATGTCGCTCGCAGTTATGCTGGTTATGGTTTACCGCAAGCGGATTTAATTCAGGAAGGCAATATCGGCCTGATGAAAGCGGTTCGTCGATTTAATCCAGAAGTGGGCGTGCGTCTGGTGTCTTTTGCTGTTCATTGGATTAAAGCAGAAATCCATGAATATGTATTGCGTAATTGGCGTATTGTGAAAGTCGCAACAACAAAAGCGCAGCGTAAGTTATTCTTCAATTTGCGTAAGGCTAAACAACGTTTGGGCTGGTTCAATCAGGATGAAGTTGAGTTAGTTGCCAAAGAATTAGGAGTGACCAGTAAGGACGTTCTGGAGATGGAATCTCGTATGTCAGCGCAGGATATGGCATTTGACATGTCATCGGATGATGACAACAGCCATGACAGCCAACCCGCTCCAGTGCTATTTTTACAGGATAAGGCTTCTGATTTTGCGGATGGTATTGAAGAAGATAATTGGGAAAACCATGCTGCGGATAAACTTTCTGTAGCAATAGAAAAGCTGGATGAGCGTAGTCAGGACATTATCCGTTCCCGTTGGTTGGATGATGACAATAAATCTACTTTGCAAGAACTGGCTGATAAATACGGTGTATCCGCTGAACGGGTACGTCAATTAGAAAAGAATGCCATGAAAAAATTGCGAATGGCGATTGAAGCCTAATGTAATTGACAATTGGCTGAGCATGAAGATTTTTTCATGCTGAATACATACGCTAGTGGATTAAAAGGCGATAAATTTATTTATCGCTTTTTTTATACATACTATTTATGTGCGTAGTGTAGTTTTTAAAGACAAAGCCAATGGTGATAAGAATAAAATGACAACAGTTTCTGCATTTGGTGCCATTACTGCATTGGTTGTTGCCATTGTGCTAGGCCATCCACCACATGGCAGTTTTTTTCATTTGTCTCAACCTTAATCTTTGGTGTATTTGGTTTTACTGGCTAAATTTTTGTCGGCCGAATATATAGGGGAGAGAGGAAATAGTTATGAAGATTGTGATTGCACCAGATTCATTTAAAGAAAGCTTAAGTGCCTTACAAGTAGCAGAAGCGATAGAACAGGGATTTCGGGAAATTCTTCCGCAGGCTGATTATATCAAGCTACCGATGGCCGATGGCGGAGAAGGTACAGTAGAATCGCTGGTGGCTGCGACAGGAGGGAAACGTATCACATGTGCAGTTACTGATCCTTTGGGGAGAACTATTGAGGCTTTATGGGGGCTGCTAGGCGATGGAAGAACCGCAGTTATAGAAATGGCAGCCGCTTCAGGTTTGCACTTAGTGCCGTTGGAACAACGTAATCCTTTAATAACAACAACATATGGCACTGGAGAGCTGATCCTGGCTGCGTTGGCGCACGGAGCACAAAATCTAATTTTAGGTATCGGTGGCAGTGCCACCAATGATGGTGGTGCAGGAATGATGCAAGCACTTGGGGCAAATTTATGGGATGGGGATAACCGCATTCTGCCATTTGGTGGAGCAGCATTAACACGGTTGGAAAGCATCGATCTTTCGGGTCTTGATCCCCGGCTCAAGCAATTGAAAATTGCTGTAGCTTGTGATGTCAATAATCCATTATGCGGTGAGTCTGGAGCATCTGCGGTATTTGGCCCACAAAAAGGAGCGACAGCAGAAATGGTTAAAATACTAGATTCAGCCTTATTCCATTATGGAATGAAAATTGAAGCGGCAACAGGCAGACATGTGATCGATGCTGAAGGGGCAGGCGCTGCGGGAGGTATGGGCGCTTCTTTACTGGGTTGTCTGGGTGCAAAATTACAATCAGGTGTTGAGATTGTGATTGAGACTCTGAAGTTGGAAAAGATGATTCAGGGTGCAGATTTAGTTA
Organism: Xenorhabdus indica; assembly: GCF_014467235.1. Taxonomy (GTDB): domain Bacteria; phylum Pseudomonadota; class Gammaproteobacteria; order Enterobacterales; family Enterobacteriaceae; genus Xenorhabdus; species Xenorhabdus indica. The sequence continues at coordinate 298,384 of NZ_NKHP01000002.1, read as the reverse complement.
TTACTGGTGAAGGTCGTATGGATAGCCAGACTATATATGGCAAAACGCCTATTGGCGTTGCGCGTATTGCCAAGAAGTTCGGTATTCCTGCTATCGCTTTAGTGGGAGGAATGAGCAAAGACTACCATATAGTCCACCAACACGGTTTGGATGCTGTATTTTCTATTATCCCCGAAGTTTGTACTCTTGCTGATGCTCTGACTAATAGTGTTGATAATCTACGGGTATTGGCACGTAACATTGCGACGGTTTGGAATATGACTGGTATGGAAAAGAAAGCAGATGCCCATTGAAGAATGGATAAGTACTTGAGAGGAGTCAGAAGCCCCCATATTTTGGGGTTTGGCTCAAGCTTAATGGCAGGCTTCTGACAGTGGATTATTTTGACCATTTAACAACCATTTTTCCCTATAATTGTTTCGGCCATGGGAATGTATTGGGTATCGAGTTTATTAACAGAATCTTCCTTGTTATTCTCTTCAAAGCAGTCTTCAAAGAACCATGAAATACGGGTCTCCAGCTTCTTACTAATGGCAACCAAATGAGTGACATTAATTCGATTGGTTCCCCTTTCATAACGTGAAAGTTGTTGCTGACTAATGCCAATTTGTTTAGCTAATGCCGTTGCTGTGATACCCAACTCTTTCCTTTTAATGTAAATACGTTTTCCAATTAACATGTTTGCATCTTCCATATCTTATCCTTTTATTTTCAAATCAGTAAGTTATGGCGTTATCAAGGATAATTGCCCTAGAGCTTCAAAATGGCTTAAATTTACTTCGCCACTGTGCGTAACATAGGGCATACCTTGACGGGTTTAATACCATTCACGGTATGCCCTATTGTTACACCTGATCCGCCGTTTTGTTTTCCGACATGAGCCTTGTTTTTTTTTAATGAAATAACCTTTCTTATTAACGTCTTGTAAAAAAAGAACCTTTACTGAGACAAGGTGTACTCTTCCATGATGCAAACCACATTCTCTATTTTGTTGTTACCTTGCATCTTGCAACTACTTTTCCCCCGCAATTGAGTAAAACAACAGGCTGTTCTCTTCATATGAGGAATAATGAAGAAGGCTTTAAACGTTAATTTTGCTATTTATTTTTATTTAATATATTGAATAAAAAGTATTTTTTTTAATTTAATCAATAAAATTATCAATATATTGTTCTTTTATAGAAAATCGCCATTATTTTGTATTTATCTATTTCATTAAGATCTTTCATTAGGTTAGAAACTAAACAAAATATACCAAACTGTTCTGTTTGGATTTATAATCTAGATTTGCGATTTGAAATAGAATTAAGCTCTACAAATACAAGGTGGACTGATATTAACTCTGGGTGATTTGGCTGCTATCGATTTCGAGTAAGTAACAATTTTTCATTACCAATACTATTTAAAAGGAATTAACTATGTGAATAACAAAAAAAATTCATATATTATAATAAATTAAGTGGAATGAGATTTGATATGTAATGAAATTTGACTTAAGTAAAGTTATATAGGATTATGTTTACAGTTTGGTATAAAATGTTTCGTTTTTGAGTTAAATTTTATTAATTTTAGTTAAGTAAATAGATTTTAATCTTTCATGGTATTACTATTGCCACATCATCTATTTTCTATTAGAAAATATTACTTATAGAAACTTTTCCTACTGAATAATTTTTATCTTTCAAGAAAGTAACAACTCACTCGCATTTTTGAATACTGAGAGGCAGCTTGTTTTTTTGCCTGTAATACTATAGCGTTTTTTATTTTTTAGTATAAAAACAAGAAGATATTAATTGTTACATAAAAAGCATATTTTTTATCAAATTTTACGTGTTTATTTTATGCTCTCTATTTTCAGAGAATTTGTTTACTTAGAGATTTTCCTATTGGATATGTTAAAGGAAGCCAAAAGATTCTTATTTTAATCTCGTTATTTAACAATTTGTTATTGCTATAAATAGGTTTTTTTGTGAAGTTATGTGATGTTTATCAGTTTTTGCATATTATACTGGATAATAAATAAACCTTATCTATTTTCGTTTGTTTTTTTCAGTTTGCAGTACATGATGATTGGCTGAGGGAATATTTTGTAATAAAAAATTAAATTTTTTATCTAAAGATAGAGTTTCTTAATTTCTTTCATATCTGCAATGATCTAAGAAACTGAAAAAGTGTTTATAACTGTTCACCCTTTAGCATAAAACAGAAATATTAGGTTATAACAAAGTGAGGAGTTTTGTCGGTAATTATTTAATAGTAAAGGAGTTATGGTTTTCTTGGTAGATTTAGTGTTTTTCAAACTCTCTGGTTTGTCTGGTTAACGTAATAGCCAGATAAACCAGAGAATATAAATGCAGTGCGTCAACTTCATGAAGAATTGTTATAGTTGTGACATTATATTGATAAAATTATCAATATTAAGTAATAGGTTTAATATCTTCATCGGATGACTTTACTCTGGTTTTTTGAAAAAATGTTGAAATAAAAATAAGAAATCTTCTAAAAAAATAGTGCTCAATTTTGAAACTGAATTTGTCACTATAATATATTGTGTTATGGGAAAATTTCCATAATTTTGAAGTTTTATGCTAGTTTTATTTAAAATAGACTGCTTGATATCTTGATATTTAAATTATTATATTGCATCATCATTTTTAATGAGTATATTATAATATCGAAAAAACCTTGTTATATTGTGATTGTTATGAGTGTAAATATCTTTCCCAAGATTTTTTTATTGGAGTATAAGTAATATAATTAGATCTTCAGAGGATAGAATAGTAATACAGAATATTTTTAAAGAGAAATTATTTAATTAAATCATATTATGGTAATCGAAAATCAGTAAAGAGATAAAAATATTAATTATTTAAGTTAGTTACATTAGTCGTCTGATCTTAAATTAATCAATATTAAGTAAACTTAAAGATATATTTGGTAATAATATTAAATTTATTTTAATAATTTCATTTTTGACAAAAATTTGGTGTTGATTAGGAATATTATTTATTTTTCTATTGGACGATAATTTTGAACGTGGAAGATCAATTTTTTACTCTGATGCTGTCTAATCCAGACTGTTAGTTTTTCATTTCAGCAGCACAAAAATTAGTATCGATATCGGTATTTTTTAGAATGCTATAAAACAGAGAGAAAACTATTGTAATTATTACGAATTAATATTACTTAGTATATTATTAATACGAACAGTCATTGGTTTTGTCTCTGAATTTTTGTCATCTATAAAATAGATTTAAGTTAATGAATTAATTTAAGGGAAAGAAATGAGAATTAGAAAAACTTCGTATGTTGATCGTGTTTATCTCCAAATTAAAAATAAAATTACTAATAATGAGTTTAAACCAAATGAACAACTATATGTTTCTAAATTAACTGATCAATTAAATGTTAGTTCTACTCCAATTAGAGAGGCGCTGAATAGACTTTTGCATGAACAATTTGTCATTAAAGGTAATAATAGAGGGTTCTATACACGAAGCCTGGACTATAAAGAGCAATTAGAATTGGTTACTTTACGCGAAATATTTTTGTTATCTATAATTAAATTATTTTTAAACAAAACATCTCAAGAAAATTTAAACGATTTTTCAAAAAAAATTGAGGTTTTGATAAGCAAAGAAACCAATTGTAATGATGAAAAAATAAAAAATGTTGACAGTGAATTCACTATCTTAATACTCAATGCTATAAATAATAATGAACTAAGTAGATTGTATATTAATTGTATAGAAAGAAGTAGTTATCTATGGCATACTTTCATAAAACAAAATGCAGTATATTTCCTGGATATGTACAAGGAATTATTATTTTATATAAAAAAACGCGATTTATCGAATAGCGAAGGAATTATAATGGAGATTTTTGATAAATTAAAGAATAGTAAACATATAGAGTTGTTGTGTTTGGTTAGTGATTAAATTTTTTTCAATCAAACATAATAAAAAATATATAGAGAGAATGAGACAATAATGTCTCACCCTATTTTATACATGAATAACAGGTTTTCTTCCTATATAGTAAACTAAAAAGGTATGAAGATATCTGATGATCTGTTTCTTTCCGTTTCAAATCTAAAATCTTGTAGAGAATATTCTTTATCAGCTAATTGAATAGCTTTCTCAACACTCATAATAAGAGGCAGATTAAATATTTCTGTTATTTTAAATAGACGTTCTTTTATTGTTCCACCTATAATATAATAGGGCATTTCTAATTCATCTAGAGTTTTTAATAACATACTGTCACAATAATCTCTAAAGTTTTTATTCATTGGACGATGACCATCTTTTTTTAATGGAAGCTCGTTCTTTAAATGGATGAATACATCGAATGTACTTTTCACATGTTGTTTGAAAGCATGTGCATACTGATTAGTAACCTGTTCAAAAAATATCATTTCTGGAGAAAGACTTGATCTGGGAACTGGATCCAGATGTCCTTCTTGGTTGGGATTCATCCCATACTTAACACGGGCAGCAGCATAAATCCATTCTTGTAACGATGAACCATCAGAGACGAAATTATCTTTTAGTAGTGCTTCATGTATCGCCCTACTGGTGTGCCTCCTCATAGCTAATTGTAGAAATTCAGCAGGAGTACATTGTGCCAATCGTTTTCCGGGAACAGCATAAGGCATTATTTCACGAATTGTTTTTGCTAGGGTACGAGGATAACCAGTTAAGTGAGCTAACGCCATAACTGTTCTTGTTTTACCGGATGAATAAGTTCCTGAGATAGCTAATTTCATACCATATTTCCTATTATATATCAGAAGAAGTTGGTAATTTATGTCCTAGTGAACACTTTATTTTTATTCCTGAAAAATTCCCTTCAATATCTACATATCTCCAATATTCACCTCTAACTTTTAGTTTATAAGTAGAAGTAATACGTGTTGTAGCATCATAATTGGATTGGAAATTTCTAGTAGGTGTTGGAGCTTCGATTTCGGTTCTCAACATCCACAGTGTTTCACTATCTTTTCTATTAATATGATCAAGTTCATACATTAATACTTGAGCTAACTGTAGATTAACAACAAAACAGTCAACATAAGTGGCAGAAGGTTGGTAGTGACCATCAATTCCATTTACTGAATGATAAAATTCAGGAATATTTAATTTTACTTTTGCTGAAGCTATGTGGTTTTCACTATCGTAACTTATATTTTGGAGAGATTGTCCACGGAATTTAAAAATGTCCCCATAATAACGTGAATTACTAGGCTCAAGAATATCTGCTGGAGATCTATAGAAGCCATTTTTACAAATAATCTCTGCTACAGGATGTTCTATCTCACAACGTGCTTCCATTTTTCCTATTTGACAATCAAAAATGGAAATCATGGTAACATCATTTGATTTTAATTTTGATGTGGAGTTCCAAGTGATCTTGGCTGAAATATTATCAAGATCTTCTTGTGGAGTGGTTCCTGATTTCAACTTTAAACTTTTCAACCACATTTTTTTACAATTAAAGGAGTCGAATTGAAAACTATGTTTCAAGAAAATTTCACAGAATTGAGTACTTAAAATTAGTGTATCAATACTACTGAGATGTGGAGGTAAGTTTGTATTTTTTTTCTTAGACCAGTCTAATGGATATTCGACTGATAAGAGTGAAATTAATTTTGGATAGTTATCTCCTGAATGATTAAATTGTATATCAATATTCTTAATATTATATACAACACGTCGGTATCCCATGCCAAAAAAACGTGTTTTACTATCACCTAAATAATCATCAATTGAATGACATAGAAATTTTGAATTCATGGCTATTTCTCTTTTTAATATAAATGATGCGGGTTTAGTTAATTATTTTAATTAGATATTATCGCTTTCTATAGTATTTATATATGCATTAATAATATCTTGCACATTTCTTATGTCTGAAAAATAATAATCATTACCAAACGGTTTAACTTTTAATCTTTCATTTAACTCCATAATTAAACGGGCAATCATAAGTGATGTAAAAGCCAAATCGTCAATCAGATTTGAACTCTCATCTATTAAAATGTTATTATAATCATCTCTAATTTTAGCTTGATTAAAAATAAATTTTACTTCTTTTATTATTATTTCTTTAACTATATTTAACTCTTTTAACATGATATTCCTCCATCAACAACAATATTTTGACCTGTAATAAATGCAGCTTCATCTGAACAAATAAACAATGCTACTTTACTAATTTCTTCAATTTTTGATAAGCGACCAATAGGTGTTCTTTTCAATATCTGTTTACGTCTGTTTTCAGAAAGGTAAGACACCATCTCACTATCAAAAAAACCTGGTACTAGTGAGTTAATTCTTATATTAGCAGGGCCAAATTCACGCGCTAAGCTACGAGTCATACCATCAAGAGCGGCTTTGGTTGCTGAATATAATGATACACCTTTATGACCCTTTATTGCATTTATAGAAGAAACATTGAGAATAACTCCTGTATTCCTCTTCAGCATGCTCTTACTACATTCTCTTGTCAGTATTATGGGTGCTAGTATGTTTGTATTAAGTAAAGAAATAATCTCATTGTCCGAAGAAAAAATTAATAACCCTTCAGTTAGTTTTGCAATATTATTTATCAAAATATCGATGTGACCAAATTTTGATTTTACATTATTGACAAATGATTTTATTTTACTCAAATCATTAACATCAACAGATTCCCAATAGAAAAAATTAGCATCAGACAATTGTTTTTGAGTTATAAACTCATTTGAATGACGGCTAAAAGTAGCAACACGATAACCTTTATTAAGAAAGGCTGAAGCCATTGTAGCTCCAAGTCCTTTGCTGCCACCGCTGATGACTACAGTTTTAGGTGGTAGCATTCTTATGCTCCTTTATTTTCAGTGAAGAACGCATTTTTTTAAATCGACTAGAATAGTGGGGTGTTATTGAAACCTCATAAGTCATTGGAATTTTAAATTCTTCAAGAAAGTTCTTGCAGTGAACATATAATCGAGATCTTAGATCATCATAATTTTCAGGTTTACTCAAATGTACAATAGCTTTAATTCCCATTCCTGTAATTGTGTTTGGAAATCCTATTACTGTTGCATCAGCTATATTGTTAGCTTGCAAAAGGATATTCTCTACCTCATGCGGATAAACTTTTTCACCTCCAACATTAATAATCTCTGATCTTCTTCCTAATATCTTTACATAATCTCCATCAACTTCAACAACGTCTTCAGTATTGAAGTATCCCTCTTCATCAAAAGGTGATTGAGCATTTAAATATCCTAACATAGCATAGTCTGATTTTATCCACAGAATGTTAGATAGGACTTTGTATTTAAATCCATTATTGCCAAGTTTAATCCATAATTCATTATTATTTTTAGATTTAGTTTGTAAAATGCCTACTTCAGATAGACCATATGTTTGCTTTAACTTAACGTTTGGTAATTTTTCGCTAATCCTTTTTAAAGTAACAGGAGGCATTGGTTCAGTGCCATAAGTAATTAATTTAAGGCTTGATGTATTTGTTTTTTCAATAACTCTTGATATAAGAACCATATTTAAAAAGGTAGGGGTAGTGGGCAATACTTCTACAGCCCATTTTTCTATGGCATTGAATACACTTTCAGGTGTACGTAGTAGAGGAATAATTAATGTTCCCCCATGACTAATGGTATGTAATAGAGTATTAATACCACCAATATGGTCTACGGAAAGAAATGAAAGTATTCTTCTGGGAATTTTTCTTTCTAAATGTTTATCGATTAATTTATTGAAGTCTAATACAGACGCTTTTGGTTGCCCAGTAGTGCCTGAACTAAAAAGCACTAAACCAGAATGTTTTACATCATATATTTTTTTATATAATTCATGTTCAGCAATACGACCAGTATCGTTTAGTTCATAATCGTTATTACTAACTTTAATTCTTACTTCAACTTGAGAAACATCTAAATATTCATTGAGTTTTATTTCTGGAATATTGCCAATTGGAACGATAACATTATTGTTATTAACAAGTGCCAGAATAATAGCCAAAGTTTTTGGAGAAAACTCTCCTTCTACAGATACAATCGCTCCCTCAGGGAGACCAATGTCTTTTAAGTAATTTATAACTTCAATAGTATCAGAATATAACTCTGAGTAAAAATATCGGTTATTATTAAAAATAATTGCTTCAGTTTTATTAAATGTATTGCAGCGTTCGATTAGCCAATTCAAAGTCATATCATTCCCTCCTGTTTATGAATTCTTCTTGTTATATCACTTTTATATAAAAATGTTTCTATTTTTGAAAATATATTTAAATAGATATTATTAAAAGCCATGTTAATTATATTTATTCAAATTTTTAATTTAGGGGTAGATATTAATTCATTAAAATAATCAGTAATCTGCTAAGGTAAGTTATTCATTATTTTCAATAGGATAAAAACATAAATGTTCCATTTTTTTGGGAATGTCTAAAGATATATCAAATAAAATGATAATACATAATCGCGATAATTTTATGTTCACTCATAAAAAACTAATCTTATTGATTTTTACTTTTGTCATTATCATTGACATCCTTATTAAAAATATTGATAGGACGATGGAGAAATCATGATTATGTATATTCCATCAGAACGTAAATCCGTTGTACTGGCTAAATTATTATTACTTTAATGCATGATGGTTGATATTGTTGCACAAATAAATGGGAGAAATAGTGGAAGTTATCCTGTATATAATGAGCATTAGTCAATTAAAAGCAGGGGAAAATATGATAGGATGCAGAAAAATTACTGAATAATGGCTAGCCAAGTAAGAACGCTGGACATCAGCGTTCAAGTAAAATGCAGTGATTTGCATCGAATGGCTAAAGCTGAAGATAGTGAGTTCTAGGGTTTCTTCAAGGAAGATGTAAGTAACGCACTACCAGTAACACAAAAGACGGCTAAAAGAAGCATCAACGCAGCTCCAACTAATAACGTAACAAAACTGGGTATCCCTGTTGCAATGAGCGGGCCGATGCTAGCACCGATGAACAGAATGAACCCATTTAAGGCCATGCCTGCGCCACGATTGGATGCTGCTATAGAACCAAACTGAGTGATCATTGCCGGAACGGCAAGAGCTATACCAGTGACGAAAATCAAGCTACTGGCGGCGATGCTGAGCAAGGATTGCGACAACATTGCTTCTAGTGCCAGACCTGATGCTGCAGTTACGTAACCAATAATCGAGATAATCGGCATGCTAAATCGGGCAGAAAGTGGTCCAACTAGTAGTGCTGCAAACATACCGGGTAGCCCAATTAAGCGTAGTAAAATAACCTTGTCTGGAGTAATGTTCAGCATCCACAAATGAGAACCCAATGCTGTGTACATGGCGACAAATGACAGTAGTAGCGTGATATGGGCACACGATAGAAGTAATACTGCTGGTCGGATGATAATTCTGCCTAATGCCACAAAGCGATGCCCCAGATGTCCATCAACAACAGCACGCGGTGGCTCTTTGACCATTGCTGCAAATAGCGGAATAGCAACTGCCAGACATCCCCCAGTCACTATAAATACCCAACCCCAATTCCATTGTAGTACTATCCAAGCGGCTAACACCTGCCCGAAGATGCCCGCTATAAGAAATGATGTGGACATAGTACCAATAGCAGTAGCACGATAGCGTATCGGTACTGCTTCGGTAAGATAGGCTAATGCTATCGGTGCAAAACTGGATGCTGCCAGACCTTGCAATATACGCAGCCCTGCTAGCCATGATAATGATGGGGCGAAGGAACATGCGAATGTGGCGATCGACAATACAATCAATCCCACTAGCATCACTGGTCGGCGACCATATTGATCTGATATCGGTCCCCAAATGAGGAAACCACAGGCATAAGCCAGACTAAAACTTGTCGCGAGAGCAAATGTGACACTCTCTGGATTTGTTGAACCGAAATCCTGACCAACATGTGTGAGCAGAGGAATTGCCAGATAAAGCTGTGTCAGAACGAACAGGGCGATAGTAGCTAGTAAAATAACAACACTACGATTTGCGGTGTGGATCTGATCGAGTGATGCTGATTTGCTTCCTGTATCATTCAGCTTCCCTATGTTATGTGTTTGGTTACTCATGAGCTACTGTCTCCGATATTGGTATCGTTGCACCGAAAATGATGGAATGAGTTTGCCGTGTTGTATACAGTTTCCAGAACTGTTCGGCGATATCTGCCGGTTCGATTGTATTATTCTTGCCGACCCCTCCCGGTGTTCTGTTGACAAAACCATTGACAATTACTTCGCCCACATGGATGTCGTATGGTGCAAGAGTGTGAGTCAGGATTCTGGTAGCTTTGTGTTGGGCAGCTACACTGATAGCAAGCGCAGCATATCCGGTAGCAAAAATGTCGATTTTAGGATCACTGAGAGCCATGATACCGCTGGTAGTGAGTACGGACCCTTTGTGTGCTTTTAGGTCGGGTAAGCACGCCTGAACGGCGGCAATATAGCTAGTAACACGGATCTCGAAACTTTTGCTCAGATCTGAAGGTAAGGTAGACAGTAGATTGCCTTCAATGTCAAGGAAAGCGTTCCAGTGCAGGATGCCGATTGGCCCCAATGCAGAACGTACCTCTGTAACAATTAGTTTCATCTCCTCAATATCATTTAGGTTAGCGGGAAAAGCCCAAGCTTGGATGCCCTCGGCGGCAAATTCCTCCACGGCAGAGGTCAAACGTTGTGCATTACGAGCGATAAGGGCAACGGAATGTCCAGCTTTACCAAAACGCTGCGCAACGGCGTGAGAGATTCCTGGACCGTAACCACAAATTAGTATGGTATGCTTCATAATTTAAACTCCAACTAGAGCGTTGGAGTTTATTATAGTATTATTTTAGCGACGATAACAACTGATAGATGAGAAAGTATTCACAATGGCTTGGGATATCGAAGGAACAAAGCGTAAGATTTTGGAAGCTGCGGTGATAGAGTTCGCCCGATTCGGTCCTGATGGTACAACGGTCGAAAAAATTGCTAAGTTAGCTGGAGTGAATAAGGAACGTATTTATAATTATTTCGGTGACAAGCGAGCGCTATTCTCGGCTGTGCTGCGTAGAGAATTAGCTAAAGTAGCGCAAGCCGTACCTATTCTGTCTTTCGCAGCCGAAGATATTGGGGAATACGCTGGCAGGGCTTACGACTACCATTGTGAGCATCCCGAACTTAGTCGTCTAATGCGTTGGGAAGGATTGATTTTCGACGGTGAAGTTCCGGATGAGAAGCAGAGACGTGAATATTATGGTTACAAAATCCAAGCCATAGTCGATGGTCAACTTCAAGGTACAGTTACACGAACCTTAGAACCCGATCATCTGATCTTTCTGGTGTTGGCATTGGCCGGCTGGTGGTCGGCTGTCCCCCAAGTGGCACGTATGCTAACTGGTTCTGATGATCGGCAAGAGCAGGCTAGACGCAGAACCTCTGTTATTGAGGCTGCTCGTCGTTTGGCATCGTCACCATAAGTAGTGGAAACAGTATGCCTCCTCTGTCAGCATGGTTGTCACCCCCGATTAACAACACTGGAGTATGTTATGCAACTTTCAGATTTAGGAAATAGAATCTGCATTATGGGGCCTTCGAATAGTGGTAAGTCTACACTTGCTAATGCAATCTCCACAAAATGTAATTTGAAAGTCATTCATTTGGATCAGCTTTTCCATTTACCAAATACAAATTGGCAGGAACGCACCGTAGAAGAATTTATCTCACTGCATGATATGGCAATAAAAGAGGAAAGTTGGATAATTGATGGGAATTACGCAAGATGCCTGCCACAACGCTTATCCAGAGCAACGGGGATTATTTTATTAGATATCTCAATGCCATCAAGTTTGTTACGTTACGTAAATAGAACTCTGCTTCAAAGTAATCGTTATGGTGCTTTAGAAGGAGGTAAAGACTCTATCAAATGGAAAATGCTCAGGCATATTACTGTTGTTACACCAAAAAGCAGGAAACGCTATGCTGCAATGTTTGAACAACTGACCATACCCAAGATAAGACTGAATTCCATTAAAGAGATTAAGGAACAATTTGATCAATGGGAGCTTACCCGATAGTTAAATTTATAAACTGTTATCAATCATATTTGTCTATGAATGTAAAAATAACATTCGGTATATCTTGTATCAAGAAAATATAATTCGAATAATTTGTTAATCCCTCTCGCTATTAATAATCTTAAAATCCATGATGATGTAAATTAAGTAAACTATTTTATAGTGTGATCATATCAAAACAATTACAACAATGTTTTTCGATAAATCTCCTAATACATTTTCATGGATTTTTATTAAATGTGAATAACAACCAATAACTGATTGATACTTAAATGAAAAACCAAAATAGGATAATCACCTTTGTTACTAAATTAAGGACTTTTTCTTTAACTTTTTCCTCTGTTTCAATCACTTTTTTATGACTAAGTGGTTATTCTAAAATACCATATGCCATGATGGTTATCTGAGGGAGTATATTATATGTGTAGCTCTTACCTATTTTTTGTATACTGAAAATGTAAAACGGTTGGCACCAATATCCCGATCTGACTGTTTTAAAAATCACTGCTTAATTTATTTAAGTCCTGTTCAATTTGTGTTTAAAGAAAATATTAAATAATCATTTATAGCGATATATCAATCTCCAACATGAATGCGTATCTTGCATGTCTCATCCCTCATTTGCATTTCATTAAAAGTTAAAAAAATGAAATAGTTATTGGAGTGAAATTCAGGAAACAGAATAACTGATTCTAGTGTTTACAGAGAATGAGGAGTTAGTATGAATAGGCAAAAACTTATGCAGCAGCTCATTATTGCTATTCTGCTTGGAGTGATAACGGGTTGGGGGTTTCATCAATACCTTGATGCTGGTCAGACAAAAGAAGTTGCCTCCTATATCAACATCATTACTGATGTATTCCTTCGTCTGATAAAGATGATTATTGCCCCACTCATATTTGCTACGATTGTTACCGGATTAATGTCAATCGGTGGTTCATCATCGGTAGGGCGGATCACCATCAGGGCGATCATATGGTTTATTATCGCTGGCTTGGTTTCGATTAGTATTGGTATGCTGATAGTTAACCTGTTCCAGCCGGGTATTGGGTTGAATATCGCTATACCTCAACAGACAAATATCGATATTGGCCTCAATACCCGCGGATTTTCTCTGAAAAACTTTATTAGCCATATATTTCCTAGCAGTTTTGCCGCGGCTATGGCGAACAATGAGATCTTACAGATCCTGATTTTTTCTCTCTTTTTTGGCTTGGCGCTGTCATATATTTGCCGGAAAAGCCAGGAAAAAAGCCCTCTTGTAACTATGATTGAAGATTTAGCGCATGTCATGTTCCGCATTACTGATTACGTTATGTCATTGGCGCCGATTGCGGTCTTTGCTGCTATTGCTTCGGCCATTACAGTGCAAGGGTTAGGTCTGCTTTATGATTATGGCAAACTTATTGGTCTTTTTTACCTTGGGTTATTTTTACTCTGGGTGGTTTTATCTATTGTTGGATTTCTTTTTCTCGGCAAGAAGATATTTTCATTACTGAGGTTGATTAGGGAGCCAGTGACACTGGCCTTTGCCACAGCGAGCAGCGAATCCGCTTACCCAAAAACGGTGAATGCACTGAATAGCTTTGGTGTCCCGAAAAAAATCTCTAGCTTCGTATTGCCTCTGGGTTACTCCTTTAACCTTGATGGCTCGATGATGTATCAATCCTTTGCCATTCTATTTATTGCACAGGCTTACAATATTGATCTGAGTATCACAGAACAATTCCTGATCATGTTGACGCTTATGATCACCAGCAAAGGTATAGCTGGTGTCGCGCGTGCTTCTGTTGTGGTCGTTGCTGCAACCCTTCCTATGTTTAAGCTGCCTGAAGCGGGTATCTTGCTGATCCTTGCCATCGACCAGCTCCTTGATATGGGGCGTACAGCAACCAATGTGGTTGGTAACAGTATTTCTACTGCGGTGATTGCTAAAATGGAAGAAAATAAAATGGAGGAAAAATAGAATAATTCTAAGCCGGAATCATAAGAAAAAGCGATTACCAACCAAGAGGATTGAATCAGGGCTTACTGTATTCCCTTGCTGAAAGATGATAGGGATATATTTCTTTATAGCATCATATAACCATTTTAGCTCAATATTATTAAATATAAAATCTGCCCTATAAAGTCACTCGTGTTGATTTCAATAAATGAAAAGCCTTGTGCAAATTCAATATAGCAAATAGAAATATTGCAATTACTAACTGTAATTGCTGTGTCAGCATAATAATTATTTTCTGAGGTGGTGTATGAAAAAAATTATTGGAATACTCGGCGGTATGGGACCGGCAGCAACGGTAGATGCAATGGCAAAGATAATTAAAAATACATCAGCAAATTGCGATCAGGAACATATTCCTGTTATTGCCATTTCTTTTCCTGATATACCTGACAGGACAAAGAATATTCTCTCTGGGGAAAAGTCACCATTAAAACAAATGATAGCCACATTAAGAATCTTAGAAGATGCAGGTGCTCAGTGTATTATTATGCCCTGTAATACCGCGCATTATTGGTATGAGGAATTAAAAGTAGAAACCAACGTTCCTTTTCTTAATATGATTGATATTACTTGTAATAAAGTTGTCAATGAAGGAATGAATAATATTGCTATTCTGGCTACGACAGGAACGATAAAAACAGAGCTTTATCAAAATAGATTGACAAAAGAGAATATAAAATTTGTTATTCCTGATGATATTCAACAGGAAATTATTATGGAAAGTATTTTGGCATATAAAAGTGGAAATGGGAAAAAGGCATATCAGTTATTGAAATCGATTATTTCTCAGCTTAAAGATATTAGTGTTGAACATTTTATTCTGGGATGTAGTGAGATACCGATTATTCTTAGTAGAGATGGTAATCATGGAGAATATATTGATGCTACGGAGGAGTTGGTTAAAAGGGCAGTAGAATGGTATTTTTACGATGGGAATTTTTCAGTTAAATAGCTTTGTTGTTTTTTTAGAAAGATAGGTGAATATAATTTTCATTTCATTTTGTATTGGTGTATATAAATCAATATCTGTGGAGGCTGTTTCATCTTCTGCATCTCGATTATTCTTAGGATAAGAAGTAAATAATAGACCACTGGTATCTTGTATACCTTTATCTATTGATATTGGTGCATTTAGGTTATGTTGAGCTTTCTTTTTGGCGACGTGAACAATGTCTCTCGGTTCTTGGGCGAGTTTACCATGTCCTTGGCGAGCTTCATGAGCAGCGATTTGCAAAGTGACAGACATAAATCTGTCGTCATCTTTTTCCAGATGAGATTGCAATAACGTTTTAAGTTGCTCTGAACTCGCCATGACCTTCTTCTCGTACCGTATTAAAATAAAATAACTACAAAATTTATTCTGTCTTCTGGCATAGTGCTGATAAAAAATCCATGAAAGACTCAGATACATTTGAAATGGTGGTATAATAAAAGATATGCCACGAATAATGATGGTTATACCCCAATCTCCTTTCTCTTTACCACCCCATAAACGCCACTCGCGAGTATTGCACCAACCAAAATAGCGCCTAAATAAGTCAATACAGGCGTAATCGCTCCCGGAATTAATAATACAAACAATCCACCATGTGGTGCCATAAGTTGCACACCAAAGTACATCGAAAGCGCCCCCGTCACTGCACCACCTAGAATACAACTTGGCAATACTCTAACCGGATCTTTCGCCGCAAAGGGGATCGCCCCTTCGGTAATAAAACACAACCCCAATACCAGTGCCGCTTTTCCACCTTCGCGCTCACTTTGCTCAAATTTATTCAGTGCAATCATGGTTGCCAGCCACATTGCTAATGGTGGAACCATCCCCGCGGCCATAATTGCCGCCATGGGGCCATAGGTCTGTGCACTTAACAACCCGACACCAAACGCATAGGCCGCTTTGTTAACCGGACCGCCCATATCCGTACACATCATGCCGCCAAGAATCATGCCAAGGATCACCGCGTTGGTGGTTCCCATTGATTTCAGCCAGTGGGTCAGCCATTCCATAATTGTGGCTACGGGTTTACCCACGATATAAATCATGGTTAATCCGGTGACTAACGCTGCGACTAATGGGATGATTAAAATCGGTTTTAATGCCTCCATGCTTTGCGGTAGATGCAGTTTGGTTGTCAGGAGTTTGGCAACGTAGCCCGCAAGGAAGCCTGCGATAATACCACCGAGAAATCCCGCGCCAGTGCTGACAGCAAGCATACCGCCAATAAGTCCGGGCGCTAATCCGGTGCGTCCTGTGATGGAATAGGCGATATAACCTGCAAGTATGGGCACCATTAAAGCAAGTGCAGAGCCGCCACCGATTTGCATGAGTGCTGATGCTAATGTGCCGGGTTCTTTGAAGGCCTCAATGCCGAATACAAATGACAGTGCAATGCACAATCCGCCTGCGACAACCATCGGCAACATGTAGGATACGCCGGTCATCAAGTGTTGATAGATACTGAGGCTGTCCTGTTTTTTATTGGTGGACGGATTGAAAGCGTTGGCGGTGGAAGTGTTGCCTGTGGCTGTGTAAATCTCGGCTTCGGTCAATGCGTTATCCAGTTCTTGAGCGGTTCTTTTCAAGGCTGCGCCGGTGGAGGTACGATAGAGGCGTTTGCCAGAGAATGGCGAGAGATCTATATCAATATCTGCCGCTACAATCACCAAATCCGCTGCTGCAATTTCTACGTCGGTAATCGCGTTGTTGGTTCCCACGGAGCCACGAGTTTCTACTTTGATCGGCCAGCCACGGTTTTTGGCTTCGGTCTCCAGTGCTTTGGCTGCCATAAATGTATGGGCAACACCTGTCGGACAGGCGGTGATGGCGATGATATTGATGGGGTTTTGTTGATCCGTGCTGACGATATTTTGCTGTTGGTAAATATTGGCTTGTGTTTTGGCATGATGGATAAATGCTTCCGGTTCACGGATCGCTTGTTCAGCAGGGCCTGTGAAGGTTTTTTTGCCTTGCAGGTTAAGTGAGGTTGGTGCAGATTCACCGATAATGATCACCAGCTCGGCATTGTCCACATCGGTAACAAGAGAAAGTTCATGCCTGACGGCTGTATTTTCCAATATATGTTTAGCGAGGTAAGCGCGCGCCTGTCCTTGTTTATCGTTGCTGATAATGAGTGTTTTCATGATGTTCTCTTCTTATTGTTGTTTTTCGATGGATAAGTGGGGAACGCAGTCAGTTCGACTTTTGCCATGAGTCGGGCGAGTTGTTGACGGTCGATGTTCCCAATGTTGCTTTGGCTGACAGTCATGGCGGAGATGGCGGTAGCAAGGCGTAATGTGTGCTCACTGTCTTGCCCCATCATCAGGCCGTAAATCAGTCCGCCGACCATTGCATCACCAGCGCCAACAGTGCTGACGATTTCACAATGCGGTGGTTTAGCGAGCCAGATTCCCGCTGAATTGACCAAAACCGCGCCTTCTTCGCCCAATGAAACGACGACATGCGAGATTTCCGTAGCACGCAGTTGATGGGCGGCAGTGATGATATCTTCGAATGTTGGTAAAGGCCGCCCCGCCCAGATTTCCAGTTCGCGGCGGTTGGGTTTGACCATCCACGGTAGAGCCTTGAGCCCGGCAGTCAGGGCTTCTCGACTGCTATCAAATACCACGCACATACAGGTTTCGCGTAGGCGTTGCATCCATTCAGTGAAGTCATCCAGTTCTACACCCGTTGGCAGGCTGCCGCTTACGCACACCATATTGAATTCACTCAGCCATTGGATGGAATCTTTGGCGAAATGTTGCCACTCTTCTTTGCTGACGCTGGATCCTGAAAAGTTGAAATCAGTAACCAAGCCATTCTGTTCAGTCAGTTTGACGTTGGTGCGTGTTCGTCCCTCTACAACCTGAAATCGATTGACAATACCCAGTTCTGCAAAGTGTTTTTGAAAGGTACTTTGGCTTTCTTTGCCCAGAAAACCCCCTACGGTGACGTCGATACCGAGTGTTTTTAGGATCTTGCCAACGTTGATGCCTTTGCCTGCCGGATATAATCCCACGGTCTGGATGAGATTGACTTCGCCGGTTTTGATGTTTTCAACCCGTCCAATCAGATCATAAGCAGGGTTCAGAGTGATCGTCGCGACTTTTTTGTTCATGCCATTTCCTCGCCCATGTTTTTGTTAATAAGAGATTCAATGGCGAGCAGGGCCTCTTTGGCATCGGAGCCGACCGCGGTAAAGCGAATCCGTTCGCCCTGTTTAACGCCTAAGCCTGCAACTTGCATTAGCTTACTCCCATCAACGGGAGTGCTGTTTCCATCAAGATAGGTGATGGTGATTTGGCTATGGAATTGTTTGATGGTGTTAACCAGAAGTGCGCTGGGACGGGTATGCAGGCCATGTTTATTGGGTAGGATAAAATCCGCAGTCAGTGCGTTTTTTTGAGGCAGTATCGTTTCTTGTGCTACATCCATTGTCAGTCGTTCTACGATGGCTGTGCTATTTTTGGCACGCAACAGGTACTCACCTTTACCTTGTTGTAGCAGGGTGCTGAGATTATCTAGAAAACCGTGCAGTTGATCGTCTGCGCAAGCGATGGTTAATAACAATCCAACGGGTTGTTTATCAACAGTAAAAGGCGTTTTGGGGCGGGAGATAGCAATTGCATTGTGCAAATTGCCCTGCGAACTGTCACTGAGCCAGATACCTTGGCCAAGGTGTATGGGTGGCTTGGTAAAGACATCGGCCATAAATTTTTCATTCACTGCATTGGCTTGTTGTAGCCGAGCGATGTTTATTGCCTGCAAGGTTGTCAGGTCATGTGCGTCAATATCCAATGTGAGCGTGGAGTTATCCAGAACATAGGCGGATTTGGTGTTCGTTAATAAATGATAGAGTTCATTTACATCGGTGGTTTTTGCCATCCGGCTGGCGCGGTTTTCATCACCAATGATCGGGATCAACTGATGCAGCAGATTAAGGTGTTCGTCGGATTTTGCCGCAATGCCGATAACAAGGTAGACGGTTTGGTTATCGCCCCAGTCGATCCCGTTCGGAAATTGTATCACTTGTACGCCGGTTTTCAGTACGTTGTTGCGGGTTGTATGGGGGCCATGTGGGATGGCAATACCATTACGATTCAGCTTTTTAAGTAAAAAAATAACATCAAATGAATTTATGTTATTTTTATTATTTAATAAGCCAATTAATTGGGTTTTTTAATATTAAATCTTTACCGGAATAATTTAATCTTGGTAATAAAGCGAACTAATATGATTTTTATTACCAGATTGTTTTATAGCTATTAATTATTTTTTGTGATGAGGGTAAATAATGTCAATTATCTGTATTATTGGGAATGTATCGCCAAAGAGTTAGCATGTAAAGTGAGGACTTGGGTTATTTTATGAAATGGTGATGGCGATCTTGGTTATTTTAATTCCAATGCAACTTATTAATAATAAAAATAATGTTAACCGAAGGAGTATTTCAATTAAAGGAAATGGTATTCAGGGATTAGAACCAGATTTAGGCTGTTACTTTTCATACCCCAGATAAGCAGCCAGAATTCAGCCTGAAAAGTGGTTTCAAAACGGTCATTTTTAAAGAAGCGGAAAAGCTGGCTCAGATCTTCCGAGGTCTTGAGATTTTCAGTCAGCTCAGCGTCAAAAATTCATTTCCCAATCCCCACCGGATACGACGCAAACAAATACCCATCAAAATTAGGATCATCCACATCGGATAACTCAAGCAAACTCTGTTTCACATTTTCTAAATGTTGCCACATTGTTTGCTTCGCTGCCGCGGGATCTTTTTTGATCATAGCCGCCAAAATTGCCTGATGATCACTCAGCCACGCTTTACGATAGTCAGTATTGGTAATTCGGCTATGTAGTTTCATCCACATAGGGTTATTCTCACGCCATTCCCAAGATTGCTTAAGTAATTCAACCAGCATACTGTTATGCGTTGCCTGCGCGATGGCTAAATGAAATTCCCTATCACCGGATTCACTTGCTCCCGAAATCAGATCTTTTTTCTCTTTTTCTAATGCATTGCGCATATTGGCAATATCGACCGGAGTCACCTGAAGCGCTGCAAACTCAGCGATATTACTTTCCAATAATTGTCGCGCTTGTAATAACTCAAAAGGCCCGGCGGCATTGATAGTCGTATCGCTTGGATAAGAGCATGGCAGTTGGATGAGATAAATACCTGAGCTTTTGCGTACTTCAATGAGGTTTTCCAATTCCAGTACAATTAACGCTTCACGAATAAGGGTACGAGAAACGCCGAACTTTTCTGCAATTTCACGTTCTGTAGGTAAACGATCACCGGGAGAATAATCCATATCTATAATCATCTGACGTAATGATTGAGCTACTTCATGATAGGGACGCTTGGGGTCTGCAAAGTTCATCATTAATGCCGCCGTAAGGTAATGTACTTAAGTGGAACGACTAAAAATGATGTTATTCTAAGACATCAATGCCAGAAATATAACCACCTATTCTTGTTGCAACAGCGGGTCTTGAGAGAAAATCATTCTATTTTACGCACTCTATTTACCATTTCGAATAATTTCGGTTGAGTTTTAGCAATATCGTCATACATGGGGTTAACCGCCTTTTGAAAAAGGGTCTTATCCACGACAATAAACTCAACACCTTGTTTTTCTGCTTTTGCACGCTGTTCCTGTTCTGATTTCTCCCAAAGTTGAATCATGTATTTTGAGGAGTTCAGCGCTGCTTTTTTTACAATCTCTTGCTGTTCAGTGGTTAATTTATTCAACGAGTTGTTTGATATTAACAGAACATCAGGGATCATCGTATGTTCATCCAGGGAAAAGAATTTTGTCACTTCACTATGGCGGCTTAACGTGAAAGAAGTCATGTTGTTCTCAGCCGCATCCACAACCCCTTGTTGCAATGCGGTATAGAGTTCACCATAAGCTAATGGTGTTGGACTCGCTTTTAACCTTTTCACCATTGTAATGGCCGTCGGACTAGGTTGTACGCGAATTTTCAAGCCTTTTAGATCTTCAGGCGTTCTAATCGGTTTTTTCGCATAAAAACTGCGTGCACCTGCATCATAGTAAGTGAGGCCAATAAACCCGATATTTTGACTTGAATCGAGGATTTCTTTACCGATATCACTATTGATGACGTGTTGATAGTGCGCTTTATCACGGAATAAATAGGGCAGGTTAAAAATGGAATAAGCCGGAGAGAAGGCTTCTAATTCTGCCGCATTGGATTTAGCAATATCTAAAGCGCCGTTTTGCATCAACTCGATGGATTCACGTTGGTTGCCCAATTGAGAATCAGAATAGATGCGAATACGGACTTCCCCGTTGGTTTTTTCTTTCACTTCATTAGCGAACTCGGTCATGGCTTTATGGACGGCATGGTCTCGGTTCTGGTTATGGCTAAGTTTCAGTGTCGTCACGGCGAAAGCCTGAGATGCGCTCAGCATAAGCATTACGCCAGTCGCCATACTGACTATACCTAAAACCTGTCGTTTGTTGTTCTGCATGATTGGTTCTCCAGAGATGAAGATAGGTTTTTGTTATTTTCTCATTTGGGTAAATAATAATCAGTTTTTCACATGTTAGGCAAAGATCAAAATTGGTATTCCAATATCACAAAAATAGATGTTATTGGTTTACCTTTTTTGTTTTGTGATCTATTACTCTCTTTTTCAGATACTTATTTCAATGTCTTTAGTGCGATCAGTATAGATTATAATTTCTATGTGGTCTTTTAGTTGGTAAACCAAAATGACAGGAATGGGATAAATGAAAAACTTTGTAGAGATGACCAATAAAAGTTTGGCGTTTTTTACCATCTGCCTGCTGGCCTTTCTGGTTTTATGTGTGTCATGGCAGGTGATTTCACGTTATGTCTTAGATGCACCGAGCACTGAGACAGATGAATTAGCACGTTATCTTTTTATGTGGGTCGCAATGATTGGCGCTGCATATACCACCGGGCAACATCGTCATCTTGCTATCGAACTGTTGATGATGAAATTAACAGGAATAAAGAAAAGTATTATTGGCCTGATTATTCAGGCAGCAATTATTTCATTTTCTTCCATTGTGCTGCTTTATGGTGGCAGCCTGCTTGTTTTATCGACACTGGAAAATGGTCAAATCACACCTGTATTAGGCTGGCAGATGGGATACATCTATTTATGTTTGCCTGTTAGCGGAATATTGATGATTTTCTATGCGCTTGTTGATGTGATCTCAATTGTTCAGCATTTTTCTGGTCAACCACCCGTTATGTCTGAGAATCATTCACTTGAAAGATGAAGGGTAGATAAGAGGTTAGAGTATGGATTGGTCTGTCATTGCCGCACTCTTTGGCACATTTGCACTATTACTGGCATTGAGTGTCCCCGTTTCTTTTGCAATCGGCTTATCTTCGTTAGTCGCCATTACGATGACATTGCCGCTGGAATCTGCGATCACGGTTGTCGCACAGCGTATGGCTGCGGGAGTCGATAACTTCTCTTTATTGGCGATCCCGTTCTTTATCCTTGCTGGAAATATGATGAATCAAGGCGGGATAGCTGCACGTTTGATCAATCTGGCTAAAGTGATAGGCGGCCGTTTGCCGGGATCATTAATGCACGTCAATATCATGGCGAACATGTTGTTCGGGGCAATTTCAGGCTCGGCCGTAGCATCCGCGGCTGCGGTCGGGGGAACAATGGCGCCGATGCAGAGAAAAGAAGGCTACGATCCTGAGTTGTCTGCTGCTGTAAATATCGCTTCTTGTCCTTCTGGTTTGCTGATCCCGCCTAGCAATACCTTGATTGTGTACTCGCTGGTTTCGGGGGGAACCTCTATTGCTGCCTTGTTCCTGGCAGGTTATATCCCCGGCATTATTATGGGGATTTCACTCATGGCCGTGTCTGCCATTATTGCCAAGAGGAAGCGCTATCCTGTTTCACCCCGGCCAACCTGGAGAGAATTTTTTGCTACAGCGTGGCAAGCAATACCGTCATTAATGCTCATTGTGGTGATTATGGGCGGGATTATTGCCGGGATCTTCACGGCGACAGAGGCATCAGCTATTGCCGTTCTCTACAGTTTTATTCTCGCAGTGATTATCTATCGTGAAGTGAGTTTCAAACAACTGCCCAAAATTATTCTTGATTCTGCCGTGACCACATCGATTGTTTTACTGCTGATTGGTGTATCAATGGGCATGTCCTGGGCGATGGCCAATGCTGATCTGCCGTATCTGATTGCGGATGCGTTGATGATGGTGTCTGATAATCCGCTGACCATCTTGCTGGTCATTAATATCATCCTGCTAATTGTGGGGACCTTTATGGATATGACACCTGCCATTTTGATCTTCACACCGATTTTCTTGCCTGTTGCGATGAACATGGGGATCGATCCTGTTCATTTTGGCATCATTATGACGTTTAATCTGGCCATTGGAATTTGTACTCCGCCCGTAGGCAGTGCCTTATTTGTGGGTTGCTCTGTGGGGGATGTGAGCATTGATAAGGTACTGAAGCCACTGCTCCCGATGTATGTTGCGCTGATCTCGGCGCTGGCGCTGGTGACATATCTGCCGCAATTGAGTTTATGGTTACCTGAATTAGTCTTGAATTAGTTATAGGGGGAATGATGAAACAAACCTGGCGTTGGTATGGGCCTGAAGATCCTGTTTCATTAGCGGATATCCGTCAGGCGGGAGCAACAGGGATTGTGACGGCATTACACCATATTCCTAATGGTGAAATCTGGCCTATCAAGGAGATAAAACAGCGTAAGGCACTGATTGAAGCCTGTCAACTTGAGTGGACAGTTGTAGAAAGTGTTCCCATTCATGAAGATATCAAGACGCATACCGGGGAGTACGATCGATGGATCGAAAACTATCAACAAACCTTGCGTAACCTCGCTACTTGCGGGGTCAAAACAATATGCTACAACTTTATGCCTGTTCTGGATTGGACACGTACTGATCTTGAATATGAATTACCTGATGGCTCAAAAGCATTGCGCTTTGATCAAATCGAATTTGCTGTTTTTGATATCCATATTTTGCAACGTCATGGCGCAGAGAAGGCGTATTCCGATGATGAAATTGTGCAAGCACAATCACGCTTCACTTCAATGACGGAAGAAGAAAAACAAAAACTGACAAATACGATCATCGCTGGTCTGCCTGGTGCAGAGGAAGGTTATACCTTAGAACAATTTCGCCAACACTTAAAACGTTATAAAGGAATTGATAAGGCCAAATTGCGTGAACATTTTGCTTATTTCTTGCAAAAGATCATTCCGGTTGCGGAGGAAATCGGCATCAAAATGGCCGTTCATCCTGATGATCCCCCTCGTGAGATCTTAGGCCTGCCACGCATTATTTCTACAATAGAGGATATGCGTTGGATAGCCGAAACGATAGACAGTGATGCCAATGGTTATACGATGTGCACCGGATCTTACGGTGTGCGCGCGGATAATGATTTGGTGAAGATGATCAAATCATTTGCTTCCCGTATCTATTTCCTCCACTTGCGTTCAACTGTACGTGAAGAAAACCCATTCACGTTCCACGAAGCGGCACATCTTGCTGGTGATGTAGATATGTATGAAGTGATCAAAGCGGTTGCGGAAGAAGAGCATCGCAGGTTGGCAATGAGTGAAAATCACCTTATTCCAATGCGGCCTGATCACGGTCATCAAATACTTGATGATTTGAAAAAGAAAATTAACCCCGGCTATTCCGCAATCGGCCGTCTGAAAGGGCTGGCTGAAATTCGTGGCCTTGAGCTGGGTATCCATCGTGCCATGATGGAAAAAAATCTTGTCACTGCGATAACCTCAGTCCCATGCCCTCACTGGACAACCGAACGCCTGACTTCCCGTATTGTGCATTTAGGCTGCGGTGCATTCCATCGTGCGCATCAGGCGCTTTATACCCATCACGTATTAGAACAAACGGACAGTGATTGGGGATACTGTGAAGTGAACCTGACGCTAAACGGTGTTTCACTGATCGAAAATCTTAAAAAACAATCCATGCGCTATACCGTCTCAGAGAAAGGGCAGGGAAAAACCACATTAAAAATTATTGGCTCAATGAAAGAAGGGATGCACCCGTTAATTGATGGTACTCAGGCAATTATCGAAAAAATGGCGAACCCTGATGTCGCAATCATCTCTTTAACAATCACTGAAAAAGGCTATTGTACCGATGCTACAACAGGGCGTTTGGATCCAAATAATGAATGGATTATTAAAGATATTGCTAATCCTGCTGTGCCGAGATCAGCCATAGGATATATCACGGCGGCATTAAAATTGCGTTTTGAACGAAGCCTGCCTGCCGTGACGATTTTATCGTGCGATAACGTCCGGGAAAATGGGCATGTTGCCCGTGAGGCCGTGTTAGGTCTGGCACGTTTGCAGGACAAAAAATTGGCACAATGGATAGAAAAGCAAGTGACATTTCCCTGCACGATGGTGGATCGCATTGTGCCGGCTGCTACACCAGAAACGTTAACCGAAATTGCCCAACAGCTAGGTGTTGAAGATCCGTGTGCTATTGCCTGTGAACCTTTCCGTCAATGGGTGATTGAGGATAACTTCGTGAATGGGCGTCCAGATTGGGATCGGGCTGGTGCACAATTTGTGGATGATGTGGCGCCATTTGAAATGATGAAATTGCGCATGTTAAATGGTGCTCATTCATTTCTGGCCTATCTGGGCTATTTGGGCGGCTATGCGTATATCTCCGATACCATGAAAAATGCTGATTATCGTCAGGCAGTGTACGCACTGATGCTAAACGAACAAGCGCCAACACTGTCGATGCCAGAAGATAGCGACTTAATGGCTTACGCGGATAAATTGATTGAACGGTTCACTAACCCTGCGTTAAAACACCAGACAAGGCAAATTGCGACCGATGGCAGCCAGAAATTGCCACAGCGCATGATTGATTCCATTGAATGGCACCTTTTGAGGGGAAGTGATTATCGCTGTTTAGCGCTCGGTGTAGCAGGTTGGATGCGTTATATCAGCGGCGTGGATGAGCAAGGTCAACCCATTGATGTGCGTGATCCATTAAAAGAGACCTTTGCGGCGATTTTTGCCAAATACGATTATTCTGTTGCTGTGGCGGAAGATGTGGTGAAAGAGCTACTGGCAATTGAATCGATCTTCGGTAAGGAATTAGCCAAAAACCGTGACTTTATCGATAACGTCACCAAAGCCTACCAGAACTTACTCAATGTTGGCGCCCGCCAAGCGGTTGCAGCCCTTTGACCATAGAGGAAATGTAATGAAAACCTTTATGTGTGAAGATTTTCTGTTAAATAATGACGTTGCCCGCCGCCTTTATCATGATTACGCTGCGTCGATGCCTATCTATGATTATCACTGTCATCTCAACCCAAAAGAGATTGCGCAAAACCGCAGTTTCCATAATCTTGGTCAAATCTGGCTGGAGGACGATCATTATAAATGGCGTGCGATGCGTGCGGCAGGAATTGAAGAAGTGCTCATTACCGGTACGGAAAGCAGTGATTACGAAAAATACCTCGCATGGGCGAACACGGTTCCCCTGACGATCGGCAATCCACTTTATCACTGGACACATCTGGAGTTGCGACGCCCATTTGGCATTAACGGAAAATTATTTGGGCCTGATACCGCAGAGGCTATCTGGCATGAGGCGAACGAGAAACTTTCTCAAGGTGAATTTTCAGCCCGCGGCATTATGCAGCAAATGCAGGTACGAATGGCAGGAACAACGGATGATCCCATTGATTCTCTCGAATATCATCAACAGATCGTCAAAGATAAAGACTTTACCATCAAAATATTGCCAAGCTGGCGCCCGGATAAAGTCTTTAAAATTGAGTTGCCAGATTTTTGTGACTATCTCGAACGGTTAGAAGAAGCCGCAGATGTCGCTATCGGGCGTTTTGCTGATTTATTGCAGGCATTAGAGCGTCGTCTCAAACACTTTCAGGATCACGGTTGTGTAGCATCGGATCATGGGATTGAACAATTGCGTTATGCACCGATACCTGACGAAAAAGTGTTAGATATTATTTTGCAAAAGCGCAGACAAGAGCAATTACTCAGTGAATTAGAAGTAGCACAATTCACAACAGCGGTGTTGGTCTGGTTAGGCAAGCAATACGCAAAACGCGGTTGGGTGATGCAAATACATATTGGCGCCTTGCGTAATAACAACACACGTATGTTTAATCGGTTAGGGCCAGACAGCGGCTTTGATTCTATCGGGGATAATCCTATCGCTTACCCATTATCACGCTTGCTGGATGAGATGGATAAAACAGACCAATTACCGAAGACCATCCTTTATTGCTTAAATCCTCGCGATAATGAAGTGATCGCAACGATGACGGGCAACTTTCAGGGCGGAAGCCTTGCGCAAGGTGGGAAAAATCCTGGTGGTAAAATCCAATTTGGATCGGGCTGGTGGTTTAACGATCAAAAAGACGGTATGCAGCGTCAATTAGAGCAACTCTCCCAATTAGGCTTATTAAGCCAGTTTGTCGGTATGCTGACAGATTCACGCAGTTTCTTATCCTATACCCGCCATGAATACTTTCGTCGTATTCTCTGTAGTATGTTAGGGAACTGGGTCGAAAATGGCGAAATTCCCCATGATGAAAAAATGTTGGGGCAGATAGTTCGGGATATCTGCTTCAATAATGCGGAACGTTATTTTCAGGCTGTGAAGGATTAAAAGATGCAGAGGCGGAAAATTGCTCTGATTGGCGAATGTATGATTGAGCTAAATGGCATCCCATTTGGTGCTATGACACAGAGTTATGGCGGTGATGTGCTGAATAGTGCAGTTTATCTGGCTCGTGCTGGGGGCAAGAAGTTTGATGTCCATTTCGTCACGGTGATGGGTACTGATCCCTTGAGCGAAGGCATGATCTCATCTTGGCAGCAAGAGGGAATTAATACATCGTTAGTGTTGCGTGATAATGCACATCAGCCCGGTTTATACCTGATCCAGCTTGATGAAAAAGGTGAGCGCACGTTTCTTTACTGGCGTAATAACTCGGCGGCACGTTATCTCTTGCAGAATCCTGATTATCCCAGATTGCGTCAGCAATTACAGTACATGGATGTGCTCTACCTCAGTGGGATCAGCCTGGCTATTTTGCCCGAACATGATCGCCAATTGCTGCTCATTGATTTGAAAAAGTTATCTTCTGAAGGAAAAGTGATTTTCTTTGACAGTAACTATCGTCCGGCCTTATGGGGAAATAAAACACAAGCCCGTGAGTGTTATCAGCAAATGTATGTTATCACTGATATTGCGTTAGTCACTGACGATGATGAAGCGAGTCTATGGGGCGATATGTCAACTGAAGAAAGTTTTCATCGCCTGAAGAGCATGGGGGTTAAACAAGCCATTATCAAAGCGGGTGAACAGGGTTGTTTTTATCGTGACTTAAGTGGCTGCTATGCCACACAACATATTAAGACTCAACCTGTTACACCTGTTGTTGATACCACTTCGGCAGGTGATGCGTTTAATGCGGGTTTTATCGCGGGGCTGTTAAATGGGAAATCGATTCATGATTCAGCATTAATGGGGCATCAGCTCGCAGGGGTTGTGATCCAACATAAAGGCGCGATTATTCCGCAGACAGTGACACAAGGGATTACCGCTAGTTTTTTTAATTCGAACGAAATCGGAGATGAATTTTATTAAGTATCGTTTCTACACTATTATTATTGGTAATATCGTTCAATTTGAGGTTTGAAATCTATAGATTGAATGTCTTTAATTTCTTGGATTTCTGAATATATTTCTGGATAGTTCTCATCTCTATACCTGATATCTTCTAGTCATGAATAATTTCTATATTTTATTGTAGTGGATGCATCAAAATTCAGGAGTTAACCGATCAAATTAATAGAGATAACATAAATTATATACTTCCTGATAATATTTAATGGAGGTTTATTATGGAAGGTATTTTAAATTTTGTTATGAAATTACATTAATATTTCCTAAATTAGCAAGGATAACAACAAACTATGAACAATATGTCTCTATTGAAATAAGAGAAAGTAGTGAAGGACTTGGTTTTTTGATTTTTAACAATGCAGACAGATATTGCTAATTATCTGTATTGTTTGGAAAGTATCTTTAAGGTATTAAAGAATAAAGTAAGGTTTTTGATTATTCTCATAGAGGGTGATAGCGATCTTAATGATTAGAATTTTAGTAAAAATAATTAATTATAAAATGCATTATTAAAATAATAAAAAATAACTCTAATAAATGAATATCTTATATTATCAGAAAAGCGTTTTGTTTTTGTATGACAATCATTGATATGAAAAAGGCATCAGGATGTTGTGACGAAAGGAGGATATCGGCATCGGTTGGTGGCTTTAGTGAGCAGGGTAATGAAACGATTGAGGTGAAGGAAGGTTTTGATGGTTTGGGTAATTTATTGAAAGAAAAAATATTTTTAGTTTAAAAACTAATCAATAAGAAATCATTTCCAACTGGGTAATTTGGGTTCAGAATGGCATGAAATGTCGTCATTTATGAAATGTTAATAAAAAATGGCTTATTGCCATTATTTCAGCTTTCAATTTCGGCGTACTGCGTTTATTATGCGCGCTTCGTAATTTCAACCGGCGCCACTGGCTTTGAGCTTCAGCGGAGAAATGATGCCTCCTGCTAGCTGACACAGTCTTTTCCCGTGGCGGTTCTATCTGCATTATTCCAAGGGATAGATGATAGCATAAATGACTGAGAATACCTCTCTGATACCGCTCGTTGAACTAAAAGCCTTGAGTAAGGGCTTCGACGGCAAACAAGTTATTTCACAGCTCGATCTGACAATCAATGATGGCGAGTTCTTAACCATTCTTGGGCCATCCGGTTGTGGTAAAACCACAGTACTTCGTCTGATTGCCGGGCTGGAAGATGCCGATAGTGGCAAAATTTTACTGGAAGGGCAGGATATTACCGATATTCCGGCGGAGCACCGTCACGTGAATACGGTCTTCCAGAGTTATGCCCTGTTCCCCCACATGACCGTATTTGAAAATGTTGCCTTTGGGCTACGTATGCAAAAAACACCGGAAAAAGAGATTGCTCCGCGTGTTGAAGAAGCATTACGCATGGTACAGCTTGAAGAGTTTGCTCAGCGTAAGCCCGCTCAGCTTTCCGGCGGGCAGCAGCAACGAGTGGCGATTGCCCGCGCGGTTGTTAACAAACCGAAGGTTCTTCTGCTGGATGAATCGCTGTCAGCGCTCGATTATAAGCTGCGTAAGCAGATGCAGAACGAGTTGAAAGCGCTCCAGCGTAAACTTGGTATCACCTTTATCTTCGTGACGCATGATCAGGAAGAAGCACTGGTGATGTCTGACCGTATTGTGGTTATGCGTGATGGACATATTGAACAGGATGGCACACCCAGAGAGATCTATGAAGAGCCAAAGAATCTGTTTGTTGCCCGTTTTATCGGTGAAATCAATATCTTTGATGCCAACGTGTTGTATCGTGTTGATGAGCAACGCATACGCGCTGACGTGGAAGGTCATGAATGTGACATCTTCACGCCTCTGCCAGTAACCGCCGGACAAACATTGAAGGTACTGCTACGCCCGGAAGATTTGCGTGTAGAGGAGATCAACAATGGTGAGCAGGTGTCAGGTCTGATTGGTTATGTACGTGAACGTAATTACAAAGGTATGACGCTGGACTCCGTGGTCGAGATGGAAAACGGTAAAATGGTTATGGTGAGTGAGTTCTTCAATGAAGATGATCCCGATGTTGACCATTCCCTGAACCAGAAGATTGCTGTCACTTGGGTAGAAAGCTGGGAGGTTGTGCTGGTCGATGAAGAAGACGCGTAAACTATTCCAGAATATTGTCATTACAGGCATGGTTTTTTGGCTGATATTGTTTGTTTTTCTGCCGAACTTGATGATTATCGGAACCAGCTTTCTGACTCGTGATGATGCTAATCTGGTACAGATGGTCTTTTCGCTGGATAACTATACCCGCTTGTTCGATCCGCTATACGCCGAGGTGCTGATACACTCGCTGAATATGGCTATCGTTGCAACGTTGTGTTGTCTGGTGATTGGTTATCCATTTGCCTTTTTTATGGCGCGGATGCCGAAAAAGCTGCGCCCGCTGCTATTGTTCCTGCTTATCCTGCCATTCTGGACGAACTCTTTAATTCGTATTTATGGTTTGAAGATGTTTCTCAGTACCCGCGGTTATATGAATGATTTTCTGCTGTGGACTGGGATTATCGATAAACCGCTGCGCCTTATGTATACCCCCGAAGCTGTGGTGTTGGGTCTGGTTTATATTTTGCTGCCATTTATGGTAATGCCTCTCTATTCCAGTATTGAGAAGCTGGATAAATCTTGTCTGGAAGCGGCACGTGATCTGGGCGCAGGGAAATTGCAGACTTTTGTCCGTATCATCATTCCGCTGACTATGCCGGGTATTATTGCTGGCTGCCTGTTAGTGTTGTTGCCTGCGATGGGGCTGTTCTATGTGGCTGATTTGATGGGGGGGGCGAAAAACCTGTTGATCGGTAATGTGATTAAAAGTCAGTTCCTCAACATTCGCGACTGGCCGTTTGGTGCGGCAACCAGTATCTGTCTGACGCTGGTTATGGGGCTGATGTTATGGATTTACTATCGTGCGGCTAAGCTGCTGAACAAGAAGGTGGAACTGGAATGATCGGACGCCTGTTGCGCGGTGGTTTTATGACTATCGTTTACGCTTACCTGTATATCCCGATTATTATTCTGCTGGTAAGTTCGTTTAACCAGTCACGCTTTGGTATTAGCTGGCAGGGGTTCACGACAGAATGGTACAGCCTGTTATTTAGTAATGACAGCCTGTTGCAAGCCGCAGGGCATTCTCTGACAATGGCAGTTGTTTCCGCCACATTCGCCACGATGATTGGTTCATTAACCGCGGTTGCCCTGTATCGTTATTCATTCCGTGGCAAAAAGTTTGTTAGCGGTATGCTGTTTGTGGTGATGATGTCGCCGGATATTGTGATGGCGATTTCATTGCTGGTGCTGTTCATGCTGCTGGGCGTTTCACTGGGATTCTGGTCACTACTGTTTTCTCACATCACTTTTTGTTTACCGTTTGTGGTGGTAACTGTCTATTCCCGCCTGAAAGATTTTGATGTCAAAATGCTGGAAGCAGCCCGCGATTTGGGGGCGAGTGAACTGACTATCTTGCGTAAGATTATCCTGCCGCTGGCGATGCCGGCAGTCATGGCGGGATGGTTGCTGAGTTTTACCCTGTCGATGGATGATGTCGTTGTTTCTTCATTTGTGACGGGGCCGAGTTATGAAATCCTGCCACTTAAGATCTATTCAATGGTAAAAGTGGGAGTTTCACCGGAAGTAAACGCATTAGCTGCTATTTTATTGGCTATGTCACTGGTATTAGTGCTGATTAGCCAATTTGTGATGCGTGATCGTACGGGTAAGTCTTAACTTTAATTTAAGCGTAGTCACAAGTTGGCTGCGCTTTTACTTCACTAATAACATCATTTTTATCCCAATTAACCAGAGTTTCTTTCTCAATCTCTGATTTAACAAGGAATAAGTGGCTTTACCCCATGAAATGACGCTCTTATAATAGCCGTTTTTTTGGGGTAGGTTCATGTCGAACCTGCTATATACGGTAATAACGCGATAATTACGCACTAACTGCGGGGGAAACACTACATGAAAAACAGCATGAAAAAGTGGTTCTATCTGTTAGCCGCTGGGATGATGGCATTAAGCATTGGTTCGGTGAATGCAGCTGCCGCTGATGATGGCAAGACACTCTATTTCTACAACTGGACTGAATATGTTCCGCCTGGTTTGCTCAACCAGTTCACTAAAGAAACTGGGATCAAGGTGATTTATTCCACCTATGAATCTAATGAGAGTATGTATACCAAGCTGAAAACCTATAAAGATGGGGCTTATGATTTAGTTGTGCCATCCACTTACTTTATCTCCAAAATGAGTAAAGAAGGAATGTTGCAAAAAATCGATACAAGCAAACTCAGCAACTTCCACAATCTTGATCCTAATCTGCTGCATAAGTCTTTTGATCCGAAAAACGAATATTCCATCCCTTATATTTGGGGAGCGACTGCTATTGGTGTCAACAGCGACAGTATCGATCTCAAAACCATTACTTCCTGGGCTGATTTCTGGAAACCTGAGTATAAAAATAGTTTGGTATTGACGGATGATGCACGTGAAGTTTTCCAGATCGCGCTGTTAAAACTGGGCTACTCCGGTAATACAACCGATCCGAAAGAGATTGAAGCGGCGTATAATGAACTGCAAAAGCTAATGCCAAATGTACTGGCATTCAATTCTGATAACCCTGCTAATCCATTTATGGAAGGTGAAGTTGATGTCGGCATGATGTGGACGGGCTCTGCTTATGTTGCGCGCCAGGCTGGAACACCTATCGATATTATCTGGCCAAAAGAAGGCGGAATTTTTTGGATGGATAGCCTGGCTATTCCGGCAAATGCTAAGAATGTCGATGGAGCGATGAAGCTGATTAATTTCCTGCTGCGTCCTGAAATTGCGGCGCAGGTTGCCGAAAAAATTGGCTACCCGACACCAAATCTGGCCGCGAAGAAACTGCTGCCAGCGGCTGTGTCAGGGGATAAATCACTGTATCCTGATGAAGCCATGATCCAAAAAGGGGAATGGCAGAGCGACGTTGGCGGTGTTAATGTCCTGTATGAAAACTATTTCCAAAAACTGAAAGCGGGTCAGTGATCCGGGATTTAATTAGAATGAAAGGGAGTGTTTGGCTCCCTTTTTAATTCTTGCGAATTACTGTTTAAAGACCTGGCTACGATGCCAGTTAATAAAGCCTTCCAAAGGGTAATAGTCTCTGTTTTGAGGAAGCAATATATAGGCGCGCAGTATCTGCTGGCGGAAATGGGGATCGCGCATTTTACGGATATCACTTAAAGAGAAATCCAATTGATTGGCGAGTAATTCCTGTACGCTATCAGGGAAATGTTCACTAAGGATTTGTTGCGCTAATTTATCGATTAAGGCGGGTTTATTGCGTAACAACTGATAGCTTTGTTGATCGAAACCACCTTTGACGTTGAATTCAATCAGCTCGCGTTTTGGTGGCTCTTTGCTGCCTTTTTGTGGTGTGCAAAGTTCTGTATTTTGCAACTCCCAAAAACCATCACTACGCAGTCGCCAGAAAGGTAAGGTGGGATAGTGATTTTTACGTCTTGGGCCAAAATGATTAAGGAGATTCAGTAATGGCTGGTGGATCTCCTCTCCATAATCAAACAGTCGTTCATGACCTTTCTGGTATTGAGAGAGTACATACAACAACAATAACGGCTTATGTGGCGCACGTTGATCACCCTTGCGCCATACAGAAAGGTTTGAGATCGCAACTTGTAGTTCTTTGATTGTAGGCATGTAAGTTGTTTGATTAAGGGATAAAGGTATAGGTATAAAGGTATTGCGATCATGCTCGCAAAAGTGGTGAAGGGCAAGGTGTTGGCAAGGTGTTGGTTGAAAGAGTAATACTATCTGGTATTCCGATGGAACTAAGACAAATCAAGCAATATATATCCCATTGACTTATCCCATAAGAAATCTATTCATTCCAATGAACTTAATCAGGAGGCTTTCTATTTTGAGAGAGCTGGTTTGATGGTGAAGATGTTACTTCTGATTTTATGAATCAATAGAGAACAACCAGGTGAACAGGTCAGGGAAGCTTTTATCAACATTACGGTCAATTATGTATCAACTCTGTAATATTGATAAAATTAATTTATGGTGCTGAAAGATAGACGAAACCCCAAAAGAATCTGGATATTATTGAGGAGTTCGCAGCACGTTTAGAAGTTATGATCTATGGTTTTGATGCGGTTGCTCATACTGTTCAGGTTCGCGCTGTGTTAGCAAAAAAGAAACATCTTAGTCCTTGGCTTTGGCTTTATTGTGGTAATCCTTCACAGTATTTATCTGTTTAAATAAAATATATACCAAGCTCCATTTTGGGCTGTTTTAACCCGTTGGTCGAGAAGTGAATACATTATGGAGATTCGAGCATATTATTCTTTTATTTTTATTATTTTCATTTAATCAATAGATTTTTCTGGTAGAAATAAAATTGAACTGATATCAATTTTAAATTTTATGATTCAATGAAATTGGTTTAAGGAGTATTCTTACTAAATACAGCATAATTAGAGAACTGTTTTTATGAGCCTTAAAATGATAATCGTTGTTTATATCAAATTTGTAAACGCATCATTCAACGTTATACTCCAAACTACAAGAGTTGATTTCGGGTTAAATACTCTAACCAGAGGATACATATTATGAAAAGCTTGAAGTTATCAGTTGCAGCATTACTGGTGTTGTTTTCAAGTGCAGTAATTGCAGCGCCCACGGTATCAACAGATCACACGACCAAAACGGGCACAACAGTGGAAAAGAGTGTCAAAACGACCAAAAGTAAAATGAGTTCGTTAGAAAAGAAAGCCGGTGAAAACAGTAAGAAATCAACGAAGAAAGGAAAAACTAAAGCTAAAAAAGGTGTGAATACTGCGCTTTGTAAAGACGGAACTTATAGTAAGAGTAAATCGCGTAAAGGCGCATGCTCACGCCACGGTGGTGTAGACAAATGGTTATAGTTTTACGGTGACTTTTCATTATGTCTAATCAGGGGGCTTAGGCCCCCTGATTACTTTCCAATAAGAATTTATTTTTTTATTTTTACGCTTAATATATCCGTTATTGTGAGCGTGATATTATTCTTAATATTGTGTCCTTATTTATTTAATCTCACTATTAAAACATGATTAACCACTAAAATAGATAACTAAAAATAGATAAAATTATATCTAATGATTCACATAACTAAATTAATTTCTGCATTGATAATTTAAGATGGGTGCGAAATGATTTTTTTATTAAAAATAAATGAGTTAATCATAATATTGTGAATCAAATATTCTTTATTTTAGATGTAAAATAGTAGGGAAACATGTAATAAATAACACTATTTGCCAGATAAAATCCCAATAATTATTACACTTATTTACGGTATTAAGTAAAAAATATAGATTATTGTCAGTAACGTGCTAATATTCGTTACGTAATTAACCTTACGAACCACGAATAAAGATAGCTATATATTGATTGCTTTGTTAATATTCGTGTGTTTTTTATCCAGAGTAATAAAACGAGGAGAAGCAAATGCCCTCTCGAATGATGATGAGGACAACTGCGGTCTTCGCTTTCTTTCTCTCTTTAATCTTTACTGGATTGAGCAATGCTTCAACCAATAGCTCAAAAGTGAAAGAGTATTCTCACAGTGGCATAAAGCATCATTTGCCTGATTTACGGAAATACCCTTCAGGTACGCCCAGGAAGAAAGCGTTTTTAAATATTGTTGTCCCTGTAATTGATAAGCATAATCAACAGATTATGCAAGACCGCACATGGCTCCTGTCGCACCATAAATCACATAACTGGTCTGCACAGGATATCAGGCGATTGCAGAAGATCTGCATGGATTACAAAATGACTTGTACCTCACTAAAATGGGTCGATTGGCATAATTTATTGAGTAGAGTTGATATTATTCCGACCCATTTTGTTGTGACTCAGGCTGCCGCAGAATCAGGCTGGGGAACATCAGAACTGGCGCAGAAAAACAATAACCTGTTTGGAATGCGTTGTCGCTCATGCGGCAATGCTAAAGGGAAAATTAAAGGTTATTCAGTTTATGATTCGATTGAAGCTTCTGTTGTCGCCTATATGAAAAATATGAATACGCATCGTGCTTATGAGTCACTGCGTACTTCACGTGCAAGGCAGAGAATAGCACAGATGCCACTTAATACCGGCAAACTGATCGATCATCTTAAAGGTTATTCCGAATTAGGTGCTGGCTATAATCGTTATTTACATAAAGTATTTAATGGCAATAAGGAATTGATTTCACAAGTACAGGAATACGGGAAGTGATTGCCAATAAATACGAGTAATATGGTTACTCTTAAATAATCCGCACTGTATTAATTACAATGTGGATTATTTTTTATCATGATAGTCTAAAAAACCGTTAGCACATCATAGCATCGCGAAATAGATCATGCCGACAATTGCTCCTGTTGTACCTAAGATAGTTTCCATGATTGTCCATGTTTTTAAGGTCTGTCCTTCTGTTGCTCCGGTAAATTTACCGAACAACCAGAAACCAGAATCATTGACATGGCTGAAGATTAATGAGCCTCCAGCGATACATACAGAGAGTGCTGCCATTTGTGCGCCGGAATAACCCAGTTCACCGATAACAGGTAATATCAGGCCGACAGTGGTCAGACAGGCGACAGTGGCTGAACCCTGTATCACACGTACAGCGCCTGCCAGAATAAAACATGCCAATGCGATTGGCAGGCCGGCACCAACCAATGCGTTACCCAACGCCGGCCCTACACCGGAATCAATCAACACTTGTTTGAAGACACCGCCCGCACCTGTAACCAGTAAGATAATTCCCGCTGGTTGGATTGCCGCAGAGCAGACATCCATTACTTTTTCTTTGCTCATGCCACGACGAATTGCCAGGCCATAAATTGCCACCAGACAAGCAATTAAAATCGCGGTGAAAGGATGACCGATAAATTCCAGCCACTGATACAGTGCAGATTGTTGATCAACAAAACGGGCACCAATGGTTTTCAATCCGACTAATACTAATGGAAATAGTACCAGCACCAAACTGAAGGCAAAAGAAGGCATTTGGTTCTTACCAATGCTTGGTGTGCCCAGATCTTTGGGTAAATCCAGAGTGACATATTTGCTGATGAAATTACCGTATGCGGGGCCAGCCAGTAACATACCGGGAATTGCTGCGCTCAGGCCAATCAGGATCATCCAGCCAAAATCTGCTCCCATTTGAGACGCCAGCATCATTGGAGTTGGCCCCGGCACCAGAAACGCCGCCGCTGCTGCCACACCGGCAAATAATGGAACTGCCAGTTTTACCACATTACCGCCAGTCCGACGTGCAACAGCAAAAACCACGCCGATCAACAGTACAATCGCTACATCAAAAAACAGGGGTAATGCACAGATAAGGCCTGCAATACCTAGCGCATAATTAGCCCGTTTTTCACCGAAGCTGCCTAGTAACTTCACGGCGATTTGATCTAGTGCGCCAGTTTCATGCAGGATTTTGCCAAACATGGCCCCTAGTGCGACTACAATAGCAAGGAAGCCCAATGTGCCTGACATACCGTTTTGCATAGTTTGAGCGATTTTTTCTACTGGCATCCCGGAAAAAATACCGGCTCCCATTGAAACCAACATCAAAGCGATAAAGGCGTGCATTCGGGCTTTCATCACCAAAAACAGCAGCAGAAGAACAGAGCCGACAGATGTCAGCACCAGCGTTAATGTACTCATTAATACGCCTCGGTAATATGGTGGATTGTTTTAATTGTGTTTTTAATTACTTCATCAAGAGCTGGTTTGATATCAATAAGATGGATATCTTTCTCATCAATTGTCGGTTCTTCTAATGCTTCAAATTGGGAGATCAACATTTGTGGTTTGAAAAAATGTCCTTTGCGTGCTTTCAGGCGGCTTTCAATTAATTCAAAATCCCCCTGCATATACAGGAATGACAAGTTTTTGTTACCGTTACGCAGAATATCCCGGTAGCGTTTTTTCAGGGCAGAACAGACCAGCAAAGAGATGTTATTGGTACGTTGCATGGCAAAAATGGCATCATTAAGCGCTTCCAGCCACGGTTGACGATCATCGTCATTCAAGGCATGGCCTTCTGCCATCTTCTTAATATTGGCGCGGGGATGAAGGAAATCTCCATCTAAAAATGCAGCATCCAGTTTACGGGTAATACCATTGGCAACGGCAGATTTACCACTGCCGGATACCCCCATCAATATAAAAACATGGTTTGGCTGCTGGATATCGCTCATCATCAAACTCCTTTGTGCAGATTTTGTCAATTGGTCGTCCTTGTGATTGAACTGCAATATTTTCTTTGTGAAATATTACCCGTGAAATGTTACCGGTAACTATTTATTAGCAACATTATCAGTAGCAAAGGACAGGGAGCAATCAATCAAGATTGCTAAAAAAGGAAAATGTGAGGCCTATCGCAATTGAAGATGGGAAAATATCATTTTAAGCTACAAAAATTAAACACTTTCACCTAATGAAAGTGTAAAGCCAACGTCAATAAGGGTTTGTTCTGGTTTTTCGCCCTTCAGACGGGCAAGCAATGCCTCTGCTGCCTTGCGTCCTATTTGGTTACGGGGGGTCAATACGCTGGCAAGTTTGGGGGTCATTACCTGACCGACATCATGTCCATGGAAACCCGCTACAGCGATGTCTCCCGGTACTTTGATCCCCTGACGCTGACATTCAAATATTGCTCCAATTGCGATATCGTCATTGGTACAGAACAGGCCGTCGACATCTGGGTATTTCAGGTAAGTTTCCTGTAAGAGTCGGGCTCCCAATGAGTATGATGAGCTGGCAGGTGTCATCACTTTTCTTGGTTGTAATCCTGCACTGCGCATTGCCATTTCATATCCTTCTAAACGGATCAACGTTCTTTCATTTTGTCGGGCGCCGAGGTAGACAACATTCTGGCAACCACGTCCGAGCATGGATTCTGTCATCTGACGTGCTGCTTCAAAATTATCAATACCAACAGCAACATCAAGACAAGGCGATACACTGTCCATCAGTTCTACAACGGGGATACCCGTGGTTTCCAATATTTTCAGGGTCTTGGGAGTATGTGTTCGTTCGGCCAAGATCAGGCCATCAATATTATAGGAAAGCAGGGAGAGCAGACGCTCTTCTTCTTTCTGTGCTGAGTAGCCATAATGCGCGAGCATCGTCTGATAGCCATGACAGTTTGTCACATGTTCAATACCGCGGATAACTTCGGCGAATACCTGGTTGGTTAATGAAGGAAGTAGCACCCCGATTGTCCGGCTGGTGGAATTGGAGAGAATATCCGGCACACGGTTAGGAATGTAACCCAGTTGATCCAAAGCCGCAGCAATCCGTTTCCCTAAGGCTTCGGAAACCTGATTTCTCCCCGCGAAGCGGGGAGAAATCACACGCATCTTGAAGTTAGATTGGTATAGATATCAGGAATAGTTACTTACCCAGATCCAGTCAATTTATTGAGAGCAGATAGAATTATCAGAGTAAAAAATAACCAGTCTGAAATTATTTGTATAAAAGTCACTCATTAAAATATTTTCAGTAATTTATTAATTTATAAGCATTTTTAGTTAAGAATGGATAAGATGGCTTATGCTAGTCTGCCGAGTCTTTCATTTTCCTTTGAGTGTATTATGACCTTAACTAACTTCAGCAAATTGTTAGCCGCTACATTCTGTCTTGTAACTTCATACAGTTATGCAGAAAATGAGCGCCCACTGTTTTCATTGACGATGACTGAATCTGGTGTACCGCAAACGAATAGCGATGGTAGTTTGTCCCGCTCTGCAAAATCAGAATCGCGTATTCTGCCGATTTGGGGGGATGAAGCTCGTGCCAAAGGCTATGATCTTCCTGAGCCATTTGGTGTCAGTTATGGTTATATGAACCTGCGCCAGAATGTTATTGTGGATAGTATTAAGTTTGGATTTACTAATCCAATATTCAAAGTTTTTGAAAAAAATACTGTTGTTAATGCTGGTGATACTCGGAGCAGAAATGAAACCCATTTACTGAAACTGGATACTTGGGTTTTACCTTTTTTGAATGTATATGGTGTTTATGGGAAAACTAAAGGTAAATCTCACACAAATTTGGACAGAGTTATTGTCCTTGGTGATGCTGATACCTATAAAGATATTCCTTTCGAACTGAATTTTAGAGGGAAAACTTATGGCGGAGGTGCAACGGTTGCTGGTGGATATAACCAGTTCTTTGCCACATTAGATGCTAACTATACACGTACTAATCTGGATGTTTTAGACGGTGATATCAGTGCATTTGTCGTCACACCTCGTATTGGTTATGAATTTGTTTTCAAACCATTATTCACTGGTCAGGGTAATAGCAAAGTTCAGGTATGGGTTGGTGCTATGTATCAGGACATTACTCAACGTTTTAAAGGTGATGTCAGTAATCTAGATCTCCCGCCTCAGTTGTCAGAAGCATTTAGTTTGGTTTCTGGCATGACCGACATCAAATTCGACGTCAAACAACATCTTGCCCATAAATGGAATAACACTGTCGGTGCTCGTTTCGAAGTCACCCGTAATTTCAATATATTATCTGAAGTTGGCTTCGGTAACCGAAACAGCTTCTACGTTTCTGGTGAGTTTCGTTTTTAATGTTGAACCTTATGACGCTCAAAAGGCTGGTGATATCCAGCCTTCTTCTTTTTACAGCCACATCAGTTTACGCAGATATCTTGCCTGATCGGCAAAAAATTGATGGCTGGCTTGAAGAGTTAGGTGGCAGTAATCAATTCGATGCCAGCAAGAAGATTGACTGGGGGGTGTTGCCCGGCCCATTTTATACGCCTGAAATGGGTGTGGGGATAGGCGTGGCGGTGGTTGGGCTTTATCGCCCTGACAGTAGCGATCATATCAGTCAAAATTCTTCTCTGGGGCTTAGTGGTTTTGGATCATCCACGGGTGCATTTGGCCTGAATTTTACCAATTACAATTTTCTTGCCAATGATCAATGGAGGTTATTTATTTCCGGTACGCTCAATAACATCCCTACCTATTATTGGGGGCAAGGTTATCGTGTCGGGAAGGAGAATCGCAATAAAGAAAGCTATCGCTCGCAGGAGTTTGATATTCGCCCCCGTGTGCTTTATCGCGTTGCTGATGCAACCTACATGGGATTAGGCTGGAATTTCTCATCCGTCAATGCCAATGACACCGATGCTAAGGCGAAGAAATATTTTGCACAGTCCGTTGGTGGTTCTTCTGTCATAAGTTCTGGTGTCAGTGCATATTTTAGTTATGACACACGGGATTTTTTGCCTAACCCTCAACATGGTCAAACTATTGAGCTTATTTATACCTATTTTTCCCCTGAATTAGGGGCAGATCATCATTTTCATATCACTCAATTACAGTTTTCGACTTATCACCAGCTATCTGAAAAAACTGTGCTAGCCTTTGATAATTATGCCCGTTTTAGTGCAGGTGATGTACCGTGGAACCAGTTATCCCTGCTGGGAAATAGTCGGCGTATGCGTGGCTACTATGAAGGGCGCTATCGTGACAAAAACATCTTCACCACTCAATTGGAGTTAAGGCATAAGCTGGACTGGCGCCACGGTATTGTTGGTTGGATAGGTACGGGAACATTGAGTGATACCCCTTCAAAATTGGGTAACAGGCATTGGCTCCCTTCAATTGGCGTGGGCTATCGTTTTGAGTTTAAACCACGTATGAACGTCAGGTTAGATTTTGGTATCGGAAAAGACAGTACCGGGTTCTATTTTCAGGTTGGAGAAGCATTTTGAAGCAATTGGTAACACTGTTTCTAGCAACATTGTTTTTAAGTTTTCTGTTGATAGCGTGCCAAAGTAAATCAGCCCCCGTTACACCTACGCCTGTCGAGCCGATGCTCAGAAGTGACACACAAGAACAGGCGGAAACCGATTGGCCAGTTCTGAGCCCTCTTGATCCTCCTGAGGGGTTAAGAGCGTGCTGTGTATTCGGTTACAACCTGAAAGCAGAAGCATTGGGGATCCCTATTCCTCTCTATAGTATCGACAATATTGTTGAAGCTGAAAAATTGGGAGAACACCACTATAACGATAGTGTTTTGGGAGCGAGTGCTGCGTTATTGGGGTTCAGTAATGAAAAAATCGGTTTGCTATATACCGAGAAAGGCGGGTTTATTGATATTGCTCATGTAAGAGATACCGCAGACTATACCCTTTATTTCTTTAGCCAGATTTATGCTCATCTTGGGCAAGAGTGGGTGTTGACGCTGGATAATGAACTTGCAGCGCGTAAAATCCACTTTTTTGCATTCACACCGCCGGAAGATACCACTGAACGTTATACTCTGAGTGCTTACCTGGCCGCGAAACTCGCTTTTCAGTTAGCCGCCTGGCATGAAATTGCCCAATGGTACGGCTATCAGTCTATTCCCGGATTCTCAGAAGCTGTTTCGGCGTTTTCCCCAGAAGATCTCTATTCCAATCTGTTGGGCGCGAGATTGGCACTGACGCTGATTTTGCAAGGTCAGGCATCTTCTGTAAGTCAATTCTCTGTTGCTATCGCAAATATCCTGCCAATCGCATTACATGAACTGGGTACTTACAATAGAGCAGGTACAAAAAAGATGTTTGATGAGGTTGATGGTATATGGTGGAACAGTTATCGGCGTGTTTCTAAAAAATTTCTGTTGCTGCGCAGGAACTATGAAACCCAGGATGATCGTTATCCATTAATGCCATTTGATAAAGAAAAGTCTGCTTTACGTCTCTCTTTGCCTGAGTATTATCAACATTTCTCGCTGGATAAGTTAGCAGAATTCCAGTTATGGCCAACGGATAAGATGAAAAACCTACCTGTGCCACAACGCTATTGGACAGTGAAAGATTTTCCAATGCTGGCGGAAAAAGCTGAAAAACAGGACATGAAACAGTTGTTGAATAA
The DNA here is from genome assembly GCF_014467235.1 of Xenorhabdus indica. Classification (GTDB taxonomy): domain Bacteria; phylum Pseudomonadota; class Gammaproteobacteria; order Enterobacterales; family Enterobacteriaceae; genus Xenorhabdus; species Xenorhabdus indica. The sequence continues at coordinate 254,590 of NZ_NKHP01000002.1, read as the reverse complement.
TAAATAGCTGTTTATGTTTTATCTCCCGACTAGATAACGACTAGATAAGGTTAAATACTAATTCTCAAGCAACTGTAATACCTAAAAGCCAATTTTGGACGACCTCAAAGCGGGGATTGAGCAGGAGTGTAGCTTAACTACACTCCTGCTATATCAATTATATCAATTATGCTGACAAGACGATTTTCAATGCTTTTTCTTGGGCCGCATGACTAAATACGTCATAAGCGGTTTCTATTTCATTCAATGGATAATAATGAGTGACCAGCTTTTCAGGTGCGATTCGGCCGGATTGAATGCTTTTCAGTAGCATGGGAGTACTGCTTGTATTGACCAGTCCAGTGGTAATAGTGATGTTTTTGATCCAGAGATTTTCCAGATGTAAATCGACGGATTTACCGTGGACTCCCACATTAGCAATAAACCCACCCGCAGCAATGATGTCCTGACATATCTTGAAAGTTGCAGGGATACCCACACACTCAATGGCAACGTCTACACCAAAGCCACCAGTCAGTTTGTTGATGATTTCTGCTACATTTTGTCGTGTCGGATTGATAATTGTGTTAGCGCCGAGCTGCTGAGCGACGCTAAGACGGTTATCATCATTATCGATCATGATGATGTGTGCCGGAGAGTAGAATTGTGATGCCAGTAGTGCCGATAGTCCGACAGGCCCTGCACCAATCAAGGCGATAGTATTTCCGGGTTGAACTCTGCCATTAATAACACCAATTTCAAAGCCTGTTGGCAGAATGTCACTCAGCATTAAGGCCGCTTCTTCATCGACACCATCCGGCAGGCGATGAAGACTATTATCAGCATGGGGAATACGTACTTTTTCTGCCTGTGTGCCATCAATCTTATGCCCCAGGATCCAGCCTCCATCTTTACAGTGCGCATAAAGCTGACGTTTACAATGAATACAACTACCGCAGACGGTGATACAGGAAATAATCACTTTATCACCGACCTTGATATTGCGGACGGATTCTCCAACTGACTCAACGATCCCAATACCTTCATGTCCTAATGTCCGGCCTTGCTCGACAGTAGGAACGTCTCCTTTGAGGATATGCAGATCTGTGCCACAGATTGTTGTTTTGACGATGCGGATGATAGCATCTGTTGGTTCGATGAGTTGGGGTGGCGCTTTTTCTTCCCAGAGTTTTTTTCCGGCTCCGTGATAAACAAGTGCTTTCATATAACCCCCTTCACAGGTGATAGTTGTCACTTATGTTATTAGTTGTTTGAAGTTTAGCAGATATATAACGTTTTCGGTCTTCGAGGGTGTTCTCTGAGCCAAATATACACAAGTTGGCCCTTGGGGTTTGTTATCTCTGGAAGGCGTGAAACAGGATAGAAACAGCCCCTTGTTGGGGCTGTATGTATCACTCATCTTGTTGTTCTTCTTTTTCTTTAGCTGCCTGGAGTTTCTCTTTATCTGTCATTTCCTGTTTCTTTTTCAGTTTTTGCCAGATGCGGCTTTCCTGACCTCGCCAGAGACGTTGGATATTATCATGGTGTCGCATAAGTATCAGACATGAAAGCATTGCGACAGGAAAGGTGAATTCCGGTTTGAACCACCAGACGTAGAAAGGCACGACGAGGGCACCAATGATTGCACCTAATGAGGAGTAGCCGCTCAATAATACGGTCAGTACCCATGTCCCGGCAACCAATCCCATTAAATCCCAACCAATGGCAGCAATAGAGCCGAATGCGGTGGCGACACCTTTGCCTCCTTTGAAATGGAAAAAGATTGGGTAAATATGTCCTAAACAGGCAGCGATGGCGATAATGCCTAAATAAAAAGGTTGAACATCGAGTTTATATGCCAGCCAAACAGGGATCATGCCTTTCAATACATCGCAGATCAGTACTGCCAGCGCGGCAGCTTTGCCGCCAATACGCAGGACATTTGTTGCTCCCGGATTACCGGAACCATGCTGGCGGGGATCGGGTAATCCTGCCAGACGACAGATCAATATCGCGCTGGATATAGAGCCACACAGATACGCGAAGATGATCATACCAAGCGCGATAGCACTCATAAGATATCTCCAATGAATAAAGGTCGTTTTCTTTACTATAACAATGGATAATACGCACATTTAGCCGGAAGTGGTATCCGGTGAACCGAAAAACGGAGAAACGGCGTGATGGATATCGTATTTATTGAACAATTAAGCGTCATTACTACCATTGGCGTATATGATTGGGAACAAACAATTAAGCAAAAGCTGGTGTTTGATATCGAAATAGGTTGGGACAATAAACGTGCAGCTTCCAGTGATGATGTTGAGTACTGTCTGGACTATGCCAAAGTCAGTGAAACAGTGATCCGGCATGTGGAAAATCAGCGATTTGCTTTAGTTGAACGTGTGGCAGAAGAAGTGGCTGATATTTTGCTGGAGCAGTTTAAGGCGCCGTGGGTCAGAATTAAAGTCAGTAAACCAGGCGCAGTAGCACAAGCAAAAAGTGTGGGTGTCATGATTGAACGCAGAGCGAATTAATGCTGATTTTGTTGCCAGTTAGTAATGGCGAGTTGGCGTTGTCGCTCTAACTCTGTACGGATTTCAGCCCCCTGAAAACCACGGGCAATGATCTGTTGAACATTAACCTGACTGGCAATCGCAAAGGCTTCCCGCAAATATTTTTCAGGTGGATAAACAGACGTTTTTAGCCCTGTACAGGCAAAAGCATCGGCTTTGCTACAGACAGCTAATTGCTCGATACGTTGAGGTTTTCGCCACGCGTCAATGGTATTGAACAGTATTAGCAATTTTTCTGCCGATAATTGTTCAGCAGTATGTACCCAGTCATAATATTGCGCCACGATACCGGCAAGGTCACGTGCTGAATTAGGTATGCGTAACCGTTCGCACATCTGCTTAATCTGTTTGTTTCCGGTGTGAGTGCAAAGTGAGGCGAAGCGGATATCGATATCAGTGCTCAGTTGAGTGGATATTTGCAGGATATTCAGAGAATGAATCCCCATATCCTTCGTCATAGAAGTCACACCAAACAGATTATCGATTTCAGGGAAAAGAAGCGCCAGAGCACCACAATCACGTAAGACCTGGAAATAAACGTGGGGAGATTGTGAGGCGAGTGCTTTTTCAGTTTCCCGCCAAACCCGTTCAGGGGTTAACGATGATAACTCACCGCTCGCTGTCATTGCAGAGATCAGTGTTTGCGTTTCTTTCGCAATGGAAAAGCCTAAATGAGCAAATCGGGCAGCAAAACGTGCCAGACGCAGTACACGTAGTGGGTCTTCTGAAAACGCTTCCGAAACATGACGCAGGATACGATATTTAAGATCTTCTGTACCGTGATAAGGGTCGATCAATTCGCCTTCAGGAGTTTGTGCAATGGCATTAATGGTCAGATCCCGACGTAACAGATCTTCTTCCAAAGTAACATCGGGAGCCGAGTAACAGGTAAAGCCGGTATACCCCTGACCGGATTTTCTCTCTGTCCGTGCCAGCGCATATTCTTCATGCGTATTGGGATGCAGAAAAACCGGAAAATCTTTTCCAACCTGTTGGTATCCCTGAGATAACAGCTCTTGCGGGCTGCCACCAACGACAACCCAGTCTCTTTCTGTAATCGGCAGATCCAGCAGTTGATCACGAACGGCACCACCAACCAAATAAACTTTCACTCTAGTGTCCTTAAACTTACCGCCTTTAAATCAGCTCATCCAACGATCTTTGCGTTTACGACGTGGAACGATATGTGGCAGTACAAGACCTAACAATAAGCCAATACCTGCAACTGCACCCCCATACATGAACCACTGCAAAATAATGGCTCTTTGCTTATCATCCAGTTGTAAGTTGGCAATTTCGACTTTTTTCTCCGCTACAGTCAACTTGCTCTGGAGCTTTGCATTCTCTGTTTTTAAATCATTGATGATTTTATCGCTGGCCGCCACTTTGTTCTGCATTTCTGCGGTGCGTTGATTCCAGCTATTATCAATATTAGCCAATTGTTCGGTCAGAGTTTTGATCTTCTGCTCCATGGCGGGAATGCGTTCACGCAGGCTAGGAATAGCGCTGAGCTCACTGGTTAAGATCCAGCTTGTACGCCCTTTGTTATCCCTTACTTGTGAATAGCCATTCTCTGATTTTGGATTGACCAGAATAACCTCAGCACCGGCATTTAATGAACCCATAATGCGATGTTGATTACTGGGGCCGCTGCGAATGTAAGCTGATAATTCATCAGAGACGTAACGTTTTTCCTCAGCATACACGGATAATGGAAGTGTAAGACCGAGTAATAAAATAAGTAATCGATGTAATTTTTGCATTCTGTCTTCTACTGTTTTTGGTGTATGGGTTACAAACTGATAGGGTTGCAAACTGATAGTAAAGAGTAAAGTTTGCGGGTGCAATCAGTAAACCAGAATGAATCCTCATTTAACTGACCGAATACAGGCATTGTTAGCGTTTTTTTGCCGGAGTAATACGATTACTTGGCGATGTCACACAATTCTTATTGAGATAACACAGCCATTGTTGAAATAACACAATCATTGTTGAGATAACACACAGTTGTGGTTTATTTTTCCTGTTCCTGAAAAAGTGGTGGTTAGGATTAAACATGATCCGCCCTGTGTTAATTGAGAGAGAAAAAATATGCGTTCTATAGAGGTAGAGTTGAAACTGTCTGTAAAACCCGAAACGATATTGGCAATTCGTCACCAGTTGTTTCAGCTTCCTAATCATTACACGTCACCACAACATTTAACTAATATTTACTTTGAAACACAGAATAATCAATTGCGCCGTTGGGATATGGGATTACGTATCCGTGGTTTTGATGAACAGTATGAGATGACTATCAAAACAGCGGGGCGAGTTATCGGAGGTCTCCATCAGCGGCCGGAATTTAATGTTCCTCTTCCGCAGCCAGAACTGGATTTAGCTCGCTTTCCTGCTGAAATCTGGCCTGAGAATACTGACCTTACCCGATTGCAGGCTCAATTGACTGAGTTGTTCAGTACAAATTTTTGCCGTGAAAAATGGGTTGTGAATTATGGCCAGAGTGAAATTGAAGTTGTGTTGGATCAGGGGGAAATCCGGGCTGGAGAGAGAACCTCGCCAATTTGTGAGTTTGAACTGGAGTTGAAAACAGGCAATGTGTCAGATGTGTTGTTATTAGCAGATGAACTGGCAATACAGGGTGGCTTGCGGTTGGCGAACAAGAGTAAAGCTGCGCGGGGATATGCTCTTGCCAGTCATAAATCTCCTGCCAAGTGGGAGGAAGGAAAAACAACTGAAACACTCGAATGGCAGCAACCGTTATCTGTTCTTCTTGCCGGAATTCTGGAGCAGTGGCAGGCGCAGGAAGAAGAGTGGCTGGCAGGAATAGCCGCAGGAAAAACAGGATTAGAACAGACTCTGGAATGGGTAAAACTTCTGACTGAAAAGCAAGGAGCAACGGTTCCGGCACTGGGTTTATTATCTGAATTAAAAGAGGCGCTTTCTACCGATGATGCAGAAGTATTGTGTTACAGCGCAAAATGGTTGCAATGCAAATTGGCGTTGACTCAGTGGTTGATGGCTCAATAACAATTAAAAAAGGGAAACCTGACTTATGTTGCCACTTTCATCAATTTTAACTCAACGATTACAACAGGTTATTGCGAATTTCCAGCAAGCGACAGAAACAACAGAAGTCTTTGCACCTCATGAACAGGCAGCATTGATACTGAGTGATTTTGTCGCAGAAAACATACTGTCACATCCTGCATGGTTGGTTGAAATGCGTCAGAATCCCCCTCAGCCTGATGAGTGGCAACACTACGCAGATTGGTTGAATCAGACTTTGTCAGTGGTTGGTGATGAAAATTCACTGATGCGGGCTCTGCGTCTTTTTCGTCACAAGATGCTGGTGAGAATCGCATGGTTGCAAGCGCTGCAAATAAGCACGACAGAGCAAACGCTGCAACAGTTAAGTGTGTTAGCTGAAAGTTTGATTATCGCTGCCCGCGATTGGTTGTATCGGCATTGTTGTCAGGATTGGGGAACACCGACTGATCAAGCGGGTGTAACGCAGCCGTTGTTGATCCTTGGCATGGGGAAATTGGGAGGAGGAGAACTTAATTTTTCCTCTGATATCGATCTGATTTTTGCGTATCCAGAAAATGGGGTGACACAAGGTGGTCGCCGCGAGATGGATAACTCCCAGTTTTTTACCCGATTGGGTCAGAAACTTATCAAGGTATTGGATCAACAGACGGTGGATGGTTTTGTTTATCGTGTTGATATGCGATTACGTCCGTTTGGTGACAGTGGGCCATTGGTGTTCAGCTTTCCGGCGCTGGAGGATTATTATCAGGAACAGGGACGGGACTGGGAGCGTTACGCTTTGATAAAGGCCCGGATTTTGGGGCCTGATGATCAGGCATATTGTTATGAACTACGTCAAATGTTGAGGCCATTTATATTTCGTCGTTACATTGATTTCAGCGTGATCCAATCTTTACGCAATATGAAAGGCATGATTGAACGGGAAGTGCGCCGACGGGGTTTAAAAGACAATATTAAACTGGGGGCGGGAGGGATACGGGAAATTGAATTTATCACGCAGGTATTTCAATTGATTCGTGGAGGTCGAGAACCCAGCCTGCAATCCCGCTCATTATTACTGACACTGAAATCCATCGAAACATTGGCGTTATTGACGCCAGAGCAGGTCAGGAAACTGGAAGAAAGTTACCTGTTTTTGCGTCGGTTGGAGAATCTGCTGCAATCTATTCGTGATCAACAGACACAAACTTTACCGGAAAATGAACTGGATCGTGCCCGTTTATCCTGGGGCATGGGATTTGCTGACTGGAATGAATTAGTCGTGGAAGCAGCAAAAAAAATGTCTGCTGTCCGGGACATTTTTCAGCACCTGATAGGAGATGAAGCGGAAGAAAATAATGAGGAAGCTGCACATGTACCGTTTAAAAGTTTATGGCAGGAAAGCCTGAACAGGGATGAACTGATGGTGCTTGTTCCTCATCTGAATGAGTCTGAAGCCCAAAAAATGCTCGATATGGTTGCATTGTTACGTCACGACATCAGTAAACGCACCATTGGCCCACGGGGGCGTGATGTGCTGGATCATTTGATGCCACGCCTTTTGGTAAAGATCGCGACAAAGAAAAGGGGGGCAAGGGAAGATACAAATACTGTGTTGGAGCGGGTTATTCCTTTGCTGCTCAGTATTGTCAGCCGAACCACTTATCTGGAGCTGATGCTGGAATCAGAACAGGTGATGACCCACGTTATCCGTCTGTGTGCCGCTTCTCCGATGATTGCCAGCCAGCTTAGTCGTCATCCTTTATTATTAGATGAATTACTCGATCCTACCTCGCTGTACGAGCCTTTGCCCCTGGAGGCTTATCGGGATGAACTGTATCAATATTTATTGCGCATCCCGGAAGATGATGAAGAACAATTGCTGGAGGCGTTGAGGCAATTCAAACAGGCGCAATTATTACGGATAGCCGCAGAAGATATAGCAGGAGCTCTGCCGATTATGAAAGTCAGTGATCACCTGACTTATCTGGCAGAAGCGATTATCGGTGCGGTAGTCCAACAGGCCTGGCATCAGATGGTAAAACGTTATGGTGTACCGACGCATTTATCTCAGCGTCAGGGGCTTGGTTTTGCCATTATTGGTTATGGTAAATTGGGCGGTTGGGAACTGGGTTATGGTTCTGATTTGGATCTGGTATTTTTACTGGATTGTCCGATGGGTGTAATGACTGATGGTGCTCGTTCTATTGATGCCCGTCAATTCTATTTGCGTCTTGCTCAGCGCATTATTCACTTGTTCAGTACCCGAACAGCGTCGGGTGTGTTGTATGAAGTTGATGCCCGTTTGCGTCCGTCCGGTGAATCAGGGATGTTGGTCAGTACTCTTGAGGCTTTTGATGATTATCAGAAAAACGAAGCGTGGACGTGGGAACATCAGGCACTGATTCGGGCCCGTATGGTATTTGGCGATGAAAAAATGCGGGCGGATTTTGAACGCATTCGTCGGGAAACCTTATGTATGCCGCGTGATCCTGATCTACTGCGTCAGCAGGTACGTGAGATGCGCGAAAAAATGTACCGACATTTGGGAAGTCATCAACATGACCAGTTTGATATTAAAGCCGATCCCGGTGGGATCACTGATATTGAATTTATCGCTCAATATCAGGTACTGCGTTATGCACAGGAAAATGCCAAATTGACCCGCTGGTCTGATAATGTTCGCATTTTTGAACTCATGGCTGAACACAATATTATGGATAAACAGGAAGCAGTGGCATTAACACAGGCTTATATCAGTTTGCGCAATGAACTGCATCATCTTACTTTGCAGGCGTTATCCAATCGTGTCTCTGTTGAACGTTTCAGCCAGCAGAAAACACGGGTACACAATAGCTGGCAGAAGTGGCTTGGTGCTAATCGGGCAGAATAAACCAGAGAGGAATAGGCTTTTTCTGAGGTTCTTGCTGGTATTTAGGTTGGTTATGGTAATATCCGCAACAATTTATTTTGATATTTGGAGCATGGGATGAACGTAGCACTCCCTGATTTTCACCGCGCAGGTGTTTTGGTTGTTGGCGATGTCATGTTAGATCGTTATTGGTACGGCCCAACCAGCCGCATTTCACCGGAAGCTCCGGTTCCTGTCGTTAAGGTCGATACCATTGAGGAGCGTCCGGGAGGAGCGGCTAACGTCGCCATGAATATCGCGTCACTGGGTGCCCACTCACATTTAGTGGGATTGACGGGTATTGATGATGCTGCGCGGGCATTGAGCGAAAAACTCAGCAGCGTAAAAGTTCAGTGTGATTTTGTTCCTGTGGCAACGCATCCAACCATCACGAAGCTACGTATTTTATCCCGTAATCAGCAACTGATCCGTCTGGATTTTGAAGAAGGGTTCCAGAACGTAGACGCACAGCCAATGTTGGAAAAAATCCAGCAATCCTTGCCAAATATCGGAGCGCTGGTGCTTTCAGATTATGCCAAGGGAGCGTTGAATCAGGTTCAGGCAATGATTAAATTGGCGAATGAAGCAGGTGTTCCTGTTTTGATCGACCCCAAAGGCAACGACTTTGAACGTTACCGTGGTGCAACATTATTGACACCAAATATGTCAGAATTTGAAGCTGTGGTTGGTCATTGCAAAGATGATGACGAGCTGGTACAGAAAGGCACGCAACTGGTGCAGGATCTGGAGCTGAAAGCCCTGTTGATCACCCGCTCTGAACGAGGCATGAGCCTGCTATGTGTGGGACAGCCACCGCTGCATTTACCAACGCAGGCACAAGAAGTTTTTGATGTAACGGGGGCTGGTGACACAGTGATTGGTGTTTTGGCAGCGGCAATCGCAGCAGGAAAGCCATTGGCGGAGGCCTGTTATCTTGCTAACGCAGCCGCCGGGGTCGTGGTTGGAAAATTGGGAACATCTACTGTGTCTCAGGTAGAGCTGGAAAACGCAGTACGCGGTCGTGCAGAAACGGGCTTTGGTGTGATGGATGAATCACGTCTGAAAGAAGTCGTCGAACAGGCGCGTCAGCGCGGTGAGCGTATTGTGATGACTAATGGTTGTTTTGATATTCTTCATGCGGGTCATGTATCTTATTTGTCCAATGCTCGTAAACTGGGCGATCGTCTGATCGTGGCAGTGAACAGTGATGCTTCAACCAAGCGCCTGAAAGGGAAAACACGTCCAGTGAATCCACTGGAACAACGGATGCTCGTATTGTCTGCGCTGGAATCGGTGGATTGGGTCGTGGCATTTGAAGAAGATACACCACAGCGCTTAATTGCGGGAATTTTGCCTGATATTCTGGTCAAAGGCGGGGATTATAAGCCAGAAGAGATTGCCGGTAGCAAAGAAGTCTGGGCTGCTGGTGGAGAAGTGAAGGTATTAAACTTTGAAGATGGGATCTCAACGACCAACATCATCAAAATAATTAAAAATCAGTAAGATTACCCGCATCATAATGCCGTTATGTTCCTTTCGTTATTTAATTTATGACATAAACGGCATTGCCTGAATAAGCAGGAGAATTGTCTCTTGTAGCAATTCTCCTCAATACCGTTATTCCGCTTTCTTTTCAGCACTTGGTTGTTGGCTTTCGAGACGGGCTTCCAGTTCACTCAGGCGCTGTTCCATACTAACCAATTTTTCACGAGTACGCAGTAATACCTGAGTCTGGATATCAAACTCTTCACGATTGACGAGATCCAGTTTACTCAGTTGGGATTGCAATATAGTACGCAATTTCTTCTCTACATCATCACCGAACTCTTTTACGCCTTTCGGCATAGCACTGTGGATCTGGCGGGCAATTTGTTCAATTTTTTTGGGATCGAGCATGATGATCATCCTTTTAATGGCTGCGCTGTTTAAATGACAGGGCTGTTAAATGAATAACAAAACAGTGTGTTGTTGCTATTTTAATACCTGATGACAAAAGCACAATTGATTGAGAGATCGGTTTTATATTTGCTTTTGTCGATTGCTCTGATGAATTATAAACGTTATAGTCAAATTGTTTATCTCAGGGCAGGGTGAAAGTCCCTACCGGCGGTAAAGTGAAATGACTTTTGGTGATTTCATGAAGCCCGCGAGCGCTCTGTTTGTCATTATCCTTTTTTGATAGAAACGTGTTGTCAAAAATTGGTTGTCAGAAACTAATTTTCGTAACTGATTATCATAACAACTGAGGATAAAACAGAGGTCAGCAGATCCAGTGTGATTCTGGAGCCGACGGTGATAGTCCGGATGGGAGAGAATAACAGTATCAACCGGGCGCTTGCGCTCGTCTGTTGTTTTTATTGCTGTATTTTTAAGCAATATCAACTCCTCAAAATCGCCCTGATTCTGGTAATCCATACATTTTAAAAGAGGTTTTTTTACCATGAATCAGACGCTACTTTCTTCTTATGGTACGCCATTTGAACGTGTCGAACGTGCGATAGCTGCTTTGCGTGCAGGCCATGGTGTAATGGTACTGGACGATGAAAATCGTGAAAATGAAGGTGATATGATTTTCGTTGCCGAAACTATGACTGTGGAACAAATGGCATTAACTATCCGTCATGGCAGCGGGATTGTGTGTCTTTGTATGACGGAAAAACGCCGTCAGCAATTGCAGTTACCTATGATGGTCGAAAACAACTCCAGCCAATATCAGACAGCTTTCACTGTCACTATTGAAGCTGCACAGGGAGTAACAACCGGCGTTTCTGCCGCAGATCGTATTACTACCATTCGTGCAGCCATAGCTGATGGCGCGCAACCGAATGATCTGAATCGCCCTGGGCATGTTTTCCCTCTGCGGGCACAGAATGGGGGGGTGTTAACCCGCCGTGGCCATACCGAAGCGACGATTGATTTGATGAAACTCGCGGGTTTCAAACCAGCCGGGGTGCTGTGTGAACTGACAAACGATGATGGCTCAATGGCCAGAGCGCCTGAGGTTATTAAGTTTGCAAAACAGCACGATATGCCAGTGGTCACCATTGACGATCTGGTTGATTATCGTATTAAGATGGAAAAAGCGGTTAGCTGACTCAGCATAGTTGTTTTTTTCTACTGAAATTGCCTTCCAACTAGCATGGAATACCCCATAATTCTCAATACACAGCCAATAAAACTGCAAATTGACGGATGAGGGGTAAAAATAGTTCGGCATAAAGGGTCGGACGGGGTAGAATATATCAGTTATATCGCATGTACGCTTGTAAGGCCGCAGTCCACACCCTGTGGCCTTTCAGTATTTTTGAAGTGCTCCATTATTTTTTGATTGGTCACATTCAAGGACGAAGCTTCATAATCTTGCCATAATTTTTTTGTCATTATCATAACTATCATGTTTGATTTGCCGCATGAGGGACGAAAATGAGTCTCCTGAGAATACCCGCATTATTCATTGGTCATGGTAGTCCAGTGAATGCCATTGAAGACAACTGTTATTCACGTTCCTGGTTCGAATTGGGACAAAAGTTACCCACACCAAGGGCAATTCTGGTGATTTCTGCGCATTGGTATACAAATGGCACTGCTGTGACAGCAATGGCCCAACCAAGAACTATCCATGATTTTGGCAACTTTCCCAGAGAGTTACATGAGAAACAATATCCAGCGAAAGGTTTTCCTGAACTGGCTGTATTGGTACAGGATATTCTTGAACCCATTGAGGTCGAAACGGATTTTGAAGAATGGGGTTTAGATCACGGCTCCTGGGGAATATTAGCTAAAATGTATCCTGATGCGGCTATTCCTGTTATCCAACTGAGTATAGATCGTAATCAATCCACTTCTTTCTATTATGAGATGGGTAAGAAATTATCTATGCTCCGTGATGAAGGCGTTATGATCATAGGAAGCGGGAATGTCGTGCATAATCAGCTTGCAGAGCAGTTGGGAGCTGAGCCTTATTCGTGGGCTCTGTCTTTTGAACAGTTTGTGCGCGAAAATTTGACCAGCCTTGAGGAACCACATCCTTTATTGCAGGCTCTGGACAGAGAAGATGGTAAGTTATCTCACCCGACATCAGAACACTTTCTGCCACTTTTCTATGTGTTGGGAACATGGGATAAAAAAGAGCCAATTTCGACGCCTGTTGAAGGTATTGAAGACGGCTCTTTGAGTATGTTGACAATCCAATTTGGATAAATAACTTAATCCAGAATAATGTGCGGGTAGAAACGGGACAGATCTTGTGTGATTAATTCACGATCTTCACGAATACAGATACCCGCCGCTTGATCATTGACTAACCAGCTACCTACCAGCGCATGACTATCGCCGAATTTCGGCAGGGAATGGAACTGCTGAACGATCATACCTTCTTCACCATATGGGCCATCGGCGTTGGCAATTTCCCGGCCATTTTCGATAATACGAATATTGGCTCCTTCACGGGAGAAGAAAGGCTTAATTACATAGCTGTTCATCTCTGCCGGACGTTCATCGGCAAAATAAGCAGGCAACAGATTTGGGTGATCTGGGAACATTTTCCACAGCATTGGCAGTAACGCCTTGTTGGAAATAATGCTCTTCCATGCAGGCTCTAGCCAACGGACTCCCGCATCAGCCAATTTGGTCGAGAAGATTTCACGCAGCATGAATTCCCACGGATACAGCTTAAACAGATTGCTGATCACTTGATCCTGCAAATCCGTAAACTGCCCCTTTTCGCCAAGCCCAATTTCCTCAATAAACAGGAATTCCGTTGCCATACCCGCTTCTGAAGCACAATCCTGTAGATATTGGATTGTGCCACGATCCTCTTCACTATCCTGACAACAGGCCATATGCAGCAGGCCAAACCCGTGTTTTTCACGTAACAGTTCAAAACGCTCAATCAATTTTTCTTGCAAGCTATTGAACTGATCTGCATTTGAGGGCAGATTGCCGGCATTCATCTGGTCTTCCAGCCAGATCCATTGGAAGAAAGCAGACTCATACAGCGATGTCGGGGTATCTGCATTGTTTTCCAGTAATTTTGGTGGATTCTGGCCATCATAGACTAAATCCAGGCGGGAATAGAGTGAAGGTTGGCTGGTTACCCATGAAGAACGGACAAATTCCCAACAATGCTTAGGGATCTGAAATTTAGTCAGCAGTTCTTCATTGTTGACGACTTTTTCCACAACCTGCAAACACATCTGATGCAGTTCTTCGGTGACGCCTTCAATTTCTTCAATCTGGCTCAGACTGAATTGATAATAAGCCTCTTCACTCCAGTAGGGTTGACCATACATGGTGTGGAAATTGAAACCATATTCTGTTGCTTTTTCGCGCCAGTCCGGGCGCTCATTAATATTAATGCGTTTCATCTTTATTTAATCACTCACCTTGACTTAACCGCCCATTGAACGGGAAGAGCTGGAGCTTGAACCAGCAGATGAACGCTGCATACTGGATTGTTTTGCTACTGTATCACCGAACCCACCACGCGTAATGGTCGATGTGGTTGCTGGTTTTGGTGCCATTGCTGTTTTGGGTACAGACATGGTACGACCGCCAGCCGTAGCCGGGCCATAACTCTTACCTGTTGCATCAACAAACTTGCCATTAGCCGGGCTACTGGCAGATTTTGATGAGAACAGCGGTTGTGAAGGAGCTGAGTTTCCGCCCATCAAACGACCCATCATGTAGCCTGCCATCAACGGCATCCAGAAGCTACCGCTGCTGCTTTGTGCCTGAGCCTGATTACCAACACCGGCCTGTGCGGGGGCCTGAGTACATTGTTGTTCACCAAACTCAGCAACACAGTCTTCACGGGTTGCGTATTTCGGTGCCGTTTTTTCCGCTTCTTTCAGGGCGTTGTTATAAGCGATAGTGCATTGTTCACTTTGAGAAGGATTTGCCTTGGAACACTCATCGGCATTGGTATAAAGCGATACCGTTTCATCGTTCTGTTCACAGGCAGAAAGCATGAAAACCGCACTGACAGCGAGTGCCACAGGTGCAAGACGATAATTTCGCCATGCTTTACGAAAATTATCACGGTTAATCTCTTTTGTCCGTTTCATTGTCATAGGGGGCATCCATCTTAAAGGTATCAGATTAAGAGCGAATCCCACCAATGATGCGCAATGGGACGGCTCCTGGGGATCTTATTAAAAAATAGCCCACACAACGGCGGGCTGCTTTATTAGTATAGCGTCTTTAATATAACGTTTTTTAATTGAAAACGATAGCGCATTAATTCATCGAATTGATGGCGTTTTCATCTCTTTAATAATACTGCTAGCGGAAGTTGGAACCTGTGCACCTAACAGGTTATTCAGTGCCGCCAGATCCTCTTCACTTAAAGTACCGCGGGCCTGCTGATTAATTAACAGATTGAGCAGATAATCATAACGTACTTTAGAGAGTCTCCGCTTTGTCTCGTACAGCTTAGAGGTGGAATTCAGTACATCAACGATGGTACGGGTTCCTACATGATAACCGGCCTCTGTGGAGTGTAATGAGCTTTCGGCAGAGAGCACAGCTTGTTTGTTAGCTTCAATACTACTGATAGAGGCCGCAATATTATTGGTAGAAGAACGTACATCCTGAATTACTTTGCGGTAAGTATTTTCCAGTTCTTGGCTACTGGCGACAAAATCGTATTTGGCCTGTTCAACTTGAGAACGGGTTGCTCCGCCATTATAAAGTGGCAGATTTAAGGATACACCGACAGAATTGCTTCCAGAATATTGATTGCTGTATTCTCCATTACGGTAATGTTTATTACCGACCCCTGTACTTGCCGTTAATTTGATGGTTGGCATGTAGCCAGTCTGTGCGTCTTTAATTTGCTCGCGTTTCAAATCTTGCGTCAAACGTGCGGATAACAAGCTCAGATTGCGGGCTTCAGCTTCTTTTAGTATAACTTCGGCAGGTTCTGGCTTATTTGTCTTGAAGCGTTCAACATTTAATGAAGCCAACTGTGGATAATAAACTCCGGTAATCAGACGTAATTTTTCCAGAGAATTGTCCAGGTCGTTACGATCAGAAACTTCCTGTGCCAGAATGGTGTCATATTGGGCACGGGAGTTCTGCACGTCAGTAATGGCGGCCAGCCCTACATTGAAGCGTTGAGTTGTTTGATCTAATTGTCGATACAGTGAGGCTTTCTGGGCGTCGGTATAAGTCAGAGAATCAATCTTACTCAGAACATCAAAATAGGCGTTGGCAGTATCCAGAATTAATTGTTGCTGGGTTTTTTGGTAAGTAATATCGGCAATTCCTGCATTCTTTTCAGCCTGACTCAGTTTGTTCCATGTGGACATATTAAAAATTGTCTGGCTCAGAGTTAAGTCTGCATTAGTACCATAGTTTTCTTGTTTGTTCTTGCGAAAATTTTTGCCATAGTTAACTCCCGCCCCCAGTTCTAATTGAGGTAACAAAGGACTACGGGCTATATTAATTCCTTCAAAAACCGAATTGCGGTCAGCCAGTGCCTTAAGCAATTCAGGATTAGTTTCTTTTGCCTGTTTGTAAATTTGCAATAGATCTTCTGCATGGCTTGAGGTACTGAAACCTACCAGATTTATAGCGATAAAAAGAGATAGCAATTTTTTCATTTGCGTTCCTTGTTGTGCAGCTATTTTGCCTAATTTGCCTCTGCATAAAAAACAATATTACAGATTCTAGCAGAGAATACTTGCAGGATAGGGTGGCTGTTTGTGCCATATTGCCTTATTTTCTGGTCTGTTTGTATCTTCAAAACGAATTTATTTAGACCAATATGACAAAATACATTTTAATAATAGATAAATAAAAGATAACAATCAGGAGTCTTTATGCGTGAAGATTTTGCCTCACCGCTTGTTTCTGCAAAATCCCTATCGTCTAAAAAACCACGTACTTTTACAAAACAAGATGTTGAAGTTATTTCCCGCAAGCCGCTCTATCGTGGTTTTTTTAAAATGACGGAATATCAATTCAGACACCGTCTGTTTTGTGGAGGATGGAGTGAACCCATTAAACGTGAAGTGTTTGAGCGAGGGCATGCAGGCGTTTTGTTACCTTATGATCCGATACGTGATGAAGTGGTTCTGATTGAACAAATCCGCATTCCGGCAATTGAAACCAGTCAAACGCCGTGGTTACTGGAAGTGATTGCAGGCATGATCGAAGAAGGGGAAGTTGCCGAACAGGTTGTTCGCCGTGAGGCGATGGAGGAAGCGGGTATTGAGGTCAAACGTTGTCAACCAGCATTGAGTTACCTTTCAAGCCCCGGAGGAACAACAGAGCGTATGCATATTTTTGTTGGGGAGGTCGATTCTTCTACTGCTTTTGGTATTCATGGTCTGGAAGGTGAAAATGAAGATATCCGGGTGCTGACTGTCAGTCGTGAACAGGCTTACCAATGGGTAGAAGAGGGAATTATCGATAATGCGGCTTCCGTTATTGCAATACAGTGGCTGACGTTGCACCATGAAAAACTCAAAAAAGCGTGGTTGGAGAGATAATCTCTCATTTGTCTTGGGAAACGCGAAGTGTGCCCCAGTCAGCAGATCTTATGTGAAAAAGCACGTTAGAATAATCCCCTATGATCGACAGGAAAAGGAAACCATTTGGAAAGCCTGCTTGAAATACCTGTGGCAAAAGGCGCCACAGCAAGAATATTGCAAATCACCGACATGCACCTTTTCGCCAATAAAGGTGACTCACTGCTAGGCGTTAATACCTATCGCAGTTATCATGCTGTGCTGGATGCGATCCTTGAGCAGAATCTCGATCTCGATTTGGTAGTTGTTACAGGTGATTTGGTTCAGGATCAAACTATCGGTGCTTATCAACATTTTGTTGAAGGCGTTGCCCGTTTGCCTGCCCCTTGCGTTTGGTTACCTGGTAATCATGATTATCAGCCTGCGATGGTTGATGTACTGACAGCAGCGGGGCTCCCTCTTTCTAAGCAAATATTCATTGGTCAACACTGGCAATTAATCATGCTGGATAGTCAAGTGCAGGGAGTTCCTCATGGTGAATTAACGGATTACCAGCTTGAGTGGATGACAAAATGTCTGGATGAGCACAGTGATCGTTATGCGATTGTCATGTTGCACCACCATCCTGTACTATCGGGTTGCACCTGGTTGGATCAACACTGTTTACGTAATGCTCCTGCATTAGCAGAATTCTTGAAAAATAAACCGCAGGTGAAAACAATACTGTGTGGGCATATTCATCAGGAGCTGGATGAGATGTGGAATGGTATTCGTGTTATGGCGACGCCATCAACTTGTGTGCAATTTAAACCACATTGTACTAATTTTATGCTTGATACAGTGGCCCCGGGTTGGCGTTATCTTGAATTGTCTGTGACTGGCGAGGGAGAAGCGAAATTGCAAACGCAGCTTCACAGGCTCAAGAATAATGCATTTTGCCCGGATTTAGATTCGGACGGGTATTAATGTCAACGTTACTTTATCTACATGGTTTTAACAGTTCGCCACAATCAGAGAAAGCCAATACGCTGAAAACATGGCTGCACCAACAGCATCCTGAAATAGATATGTTGGTGCCACAATTACCCCCTTATCCTGAAGATGCAGCCGCCTTGCTGGAAGAACTGGTAATAAGTCGTGCCGGGGAACAGATTGGTTTGGTCGGTTCTTCACTCGGTGGCTATCTGGCTATTTGGCTTTCACAATGTTTTGGCCTGCCAGCCGTAGTCGTCAATCCTGCGGTTCGTCCATTCGATATTCTTCAGGAGTATCTCGGGGAAAACGTAAACCCCTATACCAAAGAGCGGTATGCTCTTGAACAAAGCCACATCTATGATCTCAAAGTGATGCACATTGACCCGTTGGAGTCACCGGATCTTATCTGGTTATTGCAACAAACCGGGGATGAAGTGCTGGATTACCGTCAGGCAGTTGCATACCTGATGCAGTGCAGGCAGACGGTCGAATCAGGTGGGAATCATGCTTTTATTGGTTTCGAATACTATTTTCCTCAAATTATTGACTTCTTGGGGCTAACCAGTGGCGATAGTAAAAAAATTGCCAAAAACAAGTAAGTGACTGGTATTATCAACAGTATCTACCCAATGGATTTTCGGGTGAGGCCGCAACCCATAAATCGGTAACCCAGGAAACGCAGGGTAATCAATACTGATTGACCCTCTTTAAATCATGAAGCAACCGACAGAATTACAACATGACTCAATCTAGTTATAACGCAGAGGCCATTGAAGTCCTCAGTGGCCTGGAGCCAGTTCGTCGTCGTCCAGGAATGTATACCGACACAGCCCGCCCGAATCATCTGGCACAGGAAGTGATCGATAATAGTGTGGACGAAGCGCTAGCTGGTCACGCGAAGCATATTGAAGTGATCCTCCACAGCGATCAGTCTCTGGAAGTGATAGATGATGGCCGTGGTATGCCGGTTGATATCCATCCTGAAGAAAAAGTATCCGCAGTTGAGTTGATCCTGACCCGTCTGCATGCAGGTGGCAAATTTTCCAATAAAAACTACCAATTTTCCGGTGGATTGCATGGCGTGGGGATTTCAGTAGTTAATGCTCTGTCCAAACGAGTCGAAGTGACCGTTCGTCGTAACAGCCAGGTTCATCAGATCGCTTTTGAAAATGGCGATAAGGTACAGGAGCTGGAAGTTATCGGGAGCTGCGGAAAACGTAATACAGGCACCAGTGTTCATTTCTGGCCGGATGAAAGTTATTTCGATACTCCTCGCTTCTCGACTTCGCGCTTGACCCACCTTCTGAAAGCAAAGGCGGTCTTGTGTCCGGGCGTGGAGATTGTCTTTAAGGACAATCTGTCAGGAACAGCACAAAAATGGTGTTATGCCGATGGTCTGACAGATTACTTGCTGGAAGCCGTCAATGGGCTGGTGACATTACCACAATCGCCATTTGTGGGCACTCTCAGCGGTGAAACTGAAGCGGTTGACTGGGCATTGCTCTGGCTGCCTGAAGGTGGCGAGTTGTTGGGAGAAAGCTATGTTAACCTGATCCCGACGATACAAGGTGGAACCCATGTCAATGGCTTGCGTCAAGGGTTGTTGGATGCAATGCGTGAGTTCTGTGAATTCCGCAATATACTGCCTCGCGGTGTTAAACTTTCCGCAGATGATATCTGGGATCGCTGTGCCTACGTGTTATCCCTCAAAATGCAGGACCCACAATTTGCTGGACAGACCAAAGAGCGTTTATCATCGCGCCAGTCTGCGGCCTTTGTTTCCGGTGTTGTCAAAGATGCTTTCAGTCTGTGGCTGAACCAGCATATTCAGGAAGCTGAACAACTGGCTGAAATGGCAATTGCCAGTGCACAGCGCCGTATGCGTGCAGCAAAGAAAGTCGTGCGTAAAAAACTGACCAACGGCCCTGCACTGCCGGGTAAACTGGCAGACTGTACGTCACAGGATCTAAATGTCACTGAACTGTTTCTGGTAGAAGGGGATTCCGCAGGTGGTTCTGCCAAACAAGCCCGTGATCGTGAGTTTCAGGCGATTATGCCTCTGCGTGGTAAGATCCTGAATACATGGGAAGTCTCTTCAGATGAGGTACTGGCTTCACAGGAAGTGCATGATATTTCCGTAGCCATCGGTATTGATCCTGACAGTGAAGATATCAGCCAACTACGTTACGGTAAAATTTGTATTCTGGCGGATGCGGATTCTGACGGCTTGCATATTGCAACACTTTTGTGCGCTTTGTTTGTCCGCCATTTCCCGACATTAGTAAAACGTGGTCATGTTTATATGGCAATGCCACCATTGTATCGCATTGACCTTGGTAAAGAGGTGCACTATGCGCTGGATGCAGGTGAAAAGAGCGCGATATTAGACCGCCTGAGCCGCAAGCGTGGCAAACCGAATGTTCAGCGCTTCAAAGGGTTAGGTGAAATGAACCCAATGCAATTACGTGAAACCACATTAGACCCCAATACTCGCCGTCTGGTGCAATTGACTATCAACGATGAGAATTATCAGGAAACCCTCTCTGTTATGGATATGCTTCTGGCAAAAAAACGCTCGGAAGATCGCCGTAATTGGTTGCAAGAAAAGGGTGATGCCATCGAGATTGAGTTATAGCGCAACCCGGTTATAACGCATTTAGTTATAACATTGCTTGGTTATAACACTTCTTGGTTATAACACAGTTTGTGTAACACAACTTTAGGTGTAACCAACATCAGGTGTAACCAACAGAAGCATAGCGCACGGTAGTCAAGACAGATTCTGAGGAAATTAACACATGAGTGAGATAACTCACGATGGTGTAGAGCGCCAACCGCTCCACACATTCACTGAAAACGCCTATTTGAACTATTCCATGTACGTCATTATGGACAGGGCGCTGCCTTTTATCGGTGATGGCTTAAAGCCTGTTCAGCGCCGTATTGTCTATGCGATGTCAGAGCTTGGGCTAAATAACAGTGCAAAATTCAAAAAATCTGCCCGTACTGTTGGTGATGTACTGGGTAAATACCATCCACATGGAGATGGAGCCTGTTATGAAGCCATGGTCTTGATGGCGCAGCCTTTCTCTTACCGTTATCCACTGGTGGATGGCCAGGGGAACTGGGGGGCTCCAGATGATCCAAAATCTTTTGCAGCGATGCGTTATACCGAATCCCGCCTGTCTAAGTATGCAGAATTACTGCTGAGTGAACTTGGTCACGGTACTGTAGATTGGGTGCCAAACTTTGATGGTACGTTGCAGGAACCCAAAATGCTGCCTGCGCGCCTGCCGAATATCCTGCTAAACGGAACTACGGGTATTGCTGTTGGTATGGCGACTGATATACCTCCACACAATACGCGTGAAGTAGCAAATGCGCTGATTGCGATGTTGGATAAACCCGAATGTTCACTTGATGAAGTCATGGAGTATGTGAAGGGGCCGGATTATCCGACAGAAGCGGAAATCATCACTTCAAAAGAAGATATCCGTAAAATCTACAAAAATGGCCGTGGTTCAATACGTATGCGTGCCGTGTGGTCAAAAGAAGAGGGCAATGTTGTTATTACTGCTCTGCCACATCAAGTATCCGGTGCGAAAGTGTTGGAACAGATTGCAAGCCAGATGCGTTCGAAGAAACTGCCGATGGTAGATGATCTACGTGATGAGTCCGATCATGAAAATCCGATACGTCTGGTGATTGTGCCAAGAACGAATCGTGTGGATGTTGAGCAGGTCATGAATCATCTGTTTGCAACTACTGATCTGGAAAAAAGCTATCGTATTAACCTCAACATGATTGGTCTGGATAATCGTCCAAGTGTAAAAGGTTTGGTCGAAATCCTCAGTGAGTGGTTGGTTTTCCGGCGTGAAACGGTGCGTAACCGCCTGAATCATCGCCTAGAAAAAGTACTCAAGCGTCTGCATATTCTGGAAGGTTTGCTGACAGCGTATCTCAACATTGATGAAGTTATCCATATCATCCGTAGTGAAGATGAACCCAAACCAGTATTGATGCAGCGTTTTGGATTAACGGAAACACAGGCGGAAGCGATTCTGGAGCTGAAACTGCGTCATCTGGCGAAGCTGGAAGAAGTTAAAATCCGTGGTGAGCAGGATGGGCTGGCAAAAGAGCGGGATAAACTTCAGGCTATCCTTGGTTCTGAGCGTAAGCTGAATACCCTGCTGAAAAAAGAAATTATTGCGGATGCGGAAAACTATGGCGACGTGCGCCGTTCTCCGCTGAAAGAGCGTTCAGAAGCGAAAGCCATGAGTGATCACGATATCCTGCCATCTGAACCGATCACTGTTGTCATGTCTCAAATGGGTTGGGTACGTAGTGCGAAAGGGCATGAAATCGATCCTGCGGGTTTGAATTACAAATCCGGTGACAACTTCCGTAGTGCTGTTCGTGGTAAGAGTAATCAGTCAGTGGTCTTTATTGATAGTACAGGGCGTAGTTATTCCGTTGACCCATTGGACTTGCCATCTGCCAGAGGGCAGGGGGAACCTTTGACCGGCAAACTGGCATTACCGGCAGGGGCGTCTGTTGAACATCTGCTAATGGCGAAAGACGATCAGAGATTTTTGATGGCATCTGATGCAGGTTATGGCTTCATCTGTACTTTCAATGACCTGATTGCTAAAAACAGGGCCGGGAAAGCGCTGATTACGTTGCCACAGAATGCTAAGGTCATGCCACCATTGGAGATCACCAATGAACAGGATGATATGTTACTGGCGATCACGAAAGCCGGTCGTATGTTGATGTTCCCGGTCACAGATCTTCCACAGCTTTCAAAAGGTAAAGGTAACAAAATTGTTTCCATTACCGCCTCTCAGGCTGCTTCAGGAGAAGATATGTTGAGCTGGTTGCTGGTATTGTCTCCGAAATCCTCAATTACGCTTTATTTCGGTAAACGCAAATTGCAGCTTTACCCAGAGGATTTGCAGAAATTCCGGGCAGAGAGAGGACGCAAAGGAACTTCACTGCCACGCGGGTTACAGCGTGTTGAACGTGTAGAAGTGTTGAGTGTGTAATAAATAAGAACATCTTAAATAACCCTTAATAGCGGGTCAGTGTGGCGCTGTCCTGCCTTGCTACAGGAAACTGCAAGAGAAAACTATGTTAACCATTATTCGTGGGATCATTGTTATTTTGTTCACCATTTTGATCTGTATATTTGGTGGAATTTACTGTTTATTTAGTCCGCGTGATCCGCGCCATGTGATGACCTTTGGCCGGGCATTTGGCAAACTACACAAAATATTCGGTATCACATTGATAGAGCGCATTCCTGAAGATACTTCTCAATATAGTTCGAGCATCTATATTGGTAATCACCAGAATAACTACGACATGATAACGATGTCGAATGCCGTACAGCCACGCACGGTGACTGTTGGTAAGAAGAGTCTGCTCTTTATCCCTTTCTTTGGTCAGTTGTATTGGCTGACGGGGAATATCCTGATTGACAGGGAAAATCGGACAAAAGCGCACGGAACGATTTCACAAGTTGTGGATCAGATCAAAAAGAATCGAGTCTCTGTCTGGATGTTCCCGGAAGGTACTCGCAGCCGTGGGCGTGGTTTACTGCCGTTTAAAACTGGTGCTTTTCATGCGGCCATTGCGGCTGGTGTGCCGATTGTACCTGTTTGCGTCTCCTCAACCCATGACAGAATAAAACTCAATCGTTGGAATAATGGTGTTGTTATTGTTGAGATGTTGCCTCCCATTGATACGGCGAAATATACAAAAGAGCAGGTGCGTGAATTGGCTGAATATTGTCGCCAAATGATGCAAGCTAAGATTGAAGAGCTGGATAAAGAAGTAGACGAACTTAACAAACGTAGTCAGTTGAATTAAAACTAAATATTCTAGCATTACAGCCCCTTCCTTTCTGGTTTGGGGATGAATTCTGACTATAAATTTAAGATAGTTTTAGAATTTATCCCCTATTCGCGATATGATTGTTTTTTAATAAGTTAACGTTTTTATTAAATGCAATCGATAAAACGTAATTCGACAGAATAATAAATCCTAATATCCCCACATTGGGGAATTCATTCACTTACCACCGCGATGTCACTCGAAATTTATTGAGTGTGCATAAGCAATCAATTGGGGATGCTATTCTTTCTTGTCGTGGAGATTATTCCTGCCGTGGAGAAAATATGTCACTGAGTCGGCGCCAATTTATTCAGGCATCTGGTTTGGCAATGTGTTTAGGGGCGCTCCCTTTTGCGGTTCGAGCTAATAAAGATCAACAAACGGCATTGCCTGTTCCCCCTTTGCTGGAATCCCGTGGCGGACAGCCTCTGTTTTTGGCTCTACAGAAATCCAACTGGTCTTTTGATGGAAAAAATAAGGCTTCGGTATGGGGTATCAATGGGCTTTACTTGGGGCCGACTATTCGTGTCCGTAAAGGAGACAACGTTAAGCTGATATATAGCAACCGCTTGTCAGAGCCTGTTTCAATGACGGTGAGTGGGTTGCAAGTCCCCGGAACATTAACGGGTGGAGCAACACGTCTGATCTCCTCTAACGGAAACTGGTCCCCCGTCATTCCTATTGAGCAACCGGCAGCGACATGCTGGTATCATGCTAATACACCACACCGAATGGCGAGACAGGTTTATGCAGGACTAGCGGGAATGTGGTTGGTAGAAGATGCAAGCAGCCGTAACTTACCTTTGCCTAAACATTATGGAGTTGATGATTTCCCCGTTATTCTGCAAGACAAGCGATTGGACAATTTTGGTACTCCCCGGTATGACAAAGCCTCTGCCGCTCAGGGCTTTCTTGGTGATACATTAGTTGTTAATGGTGTGGAAGATCCTTTTATTGAAGTTGCCAAGGGCTGGATCAGACTGCGTTTATTGAATGCAGCCAATGCCCGCCGCTTCCAATTGCAACTCAGTGATGGTAGACCTTTTTATATGGTTGCGACCGATCAGGGCCTGCTGCCTGCGCCGGTTGCAGTGCAGACGCTTTTTCTTGCACCGGGAGAACGTCGTGAAGTGCTGGTGGATATGTCAAAAGTGGATAGTGTGGTTATTACCGCAGGTGAGTCTGCTGGCATGATTGATCGCCTGAAAGGGCTGTTTGAACCCTCCAACAAATTACGCTCAACGAACGTTCTGACAATTAAATCGGGGGGATTATTACCCCTGGTCACGGAAGCGTTACCCTCTCAACTTGTCATGGATATGGCGGAAATTAATACTTCGATTCGCAATCGCCAGATCGTTTTAGGGGATGAAACACAAGGGATCAATGGCGCATTATTGCATTCAGGTCGTATCGATATAACCAGCCACCAGGGGGCGTGGGAACGTTGGGTAGTCACTACCTCGGTTCCACAACCTTTCCATATTGAAGGTGCCAGATTTAAGGTCATCAACCACAACGGTGTGCGGCCAGAGCCCCAGGATTATGGCTGGAAAGATACTGTCTGGGTTGATGGCAGAACAGAATTGCTGGTAAATATGATGCAGCCATCGTATGAACATTACCCTTTTATGTATTACAGCCAGATATTGGAAATGGCAGATCATGGGGTGGCAGGGCAATTAGTTGTTAGTCCGGCGGGGAGGTAAGGTCTCTTATGAGACCTTTTTCATGGTCATTAGCATGTCTGATTTGAAGGAGAAATAAAGAAAGTGGGTATTGATAATAATCAGTAAATCGTATTATTCAAATCTTTCTTATGGAAATATCTTTGGTTTAGATAAATAAATACGGCTGTAACACTAATAGTACTTATCACTTACACGGCTAAGATGAATATCTATCAATAAATATTCCCTGCATCTATTTATTGAATTATACATTTAAATCATTAATATAATTTTTAATCCGAGTTGCCATTTTTTATATTTCATATTGCTTAACAATATGTTTAGAATACCCGCGGCAAAAACATATAGGTTCAATATCCACTAATAAAATAAATGATTAACTGTAAGGAGAAACTATTCATAATTATAGATAACCCTATAATTATATAATGATATATGAAAAACCATGGAAATAAAAATAGTTAATATTCTACAAATGAGAAATCATATTTTAACCACTCATTAATAATAGGAAAGAATTTTATGATCACAATAAATATAAATACAAACGGTGTTAATGGTATTACCATTACAAATAGTAATAATGAACCTACTCCAGTATCGACAACTTACGGTCCAAATACACCAGCATCAGAACCCCTTACAGTCAGTAATTATAGTGATATCACAATAGAACCACATTCTTCTGTGCAGGCAACAAGAATTGACACGCCTATTATTCCTGAAACACGTCCAGATTACTATGTAGCCAACTCCGGCCCTGCACCAACAGTTAGGGCTGTTTTTTATTGGTCTCATTCTTTCACATCAGAATGGTTCGAATCTTCCTCTATCACAGTGAAAGCAGGAGAGGATGGAATATTAAAAGCACCTGGTAATTCTTTATATTACAGCAAAGTCGTCATTTATAATGACACCGATAAACGGGCCTTTGTTACTGGATATAATAAATAATGATATAAAATCTATTTATAATCAATGGATTTTAACTTAAGAAATATTCAATTAAGCTATTGTTTAACTACAGATTAATTAAGGTATTAAGGTAAAATAATATTATGAATACCACACCTATTACTGTATCTGAAAATGAAACATCGCCTTTACTGACTGACGTAATGCCTATGGATCTTTATGCAGTATCCACCCCTGATTATGAATGGGATATGTCGTCAATCATAAAGGATGCTATTATTGGTGGCATAGGATTTATTCCAGGTCCGGGTCCGGCATTATCCTTCCTGTTAGGACTATTTTGGCCTCAGCAGA
Organism: Xenorhabdus indica; assembly: GCF_014467235.1. Taxonomy (GTDB): domain Bacteria; phylum Pseudomonadota; class Gammaproteobacteria; order Enterobacterales; family Enterobacteriaceae; genus Xenorhabdus; species Xenorhabdus indica. The sequence goes on along the minus strand of NZ_NKHP01000002.1, from coordinate 227,793 downwards.
AAGACAATACTTGGGAGCAAATTCTCCAAAAAGTAGAGCAGATGATAGAGAATGCTGTTCTACAAACCATTAAAGGAATACTTAATGGAGAAATACAAGAGATCAAAGGGAAAATGGAACATGTAGAATCTATGCTGAAAAACTCGCCGGGTAGTCAGGAAAGTCATGATGCATATATGTTCCTGGCAAGATATCTGGTGAGTATAGATGAAAAATTCAAATCTTTTGATAATAGAACAAATTACCAGATTCTCCCAATGTATACTAATACTATTATGTTACAGATCCCTTATTGGAAAATGGGAATAGAGAAGAAAAAAGATATTGGGCTGACAGATATTGAAGTCAATGAATTAAAAGAACTTATCGACAAATTAGTAGGTAAGGCCAAGAACTATATTCATACGATGTATACTAATGAATATAACGATGCTATAAACACATCAACAGCAGGGAGTGTCACTAATAATTTATTATCTGTAAGGGGATATTGTTTATTACACGGTTTGGAGTGTATTGAGTTAATTGAGCATATACAGAATAATAGCCTTGAAAGTGGTTTCTATCCTAAAACTATCAGTTATTCGACAGTGTTTGATCGTCCGACTAATAAAATGAGAATTCAGGCTCTTACAGAAGACGATGCAATGCAGGAGCCTTTCAAGCCATCTTTAATTAATGGGAAATACAATAAAATACAATCCATAATTGGATATGTACAAAGAATTGGGAATGCACCTAGAGTTGGTGGTATTAAAATTACATTTACCAATGGCTCATCTTATACACTTGGTACGGTGACCTCAGAAACAAATTCAATTGAACTAAATGATAGTGTTATCGAGAGCTTGGAAGTATGGGGAAATGGTGCTGTTGATGAGGCATTATTTAAGTTGAGTGATGGGCGTTTATTGCGTATTGGTGAGCGTTACGCGAAAAAATACAGAAAATATGCTGTTGATCATCACTATATTGCGGGAATTTACTTGGCCAGCGATGAGCCTTCACTTGCTGGTCAAGCCGCAGGTATTGCCGTTTCATATCATATGATGGCCGACAAAAAATAATATTTGTTAATAGAATTAGAATCGTAGTTTGGTTGCAATTTACTGTTAGTTCCAGGTTGTTGTTTAGTTGCAAAGAGTCCCCTGGTCACATCGTTATTGATGTGACCAGGGGTAATCTTTCCTATTCTAAATAAAGGCTAATTTACTTTATTGTTGCGTTGTTGCGATACAACTTGAAATTTATTAGATGTATAGGCTAATTATTTGTTCTGAATAAATTGCTAATTTTATCGACTGTCACTACCCCTTTCCGTATAGTGTCCACAGTTTTTATACTACATGCCTGTAAGGTGACTTAATGAATATCAGCTTGATTGCTGCGATGGCTATGGATCGAGTTATTGGTATGGAAAATACCATGCCGTGGGCTTTGCCGGGCGATTTAGCCTGGTTTAAACGTAATACACTCGGAAAACCGATTGTAATGGGAAGGGTAACTTATGAATCGATTGGTCGCCCTTTACCGGGGCGTCTGAACATCATAATCAGCCGTCAGCCAGCCAGTGACGATCGTATAACTTGGGTAAGCTCAGTCGAAGAAGCATTGGCTGCGGCAGGTGATGTTGAGGAAGTGATGGTGGTAGGCGGAGGTAAAATTTATGAACAATTTATTCCTCTGGCTAACCGCATGTATCTGACACATATTGATGCAGAAGTGATTGGTGATACTCATTTCCCTGATTATGAACCAGATGAATGGAACTCGATCTTTACCGAATACCATGATGCAGATGAACATAACTCACATAGCTACTGTTTTGAGATTCTAGAACGGCGTAAGTGATCTTATTTGCCAATCAGATTTGAGATACGGAGTGTCAAAAGACACTCCGGCATTATCTAAATATCACGAGTCTAATCAATCTGAAGCTATAACCAAGGCTGGTTGGCTGAAATACTGCTTATCTTCCCAACGTAAAAGAGTCAGTTTGCCTCCCCAACAACAACCTGTATCCAAAGCATAGATACCGGCAGGCGTCCCCCGACCTTCGAGTGCCGCCCAGTGTCCGAACGCAATGGAATAATCCTCAGGGATATTGCGTGGTAATTCAAACCAGGGTTTCAGTGGAGCTGGCGCATTTTCAGGTTTAGATTTGCAAATCATATCTAGCTGGCCATTCGGGAAACAATAGCGCATTCGTGTTAATACGTTAGTACTGTAGCGCAACCGTGTTAATCCACTTAATTTGGGTGACCAGCTATTGGGCATATCACCATACATAGCGTTAAGAAACAGGGGATAACTGTCACTGCACAGAATCGCTTCCACTTCACGGGCACACATTTTGGCTGTATCCAGATCCCATTGCGGGGTCAGCCCTGCATGTGTCATGACCAGCTTAAGTTCATCATCGATCTGTAATACCGGCTGTTTTCTTAACCAATTAACTAACTCATCAATATCTGGAGCAGCAAGCAACTCATCCAATTGATCTTTGGATTTATTGCGGCTGATCTTGTTATACACAGCCAGCAAATGCAGATCATGATTGCCTAAAACCAGCTTAGCGGCGGAACCAAGCTGTTTAACATAGCGCAGAACAGCTAGTGAATCAGGGCCACGGGCGACTAAATCCCCCGTTAGCCATAACGTATCTTTGTCAGGATGAAAATCGACCTGTTGTAAGAGCGCAATCAGCTCACGATAACAGCCATGAATATCGCCGATAAGGTATGTAGCCATAGTTAATTTATCAGTGTTGGAATAGCCAATCGGAACACCGGAATAATCGCACGAAACGGTTGACCACTGTGATCAATCATCTCATAGTGACCTTCCATTGTCCCCAAAGGTGTTTCAAGAACAGTTCCGCTATTGTAGCGATATTCCGTTCCGGGTGGGATTATAGGTTGTTTTCCCACAACCCCTTCTCCCTGAACTTCTGTTTGGTGACCATTACTGTTGGTAATACGCCAGTAACGACTAATGAGTTGCACCGGGAAATGCCCAAGATTGCGAATTGATATTGTATAAGCAAACACAAAACGTTGCCGTTCCGGCTCTGATTGGCTTTCTACGTAAGTGCTTTGAACTTGAATATAAACTCTTGGTTCGTTGAGCATAGCTGCCTCCTGTTACTGCAACGGATGTTCGGTAATTAGACCGTTTCAGGTTGAGACGATAACCAGTTAGCCATCTTACAGTATTGTTCGACCGAAATATTTTCAGCTCGTGTGCTCGGATCGATTCCCAACTCAGATAGCTGTTCAACTGAAAATAGATCACTCAGGCTATTACGGATAGTTTTGCGTCGTTGATTAAATGCTTGGGTGGTGATCCGGGCTAACTTGCGAATATCCTGAACCGGATAAGGTATAAGCTTATGAGGGATTAACCGTACGATGGCTGAATCCACTTTTGGAGCCGGGGTAAATGCTGTAGGTGGTACTTCAAGAACAGGGATTACGTGGCAGTAATACTGCGCCATTACACTTAAACGCCCGTAGGCTTTACTGCCAGGCCCTGCAACAAGACGATTCACTACTTCTTTTTGCAACATAAAATTCATATCAGCAATAGCATCAGTATAGCTGAAAAGATGAAACATCAACGGAGTAGAGATGTTATAGGGCAAGTTACCAAATACACGCAGAGGCTGCCCTTGCGCTTTAGCAATCTGACCAAAATCAACGGTCATGGCATCCTGCTGAATAATAGTCAGCTTGTCTTTCAATTTGGGATGGACGTGTAAACGAGCCGCCAGATCACGGTCAAGTTCGACGACAGTCAATTTATCCATACGCTCACCGACCGGTTCGGTCAGGGCTCCCAGACCCGGCCCAATTTCTACCATAGCCTGCCCAGGCTGTGGATTCATAGCATCGACAATGCTATCAATAATAAACTGGTCGGTTAAGAAATTTTGCCCAAAGCGTTTACGGGCATGATGCCCTTGGTGGACTTTATTATTCATTACTGTTTTGTATCATTTTAATTGCTAAATTCAATGCGGTGATAAAACTTCCCACATCAGCTTGACCTGTCCCTGCCAGCTCCAATGCTGTGCCATGATCGACAGAAGTTCGAATGAATGGCAGCCCCAAAGTAATATTCACGGCCCTGCCAAAACCTTGGTATTTTAACACGGGCAGCCCCTGATCGTGATACATAGAAAGCACAGCATCAGCATGATCCAGATATTTTGCCTGAAACAGAGTATCGGCAGGCAATGGGCCTTCCAGCCAAATACCTTCTTCCCTTAAGCTGTCTAATGCCGGAATAATTACATCTATCTCTTCACGCCCCATATGTCCACCTTCACCAGCATGAGGATTTAAGCCACAAACATAAATATGAGGGCGCTGGATACCGAATTTGGTTTTCAGGTCATGGTTGAGGATAGTCACCACTTCCCGCAGAGAATCAAAGGTAATCGCTTTAGGAACGTCCAAAATGGGCAAATGTGTTGTCGCCAATGCTACCCGTAATTCTTCTGTCGCCAACATCATAACGACTTTTGAACATTGGCTAAGATCAGCAAAAAATTCAGTATGTCCGGTGAAGGCTATCCCTGCATCATTGATAACGCCTTTATGAACCGGGCCTGTCACCAGTGCTGAAAACTTGCCATTCAAGCAACCATCGCAGGCTTTTGCCAGTGTTTCTGTGACATAACTACCATTTTCTCGGTTTAATTCGCCAGCAATAGCCGGAGTATGGAGAGAAACGGGCAGAATGGTCAGTGTTCCGGCAGGCTGTGAGGAAGATGAGTGTTCAGGAGCATAAGGTTGTAATTGCAGTGGAAGATTCAGTTGCCTGGCACGAGAAAGCATAAGCTCAGGATCGGCGCACACAACCAGTTGGATAGGCCATTCAAATTGTGCAAGGGCAATAACTAAATCAGGACCAACCCCGGCTGGTTCGCCGGGGGTAATAATGATGGGTTTATTATTGTGCATCGCTGCCATCTAAAATTTTCACATAAGCGGAGGCGCGTAATTCCTGGAGCCAGGTTTGCGCTTCTTCATTAAATTTACGGTTGAACAGTAATCGGTAGGCACGATCTTTTTGTGCAACATCAGTTTTGTCTACTTTGCGGGTATCCAGCAATTGGATTAAATGCCAGCCGAAAGAAGAGTGAACGGGTTGACTGATTTCACCTTTCTGGAGTTTAACCAAAGCATCGCGAAAAGCAGGAGCATAAGTACTTGGTAAATTCCAGCCTAGTTCACCGCCACGCAGGGCAGAACCCGGATCTTCAGAATACTCTTTTGCTGCTTTTTCGAAGGTAGTTTTGCCGCTTAAGATCTCTTCCCGGATCTGTCTCAATTTATCGCGGGCCTGATCATCATTCATAACAGGTGATGTTTTTAGCAGGATATGACGAGCATTGACTTCAGTAACTGCAACGGATGCATTGCCGCCACGGATATCATTCACTTTCAGAATGTGAAAACCCACACCAGAACGGATTGGGCCAATCACCTGTCCTCTCTGAGCTGGCTGGAGTTTTTCAGCAAATAGTGATGGCAGCTCTTGTAATTTGTTCCAGCCCATATTGCCGCCTTTTAAGGCTTGTGTATCGCTGGAGTAGGTGATAGCCAGTTTACCGAAATCGCTGCCGCTCTTAAGTTCAGACAAAATTTTGTTTACAGTAGCTTCTGCTTTTTCGACCTGAGCAGGCGTCGGATTTTCTGGCAGAGGGATCAAAATTTGGCTGATATTCAATTCAGTATTCTGATTATCATGGCTACTGAGCTGATTAGCTATAGAATCAACTTCTTGTGGCAGGATAGAAACACGACGGCGTACTTCGTTATTACGTACTTCTGCAATCAACATCTCTTTGCGGATTTGATTGCGGTAGGTATCGAAATTCATACCGTCCGTAGCCAGACGTTGTTTCAGTTGAGCAACGCTCAGATGATTCTGCGCAGCAATATTTTCGATAGCAGAATCCACGTCCTTTTCAGGGACGGAAAGCTGCATCCGTGTTGCCATTTGCAGAATGATGTCATCCATAATCAGACGTTCAAGGATCTGGTGACGCAATGCTTTCCCATCTGGTATTTGTTGACCAGCTTGTTTTGCGTTGATTTTAACGGATTCTAAAAGGTTGTTGACGTCACTTTCCAGTACGACATCGTTATTAACAATGGCAGCAACCTTATTGAGTTCCTGCGGAGCTGCAATTGCGGCAGTGTTCATTGCAAACATCAACCCGAGAATAATCGTTCTCCAGTTCTTCATATGTTTCCCATCATATCAATCCCGCCATAAGACGGGGTTATTGTGTTTACATTGTGTTTAATTGGTATCAGAAAGCACGTTGATAAGGCAAAATACCTTGTTGCAGCATCTTCAGGCTACCTAAACTGTAATTATTGCTTAAGCCACGGAGTTCAACATTGAGTGACCATTTGTTGTCATATTCACTTTGGTTGTTCTTCCAGTTTACGATCTTACGTTCATAACCGACATTTACAGCCCAGCAACAGGTACTATATTGCATACCAACCATCTTGCTGGCAGGTTGCTTTTCTTTAGTATCGTAGTAATACGCTCCCACGAGCGCCCAACGATCACCTAACGGCCAACTTCCTACCATACCTACCTGAGAAATGCCCTGCTGGTATGCCGGAGCGCTCCTGAGGGTGGCCTGGATATAATCGCGATCAACAAAGCGATAGTTTAATTGTATCAGACGGTCAGCATCACGTCGGTATTCCACTACCGAATTACCCATTGCGACTTTGCTCAGGCGGGTATCGTACTGAACTCCACCTTTGAATCCCCATGATGAGCTGATTTTCCATTCAACATCACCAGCCCAGGTTGTAGGCCCTGTTCTTTTCTTAGTACCAACGGTACCTTGGCTGGCCTGAGTAGGCTCTATATCTTTAACTCGCGGAGCTTCAAAGTAATAGATTTGACCTACAGACAGACTAAAACGTTCAACTAAATCTTCATCATAGATGCGGGTAGTGATACCGCTTGTAAACTGGTTGGCTGATGAAATGCGATCCAGACCACTGTAGAAACGGTCACGGAACAAGCCAGTATAGTTGGCTTGCAGCAAAGAAGAATCATAGTTGTAAATGTGATTCTGGCTCTTATAAGGAACGTAGAGATACTGGACGCGAGGTTCCAGTGTCTGGGTATAAGCCGGATTAAAAGACATGGCGCGTTCAAACACCATCTTCGCATCCGATTTAAATTGTGGCAGAACGCGGCTTGCTGATTTTTCTAATTGAGAATTTTTTTGAGCAGCAGGAATATCTTGCTGGTAATAGGTTGCCATCAACTTAACTTCATTATTGAGGCTCGCCCAGTGATTGGAAAGCGGCAGATTAATGGATGGTTCCAGATGCCAGCGAATTGCATTTGGCTGATCTTTGCCTACGCTGGTAAATTTGGCAAATTGCGCATAAGTACGGAAATCAAATGGCCCCAAATCATTCTTATAATAATTCAGATCCAACTGAGGTGTCGCACGGTAAGCTTTTCTGCTATCACTGGCGGTAAAAATCTGAAATTGCTTGGTTGTTAAGGTTGCATTCCAGTTCTGTTGCGCATAACCAATACTGAATTTTTGTGTCGCATAGCCGTCAGTACTAGTACCGTATTGAGAATTGAAATCAGTAAAATAGTGAGGATCGCTGACCTTAGTATATTCGGCACTGAAACGCCAAACCTGGTTCATGACACCGCTGTGGTTCCAGTAAAATAACCAGCGGTTGTTGCTGTCCCGTTCAGGTCTGAGATTGAATTTTTTATCATCTGCGTACAGGCGGTCATTACCAATCCAATCCAATGCGACAGTTCCCGAACCTGCTTTGGTTAAGTAACGGAATTCATTATTAAACTTAAGCCCACGTTTGCTGATCAGATGTGGAGTAATGGTCGCATCATAATTAGGGGCAATGTTCCAGTAGTAGGGTAACAAGAACTGGATGCCGTTTTTATTGGAAAAACTGGCATTAGGGATCAAAAAACCAGAGCGGCGTTTATCACCAATCGGCAGTTGCAGGTAAGGGGTATAAAATACGGGGACATTGGCAACTCTGAATCGAGCATTCCAAATCTCAGCCACTTCTTCCTGACGATCCAGAATGACTTCTGAACCCACAACACTCCAGCTATCATTGCCCGGCAGACAGGAAGTGAATACTCCATTATTTAAAATGGTATAGCGGTTTTCATTGCGCAGCATCATCTTATCAGCGTTGCCACGTCCCTGACGGCCGACCATTTGGTACTTGCCTTGTTCCACGTCTGTGTCTTTGGTGGTTAAGTTAGACCAGGCTCGTGGTCCTTTCAGGATAATTTGGGGGTCATCATATCTGACATTCCCTGTGGCGGTAATAGTCCGTACCGGAACTGACTCTTCTGTTTGTTCGAACCTGACTCTGTCGGCTGTCAGCGTTTTGTTGCCTTGTTGGATATCTACATTGCCGACAAATTCAACCGCGGTGGGATATTCACCATGGGTATCATCAGACTGAATATGAATCGGGAGTTTATTAGGGTCCCCTGTAATAATGGGTTTGTCGTAAACAGGGACGCCCAGCATACACTGTGCTGCAAGGTCAGCGTGTGCTTGCTGACTGTAAAGTGCTGCCCATACCATAGTGGCTAGCAAAGTGGGGTAACTTTTATTCATAGATGCTTATGCGGTTCCATCATCAGTGGCATCACGCCGACAAACGCTGAGAGACTAACGCACTTGATAGATATGCGCCAGAGTAAAGTTAAATATCACTAATCTTGCTGTTAGGCACAGAGCTTAATGAATAGTATGATAATGATGAACAGTATGATAATGCAAAATTTCGCTCAGGGCATTGAGGAATTGAAGAGTATATGCAGTATTGGGGAAAATTATTAGGGTTAATATTTGGTATTGCGTCTGGTGCCGGTTTCTGGGGCATTGTTATTGGGGTATTGCTAGGGCACATTCTTGACAAAATCAGAATACGCAATCAGGGAACGCCAGCCAAAAATCCATCCCGACAAGCACTGTTTTTCCGTAGTACCTTTCAGATATTGGGACATCTGACCAAATCGAAAGGTCGGGTGACTGAAACGGATATCCAGCTAGCCAGTCAGCTTATGGATAGAATGCAACTGCATGGTGAGGCACGGATTGCAGCGCAGCGGGCATTTCGCGAAGGTAAACATCCTGAATTTCCACTGCGTGAGACATTGAGACAACTTCGTCGAGCCTGCTTTGGACGCTTTGATCTGGTCAGAATGTTTCTCGAAATTCAGCTTCAAGCTGCATTTGCTGATGGTGAGCTGCATCCGAATGAAAGAAAAGTGCTGTTTGTGATCGCGGAAGAACTGGGAATTTCCCGCATCCAATTTGAACAATTTCTTGCCATGATGGAAGGGGGACGCCATTTCGGCGGACAATACCAGCAGCATGGTCATTATCAGGGGCCTGGTCAACAACGGGCGACGTTGGAAGATGCGTGTAAGGTGTTGGGTGTTAACCAAAATGATGATGCTACAACGATTAAACGGGCTTATCGGAAACTGATGAGTGAACACCATCCCGATAAGCTGGTGGCAAAAGGTTTACCACCAGAAATGATGGAAATTGCCAAACAAAAAACACAGTCTATTCAATCCGCTTACGATTTGATTAAAAAAGAGAAAGGCTTCAAGTAATCGTTATTGCCAATAAAAAATAAATCGTAGTCATTGAAGATAAATAGCCGCAATCAGAAGTCAGCCTTACACTCAAAATGCATTGGAGAGCTGTAGGCCGGATGAGTGATCGATAGCTCCTGAGCATGTAATTGCAGGCGGGGGGCCAGTTCCCTGGCCTGCTGATGGGCATAGAACCGATCTCCCAGAATAGGATTTCCCAGTGCCAACATATGTACGCGAAGCTGATGGGAGCGTCCAGTGATAGGAGCCAGTCTGACGCGGGTTGCCTGAGCTTCATATTCAAGTACCTGATATTCTGTCTGTGCCGATTTTCCCGTTTCAAAGCAGACCTTTTGTTTTGGTCGGTTTGGCCAGTCGCAGATCAGCGGTAAATCAACCAGCCCTTGTTCCTGTTCCAATTTTCCCCAAATGCGTGCGATATAGACTTTTTTCGGTTCACGCTCACGGAATTGCCGTTTGAGTTCACGCTCTGCCGCTTTGGTTAATGCAACCACCATGATACCACTGGTTGCCATATCCAATCGGTGAACAGATTCTGCGGTTGGAAATTCAGCCTGGATCCTCGTCATGATACTGTCTTTGTGCTCCTCTGCTTTACCCGGCACAGAAAGCAACCCGCTCGGTTTATTGACAACCATAATGTGTTCATCCTGATAAAGCACATGTAACCAAGGGTCAGTTGGGGGATTATAAGACTCCAGCATAGTAGCTCCAATGGGTTCGGAAAAAATTTGCTCAGAAAAATAACGGGGCGCATTCTAGCAGTATATGATTGAGGGTGTGAGATCAAAATAACGTGAACTGACCCAAGATCAAACGGATAAGACAACAGTAAGTAAAAAACTAAGGGATATCTCTTTGAGGATATCCCTTAGTTGCAAAATAAGTGTTATTGATAACGACTTATTAATGAGCCGTGATTGATCGTCAGTTGCCGGTCAATAGTTATTTACTGGTGAGATACTACGACCAGGCGGATAGCATCCAGACGCCAGTTTGCCTGATCAAGGTTCAGCAGTAAATGTTTATGCTCAGACTTAATCGCTTCCAGCTCATCATCACGGATGTTCGGGTTAACCGCTTTTAATGCTTCCAGACGTGACAACTCAGCGGACAATACTTCATCAGCTTCTTTTTTCGCTTTTTCGATCAATTCACGCGCCTGTTGCTCAATCAAGGGCTCAGATTGTTGCAAAATAGCATGAACTTCTTTTTGAACTGCATTAACCAACTTGCTGGCATTATGGCGGTTGATGGCATTCAACTGACGGTTAAAACCTTCAAACTCTACCTGAGATGCCAGGTTGGTGCCTTTCAGATCCATCAACAAGCGCAATGGTGTTGGCGGCAGAAAACGGGTTAATTGCAGATGTTTCGGTGCCTGAGCTTCGACAACATAAATTAACTCAACCAACAGTGTGCCAACTGGCAGTGCTTTGTTTTTCAGGATAGAAACAGCACAGCTTCCGGTATCTCCTGACAGGATAAGATCCAAACCATTACGGATGATTGGGTGTTCCCAGCTTAAGAATTGCGTATCTTCACGGGACAGCGCTTTTTCACGATCAAACGTGACAGAACATCCATCCTGCGGCAACCCTGGGAAATCAGGCACTAACATGTGATCAGAGGGATTAAGGACGATAATATTATCGTTGCGGTCTTCTTGATTAATACCAATGATATCAAACAGATTCAGAGCAAAATTCACCAGATCAGTATTATTATCCTGTGCGGCAATAATTTCAGCCAGTTTTTGTCCTTGCTCGCCACCGTTGGAATTCATCTCCAGCAGACGGTCACGGCCTTGCTCCAATTGTTGTTTGAGTTTCTCGTGGTGTTCGCGACATTCGGTAATAAACTCTTGGAAGCCTGTTTGCTCATTGGGTTTGGCAAGGAAGTTCAACAATGTTTCATAATATTTGTCATAGATGGAACGGCCTGTCGGGCAGGTGTGTTCAAAAGCATCCAGGCCTTCGTGATACCAGCACAGCAGGACAGATTGCGCGGTGCTTTCCAGATAAGGAACGCTGATCTTGATATTGCGGCTTTGACCAATACGATCCAGACGACCGATACGTTGTTCCAGCAAATCAGGATTGAAAGGCAGATCGAACATCACGAGCTGATTAGCGAACTGGAAGTTACGACCTTCGGAACCGATTTCAGAACAGAGCAGCACTTGTGCTCCTTCTTCTTCAGAAGCAAAGTAAGCAGCGGCACGGTCGCGCTCCAGCAGGGAGAGTCCTTCATGGAATACTGCACTGCGGATACCTTCACGTTCACGCAGAACCTGTTCTAATTGCAGAGCGGTTTGTGCTTTGGCGCAGATCACCAGCACTTTTTCATCGCGATTTGCCAGCAGGAAGCCAAGCAGCCATTCCACACGAGGGTCAAAGTTCCACCAGGTCGCGTTTTCGCCTTCAAACTCCTGATAGATCCGCTCTGGATAAAGCATATCTTTGGCGCGTGCTTCTACCGATTTTTTTGCCCCCATAATTTCAGACACTTTAATGGCAGTCTGATATTGAGCTGGCAATGGCAGCTTAATTTCGTGCAGTTCACGGTGCGGGAAGCCTTTCACGCCACCACGGGTATTACGAAACAGCAGGCGGCTGGTGCCGTGGCGATCCATTAACATAGAGATCAACTCACGGCGGGCGTTCTCACTCTCTTCATCCTGGTTACTGTTAGCCGCTTTCAGCAGAGGTTCAATATCTTGCTCACTGATCAGTTCAACAATCAGGTTTTGCTGGTCATTGCTTAGTACCTCGCCGGATAGTAACAGAGTTACCGCATCAGCAACTGGGCGGTACTTTTGTTGTTCATTGATAAAAGCCTGATAATCGTGGAAACGATTCGGATCGAGGAGACGCAAACGGGCAAAATGGCTTTCCTGCCCCAATTGCTCTGGCGTTGCGGTCAGCAGCAGTACAGATGGAATTTGCTCTGACAATTGCTCGATAACATGATATTCACGGCTTGGCGCTTGCTCACTCCATGCCAGATGATGGGCCTCATCTACGACCATCAAATCCCAACTTGCTTCCAGCAGATGCTCAAAGCGCTGTTTGTTGCGGCGAACAAAATCCAGAGAGCAGATAACCAATTGTTCTGTTTCAAATGGATTATCGCTATCGTGCAGAGCTTCGGCATAACGGTCATCATCAAACAGGGAGAAACGCAGATTGAAACGGCGCAGCATTTCCACCAGCCATTGATGCTGGAGGCTATCTGGCACAATGATCAATACACGTTCTGCACGGCCAGCCATCAATTGTTGATGAATAATCATCCCGGCTTCGATGGTCTTACCCAAGCCGACCTCATCTGCCAATAATACGCGGGGAGCATGACGCTTGCCGACTTCGTTGGCAATATGTAACTGATGAGGAATCAAGCTGGCACGAATACCACGCAGTCCACTCTCTGCCAGACGAAATTGTTCGCTTTGATGCTTACGGGCACGGAAGCGCAACGCAAAGCGATCCATTCGGTCAATCTGACCGGCAAACAGGCGATCTTGTGGTTTGTTAAACGTCAGCTTACTATCCAGAAACACTTCCCGCAGGCTGACATTTTCTTCTTCAGTATCTAAACGAGTACCGACATAGATCAGTAGGCCATTCTCTGGCTGAACTTCATCGATCTTGAGTTTCCAGCCTTCGTGACTGGTCACGGTATCACCTACATTAAACATAACACGGGTAATAGGGGAATCATTGCGTGAGTAGAGGCGGTTTTCTCCGCTGGCTGGAAAAAGCAGCGTTACCATGCGCGCGTCAAGCGCCACGACTGTACCTAATCCAAGTTCGCTTTCTGTATCGCTTATCCAGCGTTGACCAAGAGTAAATGGCATAAATTTTGGCTCAGTTTTCTGTTAGATAATGTTATTTATGGTTGCAGGATGGCTGCTTTTGTTGGATATCGATCATCATTGGTTATCGATAGGGTTAGTTTTTATGACTAGCTTTTCTGACTCGTTTCAGTGACACCTTTCATCACTTTTTTCGGAAAAAATAGCTCATAAAAGGGTCATTTCCCTTTAGAGGGACGTTATGTTAATTCAAGCTGAGCAAGTCGTCACCTGCAAAAATATCAATTAATCAAAAGACAGGTTCATTTGCCCCGTCAACAGGGTTATAAAGTCATCCCGAATAAATGGCAAGATAGCATCAGCAATCGGCATAATCTGCTTATTGATGTAGTGTTCATAATCTGGCGGTGAAGTCAGATTTTCCAGTGATTGAGGCCCGGATTGTGTGATGATATAGCTGATCCAACCGCCATTTTGATACTGCAATGGGCGATTTTTCTGCTGATTATACTCATCAGCCAGACGTGCAGCCCTGACATGAGGGGGAACATTGCGCTGATAATCAGCCAGCTTTCGGCGTAGCCGTTTTCGATAAATCAGTCGCTTATCAAATTCACCTGCCAATGTGCGGGCGACATAATCACGAATATAATCCTGATAAGGTTGCTGATGAAAAATAAGGGAATACAGCTCTTGCTGGAATGTTTGTGCTAATAGCGTCCAGTCGCTTCTTACTGTTTCCAATCCTTTGAATACCATCTTGTTGCCACTCAAACCCGCATAACGTTTTTTACTGCCTTCCTCTGTGCCCCTTACTGTCGGCATAAGAAAACGCCGATAGTGAGTTTCAAATTCCAGTTCCAGTGTGCTTTCAAGATTGAATTGGGTTCTGAGATAATTTTTCCACCACTGATTGACAAACTGTGTCAGCGAGTGACCAATCAGGCTGGCCTCTTTTTCGGAATGAGGGCGTTTCAGCCAGACAAACGTGGAATCCGTATCGCCATAAATAACCTGATACCCCTGTGATTCAAGCAAATCGCGGGTTTGATGCATAATCTGGTGCCCACGCATCGTAATGGATGATGTCAGGCGTGAATCAAAAAAGTGGCAGCCTGAGGCTCCGAGTACACCATAGAAGGCATTCATAATAATCTTCAGAGCCTGAGCCAGTGGGGCATTCTGCTGTTTTTTGGCTTTATCACGCTCATACCAGATTTGCGTGACAATATCAGGCAGACAGTGCTGTGTACGGGAAAAAAATGCTTGCCGGAAACCGGGCACAGAATGTTTATTATCTGGATGGGCAAGGCCTTCTACCATCCCGACGGGATCGATAAGGAAAGTACGGATAATGGAAGGGTAAAGACTCTTGTAATCCAATACCAGCACTGAATCATACAAGCCCGGAAATGAATCCATCACAAAACCACCTGGACTGTGATCCGTGAAATCCGTTGGTTGAATAGGAGCGACATAACCCATACGGTGCATTTTCGGCAGATAAAGATGGGTGAATGCGGCAACAGAACCTCCGGCCCGATCCGCAGCCAATCCTGTTACCGTCGCTCGTTCCAACAAGAAGGCGATAAGATCTGTTTTCTCAAAAATTCGGTTGACCAGAATACAGTCCTGCAAATTGTAGTGGGCGAGAGCAGGTTTATCTTCCTGAAAGCGACGGTTAATTTCATCCATCCGATCATAAGGGCTATCAATGGCTTTCCCTTCTCCCAATAACTCCTGAGCAACATATTCAAGACTAAACGAGGGAAAATTCCAGGTGGCTGTTTTCAGTGCATCAATACCATCAATGATCAAACGGCCTTCTGTTGATGCAAAAAAGTGTCCAGACTTAAAACTGTGCTCGCGCCATTCCAACAGGCTACCACCACGACCAAATCGCAGAGGAATATTATAGCGTTCGCTATGTTGCTGTAGCACCTTTAAATCAAATTGGATCAGGTTCCAACCGATAATGGCATCGGGATCGTAAACTTTCAGCCATTCATTCAGTTTTTCCAACAGTTGTGGGCGGCCGGCAACATACTCCAGGTTGAAATCCAGCTCTCGCTTTTCACTATTTTCCGGTCCTAGCATCAACACAGTTTTCTCACCACAGCCTGCTAAACCGATGGAATACAACTCGCCATGCTGGCTGGTTTCGATATCCAGAGAAACCCATTTCAAGTTGGGTCGATAATCAGGATTCGGTTTCATCTGATAGCTCCCGTCTGGCTTCTGATGAAACCAGACGGGAGCGGTAATAAAACGTTCCATCATAAAACGATCCGGAGGGCGGATATCAGTTTCGTAAAGCGGAATGCCCTGCTCCCTGAATACTTTCTCCCAATGTTGTAATTGACGATATTGCGAACAATACAAAGCGGAGACAGCTTGGCGATTAAAATCTTTCAGTGGTAATGTCTTGAACTCACAAGATCGCTCTTGAGTCAGCAGAGGCTGCGCTTTATGTAAATCACGTTGAGGGAAAAAAGCGATGGCTTTTTGGTGAGGAATGATAATGCGTTGGCTACCTTTATCTGTGGCTAACCAATACACTAATTCGATACCAGATGGCGTATCTTTCCAGTGACGGGATAGGATGAAGCCTTGTTCAACAGGATTTATCTGCATAATATTTCGGTATTAAGGCAATAACCTGAATTATAGCATCTCATGTTTATTTATACAGTTGTTTTTGGAGCAGTTGGCAGGATTTTTACTTAATCGGGTATTTTTATTTTAAAAACTATACTAATGAATACACTATTTTAAATAACAGATGATATAAAAAATCATTTTAAATATATTGGGTATTAAGTGGGGTAATATATGCCATTTATTCCTCCTTATAGAGAAAGGTTTTATAAAGGTGATTTAATATATGGGTTATCTAGTGAAATAATAAGGAGATATAAACATACAATCAAATTTTTTGAAGATACAAAAAAACATTATGATAATAAAGGTTATCCTCCGGTAACGATTGCTAGTTATTTAATTCCTTCAGAATTAGAAAATATGTTTGATTTTCTTGAAAATATGGATGAAAAAAATCTGGAGCATGTAAAAATATGCCGTGATATTCATAAGGAATTCCAATACATTGAAAATGATAACTACAAAAAATATGAAGAAAGCTTCTTTAGACATCTAAATCTGGATAATAAATATCGAAGTGTGACCGAATCCACAACATACAGACGTAAACTTGTAGGAAGGAAATGTAAAGGTGGAATATCGTGGATAAGCATGGGTGATAATGAATTAACTCTGGATATACATATACATTTCATACTTGACGGTATTAATATGGAAAGCGTCGTTGGAAAGTATGATCTAAACATAAATAATGATGATATAAACACAAATAAAAATAGTAATCAGTTTGTGAGTGTGAGTTTAGAGGGAGAGAGAAGAGGAAATATAAAAAGTATAACTGGAAAAGAGTTAAGATGGTTGTTCAGACACCGGGCCAATCCCAGAGTCGCTAAAAAAGTACAGTTTTGGGAGGGAGGCAAACCCACTACTCCACCCTGGGTGGGGAAAAAATGCCTGATATGGGACAAGTATGCCGTACATCTGGAAGAAAAAGAAAAGGTAGATGAAGATAGATATGACGGCTTATCCCGATTATTTCATATTTTTTGATCCCTCCGAAAGGCGAGGCTTTGTGGTATAGCGGATTTTGTAGTACACCGAATAAAGGAAGTTGCGGCACACATAATCAATTATATTATCCCCAAAATCCCCGCCTCAGGGGCTTCACCATTCACCAATTTCTCCGTTGCACCATCGTAATGAATGGTTCCATCCACAATCAACAGAGAACGCGGTGCGATTTTGGCGGCATCATCAAGATTATGGGATACCATCAATAAAGTGAGTTTTCGGTCACGACATACCTGATCCAGTAATGCCAGCATTTCATTACGTAAAGCGGGGTCAAGTGCTGAAAAAGGCTCATCCAGTAATAAAACAGGTTGCTGACGTACTAAACAGCGAGCCAGCGCTGCGCGTTGGCGCTGCCCACCGGAAAGTTGGGCGGGCAGGCGGTTCAAATATTCTGTCAGTGAGACTTGCGATGCAATTTGTTGCAGCGTCTGCCGTTGTTGAGCATTTAATTTAAGACCGGGATGTAAGCCCAAACCAATATTCTGCTCAATGGTTAAATGGGAAAACAGATTATTTTCCTGAAACAGCATGGATACTGGCCGTTTGGAAGGTGCTGTATTTGTATGATTTTCCTTATCTAACCAGATATCACCACTCTTTGCGAATTGAAATCCTGCCATTAAACTTAATAATGTGCTTTTACCCGCTCCGCTAGGGCCGAGGATTGCAATACGTTCGCCGGCTTTGACGTTGACGTCGAAACGCATAGCAATCTGTTCATAGGTATAAGTAACATTTTCAAGTTTAATCATGGCGTTGACCCGGTAATCGTTCAAGAACACTAAATAAAATAAAACAGAGAAGTAGTAGCAGAAATGCAGTTACAGCACCATCTTGACTGCGATATGCCCCGATTTGTTGATAAAGGTAGAAGGGCAAGGTACGGAAATTCTCGTCTCCAAATAATGCGACAACCCCAAAATCCCCGATTGACAGCACACTGGCGAAAGCCAGTGCCTGCGCTAATGGGATTTTCAGCGCCTTAAGCTCAATCCAGCGTAGGCGATGGAGACCCTGAATATTGAGAGAGAGGCATAGCGGATTATAGCGTTCAGCCAGATCACGCATTGGATTATCCAGCACTTTTAAAGCATAGGGAATTGCCATCAGCGCATTGGTCAGGATAATCAGTTCATAAGGGGAATCCGGCAACCCAATAGTATTATTCAGCAGAATAAAAAAGCCTGTCGCAAGGACAATACCGGGCATAGCAAGAATCAATAATCCACTGCTTTCCATTGCCTGCCCCCAACGGGATAAATGGCGCAGGCGCAATTCACGACTGCTCCATAACAGCATCATAGTCAGTAAAACACATAAGAAACCCGCCCCTAGCGCGATAATTATGGAGGTCGTGAAAGCCTGCCACAAGGCGGGTTTACTGAGAACATCAAACACGGCACTGTTCAATCCATCCACAATGACGGCCAGTAAAGGCGGGAGCAAAAACAGCAATGCTGTGGTGATAAGCAATCCGTCACATAACCTTTTCAGCCATGAATCCTGTGGATTACGCCATTGTTGTTGATAACCGTGCCCCACCGAAAGAACCCCTTTGAGCTTTTGGCTCAGCAAGACCAGACCAAGACAGCAAAAGAGTTGGATCAGCGCGAGCAGAGCCGCTTGACCAAGATCGTAGTCATACTTAATAGCCTGATAAATAGCGAGTTCAATTGTAGTTGCAGAAGGACCGCCTCCCAATGCGAGTACCGCAGCAAAACTGGCAAAGCACAGCATGAAAATCAGTGCTGCCGTTGGCAAGATCTGACGGAGTAGATAAGGCCATTCGACAAAGCGAAAATGTTGCCATTCATTCATACCAAGCTGCGCTGCAAGTTGCCGTTGTTCTACTGCAATACCTTCCAGCGACTGGAGCAGTAATCGTGTTGCCATTGGCATATTAAAGAAAATATGTGCCAACAAAATGCCTTGCAGGCCGTAAGGGGTAAAACGGTATTCAATCCCTATCCATTGGCAAAGATTAGCCAGCCAGCCAATACGCCCATAAACAGTCAGTATGCCAAACAGGGCGACTAAAACAGGAAGTACCAGCGTCATGGCGCATAGACGTAAAAAAAGCGTTCTGCCCGGAAAGTGACGGCGATAGAGTGCTCTTGCCAGAAATATTGCAGGTATGACTGAGAATGAAGCAGACAAAAACGCCTGCCAGAAAGTAAAGCGAATGACATGCCACAGATAGTTGTCACTCAAAAATATCTGCCAGTGGCTTTCAGGTGCGTTAACCCAAAGTGCCCCGAAAGCTGACAGGGCAATGAGAAGCAGCAAGCCGGAGGCAATTACCCCCGGCAGTAACCAACCTGCAATTAACGGCTTACAGCACTTTGCCATGTACGGATCCATTGTGTACGGTGTTTTGCCACTTCTTCTGCATTGAATTGCAGTGATTTCTCAGGCACGGGCAGTTGTTTGAAAACGTCTGGCAGCGGTAGATCAATCACGGGATACATCCACTGGGTGGTCGGAATAGCTTGCTGGAATGCAGGTGAAACCATGAATTGCATGAATCTCTGTGCCAGTTCAGGCTGTTTGCTGGAAGCCAACTGGGCGGCGACTTCAATTTGTAAATAGTGTCCCTCGTTGAATATAGCAGCAGCGTAATTATCTTTTTTCTCGGCTACGATGTGATAGCCCGGTGATGTAGTATAGCTAAGCACCATATCCCCTTCACCTTTCAGGAATAACCCATAAGCTTCACTCCAGCCTTTGGTGACAGTCAGTGTTTTTTGGGCGATTTTCTGCCACTTTGGTGCAGCATTATCACCATAGATATCTTGTATCCAGAGTAAAAAACCTAATCCAGGAGTACTGGTGCGTGGGTCCTGATAAATAATCTTCCAATTCTGGTGGCTGTTAATAAGCTCTTCCATGCTTTTGGGGGGATTAGGTAAGGTATTTTTGTTGTAAATAAAAGCAAAATAACCGTAATCATAAGGAATAAAGGTATTGTTATTCCATGTGACAGGCAATTTTAACTTTGTTGTATCAACACGGCTCGCAGTGAATAATCCAGTCTGTTGGGCCGCTTGGATCAGGTTATTATCTAACCCCAGAACAACATCTGCCGATGCTTTTTTGCCTTCCATTCTTATACGGTTCAGCAAAGATACACCATCTTCCAGGGCGACGAGTTTCAATTCACAATCACATTCTGCTTCAAAAGCTTTTTTAATAACAGGGCCGGGGCCCCACTCAGAAGCGAATGAATCATAAGTGTAAACGGTTAATATGGGCTTTGCTTGTGCTGCCTGAGCAAAGGCACATGCAGAAATCGATAATGCACTTATCGCAATAAATCTCACAATAAATCGGAAAAATAAATGATTAAACACTTTGCTCTCCTGTAGTTATTAATAATCGTTATTAAAAATAGTTATTAACAGTAGCTATTAGCGCTCATAATTAAATGCGTTATTAGCAGACTGGTAAAGGATTTGAGAAAGTGCCAGATAAAATGACTATTTATAGAATAGCAACTCAAATCCCTACGCCAGTATCAGCCGGATCAGGTTCTACGGGTTTGTTCTCAGCGATGCTGCCCGGCAACAATCGCACCCCGTTGAGGTGACTGTATTGTAGAGACTTCGGTTGTGACTGCAAAGTCCCATCATAGAGGTTTACCGCTTGAGATGAGTGTGAAACAATTAGCTATCTTTTCAAATTCGTTTTATCGAGAGGTAGTCTGGTGATCGATGATGATGGCTACCGCCCGAATGTAGGAATTGTAATTTGTAATCGTCAAGGACAGGTTCTGTGGGCTCGTCGTTATGGGCAACATTCCTGGCAGTTTCCTCAAGGGGGCATCAATCCGGGGGAATCACCAGAACAAGCGATGTATCGTGAGTTGTTCGAAGAAGTTGGTTTAAATCGCAAAGATGTACGGGTTCTCGCCTCCACCCGTAGCTGGTTGCGTTACAAATTACCCAAGCGTTTGGTGCGTTGGGATACAAAGCCCGTTTGTATCGGGCAAAAGCAACGCTGGTTTTTATTGCAGTTGCTTTGTAATGAAACAGATATTAATGTGCAGCGCAGTAGTACACCAGAATTTGATGGATGGCGTTGGGTGAGCTATTGGTATCCTGTCAGGCAAGTTGTTTCGTTTAAACGAGATGTATACCGCCGTGTGATGAAAGAATTTTCTTCCATTGTGATGCCAATGCAGGAATCTACTTCACAACCCTATTCAACCTATATATATCGTCGTAGAAGAAGTTAGATAATTAATTTAGGTAATCGTTATGCTCATGCGCTTACGGGAAATTGTTGAAAAGGTTGCGATGGCAACAAATTTATCGGATGCGCTTGGGCTATTAGTCAATGAAACCTGTTTAGCAATGAACACGGAAGTTTGTTCTATTTATCTGGCAGACCATCAGCGTTGTTGCTATTACCTGATGGCGACTAAGGGGTTAAAAAAGCCAGAAAAACGTGTAATCAGCCTCGCCTTTAATGAAGGTGTTGTGGGTGAAGTCGGGCGTTTGTCGGAATTAATCAACCTTGCTGATGTGCGTGACCATCCTAGTTTCAAATATATTCCTCAAGTAAAAGAAGAAAATCTGCGGGCCTTTTTAGGGGTTCCAATTATTTATCGTCGCCAATTGCAAGGAATTTTGGTTGTTCAACAAAATGAACGCCGATTATTTGATGAAAGTGAAGAGTCCTTTATGGTGACACTTGCTATGCAATTGGCTGCGATCCTTTCTCAAGCGCAGATCCGGGGACTGTTTGGTCAGTATCGCCAGACACGTATCAAGGCACTGGCGGTTTCCGATGGCATTGTCATGGCACAGGGATGGCAGGATTGTTCTCAGCCATCGCTCGAACAAGTATTTGAAGCATCAACACTGAATTATCAGGCTGAACGTTCTCGTTTGACCCAAGCCCTTGAACTGGCAACCGCAGAATGTCGTCGAATAAGTAAACGATTTACAGCCAGTTCACAAAAAGAAAGTGCTGCCATTTTTGATCTCTATTCCCATTTATTGAACGATCCCAAACTTAAACAGGATCTGTTTCATTCCGTTGATAGCGGCTTTATCGCAGAATGGGCGGTTAAGGCCGTGATTGAGAAATATGCAGAACAATTCGCCAGCCTGCAAGATGCTTATATGCGGGAAAGAGCCTCTGATTTACGCGCACTTGGGCAACGGGTATTGTTCCATCTGGATGATTCTTTTACTGGCAACAGCCAGTGGCCTGAACATTTCATTCTGGTTGCTGATGAGCTCAGTGCCAATTTACTGGCCGAAATACCACAGGATAAGCTGGCTGGTGTCATTGTACGGGATGGGGCAACGCACTCTCATTCCGCAATATTGGTCAGGGCAATGGGTATACCTGCGATTATGGGCGCAGACATTCAACCAGAACTACTGCATAACCGGATGTTGATTCTGGATGGCTATCGCGGAGAATTTTTTATTGAACCAGAGCCACTGGTTGTTCAGGAATATCGCCAACTTATTGAAGAAGAGCAGATGCTCAGCGAATTGGCTGAAGGCGAATTGCAACAAAAAGCACGTCTTAAGAATGGGGAAAGAGTATTTGTTCAGCTCAATGCGGGTTTGAGCTTGAAATATGAGCAACACATGGGTGATAGTATCGATGGTGTCGGGTTGTATCGTACTGAGATCCCTTTTATGTTGCATAGTGGTTTTCCATCCGAAGATGAACAGAAAAACCGCTACCAAGAAATGCTCACACTTTTTCCTGATAAGTCAGTCGTATTGCGGACGTTGGATGTTGGCGCTGACAAAAACCTTCCTTATATGCCAATTAACGAAGAAAACCCTTGTCTTGGCTGGCGGGGAATTCGCATTACCCTGGATCAGCCGGAAATATTTTTGATTCAGCTCAGAGCTATGCTGAAAGCCAATGTACAGACGGAGAACCTGAAAATATTGCTGCCGATGGTGAGCAGTATTGAAGAGATTGACGAAGCCAGGAAGTTGATCAACAGGGCAAAAGCAGAAGTTGAACGATCAGTTGCGACAACTATTACGATGCCACAAGTCGGGATCATGGTAGAAGTTCCTTCCTTGATCCTGCTGCTGCCACAATTGAAGAAACGCGTTGATTTTATCTCTATCGGTACAAACGATTTAACCCAGTATTTACTTGCGGTAGATCGTAATAATACACATGTCGCTTCTCTGTATGACAACCTGCATCCGGCAGTAATCAGAGCGTTAAAACAGATTATTGATGAAAGCCGGCGTATTGGCTTACCCGTTAGTGTTTGTGGTGAAATGGCAGGTTTGCCGATGGGGGCGCTGATTTTGATAGGTCTTGGTTATCGTAGCCTGAGCATGAGTGGTCGAAGTGTGCCGCGTATCAAGTACTTGCTGCATCATTTAGATTCGGACGAACTCAACTATTTTGTCAAAGAAGTATTAGAGGCGGAAACCAGCCAACAAGTGAGAGAGATTTCCTCTGCATTTCTGGAAACCCACGGTCTTGGTGGGTTGGTGCGTGGTGGCATTTAAGCGCCCATGCTATTATTTACGATTATTTGTCTTAGGGCATTAACACACAAATTCATTCACACAACATATTATTAGTGGGGAACGATGAGCACTAGCTACCTGGCATTTCCTAATATTGACCCTGTCATATTTTCAATCGGCCCCGTATCTCTCCACTGGTACGGTTTTATGTATCTGGTTGGTTTTGTTTTTGCTATGTGGTTAGCAAATCGTCGTGCGGCAAAACCAAACAGTGGCTGGAATAAGAACGAAGTAGAAAACTTGCTGTATGCAGGTTTTGCCGGGGTATTCATTGGTGGGCGCCTCGGTTATGTTCTGTTCTATAACCTGCCGATGTTCCTGAATAATCCTTTGTATCTGTTTAAGGTCTGGGACGGCGGAATGTCTTTTCACGGAGGATTGGTTGGTGTCATTTGTGCAATGTGGTGGTTCTCGCGCAGAACGAAACGCCACTTCCTGCAAACTGCTGATTTTGTTGCGCCACTGGTTCCTTTTGGCTTAGGTATGGGGCGTATCGGTAACTTTATTAATGGCGAGTTGTGGGGGCGTGTCACGCTTGATACACCGTGGGCAATGCTGTTTCCGGGTTCCCGTAGTGAAGATATTGCATTGGCAACCACCAATTCCTCGTTATGGCCTGTTTTGGAAAAGTATGGTGTCCTGCCGCGTCATCCTTCACAACTGTATGAAATGGTGCTGGAAGGCATTGTGCTGTTTATCATCCTGAATTTATTTATTCGTAAGCCACGCCCGATGGGAAGTGTCTCAGGGTTATTCCTGATTGGTTACGGTGTATTCCGTATCATCGTTGAGTTTTTCCGTCAACCTGATGCTCAACTTGGATTATTTGAAGGGATCAGTATGGGGCAAATCCTTTCCATGCCAATGATTTTAGCGGGGATTCTGATGATGGTATGGGCATATAAGTGTTCCCGCAACAACAATACTCGTAATAATACGCGAAATGATAAGGTACAAGAGGCAAAATGAAACAGTATCTGGATTTAATGAAAAAAGTGCTGGAAGAGGGTGCAGCAAAAGATGACCGTACAGGCACAGGGACACTTTCAATCTTTGGTCATCAGATGCGTTTCAATTTGCAAGAAGGTTTTCCGCTGGTAACAACCAAACGCTGCCATCTCCGCTCTATTATTCATGAACTGTTGTGGTTCCTGAACGGTGATACCAATATTAAATACCTGCATGATAATAGCGTTACTATCTGGGACGAATGGGCTGACGAAAATGGTGACTTAGGGCCAGTTTATGGTAAACAATGGCGCTCCTGGGGAGCAGCGGATGGTCGTCAGATTGATCAGCTAACCAATGTTATTGAACAATTAAAGAGTGATCCCGACTCCCGCCGGATCATTGTTTCTGCATGGAATGTTGGCGAATTGGACAAAATGGCTTTGGCACCCTGTCACGCATTTTTCCAGTTTTACGTGGCAGATGGCAAACTGTCTTGCCAGCTTTACCAGCGTTCCTGTGATGTATTTTTAGGATTACCATTTAACATTGCCAGCTATGCTTTGTTAGTTCATATGATGGCTCAGCAGTGTGATCTGGAAGTGGGGGATTTCGTCTGGACTGGCGGTGATACCCACCTTTACAGCAATCATATGGAGCAGACGAAACTGCAATTGAGCCGTGAACCCAAAGCGTTGCCAAAGTTGGTTATTAAGCGTAAGCCCGCATCTCTGTTCGATTATCGATTCGAAGACTTTGAAATTGTCGATTATGATCCGCATCCGGGTATTAAAGCCCCGGTGGCGATTTAATTCTGCATTATTTTTTCCATCCCTCTTTAGGGATGGAAAAAATATTTATCCGAAAAAATAATTTAGAATTTTAATTCATACCCTTATATTTCTGCCTGAAACTCATCTATTTCCTATTTCCTATTTCCTGATCACCAAGTCGAAGTCGTTAATTTGTGCAAATTTTAATCTCATTGGTCATGTTGTTGGACTGGCTCGCAAATAGAATGTAACAGAGCAATATACTGAGATTTCTCTTCAAATCTCCTCGCATAAATAAAAAATTACGCTTTTTATTTTCTTCCAAATTGAAGATATTTTCGCCAGCGAGAATTTAAACCAGTAAACAGAGAAATAGGCTGGATGCTGATGAGCGATAAGTACACTAACCGGCAAAGCGGATTTACATTGTTAGAGTTAATGATAGCAATGATATTAATTTCAATGAGTTTGCTCTACGGATTGCATAGTTGGGTAAATTACCAGAGTGGCTTGCAGTTGCAATCAGCCGTGCAGAATGTGTTGTCTTTTATGGAAAGGCAGCAGGCTCTGGCGAATTATATGAATCAGGAACGAACATTGTGGCTGGTGACTGGGCAATCCTGGTGTCTTGTTTCCTCAATTACCGTGAGTACAGATTGCAATGAAGGGGAAGGAGAGCGTGTCAGTTCACCACATGATGATGTGCTTCTGGTATCAACAACCAGTAAGCGAATCGATTTTTATGGTGTCAGAAATACCGCGATGCCAGCCAGCTTTGTACTGGCAAATTCTGCCGGAGAAATAAGTATCGTCATTTCAGGGAGAGGGCGAATCAGGACATGCAGTAATCATATAAATCAGCTTCCTGATTGTGGAGACATCAAAAACTCATGATATGGGCTATAAGCTGTTTCAGGCGAAACTGTTCCAGAGAAAATCAGTCAGGTTTTTCTCTGCTGGAAGTTCTGGTTGCTATGTTGATTGGCAGCGTAATTTTTATTGCGATGGCAAAGAGTTATCCTGTTTTATCCGGCCAGATACTCGATCTCTACCGTCAATACCGTCTCCACTACCTGGTGAATCGGGTAGCTCATATGATGGAAAAAGATCTCAGGCGGGCAGGCTATTGTCAGGACAGTAAACAATGTAAAGGAGAAGCGTTGGTGATTCAAAATAAAAATACCGAAGCTACCCATTCCTGTTTTATTGTCGCTTTTGACCTTAATTTAAATAATCAATGGGAAGAGCCTGAGCACACAGCCTCTGAATTTTTTGGTTACCGATTAAATAATCGTGCTCTTGAATGGAAAAGAGGAGCAGGAAATTGTCAGGAAAATAACTGGGAACGGCTTTTTGATCCCAAAGAAGTCACTATTGACACTTTTCACCTTGAAAAATCACAGTCAAAAAATAGGCTGATATTTATAACATTGTCCATCAAAGCCAGTTGGGTGAAATCTCCTTCTGTTGTTTATCACTACCAAACCATAATTCGGTTGCGCAACATAAGGAAATCACCTGGTGCATGACTTAAGCCAACAGCATAAAGACCAAAAAGGTAATGCTCTGTTGGTATCGATTCTTATGATGCTGACATTAAGTTTAATGACGCTGAAAGCACTGCATTACCAGCAAGAAAATGCCATGTTGATGATGTTTGATGAACAGAAATATCTGAATGCTTTTCAACAGGCAGAGTCATCATTGGCATGGGGTTCAGTACAGTCATGGCCGCTTCATTCACGGGAGTTGGGGAGCTGGATCTGTTTACAGAAATCAGGATCTTATTTGCAAAGTTGCCTCAGGCGTTATCAGGATGATCTTTTTCTGTTAAAGGGAATAGCATCGTTTTCTGCCGGAGAACATCTTGAACTTTATCAATGGATGAAACAGATGAAAGGTTCAAATCAGGATACACTTACTCCTGTTAAAAGTGGTTGGTTAGATTTTTGTCCTGTCATACCGGTTGAATTTTGTTTATGAAAATATTTCGCAGGCATAAGCAGCAGAATGGCATAAGTTTGCCGGAAGTCATGGTGGCATCTGTCGTGTTTGCTGTCTCGCTGTTAGGTTTAATGCGTTACCATCAGGCACTGTTATCAAATTTCCAGCAGTATTGGTTACAACTTAAGGCAGTAAAACTGGCACATGAGCAGTTGGAACAATATGAGTCATTAAAAGGAAAGATGATTGAAGGTGAAAAGGGATCACAACAAGGGTGGGAAACGGAGTTTCGACAGGAATTTCATCCATTGGGGTGCTATCAGATAACGGTAACTGTGACAAAAAGCTATAATCCTTCAGGTAAATTAGAACGCTGGTTTTGTGCAAGCGGGAGCATTGATGTTTAAAGTTTATCATTCAAATCAACTCGATATTCTGAAAGAGTTGATGGCGATATTTATCAGGGAGAACCCCCTCGCTAACCCATTTGACAAAGAAGTGATCCTGGTTCAAAGCCCCGGTATGTCACAGTGGCTGCAAATTCAACTGGCAGAGAAATTAGGGATTGCTGCAAATATGGAATTTCCTTTGCCGGCAACGTTTATCTGGCAGATGTTTACACAGGTATTGCCTGATGTTCCCAGAGAAGGTGCATTCAGCAAAGATGCCATGAAATGGAAACTGATGACACTTCTACCCAACCTGTTAACTGAGCCTGAGTTTGTGGCACTCAGACATTATCTCGATCAGGATCATGATAAACGTAGGATCCATCAGTTGGCTGGCAGAGTTGCTGACCTGTTTGACCAATACCTGGTTTATCGTCCTCAATGGCTGGAGAGCTGGGAAAGTGGGCAACTCATTGATGGACTAAGTGTGAACCAGGAATGGCAGAAACGGTTATGGATCGAGTTGATAGCGTACACGTATCAACTACAGCAACCTCTGTGGCATCGTGCCAACTTATATCATCGCTTTATTTCAGCATTGGAAGATGGAAATTTTCCACAGGAAAAACTGCCTTCACGGATCTTTATTTGTGGCATATCTTCTTTACCTCCCACTTACCTGCAAGTATTCAAGGCACTGGGTAAGCAGATTGATATCCACCTAATGTTCACTAACCCGTGCCAATATTATTGGGGTGATATTCAGAATTACGCATTTCTTGCTAAATTGAACAGCCGTAAACCTAGACATTACCGCAGTCAGCAATCATTAGAACGATTCAGAGATCCAGATAGTGCGCAATCCCTTTTTAATGAAGAAGGGGAACAGAATCTGAGTAACCCTTTACTGGCTTCATGGGGAAAATTAGGAAGAGATAATCTTTACCTGTTGTCCCAATTGGAGCCGGATGCTGACATCCATGCTTTTGTTGAACTGGAGCCAGATTGTATTCTGCATCAACTCCAGCGGGATATCTTGCATCTTGAAGATCATGCTCAAATTGGCTCTACAGAAAGCACATTCAAAAATAGTCTGAAGAAACGACAGATTGTCTGGGAAGATCATTCTCTGTCTTTTCATTCGTGCCACAGTCCACAGAGAGAAGTCGAGGTTTTGCAGGATCAAATACTGCGTCTGTTAGATGATAATCCTTCTCTGACACCGAGGGACATTATTGTCATGATGGCTGATATCGACAATTATACGCCCTATATTCAGGCCGTATTCGGTAACGTACCGGATGAACGTTATATTCCTTTTGCCATTTCTGATCGTAAAGCCCGTCAGGCACACCCGGTATTGCAGGCTTTTATTACTTTATTGGATTTACCTCAGAGCCGTTTTACAGCCGAGCAGGTATTAGCATTATTGGAAGTACCTTCTCTGGCTGATAAGTTCGCAATTCAGGAAGATGGGTTACGTTTATTGCGGCGTTGGGTAAAGGAATCCGGTATCCGTTGGGGGCTGGATGATGACAATATTGAAGCGCTGTCATTGCCTGCCACCGGGCAGAATACCTGGCATTTTGGTCTGACACGCATGTTGCTAGGTTATGCAATGGATAGCCACGCAGGCCCGTGGAATGAGGTTTTACCTTATGATGAATCCAGTGGCCTTGCCGCA
Organism: Xenorhabdus indica; assembly: GCF_014467235.1. Taxonomy (GTDB): domain Bacteria; phylum Pseudomonadota; class Gammaproteobacteria; order Enterobacterales; family Enterobacteriaceae; genus Xenorhabdus; species Xenorhabdus indica. Next base: position 198,355 of record NZ_NKHP01000002.1, on the reverse strand, counting down.
GAACTGGCCGGGCAACTGGCTGAGTTTTTGATGGAATTAAATCGCTGGCGCAGGATTCTGAGTGAAGAGCAATCATTGACGGACTGGCTTGGTATTTGTCCACAATTGCTGGAAACCTTTTTTATTGCGGATAATGAAACCGAGCTGGTATTGGCATTGATCATCCAGCAATGGCAGAAGGTGATTGAGAATGGTTTGCATGCACATTATGACAAAAAAATACCCCTGATCTTACTGCGTGATGAGTTAGCTCTGCGTTTTGATGATGAGAAGATCAGCCAACGTTTTCTTGCGGGTTCCCTGAACTTTTGTACTCTGATGCCAATGCGCTCTATTCCCTTTAAAGTTGTTTGTTTGTTGGGAATGAATGATGGTATTTATCCACGAACAATCCCACCACTTGGCTTTGATCTGATGACAGAAAAAAGCCAGAGAGGGGACAGGAAACGGCGTGACGATGACCGTTATCTGTTTCTGGAAGCATTGATATCAGCAGAAGAGTGTTTGTATATCAGTTACATTGGTAAATCAATTCGCGATGATACAGAATGTAACCCTTCCGTATTGGTTAACGAACTGCTGGATTATGTTTGCCAGAGTTGCTGCTTGCCGGGAGATGAGATGCTCAATGTGGATGACAGTGCAAAAAAAGTCAGAAATCATCTGTTGCGGCAACATACGCGTGTCCCTTTTGCCACGGAAAACTTTCAACCCGATCATGAGCTACAAAGTTATGCGGTTGAATGGCTACCGGCAGCCAGTTTGCAAGGCATTTCCCCCGTTCATTTTGGTCAGCCGTTAGACTGCGATACTCGTGAGATAACAGAAGTGGCGTTGGATGATCTGGTTCGTTTTTATCGCCATCCGGTCAGGGCATTTTTTCAGCAAAAATTGAAAGTCCATTTTGTTATTGAAGAAACGGAATTACCTGAGGAAGAGCCTTTTGTATTGGATCATTTGCAGCGTTATCAATTCAATCAATTGTTATTGAACATTTTGCTTGAGCAGGGGCAACCTGACTCATTGTTTTATCACCTCCGTGCATCAGGTGGGTTGCCACACGGTGCATTTGGTGAAGTATATTGGCGGAATCAGCTTGAGGCGATGCAGCCATTGGCAGATAAGGTACGAGAGGAGAGAATGGACTCTTCTGTCATAGCATTACGCCATGAATTAGATGCTGTTACTCTGACCGGAAAAATTAACCAAGTTCAATCTGACGGAATTTTATGTTGGCGTCCGGCGAACTTAACTGCCAATGATGGTATCCAACTATGGATTGAACATCTTGCTTACTGCTTCTCAGGAGGAGAAGGTGAAAGTCGCATGTATGGAAGGGAAAGCAGTGTATGGCATTTTTCACCATTGACAACCGATGAAGCCAAGAACTATCTGAATCAGTTGGTTGCAGGCTATTTTCAAGGGATGTCCGAGCCTCTTCCTCTGTTCTGCCGAAGTGGTTGGGCATGGCTGGAGGCTTGTTACGACAAGGAAAGCCAGCAGATTAATTTTAGTGAGGAAGCTCAGCAAAAAGCGGAAAGCAAATTAATGCAGCAATGGCTAGGAACACAAGGAAAAAAGGGTGAATTTAGTGATGCTTATACTCAAAGAGCTTTCAGGCAGGTGGATCAATCATTTTGGGTACGCATGAAACGCGAAGTGCAGAACTACTTGTTGCCTATGGCGTACTATTTAAAGAAGAAATAGCTTAAAGAAGAAATAGGGAGAATATTAGGTTATGCCTAAATATGTTATTCGCATCACGATGATGCTTTTTCTACTTTTCTGGGGAGAAACAACATATGCCGAATCGCCTTGGCAACCGTTACCGGAAACCATTCATAAAAGTGAGCGTGATTTCCGTGAATATAAAGCTATCCAACTGAAAAATGACATGACAGTTCTGCTGGTTTCAGATGAAAAAGCAGTTAAATCATTGGCGGCTGTGGCAATCCCCGTTGGTCATATGCAGAATCCAGATAATCAGCTTGGACTGGCACACTATTTGGAACACATGGTATTTATGGGGTCTAAACGCTATCCTCAGCCCGGCAGCTTTGATGGTTTCTTACAGAAACATGGAGGGAGCGGCAATGCCAGCACTTCACCCAACCGCACAGCCTTTTATTTGGAAGTTGAGAATGGTTCTTTGGCAGAGGCGACAGATCGTCTGGCCGATGCACTTGCAGAGCCTTTGTTAGATCCTGAGAGTACTGATTGGGAGCGCCATGCCGTTGATAACGAAATGACCATTGCTCGTGCCGGAGAAGGGCACCGCATCTGGCAGATCCGTTCGGAAACCTTGAATCCGGCTCATCCGAATTCCCGTTTTGCGGGGGGAAATCTGGAAACCCTGAAAGATAAACCAGACAGTAAGTTACAGACTGCACTGGTTGATTTTTATCAGCGTTATTACTCTGGCAATTTGATGAAAGGTGTCCTGTATGGAAATCAGCCGATAGAAAAATTAGCTCAGATTGCGGTGGATACTTTTGGCCGTATTCCGAATCGACATGCTTCCGTCTCTGCCATTACGGTTCCGGCGATAACAGATAAAGAAAGAAATGTCATTATCCATTACGTGCCATTTAAACCTTATAAATCGTTGCAACTGGAATTCAGCATTGCCGATAATAGCGCTGATTTTCGCAGTAAAACTGATGCCTATATTGGCTATCTGATTGGTAACCGCAGTGAGAATACCCTGTCTGACTGGTTACTGAAACAGGGGCTGGCCGAAGGGATCAGTGCCAGTGCTAGCCCGAAAACAGATGGTAATTCCGGTTCATTCAGTATTTATGTCACATTGACAGACAAAGGGCTTGAGCGGCGTGATCAGGTTATTGCGGCTATCTTTTCTTACATTAACCTGCTGAAGCAAAAAGGCATTCAAAAAAGCTATTTTGATGAAATGGCTAAAGTATTCAATTTATCATTCCAGTATGCCTCAATCGTACGGGATATGAACTATATTCAGTCGTTAGTTGATGCCATGTTACAGGTGCCTGTTTCTCATGTGGTGGATGCTTGCTATCTTGCGGATGAATATAACCCTCAGGCTATTGCCAGCCGTTTGGCTCAATTGACACCTGAAAATGCTCGCATTTGGTTTATCAGCCCGAAAGAGCCACATAACAAAGAGGCTTATTTTGTTCAGGCACCTTATCAGGTTAATAAAATCACTCAACAACAGCGTAATGAGTGGCAAAAACTGGAGAAAGGTATTTCATTCTCTTTACCAGAACTGAACCCTTATATTCCTGATAATTTGTCCCTGATTAAGACATCTGGCAGCCAGAAACATCCCAAAATGATTCTGGAACAGCCGAGTGTTCGTCTGCTGTATATGCCAAGCCAATATTTTGCCGATGAACCGAAAGCAAGCATCGCATTGGCTCTGCGCAATGCTGATGGTGTGAAGAGCGCCAAAGAACAGGTGACTTACGCTCTGTTGTCTTATTTGTCTTCTCTTGCACTGGATCAGCTTGGTTATCAGGCGTCCGTCGGAGGTCTGGCGATGACAACCGAGTATAGTGATGGGTTGCAAATCGGGGCATATGGTTATACCCAACATTTACCTGAATTGTTAACTTCTGCTATCAGCCAGTATATGGCATTTATACCAACTCCGGCTGAACTGAAACAAGCGAAGTCTTGGTATCGTAACCAGTTGGAAATCGCCAATGAAGGCAAAGCCTATGAAATGGCAATGCAGCCGGTTTCTCGTTTATCCAATGTTCCTTATATTGAACAGTCTGAACGCTTAAAAGCGATGGATAGCATCAATGTTGATGATATTGTTAAATACCGTCATAAGATGATCCACAATTCTGCTTTACAGGCGGTCGTCTTCGGTAATTTAACCGAAAAACAGAGTATTGATATTGTTATATCTGCGCATAAGCAGCTCGCCAACCAGGGTACTGTGTGGTGGAGTGGCGAAAATGTCGAATTGAAACGTAATTATGCTGTTAACTTTGAAGGCACTTCCAGTAGCACTGATAATGCACTGGCGGAAGTCTACATCCCGACGGGATATGATCGCATTAATGGATATGCCTATTCTAATCTTCTGAGTAGTATTTTATCGACTTGGTTCTATGATCAATTAAGAACAACAGAGCAATTGGGTTATGCGGTTTTTGCCTTCAATACAAGGGTAGGAGAACAATGGGGGCTCGGCTTCCTGTTGCAGAGTAACAGCGAACAGCCTGATTACCTGCACCAGCGTTACCAGAGTTTCTATCAGCAAACTAAGAAAAAATTGCAGGCAATGTCTGATGCAAATTTTGAGCAGTATAAAACAGTATTGCTGACAGAGATGCGCCAACCACCACAAACGTTTTCTGCGGAAGCATCCCGTTACGGCAGTGATTTTGGTCTTAATAACTTCAAATTTGATTCAAGAGAGAAAATGATTGCCTCTCTTGAAAAAGTGACGAAAGCACAATTGATTGAATTTTATGATAAAGCAGTCATGAAACGTCAGGGTTTAGCACTGATTTCACAAATTACAGGGAAGAAAGGCTCACTTCATCAATATGCAGAGTTGAAAGGCTGGAAGACTTACCCGAATGTATCCGCTTTTCAGAAACAATTACCGATTAAGGTGAATGCTCAGTGAGCACAGAAATACCCCGTAACATAACGTCTCATAAACTTAACCCGTTAACATTGCCGCTGCATGGTCAGCGGCTGATTGAGGCTTCAGCAGGTACGGGAAAAACCTACACGATAGGTTTACTCTACCTGCGTTTGTTACTCGGATTGGGCGGCAATGCCGCCTTTTCCCGTCCGCTTAATGTTGAAGAGATCTTGGTTGTAACATTTACCAAGGCAGCAACAGATGAATTGCGTGGACGTATTCGTAAAAATATCCACCAGTTGCGACTGGCATGCATTCGGCAGAATAACGCGGTAAATGATCCGGTTTATCAGCAATTGCTGGCAGAGATCCCCGACAGGCAAAGTGCGGCGGATTGGTTACTGGCTGCTGAACGTCAAATGGACGAAGCGGCAATTTACACCATTCATGGCTTCTGCCAGCGCATGTTGGTGCACAATGCGTTTGAATCCGGCATTCTGTTTGAGCAAACGTTGATTCAGGATGAATATCCACTTCGAAAGCAAAGTTGTGCTGATTTCTGGCGGCGCCGCTGTTATCCGTTGTCGCTATCAATGGCGACGGTGATCAGTCAGGAATGGAGTGGGCCAGATGCTCTGTTGGAAGATATATCTGATCATCTTCGAGGGGATATTCCATATATCATCAACGCGCCGGACGGTGATGAAACCTTAGTTAGCCGCCACGAAAAGATTATTGCTTTGATTGATGGGGTCAAACAGCAGTGGAATGAGGCTGTACAGGATTTACAAGCGCTGATTGGTAATTCTGGGGTAGATAAGCGCAGTTACAGTAAGAATAATTTACCAAATTGGCTGAATAGCGTTTCTGAGTGGGCTAAATCACAAACCAGAGATTATCAACTTCCTAAAGACTTGGATAAATTTTGCCAGTCAAGATTGGAAGAAAAAACCAAAAAGGGTGACGTTCCCCGGCATCCCGTGTTTACGGCCATTGATGACTTATATCAACAACCACTAACCATACGCGACATCATCATCTCCAAAGCGATTGTTGAAGTACGCCAGTCCATCAATCAGGAAAAACTGATGCGTGGGCATATGGGCTTTGACGACTTACTGACGCGATTGGATACCGCTTTGAAGCGTGAAGGTGGAGAAAAACTGGCGGAAACCATCCGGCAACGTTACCCCGTTGCGATGATCGATGAGTTTCAGGACACTGACCCGCAGCAATACCGAATTTTTCAGGCCATATATCGTCATCAAGCGGAAAATGGTTTGTTGTTCATTGGTGACCCCAAACAAGCAATTTATGCATTTCGCGGGGCGGATATTTTCACCTACATTCAGGCGCGTGCCCAAGTGAGTGCGCATTACACGTTGGAAACTAACTGGCGTTCTTCTGCTCCGATGGTACAAGCGGTCAATAAGTTGTTTTCCCATACAGAGCGTCCGTTTCTGTTTGACCAAATTCCGTTTATTCACGTCAACTCAGCAGAGAAAAATCACGACCTGAAATTATTGCTCCATGAGCAGGAACAAACAGCCTTGCAGTTCTGGTTCCAGTCTGGAGAGGGAGTTTCAAAAAGGGATTACGAACAGGGCATGGCACGATTGTGTGCTGCTCAAATCAGAGATTGGTTACTGGCAGGGCAGGAAGGGAATGCGCTGTTGCAACGGGGTGAAAAAAGCAGGCCTGTTACAGCGGCGGATATTACGGTACTGGTGCGTAGTCGCAGTGAAGCCGCATTGGTTCGTGATGAGTTGAATAAATTACAGATCCCATCTGTCTTCCTTTCCAATCGTGAGAATGTATTTGATACGCCAGAAGCTAAAGACTTGCTCTGGCTTCTGCAAGCGGTGTTATCACCAGAAAAGGAACGTGTACTCAGAAGTGCATTAGCCAGTAGTTTATTTGGCTTAAGTGCCCGGCAGATTGATCAGCTAAACCATGATGAAACAGCATGGAATACGTTGGTGGATGAGTTTGACAGTTATGCCCGGTTGTGGCGCTTACGTGGTGTTTTGCCGATGTTACGGGCAGTCATGGGAAAATACCGAATTGCAGAGAATCTCTTGGCAGGATATGACGGTGAGCGTCGTTTGACTGATATTATGCATATTAGTGAACTGTTGCAGGAAGAATCGTTGCAATTGGATAGTGAACATTCAGTGGTTCGCTGGCTGGCACAGCAGATTTCCCGTCCTGATCCACAGTTAGAAAGTCAGCAAATGCGTCTGGAAAGTGATAAACATCTGGTTCAGATTTGTACCATCCACAAATCAAAGGGGCTCGAGTACCCTTTGGTCTGGCTGCCTTTTATTTGTAGCTTCAAAAAACAGGAACGGGCTATTTATCACGATCGTCAGAATTTTGAAACCCATTTCAGTATCTTTGAGGATAGTGAAAAACTGGCATTAGCCGATGAAGAGCGGTTGGCGGAAGATTTGCGTCTGCTCTATGTGGCTTTAACGCGAGCGGTGTATCACTGTAGTGTCGGTGTTGCGCCATTGATTCAGGGGAATAAGAAAAAAACCGGGGATACGGATTTACATCTTTCCGCCCTTGGTTATTTGGTGCAAAAAGGGCAGAAAGGTGATGCAGCGTTACTGGAATGTAGCTTAAATGAACTCAAAGATGACAATATTCAGGTGATACCGATAAAGGATATTGGAGATGAAAGATGGGAACCCAGAAGTGAAGATGTGTTATTGCTGGCTGCCAGAAAATTCCGGCGCGCCATTCGGGATGACTGGCGGGTAACCAGTTATTCCGGCTTACAGAGTTCAGTTTCTCATAATTATATCAGCTCTCAGGCTCATGTCAGTGCGTTTGGCGAATCAGTAGAAGTGATTGTCCAATCCATTGCACCGAAACTTGATATTGACGTTCGTGGTGAAAAACAAGTTGAACCATCAATGCTGATGACACCGCATACTTTTCCGCGCGGGGCATCAGCTGGAACGTTTTTACATTCAGTTCTGGAAGAGCTGGATTTCAGCTCTCGGCCGGATCAGATCTGGTTGGCGGAAAAGCTGACAACCGCAGGTTTTGATGAGAGCTGGGCATCAGTATTGCAGCAATGGATGATGGATATCCAGACCGCAGAGTTAAATGAACAAGGAATGCGGCTTGCGGATGTTCCACATTATCATCAACAAAACGAAATGCAGTTTTATCTGCCGGTTGATAATTTACTGCGTTCCAACGCATTGGATGCCTTAACCCATCGTTATGATCCCTTGTCAGCACAGTGCGCTCCTTTGTCCTTCCATCAGGTCAAAGGTATGTTGAAAGGGTTTATTGACTTGGTATTTTGCTGGCAGGATAAGTTTTACGTGGTGGATTATAAATCGAACTGGTTGGGAGAAAGCAGCGAATCATACACTCAGGAAGCTATGGCCTCAGCCATGATAGAGCATCGGTATGATTTGCAATACCAACTCTATACGCTGGCACTGCATCGTTATTTACGCCATCGATTGACGGACTATGATTATCGGCAGCATTTTGGTGGGGTGATATATTTGTTTCTGCGTGGCATTGATAACAATAATCCGGGACAGGGTATTTATCGCTATCTGCCACCGGTTGAATTTGTTGATGCACTGGATATGCTCTTTAGTACCGTCGATTGTACTGTTGACTGTATAAACGACGATTGTGCAACTGATGAGGAACAAAGTGCATGAGTGCAGTCATGAACGTAATGCCATTATTGCAGCAAGCTGTTGCTCAAAAATTGCTGCGTCCGTTAGATGTGCAGTTTGCCTATGCGATGATTGAAGATGAAAATCCATTATTATTGCTGATTACTGCCTATTTGAGTGCAGAAGCGGGGGCGGGTCATGTTTGCCTGCCTCTGAACAGGATTTCACCTGAACATTTATTTGAAGGGCGACATCCTGAGTTAGTGGCATCACTGTGGACTTTAGTAGGAAAACCCAGTCAACAACAAATGATTGCTGTCTTGCAGGCATGCCCGGCAATAGGCGATGGGCAGTTTCCCACACCGATAATACTTTCTGGTTATCGCCTTTACTTGCAGCGGATGTGGCAAAGTGAACGTCGGATAGCCGCGTTTTTTGCTGATGTGGCACTGGCTGATGATATTGATGAAATACAGCTACGGAACATTTTAGATGAACTTTTTGGTGTCGCTGTTGAAAGTGAAATCGATTGGCAGAAAGTGGCAGCAGCAGTGGCTGTCACCAGCCGTATTTCTGTTATCTCTGGCGGGCCGGGAACCGGAAAAACAACAACAGTAGCGAAGTTGCTGGCCACATTGATTAAATTGAATGAAGGAAATCCATTGAGTATTCAACTGGCGGCTCCTACAGGGAAAGCGGCTGCCAGATTGACTGAATCGCTTGGGGAGGCAGTCAACAAACTGGCTTTGACAGATGAACAGCGGCGGAATATCCCTGAGCAGGCACAAACCATCCATCGCTTGCTGGGAGCACAGCCTGAAAGCCAAAAACTCCGTTATCATCGTGATAATCCGCTTACCCTTGATATCCTGATTGTTGATGAAGCCTCCATGGTAGATTTACCCATGATGGCGCGTTTGATTGATGCCCTGCCAGCAAAAGCAAAAGTGATTTTTCTGGGGGATAAAGATCAGTTGGCTTCTGTAGAAGCGGGAGCGGTATTGGGAGATATCTGTCGTTTTGCTGAACAAGGATACAGTATCGATCGTGCAAATCAATTGACGAAGTTAACGGGTTGCCAGTTAGTGTCATATTCAATATCTGAGCCAGAAGATATAACTCTGACAGTGCGGGATTGTTTATGTTTGCTGCGTAAGAGTTATCGTTTTAATGCTGCCTCTGGTATTGGGCAACTGGCTTCAGCAGTCAATCAGGGGGACAGTAAGCGTGTTACAACTGTATTAAGGCAATCTCTGTCTGATGTGGACTTTAATCCCCTTGCAGAAGATGAAGACTATCAGCGTTTGTTGATTGAAACTACAGAAAGTTATTACCGCTATTTGGCGCTGGTGAACGAAAAGGCACCTGAAAAGACTATCCTGGTCGAATTTAACCGTTTCAGGTTGTTATGTGCTTTAAGAGAAGGGCCGTTTGGTGTCAGTGGATTGAACCAGCGAGTGGAACAATTGCTGCATCGTAAGGGAATGATTGCTTTACCCAAATATACGGGAAATCAGTTTATGGAGAATCGGGGCTATGCCGGACGGCCGATCATGATTTTGCGCAATGACAGCACATTGGGGCTGTTTAATGGTGATATTGGTATTATGCTTAAGGATCAGAATAATGAGTTGAAAGCCTATTTCCAGTTATCGGACGGGCAGATCAAACCTTTTCAGCCAAGCCGTTTGCCCCTGCATGAAACGGCGTATGTAATGACAGTGCACAAATCACAAGGCTCTGAGTTTGAGCATACAGCATTAGTGTTACCAACCCAGTTTTCTCCTGTTGTGAGCCGGGAGCTGGTTTATACGGCTTTGACCCGCGCTCGTGAGAAATTGACGCTATACGCACATAAGGGAGTTTTGTCTAAGGCTGTTGCGACACCCACTCAAAGGCGGAGTGGGTTAATAGAATGGCTTAAGGCATAAATCCTCAAGATTATAAACCTTCACCTATACCGTTACCTATATATGGGGGAGGTTATGTAGATCCAACATCAAGATCTTGGAACGGCGTTGGTAATTATACAGCGCCTGTTTTTCCACTGGTAACATAGTAATTTCTGCGGGTTCAAAACCTTTCTCCTGAAACCAGTGAATACTTTGAGTCGTAAGGACAAATAATTTTTCCAGTCCGATTTGTTTGGCCTGATTAATAATAGCGCCTAATAACACCTCGCCACGTGAAGAATTTTGGTAATCCGGGTGTACGGCAACACAGGCCATTTCACCGATTTTTTCCGCAGGATAAGAGTACAGGGCAGCACAGGCGATAGTGACATTATCGAGCTCTATCAGGGTAAACTTATCGATCTCCATTTCCAGTTGTTCCCGTGAGCGGCGAACCAGGACCCCATTCTGTTCCAGAGGATGGATTAGTTCGAGAATGCCTCCTATGTCGTTGATATTGGCGCGACGGATCTGTTCAGAACGCTCCATAACAATTTGGGTTCCGATGCCTTCACGGGAGAATAATTCCTGAATTAGAGAACCATCCTCCTGATAACTGATCAAATGACTGCGCCGAACGCCACGGCGGCAGGCTTTAATCGCGCCACGTAAAAAACGTACTGTCCCGGAGGAGTAATCTCCGGTACTCTCTAGTTTACTCAATAGTATTTCCCCCTCATTGGGGAAAATTTCTGATAAAGTATTCCCTTCCGTATCGGTGACGCCTTGTGATGAACAGAACCCTATCAGCTTTTCGGCTTTTAATTTAATCGCCAGTTGTGAAGCAATTTCTTCGGTTGTCAGGTTGAAACTTTCGCCAGTAACGGAAACAGCAACAGGCCCGATTAATACAATAGAATGGTTATCTAACTGTTGATTTATGGCTTCATCGTTAATCCGGCGAATTTTGCCACTATGGCAATAATCAATACCATCATCGATCCCTAAAGGTTGAGCAGTGATAAAGTTACCGCTGACCACATTAATATGGGCACCTTGCAATGGTGTATTACTGAGGCTCATGGAAAGTCGAGCTGTAATATCAAGTTGTAACACACCCGCGGACTGTTTGATCAAATCCAGTGTTTTAACATCAGTTACCCTGGTGTATTTATGATAAATCGGTTGATGATGATGTTGGGTGAGGTTCTGATCGATTTGTGGCCGGGCACCGTACACAACAACCAAACGAATGCCGAGACTGTATAATAAGCCGATGTCGTTAATAATATTAGTAAAGTTTTCATGGGCGATAGCTTCACCGCCCAACATAATGACAAAAGTTTTGTTACGATGTGCATTAATATAAGGAACCGAATGCCGGAAAATTTCAACTAATTCGGTACGGCGTTCTTTCATGATATTCCCCTCAATTGCATTTTTATTCGTATTTTTTATATTTTTATTCTTTGGGAGGGAAATGGCAAGAGGGAATATGGATAAAAACAAGGCTATTATTTATATTGATATTTATATTTGTTATCTTTCAGGTCGCGGCTTTTTTGCCTACGCTGCATCCTGAAGTTCATAGAGTATAGCTGTTCAGATAGCAGAAAAAGCTTTTTTTGATGACAGTCTCTTTATAATTAATTAGAGTCTTCCACCTAACTGTCGCTTAGATAAAAATTACTGTCTGGTTGTTTTTAAATGGAATAAATAATGAGTCATTCAGACCATAATTCTTCACGTCGCCGTTTGCTGAAAGGAGCAGCAGCCCTTTGGTTGTTAAGTATTAGCCCGATAGGTTATGCAGCAACGTCACAAGTGATTGCTGTGCGCATTTGGCCTGCATCAAGCTATACCAGAGTGACGCTGGAGTCTAATATTTCGCTTAAATACCGCCAGTTTTCACTTTCAAATCCTAACCGGATTGTGATTGATTTGCAGGGTATCCAGCTCAATAGTGTCCTGAGTAGTATGGGATCGCAAGTTCAGCAGCGTGATCCTTATTTGAAACTGGTACGAGCGGGGCAATTTGATCCCAAAACTGTACGTTTAGTGTTTGAAATTAAGCAGCCGGTTGCGCCACATATTTTTACTTTGCCACCTATTGCGAAATTCAAACATCGTTTGGTGTTAGATTTCTATCCAAAAGTAGCGAAAGTCAATGATGATCCTTTGCTGGCACTGCTTGAAGAGTACAACAGCGGAAATCTGGAAAAGCATATGCCACCGACAGACAGGAAAAAAACAGGCAAGGCTGGGAAGAACAGGCCAATTGTGATTATGCTTGATCCCGGTCATGGTGGTGAAGATCCTGGCGCTATCGGGAAATACAAAACCCGTGAGAAAGATGTTGTTTTACAGATTGCCCGCCGTCTGCAAGCCCTTATTAAACGTCAGCCGGGGATGAAAGTGTATATGACCCGTAATGAAGATATTTTTATTCCGCTGACAGTCAGGGTAGCAAAAGCACGTAAAATGCAGGCGGATCTGTTTATTTCCATCCATGCTGATGCCTTTACTAATCGAGCCGCTAGAGGATCTTCCGTATTTGCTTTGTCAACGAAAGGAGCCACCAGTCATGCTGCCCGTTTTCTAGCCCAAACACAGAATGAGGCTGATTTGATTGGTGGAGTGAGTAAAAGCGGTGATAAATATCTGGATCACACTATGCTGGATCTGGTTCAAACTGCGACAATTAATGACAGCCTGAAATTTGGGGATGAAGTGCTTAAACGCATGGGTAAAGTGAATAAACTGCATAAAAACAGCGTCGATCAGGCGGGGTTTGCCGTATTAAAAGCACCAGATATTCCTTCTATTCTGGTTGAAACTGCATTCATCAGTAACCTGGAAGAAGAACGCAAACTACGTACTGCGAAATTCCAGCAGCAAGTGGCTGAATCTATTTTTGCCGGTATTAAAGCCTATTTTAAAAATGGAGCAGAATTAGCACGACGGTGAAATATCCACTCCAAATAAAATAGGGAGAACATTATGGTATGTTAAATAATTGGGAAAGTGTTTCAGAGTAGTCATCTTGGCATGCATAATTCTTCCATAGAGTTGATCTTGCTTCCTCCCAGGGTGGAGTCGTTGGGGTATCATTCAGCCAAAATTGTATTTTATTAGCGACTTGAGGATATGCTCTGTGTCTGAAAAGCCATCTTAATTCTTTTCCAGTGATATTTTTATCGCGTTTATAAACTACCGTATCCATATTTATACCATCAAGTATAAAGTGGATATGCATAGCATGAGGTAAATTTCCATTGATCATGCTTGCCCATGATAATCCACCTTTACATTTTCTTCCCATGGATCTCTTATTATATTCATTGATGTTTTCAGTAACAGTTCGGTATTTATGATGACTTTTCAGATGATTAAAGAAATCATTTTTATAGAGATTATATTTGTCTTTATCTTCTTGTTTTTCGGGTATTTCATAAGAATATTTTATATAGTATTCTTCTATTCTATTTTGAAAACTGGATTTTTCCTCATTATTTATCCAATTATTGGTTTTGTTTCTTTCTTGATACTCTTTCATAAAATTTGCGATATGGTTTAATTCGGCAGGTGTTAAATAATTATCAATAAATATTGGTGGGTAAAGAGTTTTATCATTATGATTTTTGGCAATCAGAAAGTTTTTACTTTCATTAACATATTTTTTCCTGCTATCAGTTAAACCATATATTAAATCACCTTTATGAAAATATTCTCTAAAAGGACGGGAAAATGGCATGTTGCTACCTTTATTTTAGGTTGGTTTTTAAATAGCCTAACTATAATAATAAATTGTTAATTAAATGTATTGTTTTTGTATGATTTTATAAATTACTTTAATGGAGGAGAGGCTTTTTATTTACAAATAGGGGGATTGACCACTCTGCGGTTGAATATTACGTATTGAATATACACAGATAGTGAATATAAAAAGAGTAATAGATAGCTTGAAAATTTGATAAGAAGTGAGACTTTAATCAGGAAATTGGTTGCGGGGGCCGGATTTGAACCGACGACCTTCGGGTTATGAGCCCGACGAGCTACCAGGCTGCTCCACCCCGCGTCCGTCTGCAAATGCTACATCATATCTATAAAAAAACAGTATCGATAAAAACAATACTGAATTGGTTGCGGGGGCCGGATTTGAACCGACGACCTTCGGGTTATGAGCCCGACGAGCTACCAGGCTGCTCCACCCCGCGTCCGTCTGCTTGCAAATGCACATCATATCTATAAAAAAACAGTATCGATAAAACAATACTGAATTGGTTGCGGGGGCCGGATTTGAACCGACGACCTTCGGGTTATGAGCCCGACGAGCTACCAGGCTGCTCCACCCCGCGTCCGATGTCGGCACACTATACTCTGGATCGATTCCGTTGCAAGCTTTTTTGTTGATATTTACCAATTTTGTTTGTTTTTTGCTTAAAAATAAAGCTTATTGTTTTATTTTTGTTCTCATGTGATTTAAGCAGAGTCATCTATTTTTTTCTAACTACATTTTATTATTTATTGGGGTTTGATATTGTTCGCTTTCGGAACGAAATGGCGGGAGATAGAGCATTATATGAAACTTTGGGGCAAATATCTTTTATGTAGCGTTGTCGTTTTTCTGTTATCTGCTTGTCAATTGCGTCCGACGGAGCAAGGTCAGCAGTATAAAGATGGTCATTTTACCCAAGACTTCCAGCTTGTTAATACGCCAAACGCACAAGGTTCTCCCGTCAATGCCGGAGATTTTGTCACTCAGGTCAAATTAATCAACGAGTCTTCACCCCAATTGTATGCCAATCAACGCGCTACTTTTAATGCTATCGAAAACTGGGTGCAGTATGGTGGAAATATTCGCAATTTAGCTCAGTTTGGTTTGCTCGCTTACCAGATGGAAGGCGAAGATAATTACGGCAATGTCAAATTTACCGGCTACTATACCCCTATATTACAGGCTCGCCATATTAAACAAGGTGAATTTAGATATCCTCTGTACCAAATGCCAGATAAATCGTATTCCCGCTTGCCGGATCGTGCGGCTATATATAATGGGGTTCTCGATAAAAAGTGGATCATTGGCTACAGCAACTCTCTGATAGATAATTTTTTGATGGAAGTACAAGGGAGTGGTTATGTGGATTTTGGTGACGACAAACCGTTAACCTTTTTTGGTTATGGTGGAAAGAATGGTCATGCTTATCGCAGTATAGGTAAAGTGTTAATCGATAGTGGAGAAATTCCACGGGAAGAAATATCGATGAAAGCCATTCGGCAGTGGGCTGAAAAGCATAATGAATCTGAAATTCGGCAAATTCTGGAACAGAATCCTTCTTTCGTATTTTTTAAGCCTGAACCTTATACCGCAGTGCGGGGAGCCAGTGCAGTGCCTTTAGTTGCAAAAGCTTCGGTAGCATCGGATAAGGCATTAGTTCCGCCAGGAACAGTATTGTTGGCGGAAGTACCGGTATTGGATAACCTCGGCAAGTTTACCGGACAGTACCGAATGCGTCTGATGGTGGCTCTGGATGTTGGAGGCGCAATCAAAGGGCATCATTTCGATATTTATCATGGTGTTGGCAGCCGTGCCGGAGAAATGGCGGGTTTTTATAACCACTATGGACGTGTTTGGATATTGAAGAAAGCATTATCTGGCTTTTTGGCGGTAAACCAGTAAGATCCTGCTCAATTCAAACAATTGATGACTTATCTTTGCCTGATATTTTCGCGCGAAACTGCCACTAATAAATCAAAGAGGCGACGCGGAAAATAAAGTGTATCTGATGGTATAGGTTTTATTCAGGATTTATTATTGATGCAAGTTTCTCTCTCTAATGCTTATCTTCACCGTTTTGCTGGTACTGCACGATTATATGGCCAGAAAGCACTTTCATTATTCGCCCGTTCACATGTTTGTGTGGTTGGCATCGGTGGTGTCGGTTCATGGGCAGCGGAAGCGTTAGCCCGCACGGGTATTGGGGCGATTACGCTGATTGATATGGATGATGTCTGCATTACCAATACCAATCGTCAATTACATACATTAGTGCAGAATGTGGGATTACCAAAAACGGAAGTGATAGCAGAGCGGATACGGGCGATTAATCCTGAATGTCAGGTCACTTGTATTGATGATTTTGTTACGTCCGACAATGTTGCTGAATTGATATCAATGGATTTTAACTATGTCATTGATGCGATTGACAGCGTGCGTTCGAAAGCTGCCCTGCTGGCTTATTGTCGTCGTTATAAGATCCCTGTGGTAACAACGGGTGGCGCGGGTGGGCAGCTTGATCCGACCCAGATTCAGGTCGTGGATTTAGCCAAAACAGTGCAGGACCCTTTAGCTGCCAAATTGAAAGAACGTCTGAAATCTGATTATCGGGTTGTGAAGAACGGTAAAGGAAAATTGGGCATCGACTGTGTTTTCTCAACGGAACAACTGGTGTATCCACAATCTGATGGCACGGTTTGTGCGGCCAAAAGTACGGCTGATGGCTCAAAACGGATGGATTGTGCCTCTGGTTTTGGTGCCGCAACAATGGTTACGGCGACTTTTGGCTTCGTTGCTGTATCTCACGCATTGAAAAAAATGGTGGCTAAAGCGGAACGGGAAAACTGTCTTTAGTTTTGGTATGAACAAATTTAGTACGAGCGGGCAATTTCCTGCACGGCCTTAATCAACGATTTTACACCGTTGAGCCGCGATCCACTTAATTGTTGTTCGAGGCCTGCTTGCTGAAACAACTCGGTTAATGGCGTTTGTAAGACCTGTTCCGCTGTTTTTCCTTCCACTGTGGTCAGGATAAATGCTAATAAGCCTTTCACGATGCGCCCTTCGCTGTCACCATAAAAATGCAGGCGGTTTTCAGCAAGCAATTGATGCCCCAGCCAAACCCGGTTTTCACAGCCGGAAATCTCAATCTGCTGTTGTTTTAACTCATCGGGCAAGTTCGGTAGCTTTTTAGCAAGCCCGATGAGTTGCCGATAGCGATCTTCCCACAGCCGGCATTGCTCAAATTTTTCAATCAGTTGTTGCTCCGTAATTTCTGTACCAAACGGATGTGGGGCAAGGATAGGAGTTGGCAGTGATGTCATTAGTGATTTATTCCTCAAGCAGTGACAGGGCAAATTTTATTGTACTGACTAATTTATCTGCATCTTGTTGGGTGTTATAAGGCATAAAAGAAGCCCGCAGGCAACCGTTGATCCCCAAGGCATCAAGCAGAGGTTGGGCGCAGTGCTGCCCTGAACGTAGGGAAATATTCTGTTCAGCAAGCAGCGTTGCCAGATCATGATGATGTATGCCTGCAAAGTTGAAGGCCAATAGGCTGGCTCCTGTTGCACGATAACTGATAAAGCCCGGTATCGCGCTGAGTTGCTGCTCAGCATAATCTGTCAGGGTAACAGCATAGGATTCGGCAAGTGAAGTATCGAGTGTTTTTAACCATTCCAATGTAGCAGCAAACCCGATGACTCCGGCAACGTTCGGTGTTCCGGCCTCAAAACGATAAGGTACTGCTTCTGGTGTAAAACTGTCGAAGGAGACCTGTGTAAGCATTTTCCCGCCCCCTTGCCACGGAGACATGGCATTCAGCAGTGATCCTTTTCCATATAATACTCCCAACCCATTAGGCCCATAGAGCTTATGTGCAGAGAAAGCATAAAAATCGATATCTAACTGTTGTACATCGGCGGGAGTGTGAACAATGCCTTGAGCACCATCGACCAATACCAGACAGTTATATTGATGGGCGAGAGCTGTGATTTGTGTTAAATCAACAGTAGCTCCGGTCACATTTGACATTTGGCTGATAGCAATCAATCGGCTTTTTTCATTGAGTAGTTCTGCCAGTGTTTTAATTTCTGGTTGATACTGTTTTTGTTGATATTGTTTTTGTTGATATCGTTTTTCAATCGGCCACTTAACGAGTTTAGCACCAGTTTGTTCTGCCAGAATCAGCCACGGTAGTAGATTGGAGTGATGTTCTTGTTCACTGACGATAATTTCATCATCAGCAGATAAGCGGGAACGGAAATACCCTTGCGCAACCAGATTAATGGCTTCGCTGGTGCCTTTTGTCCAGATAATATTTTCAGGTTGCGATGCATTGAGCAATTCAGCGACTAAAGAACGCGCCTGTTCATAACGTGCGGTCATTGCTTGTGCAGCTGCGTGTTGACTGCGATGAACAGTTGCACTGTGATTCTGGTAATAGCGTTGAGTCGCCTCAATCATACATGTGGGTTTGAGAGAAGTCGCTGCGCTATCCAGAAACACAGTCGGTTTTGGATACTCAGAGGATGGTAGTAATGCAGGAAATTGTTGGCGAAATTTTTCTGAATCAAAGGCTTTCATAAATGATGTTAATTTGAATGCTATGTCGTATACCTTTCGTTCTACAGTCCAGAAGGTATAAAAAAATAAATTTTTCTTTAATTAAGTTTGAGGGATTTTACAGCAAAGCAGAGAAAAAAAGCACCGCAATTGCGGTGCATTAAAAAATCACTATGGACAGACAGGGTAAATGTACAGGAAGTGAAAAAAAACAGTAGCATATGCTACAAAGTCTGGTTTCCCAGACAACTTGCAAACACAACATCACAACCACAAAGCCAAAAGTATCTATGTGCTTTTACAAATTTGTATCATTCCAAATTTGCCTTGCGACAGAGCTACTTTTCGTTCCGGCTTAGGAAGTGCGCACACTATAGGGATTTGCTGGTATATCATCAATGGACAAATTATAATGATTCGGATTATAAAAACTAATACCTGATCGAAAAGAGTTACCGGTATCGTAACCACCATACAAGAAATCAACATGTCCAAACGTTTACCACCACTCAATGCGTTACGAGTTTTTGATGCTGCCGCTCGTCATTTAAGTTTTACTAAAGCGGCAGAAGAATTATTTGTCACTCAAGCTGCGGTCAGCCATCAGATGAAAAGTCTGGAGGATTTTTTGGGACTGAAGCTGTTTCGTCGTCGTAACCGTTCTTTGTTGCTGACGGAAGATGGGCAAAGTTACTATCTGGATATTAAAGAAATCTTCACAGCTATCAATGAAGCTACCCGAAAACTTCAGGCACGTAGTGCCAAAGGTGCGTTGACGGTAAGTTTATCCCCTAGCTTTGCGATTCAATGGTTAGTGCCGCGGCTTTCTGGTTTTAACCAGAGTTTTCCGGGTATTGATGTCAGAATTCAGGCTGTGGATCGGGAAGAAGATAAGCTGGCAGATGATGTTGATGTGGCGATTTTTTATGGTCGGGGTCACTGGCCGGGGTTGCGGACAGACCGTCTTTATCCTGAATATTTGCTGCCTGTATGTTCTCCTTCTTTGTTAATGGGGGAGCGCCCACTGAAAACACCGGCGGATCTCGCCAACCACACTTTATTGCATGATTCTTCCAGACGCGACTGGCAAGCCTATGTTCGTCAACTTGATATACAGCAATTGATCAATGTGCAACAAGGTCCGATATTCAGCCACAGCGCAATGGTCATTCAGGCTGCGGTACATGGGCAGGGCATAGCACTTGCGAATAATGTGATGGCACAGAATGAAATTGATGCAGGCCGTCTTGTTTGTCCGTTCAATGATGTCCTGGTTAGTAAGAATGCATTTTATTTAGTTTGCCATGATAATCAGGCAGAATTGGGCAAGATAGCGGCTTTCCGTAAATGGATCCTTGCACAGGCTGCAAGTGAGCAGGAAAGATTAGGTTTTATTACTAATGAATGATACTGACGAATGAGAGTAGGAGCAGAGCGATGAACAGCCGTGCGATGCTTATTTTTTCCGGGATCAGCGGTTTCTTCTATGTAGCTTTTGGTGCAATAGGTGCCCATCTTCTGGCATCGGTATTGCGGCCACAGCAAATGGAATGGCTACAGACTGGCTTGCAATATCAAGGATTACATACACTGGCTATGATGGCTCTGGCGGCTGTATTGATATGGCAGCCATCGGTACAATTCAGCCGGGCAGGAATATTTTTTGCAATAGGGATCGTACTGTTTAGTGGCAGCCTTTATTGTCTGGCCTTTTTACCGCTAAAATTTTTGGTTTATCTAACACCTATCGGTGGGTTGAGTTTCCTCATCGGTTGGTTGTGTGTATTAATTGGCGCTTTGCGTCTAAGGAAATCGGCGCCTGGCCATGAATAAAGTTGCTTTGTATTGCCGCCCTGGGTTTGAAAAAGAGTGTGCGGCAGAAATTACAGATAAAGCGAGTAAGAAAGACATTTACGGTTTCGCTCGTGTGAAAGAAAACAGTGGTTATGTGCTGTTTGAGTGTTATCAGCATGATGATGCTGACCGTCTTATTCGTGAAATTCCATTCCGTGAATTGATTTTTGCCCGCCAAATGTTGGTTGTCGGTGAGCTGCTGAAAGATTTACCGCAGGAAGATCGTATTACACCGATCATTGGGATGCTGAGCAGCGTTATTGAGCGCGCTGGTGAACTGCGTGTGGAAGTGCCGGATACCAATGAAAGCAAGGAACTGATGAAATTCTGTCGTAAGTTTACAGTTCCTTTGCGTAATGCGATGCGGCAGGAAAAGATCCTGCTGATTAAGGAAAACTATACCCGCCCCGTGGTTCATGTGTTTTTTATTGCCCCCGGATGCTGCTATGTAGGGTATTCCTACAGTAATAATAATTCCCGTTTTTACATGGGGATCCCGCGTCTGAAATTCCCGTCAGATGCTCCGAGCCGTTCAACACTGAAGTTGGAAGAGGCTTTTCATATCTTTATTCCTTATGACGAATGGGAGGAGCGTCTCGATAGTGGCTTGTATGCCGTAGACTTGGGTGCTTGTCCGGGTGGATGGACTTACCAGCTAGTGAAGCGCAGTATGATCGTTCATGCGGTAGATAATGGGCCAATGGCTGATAGCCTGATGGATACTGGTCAGGTGAAGCATCATCGTGTGGATGGCTTTAAGTTTGAACCACCGATAAAAAATATTTATTGGTTAGTGTGCGATATGGTTGAGAAACCGGCTAAAGTTGCACAACTTATGACGGATTGGTTGGTTAAAAGCTGGTGTCGGGAAGCTATTTTCAACCTCAAGTTGCCAATGAAAAAACGTTACGAAGAAGTTGCTAATATTTTACAAAAAATTGAACAAAAATTGAAAGAAAATGGAGTTAATGCCAAAATTCAGGCGAAACATTTGTATCACGACCGTGAAGAGATAACAGTACACATTCAACGTATCTGGTCTGTTTATGCAATGAACCGCGATTATTGATTATTTGTTTGGTATACCCGTCGTCTTTCAAGTTGCATCCAAGCTGCATCTTAAAATCCGTAGGGTATATACTCTTCTTTATTTTTCCTGCCCTTGTTGCTGAAAGCAATCTGAAAATGCCCCGGTTGTCGAATTTCTTGCGTAACCGGGGCATTTATTTATTTTTCTTTTATTAAAATAAAACCAATTAGAGATATTAACTTTAAAATATTTCTTTATTTAGATTAATTTTAGATGAGTAAGAATTAATTTGTGTATTGTTAAGAAAATATATTTTTTTGTTAACGCAAACGTTTAATCAAAAATTAATAATTAGACATATAAATTAATTTTGTTTAATGTATTTTTTAAAATGATATCTTAATCATTTTTACATGGTCAAAAACTGGCGTTATTTTATTCAAGGGTATTTATTTCTAATACCTTGCTTAGGAAGAATAAAAAAACTCAAGTACCCGTTATAGCTGATATATCGGGTCTGAGATTATGAGTCTTTTTTACAGGAGATTTACATGACCTCAAAGAAAAAATATACCTATTCGGGGTTATCTGACTCTAACTCTGTTCAGGATGTGAAAGCACTACTCTCAGCCTACGTTCCAAACTCTGATATGAATATTCGTGTCGTGCATAAGCCTTTGGGGGATAAGGCCCCAAATGAACTTTTGCGGACTGATTTTCATTGGCAAGACAGTAAAATCGGACCTTCTGGCACGTTGGAATTGTCTTATCATTTTTTAAAAACTGCACCTGCTTTAATAATGTCGAAATTTGGTATTGCAGGTTTCAGTGCTTTTAATGAGGAACAAAAAGAAGCCGCAAAGTTTTCATTACAGTCTTGGTCTGATGTTGCTAATATAAAATTTACTGAAGTCAGCTCACGTTCTGATGCCAATATTACTTTTGGCTTTTTTGATTATAGTGAGACTGATGATTATGCATTTGCAACTTTGCCGAGGGGACAAAAAACAACGTACTCTTGGTATCATGCTAAAGACGAAACTTTCAAAACAAATGATATTGGTGTGAATGGTTATGGACGACAAACGTTTGTTCATGAAATAGGGCATACTCTGGGTCTGGAACATCCTGCTGAATATGATGCTTCCGATGTCGTAAGACCAAGTTATATCACTGTCGGTGAATATTTCGAAGATAGCCGTGCTTACACCGTGATGAGTTATTTCAACGAGAAATACACCGGACAAGATTTCAAAGGAAATTTCTCATCAGCGCCTTTGTTGAATGATATCTCTGCCATTCAGGCGTTATATGGTGCCAATACTGAAACCCGTAAAGGTGACACAGTCTATGGCTTCAATTCCAATACTGACCGTGATTTTATGACAGCAACAGATGCTGATAGCAAACTGATATTCAGTGTCTGGGATGCGGGTGGAGAAGATACATTTGATTTCTCCGGTTTTACCCAAAATCAGCGCATTAACCTGAATGAAGGCGCTTTCTCTGATGTAGGCGGCTTGAAAGGTAACGTTTCTATTGCGCGTGGTGTCGTCATTGAAAATGCGATTGGCGGCAGTGGTGACGATATCATTGTTGGTAACAGTGCAGACAATACTCTGAAAGGTGGAGCCGGAAATGATGTCATTTATGGCGGCTTAGGCGGTGATCATCTCTGGGGTGGCGCAGGCAAGGACACGTTTGTTTATCTGGATGGCAAAGAATCCTTAAAAGACAATCCAGACTGGATCCATGATTTTGTGTCTGGCGAAGACAAAATCGATTTGTCTCAATTTAACTTCGGGGGCAAGGGGGATCTTAAATTTGTTGATTCATTCTCAGGTAAGGCAGGTGAAATTTTACTGACTTATAACGAATCAACAGATGTAACGGATATGTCTATCAGCCTTGGCGAAGGGTTAGCTGGCAACGATTTTCTGGTGAAAATTATTGGTCAGCCATCGCCTGAAGCTGATTTCATTGTTTAGTAACATTCATTTTAATAAAACAAACTGCTGCCTGTTGTTCAGGCGGCAGCTTTTTATAGGAGGGGCAATGTTACAACGACATTTAGTTTCCTTCAATGCGTTGTTTGCTTTATTGAAATCTTGCACTTTATCAATAATGTTATCTTTGTTTTTGATTGGAGGATGTATGGCCAGTAGTTTGAATCTCCCTGCACCGGCTGAACTGACAGGATTATGGCAGATATCGGATAAACATCAGGTGTGCAGCGTTGAACTCACGGATACACGTTTGCCAGAAGGTTCTATCTGGGCGCTGAAAAGTGATGCTTGTCTGACAAAACTGATAGGAAATGCTGTTGCAGGCTGGCGACCAGCTCCTGATGGCATCACTTTGACAGACGCGGACGGTAATAGCCGGGCCTTTTTTGGTCAGGAATCTGAACAATGGGTGGCATACCTTGTTGATGGCAGGGAACTTGTCATGACACTCAAGAAAAAAATGTAACTGTGATCAAGAAAGCGATATTAAAAAAATAATATAAAGATAAGAACATAATTAAACTATTTTGCTTCTGATAATGAAGGGATTTCTGTGAAATTACACCAGCCAAAAGATGAAATGACGGATGTTATCCGTGCACGCAGTAAAGTATTCTGGACGATTGGTTTATTTACAGCATTTATTAACTTACTGATGCTGGTTCCCTCCATTTATATGCTTCAAATATATGATCGCGTGCTGCCATCCGGTAACGAGATGACTTTGCTGATGTTGACGCTGATTACGCTTGGTATGTATGCCATCATCGGTGGATTGGAATATATCCGAAGTATGGTAGTGATCCGGGTCGGCAGCCAGTTTGATATGTGCCTGAACCAGCGTGTTTATACCGCGTCATATGAATCCAACCTGAAAAATGGCTCTACGGATGCGGGGCAGATGCTGAATGACTTATCAACAATTCGTCAATTTCTGACAGGCAGTGCATTATTTGCCTTTTTTGATGCCCCTTGGTTCCCTGTTTACCTCGGTGTCATTTTTCTGTTCAGTCCATATTTAGGCTTGTTGGCGCTGATTGGGGCACTGATTTTGATAGCATTGGCGGTATTAAATCAATGGGTATCTCAGTCTCCGCTGGCGGAAGCAAACCAGCTCTCTTTACGTTCCGCTAACCTTGCCAGTACCAACTTACGTAATGCCGAAGTCATTGAAGCATTGGGTATGTTGCCTACATTACGCCGGCGTTGGTTTGGCCTGCATGAGCGTTTTCTCAATTTCCAGCGCATTGCCAGTGAACGGGCGGTATCCATTACTGCAATCACTAAAACAGTACGTATGGCTTTGCAGTCATTAATTCTTGGACTCGGAGGATGGCTGGCAATTGAAGGCAATATCACGCCGGGTATGATGATTGCGGGTTCAATTTTGATGGGACGGGCATTGTCTCCGATTGAACAACTTATTCAGGCATGGAAAAGCTGGAGTTCTGCTCGTCTGTCATGGCAGCGACTGGATAAGTTACTGCAAGCACAGCCAAAGCGCGAAAGTGGTATGACATTACCCGTACCTAAGGGCGCGTTGTTGTTAGAGAAAGTTTTTGCCACTCCTCCCGGTAAAACTAAAGCAGCTCAACCGATTGAAAAGAATCAGCAGGTTTTGCAAGACATCAATTTTTCTCTGGAAGCTGGTGATGTTTTGGGCGTTATTGGCCCCAGTGCATCAGGAAAATCCACTCTGGCCCGTTTGCTGGTGGGCGTCTGGCCTGCTCAAGAGGGAGTCGTGAGACTTGATGGCGCAGATATTTACCAATGGAACAAGGATGAACTGGGTGCTTCCATTGGTTATTTACCGCAGGATATCGAACTATTTGCCGGGACAATTGCGGAGAATATCGCACGTTTTAATGACTTTGATCCGGAAAAAGTCATTGAAGCGGCGCAGAAAGCAGGCGTACATGATCTGGTGCTTAATCTTGAGCAAGGTTATGACACCGTCATCGGTGCGGGAGGGATGGGGCTGTCTGGTGGACAAAAACAGAGGATTGGGTTGGCACGGGCATTGTACGGTAATCCATCGTTAATTGTCTTGGATGAGCCTAATTCCAATCTGGATGATATCGGTGAAAAAGCGCTGAGCGGTGCGATTGGAGAATTACGGGAACAGGGAAAAACAGTTGTGGTCGTTACCCACCGCCCGGCATTGCTCTCCCAAACAAATAAGGTTTTATTGTTAGTACAAGGGAAAATGAAACTCTTTGGCCCATCTCAGCAAGTTATGGCGGCATTAGCACAGTCAAAGGCTGCTGAGCGTACAGCATCATGACCTGCCATCTTTTTCATAGCATTAATACAGTTTCAGTATGGTTTCAACATAGTTTTAGCCGCTGGCCGGGGAAAAACTTGTCCGGGAGTAAAGATGTCCTATCAGACCAAAAGTGTTCAGACTGATATAAAGAGTACACAAAATGATGAGCCAGGATTATTGCCGCTGAATGCAAATCGCTATCTGCGGTTAGGCTGGTTGATTATCGGCATTGGCATACTGGGATTTTTCATCTGGGCGGCATTTGCTCCGCTTGATAAAGGGGTTTCCTCTTCTGGCATTGTCGTGGTGGATGGTAATCGTAAAACGGTACAGTCTCCGACTAATGGCATCATCAGGCAGATCCTGGTGACAGAAGGAGAGCATGTCAGTGCAGGTCAGGTATTGGTTCAGCTCAGTCAGGTTCAAGTGAATGCTCAGATTGATTCTTTGACGCAACAGTTACATACCACATTGGCAACTGAGGCGAGATTACTGGCGGAACAACAGGAGTTGGACACGTTGGTTTTTCCACCTGATTTACTGGCTCAACGCTCAGAACCACGATTTGACAATATCCTGGCGTTGCAAAAACAGCTTTTCATGTCACGTCGGGAAATGTTGAGAAGTGATCTGGCGGGAATACAGCAGGCAGAGGAAGGATTGATTTTCCAGATCAAAGGGCTGCGGGAAGCAATGGCAAATAAACAGCGTCAGCAGGCTTCACTTAAAGAACAAATTACTAACCTGAGTCCGTTGACGGAAGAAGGCTATTTTCCCCGTAATCGTTATCTGGAACTGCAACGTAACCAAATTGAGTTAAGTGGCAGTATGGCTGAGATGGCCGGGCGAATTGGACAGCTTGAGAAGCAGCAACAGGAAACGCATCAGCGCATGATTCAACGGCAGGCAGATTATCAACGTGAAGTACGCAGCCAGCTTGCAGATATTCAGGTTCAGGCCAATGAGCTGAAAAATAAACTGGAAGCAGCGCAGTTTGATTTATCCCATACTTCTATTACGGCCTCTGTTGAGGGAACCGTTGTGGGATTGAAAGTATTTACACAGGGAGGCGTTGTGACATCGGGGGAGAAACTGATGGAAATCTTGCCTGATCAGAGTGCGCTGGAAATTGAGGCACGTTTGATGGTGCACCTGATTGATAAAGTGGATATCGGGCAGGATGTTGATCTGATGTTTACTGCATTGAACCAGAACAGTACACCTAAAGTGACCGGAAAATTATTGGTCATTTCTGCCGATCGTTTAGTCGATGATGTGACCAGAGAATCTTATTACCAAATCCGGGTAAGGGTTACGCCAGAGGGTATGGAAAAACTGGCTGATCTACATATCAAACCGGGTATGCCAGTTGAAGTTTTTGTCAAAACAGGGTCACGCTCATTGCTGAGCTATTTATTTAAGCCATTGGTGGACAGAGCATCTACGTCGCTGATTGAGGAGTAATGGGCATGTTCAGGAATCATCGAATAGCGGGGAAATCTTATGCACGATTCTCCTTGTTGATGAGCTTGTTTTTGATCATGGTGCAGACAATGTTGTGTTCTGGCCCGGCTAAAGCACTTTCTTTGACTGAGGCTTATGTGTTGGCACTGCAACATGATCCAACATTTCAGGCCGCGATCAAAGAACTGGAAGCAGGACAGGAAGAAAAAACGCTTGGTCGGGCAGAATTGTTACCCAAGTTGTCAATTAGCTACCAGAATGCCCCGAAGAATTGGCAAAAAGTGGAAACCAATGTTTCAGAGTGGCGGAGTAATGGGGTTAAAGAGCGTTATGAGCGACAGTACGACAGCTACAGTGGTGCGCTGGTCCTGACCCAACCATTATTCGATGTCGAAGCATGGGCACGTTATCAGACCCGTAAAGCTTATGCGTTGATGAGTGATGCTCGTTTTCGGGCTGACAGCCAGCAACTGGTTGTGAGAGTGGTGAACAGTTATGTGGCTGTCGCTTATGCTCAGGACAAACTGACACAGGTTGTTCAGCAGCGGATGGCTTATGAAAAGCAACTGGAACTTAACCAAAAGTTGTTTGCTTCTGGTGAAGGCACCCGTACTGATGTAGCGGAAACTCAGGCCCGTTACAGTCAGGTACAGGCTGATGCGTTAACTGTGCGGGATGAGTTAGATGCTGCGATCCGTGATTTACAGTTATTAGTAGGTATTCCGTTACCGACGGACGTACCTGTGATACGTTTATCTGATGCTAAGCGCTTCAAAGCAATCAAGCTGGAATTTGAACATTATGCCGACTGGGAACAGACAGCATTACGCCAGAATTCTCAATTAGCGGTTGCCCGCCAGAAAATTGATGTGGCGTATCATGATATTGAACGCAGCCGATCAGGGTTCTTACCGAAACTGGAGTTATACGCTTCTCATAGTGAGAATAAATCCAGCAACGATAGCAGTGTCAATCAGAAATACCGGACCGATTCTGTCGGAGTGCGTGTTTCCATGAATCTTTATAACGGTAATGCGACATCAGCATTGGTGCGTCAGTCGGCGGCTAATTATAACAAGAGCAAATTCGAAATGGATGCACAGGCCGGGGAAATACTGAATGCACTGCGACGCCATTATAATGGATGCATCAATGGTCAGAAGCGAATACGTGCTTATGAAATGGCGGTAGAAGCGGCAGAATTACAGGTTCAAGCCACGCAAAAAAGCGTTTTATTGGGGCAGCGGGTAAACGTGGATATATTGAATGCGGAGCAGCAACTTTATACTGCCCGCCGTGAGCTTTCCCAGGCAAAATACGACTATATGAAATCCTGGATTGGTTTGTTGAGTGAGTCCGGCCAGTTAAATAGTGAACACATTAAGTTAATTTCGAATTATTTTGGTTGAGCGATTTGGTCATCTCTGACTTAGATATGAATTAGCCTAATTACGGGGCAGCCTAAGTTGTTGCAAATTACCGTTCAGCGATAAATTAGTTTTTAGCGAAGCAACTTCACGGCAGATATAAGCCATTTCTTTGTCAGAGGCTAATTTGTTGCGCCATTTCTCTGGCTGAGCGTCCAAATGTTGGAATAAATTGTCTAATGAGCCCGCTTGTTGCAACAGAGCAACGGCTGTTTTTGGGCCAATCCCCTGAACACCTGGGATCTTGCTGCTACTGACACCCACCAGCCCCCAATAATCGGGAAGCTGAACAGGAGAAACACCAAATTCCTGTTGTACAAAAGGCAAATCCAGCCACCGTTTTTGGAAGTAGTCACGAATTTGGATATTGGGGGATAGTAGCTGGCAATAACCTTTATCCGTGGAAACAATGGTCACCTGATGCCCTGTAGCTGCAACTTTGGTTGCCAGTGTTGCAGCTAAATCGTCCGCTTCATGCCCTTCAGCATGCCAGCAGGCGACACCTTGAATATCAAATGCTTGCTTAATCAGTGGCATTTCTTGCTGTAAATCTTCTGGCATAGCAGAACGCCCGGCTTTGTAATTAGGCAGTCGCTGATGGCGCCAGCTATGGTGTCTACCATCTTCATCAAATACAGCAACGGCATGGGTTGGAGAAGAATGAGAGATTAATTGCTTCAACGCATGTTCACAAGCGGCAATGCAAGGGCTTCCCTGCACAGCATGGATACGTCGAATCAAATTCAGGGCATCTACAATCAAAAGGTGTATCATGGTCTTTAACTATATACTCCATCCGTGGTGTTATTCCGTGGCGACTGCCTCATTGGGGTGCTTATCTGATGATCTTATAACATGGTTCATAAGCTGTGCCACCCGGAAGTTTCATGCGATCTTGTTTCACAAAATTTTCCAACAGATTATCCATTCGGCGCATAATTTCTGCATCACCGTGAATCTTGAACACCCCATGTTTTTCGATGGCTTGAATGCCGATCTCTTTCACATTGCCTGCGACAATGCCGGAAAATACACGTCGCAGAGCAGCCACGAGTCTTTCAGTTGACTGATTCGAATGTAAATTCTGATTTGCCATATTTTCATGAGTGGGTTCAAACGGAAACTGCAAATCGTGAGAGATTTTCATTGCCCAGTTAAAGCTATAAGCATCTCCGGTTGAACGACGGTTTTCTTTAACCTGTGGCATGGCTGTTTTCATCACTTTGGCAACTTCTGATGGGTTTTCCATAATAATGCGATAGTGATTACGGGCCTGTTCACCCAGTGTATTGACGATAAACTCATCCAGAACACGAAAATAATCAGTACTTTCTTTTGGCCCTGTTAATACCAGAGGCAGTACCTGATTCTGATTTTCAGGATGCATCAAAATCCCCAGTAGATAAAGCAGTTCTTCTGCTGTTCCAACGCCTCCCGGAAAGATGATAATGCCGTGAGCGATACGAACGAAGGCTTCCAGCCGTTTTTCGATATCCGGCATAATAATCAGTTCATTGACCAGAGGATTGGGTGGCTCGGCTGCGATAATGGAAGGCTCTGTAATACCGATGAAACGGCTGTTTTTATAGCGCTGTTGTGCATGTCCGACAGCAGCCCCTTTCATCGGTGCTTCCATTGCACCCGCTCCACAACCAGTACACACATTCAGCTCGCGTAAGCCGAGTTCGTTACCTACCTTGCGGGCATACAAGTATTCTTTTTCACTGATAGAATGCCCACCCCAACAAACGATCATATTGGGATCTTCTGCAAGAGGCAGAGCTTTAGCATTGCGCAGAATGGAGAAAACGGTATTGGTAATGTGCATACCATTTTTCAGATTCAGAGAGTCTGCTTTTTGTGCATCAACAAGTTGAGCGTGAACAAACAGAATATCCCGCAATACTGCGAATAAATTTGCTCGTAAGGATCGAATGATCTTACCATCAACAAATGCTTTTTCTGGTGGATTAACCAGCTCTAGTTTGACTCCTCGCTCTCTGCGCAGGACGTTAATATCAAAATCTTTACATTTTGACAGTAATTCTTTACCGTTGTCAGTCTGACTGCCGGAGTTGAGCACGGCCAGTGAGCAATTACGGAAAAGACGGTATAGGTCGCTGCTTGCAGTGTGTTTCAATGTATCAACTTCAAGCTGAGAGAGTAAATCCATTGACCCTAACGGGCTGACATGTGTAATCAAGAATAGCTCCTTTATACCCCAGTGGGGTTTCCTGAATAATGATTTTACCCTGAAATATGTTGGGTGCTAATTGAACATTAAAATCAGCCCATTAGGAGATTAGATATGGCATTAGGATAAATGCTATCTGTGCTAATTCAATTACTGACGGGCCAATCTTCCGGTTGTTGGTACAAATGTGTCGTTACTGCGCCATGGGTTAATATCCAATCCACCACGGCGAGTATAACGTGCATAAACAGTGAGTTTTTCCGGGCCACACAATTCGATTAAGTCGTTGAAAATACGTTCAACACATTGTTCATGAAACTCATTGTGATGACGGAATGAAACCAGGTAACGTAATAATTTTTCCTGATCGATTTTGGGGCCTTTATAGCGAATTTGTACTGAACCCCAATCAGGTTGATTTGTGATCAGACAATTTGATTTCAGTAAATGGCTGACCAGAATTTCTTCAACGACAGGCCCGGTTGCTGCATTGTTAAGATAATCGCGATTGAACTCATAATCATCAATTTCAATATCCTGATTATCAATACATTTACCTTCAAAATCGGTAATTGGCTGTTGATTGAAGCCATGCAGAGGATGTAAAACAACGTCAATATCACCTTTAGCGCAAGCGGATAAATCCTGTTGCAGTGTCTTTTGCACCGTTTCCCAATCACTAAAGCGGGTTTGGTTAAAACTGTTCAGATAAAGTTTAAAACTTTTGGATTCGATAAGATTTTCGCTGGCCGCATTCAGGCTAACGTGACCAATAGCGACTTGAGGAACACCCCGTGAGTTGAGCCAGGATAGCTCGTACATTGTCCAGATATCAGCCCCGTGAAATGGGAGGTTATCGGGAAACAACCCAAGCGGCTCACGGTTCATGCTGCGAGGAACGGCTTGTAATAATGATGGCTCATAAGTATCACAATAGGAAGTGGGTTTTCCGAGAGTAAGATCGGTGAGGGCCTGATTATTTTGATACAAAGACATAAGATTCCTTAAAGATAATTACCCTGCCTGTAAGCGCTATCGGGTAGAGATTATTGTTGTTTAAATAACTTGTAGTGTATCAAGGAATGTTGATGATTCGTATTTTTATTGTGCATTAATCATTACTTACCGTATTTATCAAGCTGGTATAGTTTAGTCGTGTAGATCCGAGCCTTCTTGTGGCGCTTTCATGTTGATTTTATACGAGAGAGGAAGTTACATAACCTTTTATAATAGTAGGTCAATTGAAAGAGTCGGTCACTTGAAGGGAACTCAGTCCGACTCTTGTGATCTGATTCATCACCAAATCATTAAGCGGACTGAGTTATGTCAATCATCAAATATCAAAAATCAGTTTGTTCTTGGTTGTTCCATATATTCCTGAAGAGAACCATCAAAGGCAATTCTCCCTTTATCGACTTTGATAACCCGCTCTGCAAGTCTAAAGACACGTGGATCATGGCTTATCATGAGCACTGTTTTACCATGAACGATATTATTCAGTGCTTCTGCAAAGTTATTTATCTTACTATTGTCCAGATAAGTGGTCGGTTCATCAAAGAGCAGTATTTCCGGCGTCTTAAGGTACAGACGTGCTAAACCAACGACTTGCCTTTCTCCACCTGACAAGGAAGAGCCTTTTTCATCAATGTGTGAATCCAGACCATCTTTCAGTTTACCTAATAGTTCACTGCCACCCGCTTTAATTAACGCAGAAATCATATCTTCTCTGGTTGATTCTGTATTGGCGATGTGCAGATTATCGTATAACGTGCCTTTTATAATCTGAGTCTGTTGTGACATCACGCCAAATTTTTGCAACCAACGCTGATTATCGGGGTTATCCAGAACTTCACCAAAAATTGAAACATAACCGTCAGTTAATGGGGTTAAACCAGTTACAATATCAAATATCGTACTTTTACCCTGACCGTTATCACCAACAATAAGGATACGTTCACCTTTTTGTATAGAGATGTTCATATCTCTGAACAAAGTATCTCTGTCATTATAGGAAAACGTATTGATGTTGATATCAATAGCATCAGGACTGTAATTGCCTGCTGATTTATTGTGTTTTTTGGGAATTGGCTTATAAGAACCTAACAATTCGAAAACCCTGTCTAACAGCGACTTGAGTGAAGCAAATTTATTTAAGTGATTGCTGTATCTCTTAATCGAATCAGACATTAATTGCTCGTAGGTAAAAGCAGCAACAAAGTTACCGGGATTGATTGTTCCATCCATCAATAACAAGCCACCATACCAAAGCACGGCAATTGTTGATGCTAACTGTGCAAAAAAGCCAAGCGGAACAGATAAGGACATAAATAACCCTGTAATCCTCTCGACGTTTTTTACTTTAGTATTGGCATCATTAATTCTCTTTTTTTCTGACTCTTCAGAATTAAAAATTTTGACAGACTTGATCCAGGAAAGAGACTCTTGTATCACTCCGGTTAATCGTGAGTTATAGATTTGTAAAATTCTTTCATAAACTGCGACTCGATTAGTGATTGGTTTGCTAATCAAGGTGGTCAGACAAACCATCATAAACGCCAAAATGGCTAATTTAATATCAATCAGAGCCATGGCAATAAATGGACCAATTATAGATAGCGTATCATAGAGAAATTCGCTATATAAATCTCTGACCCTATCCGATACGAGATAAGTATCGTTTTTTATTCTGAATGCCAGATTAGCTGAATGAAATTTTCTGGTTATATGGTAGGGGAAAGAGAGGAAAGAATCGACCAGCGATTTCCTCATATTATAACTCAGTTCTGACGCATTAATTGTCTGCATCCAGATAATAATAGCGTGACTAATAACAATTAATAATGATACTCCAATTAGAGAAGCAATTAATTGGTTAAATGAGAAGGAGAGAATCAACTTGTCCTTCAACAAGGTATTAACTAATTCCTGTACAAGAAATGGAAATACCACCTCAGCTAAAGCTGCCACTATAGTAAAAACAATAGCCAGCACTAATGCTGTTTTTTGTTTCCGTATAAAAGAGTAAAGGAATGTAATATATTTCATATACTGATCACTGTTAAGTTATCAATTTAACTAGTATAGATAACATGTTAAAGCTTTCCATCCTATAAAAAGGCAGCCGACTCCATCCCTGGAATATACCCGTTGTCTTTCAAATTGCAGTTTGAAATCCATTGGGTATATATATCCTATAAAATACAGGCGGTTTTAAAAATCATCATGGTGCCATCTATAATGGATTAAGAACCCAATAAGCACGAGCATAATATAAACCAAAGATACTATTTATATTGTAATTAACTCAATAACTATGAGTGAAAACGATGTGATCAATATTATCGCTTTGTTTATCACAATATTATATTACCTGTATTTTGTGAGAATATCTATTTAAATGCATAACCATGCAGGAAAGTAGCGCGCCGCTCTTCATATATTCAGATAAGTTGAATAGTTTTGGCGTTAATGCCAGTTTGGAACAGATTTTTTCCAATTCATGGTTTTTGTTCATTTCATAGATATAATCCTCCGTACCTGCTTTCAGGTCGTTGATATTGGATGAACAGAGAACATACTGATTAACTCTGACAGAGTTACAGATACCACTGTAAGCGATATCTTTACTGATGCTGATAATGTTAGTAACTTTTTCCAGTTCTTTCAGTTCGTCACTGCTGAACCCATCGGTATATACGAGAGTATTTTCTTTATCCAGAGAGAAGATACTGCAATCCAGGTGGTAAAGATAAGGATCTCTTTCTTCAACTTTCACGATATTAAGACCGAATTTCTCTTCCATCCAGTCGAAAGTTCTGATGTCACTTCTGATGCCATAACCGCCGACCAATACATTGTCATGCAGATATTTTAACTCAGCTTCACCCTCAAAAAAGTAAGGCGCAACTTCAGTTTTATAGCCTAATGATTCAAAGAAACGCACCCCAATAGGTGTTTCTGATCTTCTGATTTCTGATGCAAAATTGGCAACTATTGCGGTTGGATCTTCGTCACCAACAATAATTCCCAAGTTGGCAACGTATACTTGATCTTGCAGCTCTTGATGAGTGTCAGATGGCAGTAAATAAACCAATGATTGTGATGACATAAAGCTGTACAGCTTATAAAACTGTCTTAATGCGACATTACTGTTAACAGTAATAGCGGATTCATCAAGTTCCTCCATCCAAATATTATTTCTTACGTTGGTATTTAATGAAAATGGAGGAGCCAATAAAAAGGCTGGCATTTTTAAATCAGAAATGATATTGGGAGAATTCTTTAACATCTTAAAACCTCAAATCTAGTTTATATTATTCGTTTATAGAGAGTTTATTTATAGAGAGTTGTCATTGATTCTGACTAACTTAGTCATGCCACCCGTGACATGTTCTTTTTCAGTCACTAATGAGGTTAATTCATCATCATCAGTAACAGGGATGACTAAGTCAACTTGTGAGCCATACCGAATCATTGAGAATCTATCCCCCTGATATACTGGCTTATGTTGCTGTATATGGAATGGTGTGATTGTATCAACATCATAATCACCAACCTGAACCATATAGTATTCTCTATTAATGCCAGGGGAATAGACTTTATTGACGACTCGCTGATTCAGAGATAAATAATCGTCATAAACTAACTCAATATTCTCTTTATAAAAAATATTATTCTCTACATCAATCATTGGTAGATTGTTTGTTTCTAGAGGTTCATGTTCCGAGTAACTAAGGATGCCATCATAGGGAACTCTATTAATATGTACGTCATAGCATGTCATAAAGATACCAATGACAAGTGAACGCTTATCATAATGTTTATCTCTGATAATATCCTGAATGCTGTATTTTTTCCCTTTTACTTCGGTAATCGCCTCATCCGGGTTTATTATTCCGCTATAAATAACGAACCCATCAGCAGGGGATAAAAAATACCTGTCATCTGTATTAATTGTTCTCGCAGGATCCCTGAAAAAACCTTCTTGAAAATAGGTTTCATGCGGGATATCAGGTAGCCCATTAAATATCGATTTAATGGCTTCTGTCATTTTGTTATTCATTATTACCTTCTAAAAAAATGTTCATCAACTGGAACATGAAACAGAGAAAAAGCAACATAATGTAAACATTTACAGCGAGATATATTACAGCCTATTATTAATGATTCAATTTTATTTTATTTGGGGGTATCATTATTTTTTGTTGGTCAGTAAACACAATTTCACCTAAGTTATCTGGAACGTTAGATTGCTAGCTAAATCTAAATATTTTAATAATATAAATTATGGTCGTTAAGGTAGTTTATTATATATATCTGTCAGTGACATTTATCACAAATTCAGCAAAAAATTTAAATAATCTGTTTATAATAGGAACAAATTTATTTTTTATCCCTCATTGCCCGATAATTAAAACAATTTAATTCATATCGTTATACATATAATTAACCATTTCATACATTGGAAATAATTGTATATTGTTACTTTATCATTTTGTTATTACTACAGATGTTTAATTTTATTTAGCTGGAGAAATTTCTTGTATCACGCAAGTTGCAGAACAAAGTCCACAACTTGAACAACGAAAAGAATATAGCTATAACATTTAATGTTACTTGACTAAATATAATTTTTTATTTATCGGAAAGTAACTTTTCTAACAATGGTGATCTGAACAAACCATAGGGGTCAAATTTTTTTAATGTGTTGACAGTTGAATGCCAGTGAGTATCAGTGGGTAATCCATCAGTAAACGAAGCAGGAATTTTCTTGGTTAATACATCTTCGTCATCCCATGCTGCATTTTTGCTGTATGCCCAGCCTTTACTCCATTCGACACGAATAGATGCGTAAGAACCGTCAAACTCCTGAAACAACCATTGTTCAAGTCTGTTATAAAAATCAGCGGCATATTTCGTTCCCGGCAGGGTTAAAACATCAAACCAAATAGCAACATCCCATTCTGGATGATCCTGGCGTGGGCGGATCGCAGATAAACTTGGCACAACAGCATCTTTTTGTACTACCTCAGAAGGCGTATCCAGTCCTGAAACCCGGATCTCGATTGGCCCGTTGACAGGATATTTTCCATGTCTCTCATATTCTTTTATCAACGTCTTCCATTGTGAGTAAAAAAGGTTGAGGACTTTCTGAATATTATCTCGACGGGTTAATATTGCGTAACCATTTGCAGTAACACGTAATGTAGTCGGCTTGACATAGAGTAATAAGTTTTTGCTCCAACCCCAGAGGTCGGCTCCCCCAGTTAAAAAATAACTGGCCATGATAAAATATTGGCCTGCCCCAAATGCCGGCGTGATATTTGGGAGGTTATGGGTTAGATTTTTGATTAAATCAGATAGCTGAATGGGAATATTATCGGAAAATGGATAATTGTACGGTTGTGTAACCTGAACGCTGGAAAGAGGTTTTTCAGGTGAAACACTCCATACCTTTAACCAAGGATGAATTGTAAATGGAAATAAAATGGCTTCAGCACGGCCACTTTTATCAAGGAAGTGGCTGAAAGTTCTTTTATTTTTTGCGTCTTGTACGGGAGCAAATAATTCTGCTGCCGGAATATTAATAATACTTTCACACCGAAAACGTTGGTTTTTTCCTGCCTGAAGCTCGACATTTAAAATCAGAGAACACCCTAAGTGAACAAGAAGAGGCGCACAATTCGGATCATTTCGTTTAAAACGCTTAATGACATATTGTGCCTTTTTTTCATCCCACACTACAGCAGACAAAGACAGTATAGCGTTGCTGAGTGAACCATAACTGTGACCTGGCTGCGATTTTTCATTAAGTGCTTTTATCCCTGTTCCATGGCCTCCTATCGCCAGTACTCCCCCCAATGTTAAATCACCTGGTGCAGGGATAGCTGTAAAGCCTATTTCTTGTTCTTCCATTTTTGTTGTAAGTGTCTCCATCAATACGCCAGTTTGCGCGGTAACAATTGAATATTGAGGAAGGTGCTTAATACTTATTTGTGTAAAATGTTGTGTGAGATCGATGAGTATAATGCGGTTGTTATTTTGATCCTTCGGTGGAATGATCAGGGGAGACCAGTTATGTGATTCACCCACAACTCTCAGTTTATAATTTTGTTTCCAGGCCCAATTGACGACAGAAATAACATCTTTGTCAGAATCAGGTATACAGCATGGAATATTCTCTGCATGAATTTCTTCTGACCAATTGGTAAAACGGCGATACGTTAGTTTTATATTTTTAGGGAAATTAATTAAACTGTGTTTTTCCTTAATGTCAGTATATTCTTTATGTAGTTCACGATCTTTTTTATTTTCTGTATTCATCATGTTATTGACCTATTTTATCTAAATAAGATCACCATTCTAATTTCATGTTTTTAATATGAATATACTGTGATGTTATTTTTTATATTAATATCATGTTTATTTTATTGCTTGCAGACGTTTTTTATTGACTATTCCCAATAAATCTAAATCGAGTGCAAAAGATAGGTTACTTGAAGGGAATTAATTCTCTTTGTAACTATAAATAGTATCATTTTTCATACTATTACTTTATGGACGTGATGCCGCCAGAAATCTATTGGGTATAGTTGTTATTTCGTTGAAAAACGTATAGGAATAAGTAAAACAGTAATATTGGACTGAAAAATGGAAGAAATAATCATATGACCTTCAAAGTAACAGAGGCACTTTCTGACTTTACCAAACGCTATGTTGAACTGTGGCAGAAAGAAACAGGATTACCGCCCGCCAGCAGCGAGCTGTATGGTGTACCTTCACCTTGTATCGAACGGACGGGAGATAGTGTAGTGCACTGGTTCCCCAAACCGTTTTCTGTCCGGGAAAAACTCAGTAAGGTAGAAAATGCGCTGGAGATCCGTTTGCAAGACTCAATCCATGATTACTATGTCACGCAGTTTGCTGGTGATATGACTGTCAATTTTGAGGGGCAATTTCTCAATTTGATTCAGGTATGGAGTGAAGATGATTTCATCCGATTGCAGGAAAATCTGATAGGTCATCTTGTGACGCAGAAACGGCTGAAACTTCCACCTACGGCATTTATCGGAACAACGGATACAGAGATGCAACTGGTTTCTGTATGTAATCTGACAGGACAGGTGATACTTGAACAGTTTGGCAGCCATGAACGAACCATCTTATCTGCTGATTTAGCGACCTTTCTTTCTACTATCAGTCCTGTGACAGTTTTGTAGATGCAGATATCGGTTTAATCTTTTGTGAGATATATCTTACGTGGAATGTAAGATATATCTCATAATCATATAATGAATATCTTTGATAAATATTATTTTTATTTTATATCAATAATATGCAAATTATTATCACGATATCTTTCTTACAATGTAGTTCTTCTGCCGATTCAGATAGCTTGTTTCAACCTACCGAATAATAGATCCTTTTGTTGTTCCGTTTGGAATCATAGCAAAAAAATCATTAAGGAATCGAACCATCAGGAAGGTGGCTCAGGGACGAAAAGGTATAGGCAGGTTTGCCGAATATTACCAGTATAATGATCTTTTAAGGAATAACTGACAGGGACGTATTTTATCAGGGAATGAGCAGGAAGCGATCAATTTAGCAGGACTGCTATGACAAATCAAATAAGAGGGGGAGATTTTGTCTCCCCTCTTATTTTGTGACACTTTATCTTGTCACAAATTTTCCGCTGAAATCGAACAATGGTATTCTTACGGTCTAATGACGTGATGGCAACTTCTGTCATCAGAACATCAGTCATCAGCACAACTAAGATAAGATAAAAACCATGAGTATCGAGAAACAAATTCTACATAAATTACAGCTTATTGAAGCCACTATGAAAACCGTTGGTTTATGGCAGAGCTATCCTCCTAAAGCAGAAGCGTTCGAGAGCACAGAACCTTTTTCAATTGATACTATGGCTGCTGAAGAGTGGCTCCAGTGGGTGCTTATTCCGAGAATGTGCGCTCTGATTGAACAGAAAGCTTGTCTACCGACGGCGTTTGTTATCGCTCCTTATTTTGAAGAGGTCTATAAGGAAGAAACAAAACATTATTTGCCGTTGCTTGAGCACCTGCGCGAATTGGACAAGCTGTTTGTACAGGGACATTTTACCCAGAATAGCGACACGGAATAGTTAATATGCTGGAGATTATTTATCAGGATGAACATATTGTTGCTGTGAATAAACCTGCGGGCTGGTTGGTTCATCGTAGTTGGTTGGCTCGTCATGAAACCGTGTTTGTCATGCAGACATTACGTGATCAACTTGGGCAGCATGTTTTTCCTGTTCATCGGTTGGATAGACCGACATCGGGCGTTTTGTTGATGGGGCTGTCAAGCGAAGTGGCAAGAACACTTTCTCAACAATTCGAATACCAGCAGATGCAAAAAACCTATCATGCTGTTGTGCGTGGTTATGTCGAAGGCGAAGATATTATTGACTACGCATTAATGGAAGAATTGGATAAAATTGCGGATAAGTTCGCTGATACGGATAGGGAAGCACAATCAGCCATTACTCATTACCGTGTATTAGCGAAAGTTGAATGTCCGGTTGAAATTGGGCGTTATCCGACATCACGGTTTAGCTTGTTGGAACTGAAGCCCAAAACTGGCCGTAAGCATCAGTTGCGGCGGCATATGGCGCATATCCGTCATCCCATCATCGGGGATACTACACACGGGGATTTGCGCCAAAATCGAGGAGTTGCTAAATATTATCAAACGGGCAGATTAATGCTGCATGCAAGCCATCTTCAGTTTCAGCATCCGGTGACAGGAGAAAACTTGTTGTTGGCTGCCCGATGGGATTCACCGTGGCAGCATTTGCTTGAGCAATTTGGCTGGCAAGGTATTGTGCCAGAATTGGAATGTCCACGCCCGATAACTTTCGAGTTGTAGCCAAAAAATAGCAGCTTGAAACATAAAGGGGCCAACCCCTCACGAATAAAAGCAGTATCAAACATTAAAGAGATCATATCTATGGCAAAGATTGGTATTTTCGTTGGTACAGTTTATGGTAATGCGCTAGCGGTTGCGGAAGAAGCGCAGCAAGTTCTTGAACAGCAAGGACATGAGATCGAGGTCTTTGAAGATGCGACTCTGGAACAATGGCAAGTGTATTTGCGGCAGGTTGTTCTGGTGGTGACATCAACGACCGGACAAGGTGATCTGCCTGATAATATTCAACTGCTTTATACCGAGTTGAGTGATAAATTGGGCTATCAGCCTGATTTACGTTATGGCCTAATTGCATTGGGTGACAGTAGTTATGATACATTTTGCGGAGGCGGTCATGCCTTTGATGAACTGTTACAAGAACAGGGCGCTAAACGGATCGGAGAGGTTTTGCTGATCGATGCCGCTGAAGTGGTCGAGCCGGAAGTCTTTGCCCAGGATTGGGTTGAGGAGTGGGGAACCCTGCTATAGGATTTCTGTCACACCGCTTATACCCTTTATTTTGATCAGGTCAATTTACGAAGAGGAATAAGCGGTGTATGACACGGCTGATATCGTTACTTACGAGTCAATTTTTCCAAATCCGCTTCGATTTCTGCAATCTTATTGGCAACAACATGCTCAAGGTGACGTAAGTCATCCAGAATTTTGTGTTTCAAATCCACTTCTGACTGATCATGTTTACAGATTTGATCCAACTCTTCAAGCACATAACGCAGATTAGTGTTGATCTCTTTGACTTCTTTGTAACCTTGCCCTGAATTATTGTCAGATACCGTTTTCAGTTGGCGTGGGTATTTGAATTTAACGCTTTTGGCAAAAAATTCGCCCTTATCCTTACGAAAATAAATCTTAAGAATGTCGTTATTCGCTTCCTGACGGAGGCTATAGCGATCAATATCTTCAGGATGTGTGATCCCCAAACTCTTCAAGTTATCGTACATAGCGTGTCACCTAGTCACCTAAATGAAATGGAAGATATCAAAAAAACAGCAAATTTTTTATCTGCTATTAAAAGAATCAGTCTATTGTGCGTAGCAATTCATTAATGCCAACCTTGCCGCGAGTTTTAGCATCCACTTTCTTCACAATAACAGCGCAATACAGACTGTAGCTGCCATCTTTGGAAGGTAAGTTGCCGGATACGACGACAGATCCTGCGGGTACACGGCCGTAGTGGATTTCGCCAGTTTCACGATCATAGATCTTGGTGCTTTGACCGATGTAAACACCCATTGAGATCACGGAACCTTCTTCCACGATAACCCCTTCTACGATTTCAGAACGGGCCCCGATAAAGCAGTTGTCTTCAATAATGGTTGGGTTGGCTTGCAATGGTTCCAGAACACCACCAATACCAACGCCACCAGACAAATGAACGTTTTTACCGATTTGGGCACAGGAGCCGACAGTTGCCCAAGTGTCTACCATTGTACCTTCATCCACATAGGCACCGAGGTTGACGTAAGATGGCATTAACACTGTATTACGTGCAATATATGCTCCCTGACGGACTGCCGCAGGAGGCACGACACGGAAACCTTCTTTTTCGAAACGAGCCTGATCATAATCAGCAAATTTCATAGGCACTTTGTCAAAATAGCGGCTTTCAGCTCCTTCCATAACTTGGTTGTTATTAATACGGAAAGAGAGCAATACTGCTTTTTTCAGCCATTGATGTGTGAACCATTCACCTGCGATTTTTTCAGCGACACGTAGTTCACCGCTGTCCAGCATTTGAATCACTTGATTGACGGCGTTACGAGTTGCTTCGTTAACAGTTGCAGGTGAGATATCGGCACGGTTTTCAAATGCATTTTCAATAATGGCCATTAATTCGGTCATGGATTGTAATTGCTGCATTGGTATGGGGTCCCTCATATTTAGTCAAATATTGGTTAGTTAAGGTTATACTTTATCCTTGGTGTTAAGGGCTTCTGTCAACCTTTCTGATAATTCCTCTCTGATTTTTTTATCCAGTGCCTGGTGATCTTTGTCCGCCAGTACAAAAAGATCTTCCACGCGCTCACCGATGGTTGTGATGCGGGCACCATGCAGGGAAACCCCTAATTCAGCGAAAATACTGCCAACCCGTGCCAACAGCCCTGGTTGATCCAACGCAACCAGTTCCATGTAACTACGGCGGGGATTTTGTGTCGGTAAAAAATTCACGTTAGGCGGAACATCAAAATGACGTAACTTAGCGGGTAAATTACGTGTCTTAGGGGCTTTGGGATGAGGTGCATTAATGGCTTTGAGTAAAGCCCGGCGAATGGGGTCATGACGATCTGGTGCCAGTGAGTGATCATTCGGATCCAATATGACAAAGGTATCCATCGCCATTTCATCCCGATTGGTAAAGATCTGGGCATTATGGACGCTTAAGTTGCGTCGATCTAACTCTCCAACAACAGCAGCGAAAAGAGAAGGCCGATCCTGACACCAGATGAAAATTTCCGTTCCGCCATGAGAAAATGAAGTACTGATTAATACCATTGGTTCCGGTGATTGATGGTTAACCAGATAGCTGGCGTGCCAGGCTAATTGATCCGGTGTATGACGCAAAAAATAATCTGCATGGCAGCGACTCCAAATAGAGTGTAGCTTTTGTTCGTCAATATTCTCCTGTCGCAGCAGAGCCAGTGCCTGCAAGCGGTTGTGACGGATATGATCACGTAAATCAGGTGTATTTTGTACTCCCTTGAGTAACTGAGTTTCGGTAGCAAAGTAGAGTTCACGCAGCAGGCTCTGTTTCCAATTATTCCATAGTTTGGTATTTGTGGCGCAGATGTCTGCAACGGTCAGGCAGAGCAAATAATTCAGGCGATTTTGATTTTTGACCTGACAGGCGAATTGCTGGATGACTTCGGGATCTTGGATGTCCCGACGTTGTGCAGTGACTGACATCAGTAAATGATAGTGAACGAGCCACTCTATTAATTCTGCTTCACGATTTGTCAGCCCGTGTTGTATGGCAAAGGTGAACGCATCTTTGGCACCCAGTGCGGAGTGATCGCCGTTACGTCCTTTGGCGATATCATGGAAAAAAGCAGCCAGTCGCAACAATTCAGGTTGTGGAATA
Source organism: Xenorhabdus indica (assembly GCF_014467235.1). Taxonomy (GTDB): domain Bacteria; phylum Pseudomonadota; class Gammaproteobacteria; order Enterobacterales; family Enterobacteriaceae; genus Xenorhabdus; species Xenorhabdus indica. Next base: position 154,595 of record NZ_NKHP01000002.1, on the reverse strand, counting down.
CGAGGATAAAGTTCGACACATACGGGGTGGAGCATGCGGTTATTTTCATCAGCAAAGCTTTCCAGCTTCTGCAATACCCGGATAGTATGTTCGTCAACGGTATAAGCATGGAACAAGTCAAACTGCATTTGACCGACAATATTATTCCAAAGTGGCGTATAGGCGCTTAAAACACTATGGCGATGCATTGGAAGCAAAGCGCTTTTGACCGCATGAGGATGGCGCAGGATCTCCATAAACATTTTTCGGGCCTCAGGCAGCTTACACAAAGGCTGACTGAGATTTCTGCGGGCATAGCGAAGTTGGCGCAATGTCGTGGAGTAGATCCCAGTGATCTCCTGATGAACAGCCATGTGATAAAACATTTTCAGAATTGAGGCAGGCTCACGGCTAAACAGTGTGTCATCAATAACATCAATAAGTTCTCCCCGTAGCTGAAATGCATCATTCAGAGCGCGTGGCTTTTCGTCAGGCTGTAGTGTCAGAATGGCTTCATCAAAGAGTTGCAGTAGCATCTCATTCAGCTCAGTGACACGACGTGTCATGCGGTAGAAATCCTTCATCATCTGCTCGACGGGTTGATTGCGTTCGCCTTCATAACCGAGTAGCCGGGCTACGCTAAACTGACGCTCAAACAGCAGCCGATTGTCATAACGGGTAACAGCCAGATGGAGAGCAAAACGGATATGCCAGAGAAAATTCTGGCATTCGTTTAATTCATTACGCTCCTCGCGGGTCAGAAAGCCAAAATCGACCATTTCATCTAAAGATGTTGCCCCGAAATGGCGATGAGCAACCCAAAGTAAAGTATGAATATCACGCAATCCCCCAGGGCTACTTTTGATATCGGGTTCCAGATTGTAGCTGGTGCTGTGATAGCGTTGATGACGTTTTTTCTGTTCGGTCAGTTTGGCAGCAAAAAATTGGGCTGATGGCCAGAAATCATCACTGAAAACTTGCTTCTGCAAGCGCAGGAACAGCGGTAAGTCACCACAAATTAAACGGGATTCGATCAGATTTGTGGCGATTGTCAGATCAGCAAGTCCTTTTTCAATGCACTCTTCGAATGTTCTGACACTGTGGCCGACTTCCAGGTGAATATCCCAGAGCAGCGTAATAAATTGCCCGATACGGGTTGATTGTTCTTCAGTCAGTGGATGTTCGCTCAGAACCAGAAGGTCAATATCAGAAAGAGGGTGCAACTCCCGTCGGCCATAACCACCGACCGCAATCAGGGAAAGTGAATCTATCTGATCAAACCCTTGTTGCTGCCATAACCGTACCAGAAGTCTGTCAATATAATCACTGCGGGTATAAATCAATGCTGTCGGGGAAATGCCAGCTTTGAATGCTTGCTCAAGCCACAATTGAAACTCATCAATATGTTGTTTCAGCGCGGGACACCGAAGGTCATCATGGGAAAATTCCACCGGAGACAGAGGAGGAATGGGGGCGTGCGCAAAAGCAATATCAACTGGCATATTCAGAAACCTATGATAAGAAAACTGTGGGATGAACAGGTGTTAGTGGTCGATGATGAAGCCTTGATGGGGACAGTTTATGTACAAGGGCTGCATTTATCAATATGCTATTCAGCAATCACCTGATAATTTTATGAAATACCAGACTCATATAAAATATTCAATGTGTGGTCAAGAATATCATTATTCAGATGCCCCACGTCCAATTAAACATTCAATCAGTTTATATCTGAAAAAACCGTCAATCTCATCGTCACAATAAATACGCAAAATATGTAAAAATTCATACTATTTTAAATTAGGGTTATATCTTCTTAAGAAGAGAATTAGATTTTTGTTTTTTAAGATTCCTATGTGAAATTAGTTTTTTCTCAATTATTTTTTGATACACCGAATTGGTATGAAGATTCAGTAAGAATTTGGGAAGAAAAAACTCTCAATCTGATGAGGTATCATATTTTAATTCTCTTGAGAAAATATAATGGAGATAGAAAAATATATAGCCAATAAATACAACAAACATATTATAGATAATGTGGAAAAATAGAGTGAAGTTCTTTTGTGAATGAATTAAAATTTAACTTTATGTAACTCAATTAATCTATTAAACCGTAAGATACTTGGCTAGGCATATAGATTATGCTCTTTGATATTTCCATGAAGAGAAAGCGGCCATATTATATTTAAGGAAGATTGACGTTTTGAATCGATGAGTTATTTAAGCCCAATTCGATATTGGGCTTTTAAAGTCTGGTTTTGCTTATTTGCGTAGTTATGGTTATATATTAACCAATTTGGCTGAAATATGTGGCTCTTCTTCTTTGCGCCATGTCATGATTTCACAACCATTGTCGGTAACGACAATGGTATGTTCATATTGCGCAGACCAGCCACGATCTTTAGTTTTGACTGTCCAGCCATCTTTCATGGTACGGATACGAAAATCGCCGGTATTAACCATAGGTTCAATAGTGAAGGCCATGCCTTTTTGCAGAATAACGCCACCGTCATCAGCATCGTAATGAAGCACGTGAGGTTCTTCATGGAAACCCCTGCCAATACCGTGACCACAATATTCGCGAACTACAGAGTAATTGTGATTTTCCACGTATTGCTGAATGGCTTTGCCGATGCTGCGCAGACGGATACCCGGTTTAACCATTCTCAGAGCAAGGTACAGGCTCTCCTGAGTGATACGGCACAGGCGTTCGCCCTGAATAGTGGGTGTACCGACAATAAACATTTTAGAGGTATCGCCGTGAAATTCATTTTTAATCACAGTCACATCAATGTTAACGATATCGCCTTCTTTCAGTACCTTGTCATCGCTTGGAATACCGTGGCAAACCACGTCATTGACAGAGATACAGACGGATTTAGGAAAACCGTGATAACCCAGACAGGCAGAAATGGCCTGCTGTTTATTCGTGATGTATTCGTGGCAAATGCGATCAAGTTCACCCGTGGTTACGCCAGCCTTAACGTGCGGTTCGATCATCTCCAGAACCTCGGCCGCCAGACGCCCGGCAACGCGCATTTTCTGAATATCTTCGTCTGTTTTGATAGTAATAGCCATGAAATCAGTCCATCAGAATCGGGGAGTTACCGATTCTTTGATATTAATTAAGGAAGAAATGATGATGGTAATGGTATCAGCCCACTGTATATCTAACAATAACTGCTGATCGCCAAGACTAGCAGAAAGCTGTAACAAATGTTGGTGTATGGGGGCGGTTTATGGTATAAAGCGCGCCGGTATTCTGTGTAATTGTTTCCTATAGCAGAAGTAATATTACAGAAATGCTGAATAAACTCATTTGTGTAAATAACACACACGGATCGGCACATACACCGGGGTGCTCTCATGTGGCTAATTCGTATGAATATCTTTCATATGGTATGAATAGCACACAGTTAAAGAGTCGGTGTCATGGGATCTGTGGAGGCATAACCCCAATTAACTTTATAGAGGTCTAAAATGGCAACTGTTTCCATGCGCGATATGCTGCAAGCGGGCGTTCACTTCGGTCACCAGACTCGTTACTGGAACCCAAAAATGAAACCCTTCATCTTTGGTGCTCGTAACAAAGTTCATATCATCAACCTGGAAAAAACTGTTCCAATGTTCAATGGTGCTTTGGCAGAATTGAACAAAATTGCTTCCCGTAAAGGCAAGATTCTGTTTGTTGGCACCAAGCGTGCTGCAAGCGAAGCAGTAAAAGAAGCAGCACTGAGCTGTGACCAATACTTTGTTAACCACCGTTGGTTAGGTGGTATGCTGACCAACTGGAAAACTGTTCGTCAGTCAATCAAGCGTCTGAAAGATCTGGAAGTTCAATCTCAGGACGGTACTTTTGACAAGCTGACCAAGAAAGAAGCGCTGATGCGTTCTCGTGAACTTGGCAAGCTGGAAAACAGCCTGGGCGGTATCAAAGACATGGGCGGCCTGCCTGATGCTCTGTTTGTTATCGATGCTGAACACGAACACATTGCTATCAAAGAAGCAAACAACCTGGGTATCCCAGTATTTGCTGTTGTTGATACTAACTCTGATCCAGACGGTGTTGATTTCATCATCCCTGGTAACGACGATGCAATCCGTGCAGTAAAACTGTACTTGAACGCTGCGGCTACTGCTGTTCGTGAAGGCCGTTCACAAGATCTGGCTGTTCAGGCTGAAGAAGGTCTTGTAGACGCTGAATAATAAGGCATGCTCGTTCTTGAGCCCCTTATTGACCAGGTATTGAAATATATTGGTTAGGGGGCCTGTTATGGCCCCCTTTACTTATCTGATATAGAACTATTATCTGATAACTTTCCCCGCGGAATCTTATCTTCCCGCGAGACACATCGAGGAATAAAACAAATGGCTGACATTACCGCTGCTCTGGTAAAAGAACTGCGTGAGCGTACTGGCGCAGGCATGATGGAATGTAAAAAAGCACTGGTTGAAGCAAATGGTGATATCGAGTTGGCTATCGATAACATGCGTAAATCAGGTCAGGCAAAAGCAGCTAAAAAAGCAGGCCGTGTTGCGGCTGAAGGCGTTATCCTGGTTGAAGTTTCATCTGATGCTAAATTCGCAGGTATCGTTGAACTGAACTGTGAAACCGACTTCGTTGCTAAAGATTCAGGCTTCCTGGCATTCGGTAAAGAAGTGATTGCTTCTGTTATGGCTGATAAAAACGCTGACATTGATGCACTGAAAGCTAAATTCGAAGAACAGCGCACTACTCTGGTCGCGAAAATCGGTGAAAATATCAACATCCGTCGCGTTGCTATTCTGGAAGGTGAAGCGGTAGGTTCTTACCTGCACGGTGCTCGTATCGGCGTTCTGGTTGCTGCTGAAGGCGCAAACGAAGAGCTGATCAAACACATCGCAATGCACGTTGCTGCAAGCAAACCAGAATATGTAAACCCAACTGACGTTCCTGCTGACGTTGTTGAGCGTGAGCATCAGATCCAGCTAGACATCGCAATGCAGTCTGGCAAGCCACGCGAAATCGCAGAGAAAATGGTTTCTGGCCGTATGAACAAATTCACCGGCGAAATCTCTCTGACTGGTCAGAACTTCGTGATGGACCCAAGCAAAACTGTTGGTGCTCTGCTGAAAGAAAACAATGCTAAAGTTATCGACTTTATTCGCTTCGAAGTGGGCGAAGGCATTGAGAAAGTTGAAGCTGATTTCGCAGCAGAAGTTGCTGCAATGAGCAAACAGTCTTAATTGTTTAAACGGAGCCGCCGATTGGCGGTTCTGTTTTATTTAAAGATGAATTTTACATCTGGCTGCATAGCGTGGATGTGTAGTCATTGAATAAACCGTAGTAATCCCCAATAATCTTTATCTGCTTAGGACTGAACACCATGGCAACCAATGCAAAACCCGTATATCAGAGAATCCTGCTTAAGCTCAGTGGAGAAGCCCTGCAAGGCGCAGAAGGTTTTGGTATCGATGCCAGCGTCTTAGACCGCATGGCTCAGGAAATCAAAGAACTGGTTGAGTTGGGTATTCAGGTCGGTGTCGTTATTGGCGGAGGTAACCTGTTTCGTGGAGCCGGGTTGGCTGAAGCAGGAATGAACCGTGTAGTCGGCGATCACATGGGCATGTTGGCGACTGTGATGAACGGTCTGGCGATGCGTGATGCCTTACATCGCGCCTATGTGAACGCCCGTTTGATGTCCGCTATCCCGCTGAATGGCGTATGTGACAACTATAGTTGGGCTGAAGCTATCAGCTTACTGCGTCACGGTCGTGTTGTTATTTTCTCGGCAGGTACTGGCAACCCGTTCTTTACGACAGATTCCGCGGCTTGCTTGCGTGGCATTGAAATTGAAGCGGATGTTGTGTTAAAAGCAACCAAAGTTGACGGGGTCTATTCTGCTGATCCTACAAAAGATCCTGAAGCGGTTCTCTATAATAAGCTGGCTTATCAGGAAGTCTTGGAGCGTGAATTGAAAGTCATGGATCTTGCCGCCTTTACGCTGGCCCGTGACCATAACCTGCCAATTCGTGTTTTTAATATGAACAAACCAGGCGCACTTCGTCGTGTTGTCATGGGGGAAAGTGAAGGTACGTTGATTTCTCACGGCTGATTTATCACGATCGGATTTATCACTTCCCGTATTCAGAGACATTGGTGAAATTTGACGGTATGATCAGTGTCCTGATGTGCCGAATTTAATGACACAGGGCCATAGAATATCATGTTAATATTTATGGTCTAGAACATAACCAGCTCCCAAGGGTTTATAACGTGATTAATGAAATCAAAAAAGACGCACAAGACCGCATGGAAAAAAGCGTCGAAGCACTGAAAAACCAAATCAGCAAGGTGCGTACTGGCCGTGCTTCTCCTAGCCTGTTGGATGGTATCAGCGTTGAATATTACGGCGCGGCAACGCCATTGCGTCAGATCGCGAACGTTGTTGCCGAAGATGCACGTACTTTAGCGATCACGGTATTTGATCGTTCTATGACCGCAGCTGTTGAAAAAGCGATTATGGCTTCTGATCTGGGGTTAAACCCATCTTCCGCTGGAACTATCATTCGCGTCCCTCTGCCACCACTGACTGAAGAGCGTCGTAAGGATTTGATCAAGGTCGTTCGTGGTGATGCAGAACAAGGCCGTGTGTCCATTCGTAATATACGCCGTGATGCTAACGATAAGGTTAAAGCACTGCTGAAAGATAAAGAAATTAGTGAAGATGAAGAACGTCGTTCACAGGACGACATTCAGAAACTGACTGATAGTTTCATCAAAAAGATTGATGAAGCGTTGGCAAATAAAGAAGCTGAGTTGATGGATTTCTAATTGCCACTTCTCGAATCAACGCCGCAGCCCTGCGGCGTTGATCTTATTATTTAAATATTATTAATATTTTCCATTTCGTATCACATTTCTTTCTCAAGCAATGGACATGGCGATCAGGACAGATCAAACTATTGCGATTTTATGTTAGTAGAATACTTAGAGTATAAAAATGAAACGCTTAACTATCCTCGGTTCAACGGGGTCCGTCGGGAAAAGTACACTCTCAGTTGTCAGAAATAACCCAGACAAATTCCGAGTTGTGGCACTTATTGCCGGGAAAAATAGCGAACTCATGGCACAACAATGTCTGGAGTTTCGGCCTCTATATGCCGCAATGGCAGATGAAAATTCAGCAACAAAATTGCGGAGTTTATTGCAGGAACAAGGCAGCCAAATCGAAGTCCTGTCTGGAAAAGATGCCATTTGTGATTTAGCAGCACTGGAAGATGTCGATCAAGTCATGTCTGCTATTGTTGGTGTCGCTGGATTATTGCCAACACTGGCCGCGATTCGCAAGGGTAAGCAAGTTCTACTCGCTAACAAAGAATCTCTTATTACTAGTGGCCGCCTGTTTATGGAGGCGGTTAGCCAATATAAAGCGCAATTATTGCCAATTGATAGCGAACATAATGCTATTTTCCAAAGTTTGCCTGAATCAGTGCAACATAACCTCGGCACTGCAAATTTAAAAGATCATGGTATCTCCAGCATTATTTTGACGGGCTCCGGTGGGCCATTCCGCAAAACCTCCTTGGATAAATTACCCTATGTCACACCTGATGAGGCCTGTGCTCACCCCATCTGGTCAATGGGGCGTAAAATTTCCGTTGACTCTGCAACAATGATGAATAAAGGGTTGGAATATATTGAAGCCCGTAATCTGTTTAATGCTTCTGCTGATGAAATGGAAGTACTGTTGCATCCGCAATCAGTGATCCACTCAATGGTTCGTTACCATGATGGCAGTATCATTGCGCAATTGGGAACACAGGATATGTGTACTCCGATAGCTTATGGCATGGCCTATCCTAATCGCATTATATCCGGTGCGAAACCACTGGATTTTACTGAACTCAGTACACTCACTTTTGAAGTGTTGGACTATCGCCGCTACCCATGCCTTAAATTGGCAATTGATGCATGTCATGAAGGACAGGCTGCAACAACAGCATTGAATGCAGCTAATGAAGAAACCGTTAGTGCTTTTTTACAGAATAGAATTTGTTTTACTGATATTGCTATGGTGAATCGGCAGGTAGTTGAAAAATTAAATTTATCTGAACCTCAAAGCATCGAAGAGGTCTTAGAAATCGATAATATAGCGAGAACTTTAGCGAAAGAGGAAATCAAAGCCTTTGCTAAATAGCGAATTTTGCTGATAAGTATATGTTTGTTTGCGTTTGGTCAAATGATATAGTTCGCAGGTAAATCATAGTTGTTATAATAACCAGTTTGATATTTGGCATACGTTTTTGTGGGCGTATATACCCAATAGATTCTGAGTTGTTGCACAGTCAACAACGAAAGAAACAGCTTAAGAGATTAAGGGTATATCAGAGATAAAGGCTTTCATTCGGGTTTATGCCAGAAATAGCCGTGGTGATCATTAACACGGCTTTTTCATGTGTGAAAGTTCTTGAAGCACAAGAAGTCAGCTTAGTTATTTAAGGATTAGTTTGAGTGATATCGCCTAGTGATTGTGGCTCATCGCTAACGTTACCCAGACATGTTGCTATCATTATGGATGGTAATGGTCGCTGGGCAAAAAAGCGTGGGAAATTAAGAGTTTTTGGTCATCGTGCTGGAATTAAAGCTGTACGAAGCGCTGTGAGCTTTTCGGTTAAGAATAATATCGAATCACTGACATTATATGCTTTCAGTAGTGAAAACTGGAATCGTCCACAACAAGAAGTCAGTTCATTGATGGAACTGTTTGTTTTTGCCCTTGATAATGAAGTGAAGAGCTTACATAAGCACAATGTGAAATTATCTGTTATTGGTGATATCAGTCGGTTTAGCCCACGGTTACAGGAACGTATCGGCCGTTCAGTGGAATTGACGGCGGACAATACCGGATTGCAGCTTAATATCGCCGCCAATTATGGAGGCCGTTGGGATTTGGTTCAGAGTGTTAAGCAGATTGCTGAGAAAGTCAGAGTAAATCAGCTTCATCCTGAGGAAATTACCGAAGCAACAGTCAGTAGTTTCATGAATTTGAGTCAACAGCCTGAAGTTGATTTAGTGATCAGGACAGGAGGTGAACATCGTATCAGTAATTTCCTGTTATGGCAGATCGCTTATGCAGAATTATATTTTACCGATATACTTTGGCCTGATTTTGATGAAACAGCTTTTGAAGGTGCTATTCATGCCTTTGCCAAACGAGAACGCCGATTTGGCGGAACACCAGACGATGCCGAAGTGGGATCATAGGAGGAGAACTTGCTGAAGTACCGTCTTTTAACTACGTTAGTATTAATTCCACTTGTTATTGCAGCTCTGTTTTTACTTCCCCCCTCAGGATTTGGGTTGGTTGTTATTGCAGTTTCAGCACTTGCTGCATGGGAATGGGGGCAATTTGCCGGATTATTGACACAGACTAAACGTGTTACTCTGGCAGTGTTGTGTACTGTGGGGTTGCTGGTCTTGCAATACTCTTTGGCAGATCTTACTCACCTTATTGAAAAACCACAAATTGTATATCTATTGTGGGCAGGAATGCTCTGGTGGGCTGCGGCTATTTTATTAGTGATTGCTTACCCTGCTTCAGCTTCTATTTGGAAATCCTCCGTTACACTGCGTATGTCATTTGGTTTTCTGACAATTGTGCCATTTTATTGTGGAATGATGGTGTTGCGTACCCAAGGATATGAAAATAATACTTATCACGGTGCGTGGTGGCTGTTGTATGTGATGTTACTGGTGTGGGCCGCTGATTCGGGGGCTTACATTTTCGGGCGTACATTAGGTAAACATAAAATGGCACCTAAGGTGTCTCCGGGCAAAACGCTTGAAGGGCTGGCTGGTGGATTGTTGACTGCTGCGTTTATATCATGGCTGTTCAGTAAATTTGCCCCAATGCCTGTTATGCCTGAGAACTTATTGTTGATTTCCGCCGTTGTTGTTATTGCATCTGTTTTCGGTGACCTCACCGAAAGTATGTTCAAGCGAGAATCAGGAATTAAAGACAGCAGTCAGTTGATCCCAGGACATGGAGGTGTGATGGATAGGGTAGATAGTTTGACTGCGGCGGTTCCTGTTTTTGCAGGACTGGTAATGTTAATTTCTTCTGGCTTTGGTCTCTGAAGGTACATTAATGGATATTCTCTGGAATCTGGCTGCATTTATTGTTGCATTGGGTGTGCTTATCACAGTGCATGAGTTTGGTCACTTTTGGGTGGCCAGACGATGTGGTATTTACGTTGAGCGTTTTTCCATTGGGTTTGGTAAAGCACTTTGGCGTCGTACAGATAAACAGGGAACCGAATACGTTATTGCCCTTATTCCTTTGGGCGGATACGTCAAAATGCTTGATGAAAGGGTTGAAACTGTTGCTCCTGAACGTCGTCATATGGCATTCAACAACAAGACCATCGGTCAGCGTGCGGCAGTTGTCAGCGCAGGCCCAATCGCAAACTTTATTCTGGCTGTTGTCGCTTATTGGTTGGTTTTTGTGATTGGTGTGCCTTCGGTACGCCCAGTGGTTTTGGATATTAAACCCGATTCTATAGCGGCGCAGGCAAATATTTTGCCCGGAATGGAACTAAAAGCGGTTGATGGTATCGAAACTCCTGATTGGAACTCAGCAAGGCTGGCGTTAGTGAGTCAAGTTGGTGAATCCTCCGTTGAGGTGAGTGTAGCACCAATGGACTCTTCTGATGCTATTCAAAAAACACTGGATTTGCGACATTGGGCATTTGATCCATCCAAACAGGATATCTTGCTATCTTTAGGAATTATGCCTGTTATTCCACATCCCAGTTCTCAGGTGGATAAAATCCATCCTGGTTCGGCAGCCGAAAAAGCGGGTTTACAAAATGGGGACAGGATCGTTAAAGTCAATGATCAGGATATAGATGTTTGGCACAGTTTTGCATCTTATGTCAGGAAAAATCCAAATATTTCTCTAAAATTAGACGTTGCGAGAGCTGGCAGCATGATCACTTTATCATTGACTCCAACTGCTAAAAAGCTTTCCGATGGACGTGAAATAGGTTTTGCTGGTATCGAATTTAAAATCATTCCCCTGGCAGATGAATACAAAACAGTTCAACAATATGGGCCATTCTATGCTTTTTATGAGGCAGGGGATAAAACCTGGCAATTGATGAAGCTGACCGTCAATATGATTGGCAAATTGATTGTTGGAGATGTAAAACTCAATAACCTTAGCGGCCCTATTTCCATAGCCAAGGGAGCTGGTGTATCGGCTGATTCTGGCTTGGTGTATTATTTGATGTTTTTGGCGCTAATCAGCGTCAATCTTGGGATCATTAACTTGTTCCCATTACCTGTACTAGATGGTGGACACCTGCTTTTCCTTGCTATCGAGAAAATCAAGGGAGGGCCGGTCTCCGAGCGTGTACAAGACTTCAGTTATCGCATTGGTGCTATATTGCTGGTGTTATTAATGGGGCTTGCACTTTTCAATGATTTCTCCCGCTTTTAAGGTGGGAGACCAGTTAGGAAAACGCATAACAACGATGGCGATGAAAAAGTTGCTCATAGCGTCGCTGCTGTTCGGCAGCGCCACTGCATACGGTTCAGACGGATTCATAGTTCGGGACATTCATTTTGAGGGTCTTCAACGTGTCACCGTTGGTGCAGCATTATTGAATATGCCTGTTCGCGTAGGTGATACAGTCAGCGACGGGGATATCAGTCGCGCGATCCACGCCTTGTTCGCGACTGGAAATTTTGAAGATGTTCGTGTCTTGCGTGATGGCAATTCACTGGTTGTTCAGGTAAAAGAACGGCCAACCATCGCCAGCATCACTTTTTCCGGTAACAAAGCGGTGAAAGATGACATGCTCAAGAAAAACCTTGAGGCCTCTCGTGTTCGTGTTGGTGAAGCCCTTGACCGCACTATGCTGTCAAATATCGAAAAGGGGCTGGAAGATTTCTACTATAGTGTTGGTAAATACAGTGCCACAGTAAAAGCCGTTGTCACACCCCTTCCCCGTAATCGTGTCGATCTGAAACTTGTCTTTTCCGAAGGTATTTCTGCCAAAATTCAGCAGATTAATATTGTTGGCAATAAGACCTTTTCTACTAATGAATTGCTCGATAATTTCCAACTCAGGGACGATGTTCCATGGTGGAATCTGACAGCTAATCAGAAATATCAAAAACAGGAGTTAGAAGGCGATCTTGAAAAACTGCGTAGTTTCTATCTTGACAGGGGTTATGCTCGTTTCAACATTGATTCGACTCAAGTCAATCTGACACCCGATAAAAAAGGGATTTATATCACTATTAACATCACGGAAGGGGATCAATATAAAATCTCAGGTGTTGATGTAAATGGTAATTTGGCAGGATACCAATCTGAAATAACGAAACTGACTAATATTAAACCTGGTTCATTGTATAATGGAACTGGGGTAACCCATATGGAAATGGCGATCAAATATCTTCTTGGCCGCTATGGTTACGCCTATCCTCGTGTCATGACACAACCTGAAATCAATGATGCAGACAAAACTGTGAAACTCCATGTCAACGTAGATGCAGGTCACCGTTTCTACGTCCGTAACATACGTTTCACTGGTAATGACACCAGTAAAGACTCCGTATTACGCCGTGAAATGCGTCAGATGGAAGGGGCATGGTTGGGTAATGATCTGGTTGAGTACGGAAAAGAACGCCTCAATCGATTGGGCTATTTTGAAACGGTTGATGTTGCAACAGAACGTGTACCGGGCAGCCCTGACCAGGTTGATGTGGTTTATAAAGTTAAAGAGCGTAATACAGGCTCCATGAACTTTGGGATTGGTTTCGGTACTGAAAGTGGGATGAGTTTCCAGATCGGTGTTCAGCAGGATAACTGGCTAGGAACAGGTAATGCCGTGGGGATCAATGCCAGCAAGAATGATTACTCAACGTCGGCGGATTTGTCCTTTACGAACCCTTACTTCACTGTTAACGGTGTGAGTCTGGGGGGGCGACTGTTTTATAATGATTTTCGTGCTGATGATGCCTCTCTTTCTAACTATACCAACAAATCATACGGTACAGATGGTTCTTTTGGTATTCCGCTGAATGAAAATAACTCGTTATTCTTCAGATTAGGCTATGTTCATAACTCATTGTCTAATATACGTCCTCAGTTGGCTATGTGGCGTTACATGAAGAAAATGAACAAAGATCCGGGTTTTACGGATAAGGTCAAGTTTGATGCCAATGACTTTATGCTGACAGTTGGCTGGAATTACAATAGCCTTGACCGTGGTTTCTTCCCGACTTCCGGGCTTAAAGCAGGGTTAGATACGAGAATCACTGTGCCTGGCTCAGATAACCAATTCTATAAAGTTACTCTGAACTCTGCGGGTTATTACCCTATTGATGATGATCATTCATGGGTCATAATGGGACGTGCTCGTCTGGGCTATGGTAGCGGTTTCGGTGGTAAGGAAATGCCATTCTATGAAAACTTCTATGCTGGTGGTTCCACTAGTGTTCGAGGTTTCCGCCCCAATAATATTGGTCCAAAAGCAGTTTATTTCAAAAAAGGGAAAGATGGTCTGCCTGAAGTTGATAGCAGGGGAGTGTCCCAGGATGCAGTAGGTGGTAACGCAACAGCAGTTGCCAGTTTCGAACTGATTACGCCGACGCCTTTCCTGGATGCAAAATATTCTAACTCTGTGCGGACGTCTCTGTTTGTAGATGCAGGAACAGTATGGGATACCAACTGGAGCAATTACGCTGGCTTACCTGATTACAGCAAACCGAATAATGTCCGTGTTTCTACTGGTATTGCGTTGCAATGGTTATCACCATTGGGACCTCTAACGTTCTCTTATGCTCAGCCAATCAAAGATTATAAAGGGGATAGAACAGAGCAATTCCAGTTTAATATTGGTGGAACCTGGTAAAAATCAATCGTTCTTGGTGGAAAATCGCCTTATTATTAAATAAGGCGATTATAAATATCCCAACATGTCAATAGCGTAAGTCAAAGGAGTTTATCGTGAAGAAAGTACTGTGTGCAGCAAGCCTTGGTATCGCATTAGCTTTTTCTGCTGGTGTTCAGGCGGCAGAAAAAATCGCTATCGTGAATGTTGGTGAAATATTCCAACAACTGCCTGCTCATGAAGCTGTTGCAAAACAGTTGGAAAACGAATTTAAAGGCCGAGCATCTGATTTGCAGCGCATGGAATCCGACTTGCAGTCTCAGCTCCAAAAATTGCAGCGTGATGGTTCAACCATGAAGGCAAGTGAGCGCGAAAAATTAGAAAAGGAAGTGCTGACTAAACGTAATGAATTTGCACAAAAAGCACAGGCTTTTGAAAATGATAACCGTCGTCGTCAAATGGAAGAACGTAACAAGCTCTTGGGCCGAATTCAGGATGCAGTCAAAGTGGTTGCAGGTAAAGAAGGTTATGACCTTGTTCTTGATGCAAGTACTGCAGTATATGCTGCATCTGGCAAAGATATTACCTCAGAAGTATTGAAGCAGGTTAAATAAATAAATGGTTTCGATTCGATTGGCTGACCTTGCTCAGCAGTTGAATGCGCAATTGCATGGTGATGGCAATATCGTCGTCACTGGTATTGCCCCTATGTATTCAGCAAATAGCGAACAAATTACATTTTTATCGGATAGCCGTTACACCGAGAAACTTGCAGAGTGTCAGGCTGCTGCTGTTGTGCTGCGCGAAGCCGATTTACCTTATTGTAAGATTCCAGCGTTGGTGGTTGATAATCCTTATCTTGCCTATGCACGTATGGCGCAAATCATGGATACGACGCCACGACCCGCACAGGATATCCATTCATCAGCAGTGATTTCTCCAGAAGCAACATTGGGCAGAAATGTTGCAATTGGGGCAAATGCAGTTATCGAATCAGGTGTTGTGCTTGGTGATAACGTTATCATTGGTGCAGGTTGTTTTATTGGCAAAAATGTGCGTATTGGTACAGAAACTCGCCTTTGGGCCAATGTTTCTGTGTACCATAATGTTGAAATCGGTGAACAATGCCTCATTCAGTCAGGAGCTGTTATAGGCTCTGATGGTTTTGGTTATGCCAATGATCGCGGTAATTGGATTAAAATCCCTCAGTTAGGCACGGTAATGATTGGTGATCGTGTTGAAATAGGTTCCTGTACTACTATAGATCGTGGTGCTCTGGATAACACTGTTATCGGTAATGGTGTTATCATTGACAACCAATGCCAAATTGCTCACAACGTCACAATTGGTGATAACACTGCAATAGCGGGTGGTGTCATTATGGCGGGGAGCCTGAAAATTGGTCGTTATTGTATGATTGGTGGAGCCAGTGTCATAAACGGACATATGGAAATCTGTGATAAAGTAACTGTGACTGGTATGAGCATGGTGATACGCCCTATTACTGAGCCGGGTGTATATTCATCTGGTATGCCAGTACAACAGAATAAAGTTTGGCGTAAGACAGCTGCTTTGGTAATGAATATTAATGAAATGAATAAGCGGCTTAAATCTGTGGAACGCCAGCTTGAAGGTGACAGCAAGTAATCATACAACCGTTTTGGTTATGCTTTTATTTTTGCGGCCTGTCTGATAACTCCTCCGGGAGTTGATGCAGGCCGTGTCGTTAATGCTGTATGTTTTGACGATATTATTTAATAACACATTTTTTGATACTACGATTGGAATATAGACAGGAAGAGTATTTAGATGAGTGATAATCATACTCTGCAAATTGAAGAAATTTTGGATTTACTACCTCACCGCTACCCTTTTTTGCTGGTAGATCGTGTCCTGGATTTTGAAGAAGGCAAGTTTTTACGAGCAGTTAAAAATGTAACGTTTAATGAGCCATTTTTTCAGGGGCATTTCCCGGGTAAGCCAATTTTTCCTGGTGTATTGATCCTTGAAGCAATGGCCCAGGCAACTGGAATTCTGGCATTCAAAAGTGTTGGTACACTGAAGCCAGGAGAATTGTATTACTTTGCAGCTATTGATGGCGCACGTTTTAAACGACCAGTTTTGCCGGGTGACCAGATGATTTTGGAAGTAGAATTTATTAAAGAACGCCGTGGTGTTGCGCGTTTCAGAGGTGTAGCAAAAGTCGATGGAGAAGTGGCTTGCGAAGCTGAAATGATGTGTGCCCGCCGCCGTGAGGCTTAATGCATGATTGATCTGACTGCTACTATCCACCCTTCTTCCATTGTTGAAGAAGGCGCTGTTATTGGTGCCAATGTTCACATTGGCCCATTTTGTTATATCGGTTCGCAAGTAGAAATTGGTGAAGGGACTGAACTGAAATCCCATATTGTGATCAACGGGATAACTAAGATTGGTCGTGATAACCAGATTTATCAATTTGCGTCAATTGGTGAAGCCAATCAGGACCTCAAATATCAGGGTGAACCCACTCGTGTTGAAATCGGTGATCGTAACTGTATCCGCGAAAGCGTGTCGATTCACCGTGGCACTGTCCAGGGTGGTGGTGTCACCAAAGTTGGCAGTGATAATTTGCTGATGATTAATGCCCATATTGCTCATGACTGTATTGTCGGTGATCGTTGTATCATTGCTAATAACGGTACATTGGGGGGGCATGTTATTCTTGGTGATTACGTGATCATCGGTGGAATGACGGCAGTTCATCAATTTTGTCAAATTGGTTCCCATGTTATGGTGGGAGGGTGTTCCGGCGTTGCTCAGGACGTGCCTCCTTATGTTATTGCACAGGGTAACCATGCCACGCCTTTTGGTTTGAATATTGAAGGCCTGAAACGTCGTGGATTTGATAAAGAATCGCTGCACGCTATCCGTAATGCGTATAAGGAACTTTATCGTAGTGGAAAAACCTTGGAAGAAGCCAGAAAAGAAATTGAAATTCAGGCTGTAAACAACCCACATGTGAAAGTATTCAGTGATTTTCTGGCGAGTTCAGCAAAATCCAGCCGTGGCATCATTCGTTAAGTAGATGAAGGACACTCCTTTGACTACCTTTTCTTCTGCCAATAATCAACGTCCACTGATAATTGGCTTAGTCGCCGGAGAAACATCTGGTGATATCCTTGGTGCGGCACTGATCCGCGCATTGAAAGCTAAAATCCCTGATGCCCGTTTTGTGGGTGTCGCAGGCCCTCTTATGCAAGCCGAAGGTTGTGAAGTCTGGTATGAGATGGAAGAACTGGCGGTCATGGGGATCGTTGAGGTTTTAGGGCGTTTGTCCCGTTTGTTGGAAATTCGTAAAGATTTAACGACGCGTTTTACTGAGCTGAAACCAGATGTTTTTATTGGCATTGATGCTCCTGATTTCAATATCACCTTGGAAGGCCGACTGAAACAGCAAGGGATCAGAACTATCCATTACGTCAGCCCATCGGTATGGGCATGGCGTCAGAGACGGGTGTTCAAAATTGGTCGTGCGACAGATCTGGTACTGGCATTTTTGCCGTTTGAAAAAGCGTTCTATGATCGATTTAATGTTCCATGCCGATTTATTGGGCATACAATGGCAGATGCAATGCCGCTGCAAACCGATAAAATTGCCGCCAGGGAAACGTTAGATATTCCATTAGGTGCTCATTGCCTGGCGCTTCTGCCGGGTAGTCGCCATGCCGAAGTAGAAATGCTGAGTGCCGATTTTCTCAGAACTGTACAATTGCTAAGGAAGGATTTGCCTGATTTGCATGTATTAGTTCCATTGGTAAATGCCAACCGGCGTGAGCAATTTCAGCGTATAAAAGATGAAATTGCACCGGAATTATCCATTCATTTATTAGATGGTAAAGCTCGTGAAGCAATGATTGCCAGCGATGCGGCTTTACTGGCATCCGGTACAGCAGCATTGGAATGTATGCTGGCTAAGTGCCCAATGGTCGTGGGCTATAGAATGAAACCTCTTACATATTGGTTGGCAAAACGCTTGGTGAAAACACCCTATGTCTCCTTGCCTAATTTGTTGGCAGGTAAAGAGTTAGTCAAAGAGTTACTACAGGATGAATGCGAGCCAAAAGCGCTGTCAGAGGCATTGCTGCCGCTCTTGTGTGGTGGTATTGAGGTGGAAGCGTTGAAACAGACCTTCCTGCATTTGCATGAAAGTATTCGTTGTGATGCTGATGAGCAGGCGGCACAGGCGGTACTGGAGTTAGCGAGAAGATAATGAATTTTGTTTATCCTCAGGCGAATTTGATTGCCGGTGTTGATGAAGTTGGTCGTGGCCCGTTAGTAGGTGCGGTGGTGACTGCGGCAGTTATTCTTGATCCTGCTAACCCCATTGCAGGCTTGATGGATTCGAAAAAACTGACAGAAAAACGTCGGGAAGTGCTTTATTTGGAAATCAAAGAAAAAGCGTTGTGTTGGAGCCTTGGTCGCGCTGAGCCAGAAGAAATTGACCAGCTTAATATCCTTCATGCCACAATGCTTGCTATGCAGCGGGCTGTTGCAGGTCTGGCTATTCAGCCTGATTATGTTTTGATTGATGGAAATCGTTGCCCTGTATTATCGATGTCAGCACAGCCGGTAGTCAAAGGGGATAGCCTGGTAGCGGAAATCAGTGCCGCTTCTATTTTGGCAAAAGTAACACGAGACAGGGAAATGACTGAACTGGATAAACAGTTCCCTGAGTACGGCTTTGCGAAACACAAAGGTTATCCCACCGCTCTGCATTTGGAAAAACTGTCTTTGTTGGGAGTGACGGAACACCATCGTAGAAGTTTTGCGCCAGTCAAACGTGCGCTGGCTTTTGGATAAAATCTGGAATAATTATCTGAGCAGATTATGACCGAACCACGTTTTGTGCACTTGCGTGTTCATAGCGATTATTCAATGATTGATGGCTTAGCCAAAACAGGACCACTGATAAAAAAAGTGGCTGAACTGGGTATGCCTGCACTTGCAATCACGGATTTTACTAATCTGTGTGGTCTGGTGAAATTCTATGGCAGTGCTCATAGTGCAGGTATTAAACCCATTATTGGGGCTGATTTCTACATGGAAAGTGATCAATTGGGTGATGAATATGCCCATCTGACCATTCTGGCCCGTAATAATGAAGGTTATCAGAATCTGACCTTACTGATTTCCGAAGCCTATCAGAAAGGCTATGGCGCAATTGGCCCAACCATCAAACAAGAGTGGCTGGTAAAATATAAAGCGGGACTAATATTGTTGTCTGGCGGACGTATGGGCGATGTTGGCAAGTTTTTGCTGCGTGGCAATCATGTGTTAGTTGAACAATGCCTTGATTTTTATCAGGAACACTTTCCAGATTGCTACTATCTGGAACTCATCCGCACCGGACGTCAGGATGAAGAGACTTATCTGCATGCCGCTGTTGAATTAGCGGCAGAAAAAAATCTGCCGATTGTAGCAACTAATGATGTCTGTTTTCTGGAAAGTGAAGATTTTGAAGCTCATGAAATTCGAGTTGCCATTCATGACGGCTATACACTCTCTGATCCCAAGCGCCCGAAAAATTACAGTCCCCAGCAATATCTGCGCAGTGAGCAGGAGATGTGTGAGCTTTTTTCTGACATCCCTGAAGCATTAGCAAATAGCGTAGAAATTGCGAAACGCTGTAATGTTACGATCCGTCTTGGTGAATATTTCTTGCCAAAGTTCCCGACAGGGGGGATGAGCACGGAAGACTATCTGATTGAAAAATCAAAACAGGGTTTAGAGCAGCGTTTAGCATTCCTTTATCCTGATCCGGCAATCAGGGCAGAAAAGCGCATAGAATATGATGAGCGCCTGGATATTGAGTTGAAAGTGATCAACCAGATGGGCTTTCCAGGCTATTTCCTGATCGTAATGGAATTTATCCAGTGGTCGAAAGATAACGGTGTACCAGTAGGCCCTGGGCGTGGTTCTGGTGCGGGTTCTCTTGTCGCTTATGCTCTGAAAATTACTGATCTCGATCCACTTGAATTTGACTTACTGTTCGAACGTTTCCTTAACCCAGAGCGTATTTCCATGCCTGACTTTGACGTCGATTTCTGTATGGAAAAACGCGATCAGGTTATTGAACACGTTGCTGATATGTACGGACGGGATGCTGTGTCACAGATCATCACTTTTGGTACGATGGCGGCAAAAGCAGTAATTCGTGACGTTGGGCGAGTACTTGGGCATCCCTATGGTTTTGTTGATCGAATATCAAAGCTGGTTCCTCCTGATCCGGGAATGACACTGGAAAAGGCATTTGTGGCAGAGCCTCAGTTACCTGAAATTTACGAAGCGGATGAAGAAGTCAAAGCGCTGATTGACATGGCGCGTAAATTGGAAGGGGTAACTCGTAACGCAGGTAAACATGCGGGTGGGGTAGTTATTGCACCGACTAAAATCACTGATTTTGCTCCTATTTACTGCGATCCAGAAGGTCAGAACCCGGTTACCCAGTTTGATAAAAATGACGTGGAATATGCCGGATTGGTGAAGTTTGATTTCCTCGGACTGAGAACATTAACCATCATCAACTGGGCACTTGAGATGGTAAATGCACGTCGCGCCAAGAAAAATCTGGAACCGATTGATATTGCGGCAATTCCATTGGATGACCAGAAAAGTTTTGACATGCTGCAACGTTCTGAAACAACGGCTGTGTTTCAGCTTGAATCCCGTGGCATGAAAGATTTGATCAAGCGTTTGCGCCCCGACTGTTTTGAAGACATGATCGCTCTGGTAGCGCTGTTCCGTCCTGGGCCACTGCAATCAGGCATGGTGGATAACTTTATTGACCGTAAACATGGGCGGGAAGAAATTTCTTATCCGGATGTCGAATGGCAACATGAGTCCTTAAAGCCTGTATTGGAACCAACCTATGGCATCATCTTGTATCAGGAACAGGTGATGCAGATTGCTCAAGTATTGGCAGGTTATACCCTCGGTGGTGCAGATATGCTACGCCGTGCGATGGGGAAGAAAAAACCGGAGGAAATGGCTAAACAGCGTTCAGTATTTGAAGATGGCGCGGTAAAACAGGGAATAAATGGCGAACTTGCAATGAGAATCTTCGATTTAGTGGAGAAATTCGCAGGTTATGGCTTTAACAAATCTCACTCTGCTGCCTATGCGTTGGTTTCTTATCAGACATTATGGCTAAAAGCCCATTATCCGGCAGAATTCATGGCTGCTGTAATGACAGCTGATATGGATAATACCGAGAAAGTCGTTGGCCTGGTGGATGAATGCTGGCGTATGGGTTTGAAAGTTCTGCCTCCTGATATTAATAGCGGTTTATACCATTTTCACGTCAATGATGAAGGCGAAATTGTTTATGGCATTGGCGCGATCAAAGGTGTTGGTGAAGGACCGATTGAAGCCATTATTGAATCTCGTCAGAAAGGTGGACATTTTAAGGAACTGTTTGAACTGTGTGCCCGTGTTGATATCAAAAAACTGAACCGCCGGGTGATGGAAAAACTGATTATGTCAGGGGCATTCGATAGGCTAGGGCCACACCGTGCAGCCTTAATGTCCTCACTGGAAGATGCTCTGAAAGCAGCGGATCAACATGCCAAGGCCGAAGCCACTGGGCAAACGGATATGTTTGGCGTGCTGGCGGAAGAACCTGAACAGGTTGAGAGTTCATATGCCAGTACACCAAAATGGCCGGATCAGGTGGTATTGGATGGTGAGCGAGAGACTCTGGGGTTATATTTGACCGGTCATCCGATCACCGGTTATTTAAAAGAGATTGAACGATATACAAATGGATTACGTCTAAAAGATGTGAATCCAACACCTCGTGGGCAAGTTACAACTGTGGTAGGTTTGGTGCTGGCATCCAAAATTGTAACGACCAAACGGGGTAATCGTATTGGTATCTGCACATTGGATGATCGCTCAGGGCGGCTGGAAGTCATGCTGTTCTCTGATGCCCTGGAAAGATATCAGCACTTGCTGGAGAAGGACAAAATTTTAATCGCAACCGGACAAGTCAGCTTTGATGACTTCAGTGGTGGGCTTAAAATGACAGTCCGGGAATTAATGGATATCAGTGAGGCCCGTGAAAAATTTGCACGTGGGCTTGCTATCTCGTTGTCAGACAGGCAAATTGATGAACAATTATTGAACCGTCTCCGTGGAACATTGGAGCCACACCGTTCAGGTACGATACCGGTTCATCTTTATTACCAGCGGGTGGATGCCCGTGCCCGTTTACGATTCGGGGCAACATGGCGGGTAACTCCAACGGATACCCTTTTGACAGATCTACGAACTCTGCTGGGTAGCGAGCAGGTAGAATTAGAATTTGACTAAAATAGGAACGTTATGATTCTGAATTTTCTGGATTTTGAACAGCCGATTGCCGAGCTGGAAGCGAAAATTGATTCGCTCACCGCAGTTAGCCGTCAAGACGAAAAGCTAGATATCAATCTGGATGAAGAAGTCCAGCGTCTGCGGGAAAAAAGCGTAGAGCTGACCCGCAAAATTTTCTCTGATCTGGGAGCATGGCAGGTTTCCCAGCTTTCACGTCATCCCCTTCGTCCCTATACACTGGATTATATTCAGCACATTTTTACTGATTTTGAAGAATTGTCTGGTGATCGTGCTTATGCAGATGACAAAGCGATAGTTGGTGGATTGGCGCGTATTAATGGTCGTCCGGTGATGGTGATTGGGCATCAAAAGGGTCGTGAGACAAAAGAAAAGATCCGTCGTAACTTTGGTATGCCATCTCCAGAAGGGTATCGCAAGGCTCTGCGATTGATGGAAATGGCAGAGCGTTTCAAACTGCCAATCATCACTTTGATTGATACTCCGGGCGCGTATCCGGGTGTGGGAGCAGAAGAGCGTGGGCAGTCAGAAGCTATCGCTCGTAACCTGCGTGAAATGTCCCGTTTGTCTGTGCCTGTTATCTGTACGGTTATCGGTGAAGGTGGCTCCGGTGGTGCATTGGCACTGAGTGTTGGTGATAAAGTGAACATGTTGCAATACAGTACGTTTTCCACCATCTCGCCGGAAGGTTGTGCTTCCATTTTATGGAAAAGTGCTGATAAAGCACCTTTGGCAGCAGAAGCGATGGGAAATACAGCTCCCCGTCTGAAAGAGCTGAAACTGATTGATTCAGTGATCCCGGAGCCATTAGGTGGTGCACATCGTAACTACGAAGTAATAGCAGATACGCTGAAAGCACAATTACTGGCTGATCTTACTGAATTGAGTGAGCTTAGCAGTGAAGAATTAGTGAACCGTCGTTATGAACGTTTAATGCAGTACGGCTATTGTTAATAACCTGATTAAGTATAATTTTACATACCATTTTTGCAGGTAATTCTTTTACAGGTGGAAGTATTGGAGGATGGTAATTCTTCATTATTTCCACTTGTTTTATTGAATATGGTAAAAAAATCAGCAGAAACTATATTGAATGATATTATCATTTTTATCACATGTTGAGATAAATTATCTCATTTACAGGGTATTAAAAATAATAAGTTGGGTTTTCGATGGCCAAATATAAATATATTATTTATGCGTTTTCCTGTGTATTCATTTGGAGTTTCATTCCGTCTATATCGCGTTTTGGTCAGAAAGAGATGGATCATTTCCAATTTTTATTCTGGTCAAATGTACTGTCTGTTTTGGCTGTCTTTCTGGTTGCGGTCATGATGGGGAGAAACTGGAAACAACTCTTATTTATTCCTTTTCCTGTAATGATTAAGGTCTTTATATTAGGGGCTTTGGACTGTTTCTTTTATTTACTGCTCTACTATGGTTATTCCATCGAAAATGGTGTTGCTGTTTTGGTCATTCAATATAGCTGGCCATTGATGATAATCGGACTGTCATTTCTCTTGTTCAAAGAGAAATTGTCTATCAAGCAGATGATAGGTATGACAATTGGTTTTATTGCAGTTGTCATCACTTTTACTCAAGGCAATATCACCCAAATTTCTGTGCAGTATCCACAGGCTCTATTACTGGTGTTTAGCGGAGCGTTCTGTTTTGCGTTACTGTCTGTTTTATCAAAACACTTTGCTATTGATCCTTATATCAGTACGTTTTGGGTTTTCGCTAACTCAACTGTGGTATCTCTCATATTTTTATTCGCGTTTAGCAAATTCCAGTGGCCTGTGGGAGATCCCCTGATGCCAACACTGCTAAATGGCATCATATTGAATGGGATCTCCTATATTATCTGGTTTAAGGCCATGAGTAGCCCTGACTCACCGAAAATTGCCTCGATCCTATTTTTATCACCAATATTGTCGATGATGTGGTTGATTTTGTTTTTTGGTGATGAATTCGTTCCGGCTTATGTGGTCGGATTAGGGCTTGTTATCATATCTGGGGTCCTTTGTATCAGTGCAAAGAATGAAACTTCGACGAAAAATACATTGTCGGATGATTTGATTGAGGATTGATATTCCGAATTAAAAAAGAGCGTTATCCACAATGAATAGTACACATGAGCCTCTGATGATTGCATTGACGGATCAGATAGGGACACATAAAAAAATCTTGGTTGGGTTTAGTGGTGGACTGGATTCTACTGTGTTGCTGCATTTGCTGGTTCGTCTGCGCCAGCAATCTTCACAAGCGGGCGGTGATAAACAGAATTTTATCACATTAAGGGCAATCCACATCCATCATGGCTTAAACGAAAAAGCGGATGAGTGGGTTGCTCATTGTCGCCAGATTTGTGCTGACTGGCAGGTTGATTTCCACGCCGAAAGAGTGAGCCTGGATAGCCGGAAGAAAGGTGTCGAAGCTGCGGCTCGTGATGCCCGCTATCAGGTTTTTCGGCATAAGTTGCAACAGGGTGAGATTCTGGTAACGGCACAGCACCTTGATGATCAGGCTGAAACATTTTTGTTGGCGTTAAAACGGGGAAGTGGACCGGCTGGCTTATCTTCCATGCCATCCTCTATGTCATTTGCTGAGACAATACTCATGCGCCCATTACTGAATGTCAGTCGTGCAGAATTAGAAAACTATGCGCAAGAACAAGGGCTGAAATGGGTTGAAGATGATAGTAATCAGGATGATCGGTATGATCGCAATTTCTTGCGTTTGAATATCATGCCACTGCTCAACCAGCGTTGGCCGCACTTTTCACAAGCGGTTTCCCGTAGTGCCAGTTTGTGCGGCGAGCAAGAACAATTGCTGGATGAATTGCTTGATGATTTATTGAATTCGCTGATAACTCCAGAAGGAGCGATAGTCATTCCCCCTTTGGAAACATATTCTGTAGCTAAACGTAACGCATTACTACGTCGGTGGCTCAGTCGGCATGGCGTGAAAATGCCCGCTCGTGAACAGCTTCAACGGATCTGGTCAGAAGTCGCACTTTCCCGACAGGATGCAGAACCTTGTTTCAGGTTAGGGCAGTTTGATATCCGCCGTTATCGACAACAGTTATGGCTAGTTTCTCAATACCAATCACTTGCTGGTATGGTTATAGAATGGAATACAGAACAGGAATTGCCATTACCAGATGGCCTAGGCACACTTTTCCTTTCCGAAAGTGGGGAGGGTAAAGAAGATACGGTTAACATCAGAGCACCTAAGTATAATGAGCGGGTTACAATCCGCTTTGGGGTTCAGGGAAATATCAGTATCGTGGGGCGGCAGCATTCCCGCCATAGTAAAAAGTTATGGCAGGAGCTTGGTGTGGCACCTTGGCTCAGGGAAAGAACGCCATTGCTCTACTATGATGATAAGCTCATTGCAGCATTGGGGGTTTTTGTGACGAAAGAGGGGCAACCTTTAGCTGAAGAGATGTTTTTTTCAGTTCAGTGGCAGAAAATTTTACCTCGTACTATCTTACTTCATATTTAGTTACTCATCGGTAGAAGCCTGAATTGCGGTTTTAGGAGATTACATTAGGAATAATGTAATCTCTTGTTGTTTAATGAATTAATTTTTAGTTATTAACGCGATAAGTGAAAAAATGTAAAATAGAAATAATTTATTATTGAAATTATAAGAACATGTGCTAAATTTTAAAGTGTAGGATAATTTTTGAGAGGTATAACCAATTATAAATTCAAATAAGTTTGATCTTGTGGAATTATTTATTATAAAAATAAATCTTACTATAAATTTAACCTCGTTTGCTCTCAAATGAGTGAATAATAAAGAACATCGGGTAATAAGATGATGTCCCGGTTTTTTTTGGGGGGATATTTTATATATGATTTTGTCATAAAAATAATTCTATTATTTATTTGGTTCTTTATTTTGATTAAGGTTATTGTTATGAGTATTGAAAATAATAAGAGTGAAATTAAGCTTCAAATTTTACAGTCATTTTCTACAGCAATGAAAGATAAACTGGATCAAAATAAGATTGATGAAATATGTCATGCATTTGTTCTGATTAAATCAAGTGATTTTTATGACGCAACTTTTAGTATTTCTAGCCTTATACTTAAAACATACATTACTGTCTATTTAAGTAGCACTGATAGGACATTCAACGGAAAGGGAGATGCGTTAGGTACACCTGGGTGGGGGAAATATTGGGGGACATGTTACGCCAGTGATTATGAAAAGCTTTTGAGATATACAACTAATTATTGGACCAACACATTTGTTGCAACTGCAGGCATATTATTTTTTGATAAGAATAATTCATTATTAGGCTTTTTCATTGGCGATGGAGCATCAACAGTTGTATCTGGAAGTCGCGGAAAAGGTGCCTGGGATGCTATTGAATGATTCGTTTTATAATTAGGTTATGTTGACATTTGCGAGTATCATGAAAAATGTTTTTTTATGTCTGATTTACATGGGAAATTTACTTTTCCAACGATAAAAGTCCTCACTTAGTATGAGGACTTTTTGTTATGTAGTTAGCCTTTGTTGTGTAGTAAACGTGTTCTACGTGCTACTTATAATGAAGAATGTTCAATAACAATTGTTCCAATATCTGGGTTACTGAAACTGATAATGTGATCTAATCTTAATTCACGGGTTTCTTCATTTGATTCTACGAGAATATATTCGACTTTTTTTCTCAAAATCAATTTATTAGCTTTTCCCTCAAATCTTTCACCATCCCGTAGCTGGATATGTAAGTGAAGCTGGTTTTGGCAAGCTAGCTCAAGGCTATCATAATCATCACAGTTAATTGGTTGATATTCAGTATCTATAGACATATTTGCTCACCACCATATTAGTGGCGGTTATCGTGCCGCCCGTGATTGACCAAACTCAAATGCAAAAATGCTACCTTCGACTATAGCATAGTAACTTTTCCTTGATGACTGGATAAGTTTGTTGAGTTACTTTGAAAAAGTCAGTAGGTTAAATCTTTACTCTACCATTACGCAACAAAATTACGCCATTATTACTTGGCTTTTCACTGTGAATTTTGAGATACAGTAAAGTAATGTCAATCTGATCAAGAAAACTTCATATCTTATACAAGACTGATGTTATAAAGATGGTGTATCTGCTAGGTGTATTGAATGGAAATGGCGATGAATAAAAACATATTACTTGCTCTTGTAGCATCAGGAGTGCTTACAGTGGTTGGGTGTCAGAATAATCCTACTCATCAGAATGATTCGACACCTCAGAATCAGTTTCGAATCAATGAGAAGGTGTTTAATGGTGTGATACCTTGCGCCGATTGTGCCGGTATTGAGACTACCTTACAGCTTTCAAATGACGGCACATATATTCTGGGACAAACTTATTTGGAATCCGGACAAGAAAAACCCTTTTTTGAGACAGGACATTGGGTCGCCAATGGTAAAAAGATAAATTTAACCGGTGATGAGGGTGAAAAAGCCTATTACCAGATGACAGGAGAGGATCTGGTTATGCTGGATATTAAAGGCGAACCTATCCAGTCAGAATTAAATTATAAGCTGGCAAAGGTGACTCCGAAGAAACTGTCAGGTGAATATCGCTATTTTGCTGACAGTGCTACTTTTATCGAATGCCACAGCGGAAAATTCTATGATGCATCGGAAAATATCGAGCTGGAACGAGGTTACAGCGCAACGGGCGTGGAAGGTGAAAAGCCTGTTTATGTGGAAGTGGAAGGGTATTATACACTTCGTCCTTCAATGGAAGATGGATTATTTGATAATGCATTAATTCAGACAGGTAAAATCCGTTTTGATAAATCCTCTTCTTGCCAGACTAAAAAGTAAGAAGTGATCTCTTTTGTCACATATAAAAAACCTGCGCATTGAGTACGCAGGTTTTTTATTACTGACTCTGCCTGAAGGCAGGCTGGATACTTAATCAGAATTAAGATGATTTAATGTTACTTTTCAGGTATTCAACCACGTTTTCCAGTTTCAGCATCTGTTTGTCACCATTGCGGCGGTATTTATATTCGATTTCGTCATTATCGAGATTGCGATCACCGATAACCAGAGTATGTGGCACACCAATCAGTTCCATATCTGCAAACATCACACCTGGCCGCTCTTTACGGTCATCGAAAATCACATCAATACCGCTGGCACGTAAGTCAGCATACAGTTTTTCGGCAACCTCTTTGACGCGATAGGATTTGTGCATATTCATTGGCAAAATTGCTACCTGGAATGGTGCAATTGCATCTGGCCAAATAATACCGCGATCATCGTGATTCTGCTCAATGGCAGCCGCGACAATACGGGTCACGCCAATACCGTAACATCCCATTGTAACAACTTGGTTATGACCATCTTCGTTCTGTACGGTTGCTTTCAGGGCATCCGAGTATTTTGTGCCGAGTTGGAAGATATGACCAACTTCAATACCACGTTTGATTTGTAATGTCCCTTGACCATCGGGGCTGATATCACCGTCAACCACATTACGAATATCTGCGATTTCTGGCACAGGCAGGTCACGCTCCCAGTTAATGCCAAAATAGTGTTTATCATCAATGTTGGCACCTGCACCGAAGTCGCTCATAACGGATACACTGCGGTCAATGATAACAGGTATAGGCAGATTCACCGGGCCTAAAGAGCCAGGGCCAGCTTTGACGATAGCACGAATTTCTTCTTCGGTAGCGAACTTTAGTGGGCTGGCCACCAATGGCAGTTTTTCTGCCTTGATCTCATTTAATTCATGATCACCACGAACCAGTAATGCCACCAGTTTGTGTCCGCTTTCTTCTGTGGCATGGACGAGTAGTGTTTTGACCGTCTTCTCAATCGGCAGATTGAATTGTTCTACTAACTCAGCAATGGTTTTTGCATTTGGTGTATCCACCAGACGCATATCTTCTGTTGGCGCTGAACGTTCCTGAGAAGGCACGACCGCTTCGGCCAGTTCGATATTCGCTGCATAGTTAGATTCTGTAGAGAAAACGATATCATCTTCCCCACTGGCTGCCAAAACCTGAAACTCATGGGAAGCATTACCGCCGATAGAACCCGTGTCTGCCTGAACTGCGCGGAAATCCAGCCCGATGCGGGTAAAGATCTTGCTGTAGGCGTCGTACATTTTGTCATAAGTTTCTTGCAGAGACTCTTGACTGGTGTGGAAAGAGTAAGCATCTTTCATGATGAATTCCCGTGAACGCATTACGCCAAAGCGCGGACGAACTTCATCACGGAATTTGGTTTGGATCTGGAACAGATTCAATGGAAGTTGCTTATAGGAAGTTACTTCGTTCCGGATCAGATCAGTAATGACTTCTTCATGGGTTGGCCCCAGAACAAAAGGACGGGCACCGCGATCTTCCAAGCGCAGTAATTCCGGGCCATATTGTACCCAACGGCCACTTTCCTGCCACAAATCTGCTGGCTGAACTACCGGCATGGAAACCTCAACTGCTCCAGCATTATTCATCTCTTCACGAACAATGTTTTCAACTTTTCTCAACACGCGGACACCGGTCGGCATCCAGTTGTAAAGACCAGAAGCGAGTTTACGGATCATTCCGGCACGAAGCATCAGCTTATGACTGACTACTTCTGCATCAGCAGGCGTCTCTTTTAAAGTAGAGAGCAGATATTGGCTAGTACGCATAGTAAGTTTCCATTGGATAGCAAGTTGCTTCTGGATGGCGAAATAAGATAGGGCCACCCAGCCCAGAAAATAAAATAAGCCGCTAGTCTACCAGTGAGTTTACGATGTCAAAAGGAGTTTTAGCGCGGTTCGATAGAAACCACTTCCGTTATGGTGTCGCTAACCAGCCAGCGTACGTTGAAATCCAGTATATGAGCTGCATATACTCGCTTTTCCTGCTCTTTCTTACGGTAGGCAGGACGCGGATCTTGAGCCAAAACTTGGCTGATAAAACGTCGTAAATGGGGATAACTTGCCTGGTGGCATAAAAGTTGATGTTCTGCGGTTGGCGAAAAACAAACATCCATATCTGCATTTGGTGTATCCTGAGCAAATCCTGCTTTGGCTTCAGGACGTGATTCAGCAAAGGGTAGATAGGGTTTGATATCGAGTACGGGAGTTCCATCCACTAAATCCAGGCTACCCAGTTGCAGTAGTACGCGATTGTTTTGAGAGTCAATGCCTTTCAACTCAACTAAAGACATACCGATCGGATTGGGGCGAAAGGTTGAACGGGTAGCAAATACGCCCATTTTAGCATTGCCACCTAAGCGGGGGGGACGAACCAATGGGTTCCAGCCGTCGTTCATCGTTTGGTGAAAAATGAAAACAATCCAGAGATAGCTGAATTGTTCCAAACCACGCACAGCATCTGCCTGATTATAAGGGGCGAGCAATTCGAGTTGGCCTGTGCCATCTTCCACCAAACCCGGCTGACGGGGAATGGCAAACTTCTCTTTGTAAGGAGAGTGAATTGTTCCTATTTGAGTAAAATGAAAATCTGCCATAAGCCTTTTTCAGTACCGGATATTTTTATTAATAAATAACGTGATAATGTCTAATTCGTGGTTCTCAGCGCTGAGCCTTCACAGATAGCAATTTGATAGCACCCCTGACCAGACAGGATTGCACATTGATGCAGTAGAACGGCATTGGCATTCAGGCCAGAGGCTTTTGTCAGCATCTTCTGTCGTGCAACAGCAATACTTGCTGGAGGATCTTGTCGTGTATTTCGGCAGGATTCCCCCGCAACGATACCGAGATCTTTAAATGGTGAGCCTAATAGTTCATCTGGTTTTGTGTATAACCGAACATTAGTTGAACTCTGGTTTTTTCTGATTGAATAGTTTTCCGTCTCTGAATCCGGCCTATCAGTTTTATCAAACCGGGTTGGCAGAGAAGTACACCCAACCATAAAAAGCACCAAGAAACAGACAGGTAACATACGCATTGAGATGAATCCTTATTCTGATTGAATCAGTGTGTGGGATGATTGAGTATTGGTGAAACGATGATAACAAGCTCTCCTTTCTCCAATAAATAAAAATGGGCGGATAAAAATATCCGCCCCAGAATTTTAATCTTGATTGCCTAAATATGAAAGATTACCAACCTTTTATTGCGCCACCCTTGAAAACTTTTTGAGCTTCCTGATCGACTTCGGGTGATTGATAGGCTTTCACAAACTTTTGAACATTTTCTGCATCTTTATTGTCTTCACGACTGACGATGATATTGACGTAAGGTGAATTTTTATCTTCAACAAAGATCCCATCTTGCTCTGGCGTTAAACCAATTTGTCCTGCATAGGTATTATTGATAAGCGCTAAAGCAATTTTTTGATCATCCAGTGAACGTGGTAATTGTGGTGCTTCCAGTTGAACAATATCCAACTGCTTAGGATTGCTGGTAATATCCAGAACTGTTGGCAGCAAGCCGACACCCTCTTTCAATTTGATTAGACCTTGTTTTTGCAATAACAGCAGAGCACGCCCCTGGTTGGTTGGATCGTTTGGTATAGCAATCTGAGAACCAGCCTGTAGTTCGTCCAGTGATTTGATCTTCTTAGAGTAAGCAGCCATTGGATAGATAAAAGAATTACCAACAATTGCCAGTTTATAGTTACGCTCTTTTGTTTGCTGGTCTAAGTAAGGCTTGTGCTGGAAAACATTGACGTCAATGTCCCCCTTGCTCAGTGATTCATTCGGTAGAACATAGTCATTGAATGTTGTCAGTTCAACATCAAGGCCATATTTCTCTTTTGCTACTTGTTTCGCAACTTCAGCAACTTGTAATTCAGGCCCTGCAATGACACCCACTTTAATGTGGTTTGGGTCCCTCTGTTCTTGACCACAGCCTGCAAGTGCGAGTGTTCCCAATAATGTCCCGATTACAGCAATGGATTTCAATTTCACTGACATATTTTTACCCCTATCGAATACTGATTTATAACCTGTCTTATCAAGTTATTGCGTACTACTATAATGAGGCTTTTGGATGTAAGCCCGGTAATATACCTTTTAGATTTTAAGTTGCAGTTTTGTTTACTGCCATCTGAAAACTATCGGGTATAAGTGCCGTTAATCGGCACACTTGTTGAGTTATTTACGATTTACGGCCTTAACTAAATGGTCGCCACCTAATTGGATTAAGAATACTAAGACAACTAATAATGCTAATACGATGTTCATCACGGTTGCATTGTAGCCAATATAACCATATTGATAACCAATCTGGCCCAATCCTCCAGCACCAACAGCGCCACCCATAGCAGAGTACCCAACCAATGTAATTAAGGTAATTGTGGCTGCATTGATCAAACCAGGTAATGCTTCTGGTAGCAGAATCTTTTTGACAATCTGGAATGGCGTTGCGCCCATTGCTCGTGCTGCTTCGATTAACCCGGATGGAATTTCTAATAATGCATTTTCTACCATGCGAGCAATAAACGGTGCTGCACCAACAGTTAAAGGAACAATCGCTGCCTGTAACCCGATTGAAGTTCCCACAATCAGCCGAGTAAAAGGGATCATCCACACTAACAAAATAATAAATGGAACTGACCGCGTTATATTTACCAGTGCAGAAAGCGTGCGGTACAAAGTACCATTTTCTATGATCTGCCCAGGACGAGTAACATATAAAAGCACACCGGCAGGTAAGCCAATCACAAAACCAAAAAAACCGGAAACAAAAGTCATCACCAGAGTTTCCCAGACTCCTTTAGCCAATAATAAAATCATTCCTTCAGACATAACCGAGAACCTCTACTTTCACATGATGCTCTTTTAAGAACGTAATTGTTGATTCAATACTGCTATTTTCGCCGTCCAATTCAGCCAGCATAACGCCAAATTTAACACCACCGGCATAATCCATTTGAGAACTCAATATACTGATATCGATATTAAAACGGCGTACCGCCATGGAGATTAGCGGAGCATCAACGGATTTACCTGTAAATTCCAGTTTCAATAATGGGCAGCTATCCGGAGTTGATTCAGACTGTAATCTTTGCTGATAGTCCTCAGGAATGTCCAAATGTAGTGTGGACTTGATAAACTCTTGAGCAACAGGCGTCTTAGGATGAGAAAATATTTCGCTAACCACATCCTGTTCAATCAACTGACCACCGCTAATGACGGCAACTTGGTCGCAAATGCGTTTAACGACGTCCATTTCATGGGTAATCAACAAAATAGTTAACCCTAAACGACGATTAATATCTTTCAATAACTCCAGAATAGAGCGCGTTGTTGCTGGATCCAGCGCACTGGTAGCCTCATCACACAAAAGTACTTTTGGTGAGTTTGCCAGAGCACGGGCGATGGCGACACGCTGCTTCTGACCACCAGATAAGTTGGCAGGATAAGCATCACGTTTCTCAGAAAGACCAACTAATTCCAGTAATTCATCAACTTTCGTTTTTATTTCTGCTTTTGGAGTGTTGTTCAATTCTAAAGGTAGTGCCACATTGTTAAATACTGTTCTGGATGACAGCAGATTAAAATGTTGAAAAATCATTCCAATATGACGACGAGCACGAGTCAGTTCACGTTCTGAAAGAGAAGTTAAATCCTGCCCATCAACGAGTACCTGACCGGAAGTAGGGCGTTCAAGCATATTCACACAGCGAATCAAAGTGCTCTTTCCAGCTCCAGAGGAACCAATCACACCATAAATTTGCCCTTGCGGGACATGCAGATTGATATCAGAAAGTGCTTTTATACTGCGCGTTCCTTGTTGAAATACTTTATTTATCTGAGTCAGTCTTATCATTTTTATGTTTTTCTTAGAGATATAAAAGTGAGTAACTTGAAAGCATTTGCAACAAGTCATGAATTAAAGTGGATGTTAAGGCGTCTAGACGTCTAAGTCAACTGGGAATAAATTAAATGCTGCATTCTCATTCACTAACAAATCATGCGATACTGTCTGTTCAGTACATTCTTGGAGCAATCAGGTGACTCAAGGTATTCCCGCCGTATTTTTAGATCGTGACGGCACGATCAACATTGATCATGGGTATGTCCATGAAATAGATAATTTTCAATTTATTGATGGCACGATTGAAGCCATGCTGGAATTGAAAAAAATGGGCTATGCATTGGTATTAGTAACAAATCAATCGGGAATTGCCCGGGAAATGTTCACAGAGGATCAGTTCTTACAATTAACAGAATGGATGGATTGGTCACTTGCGGACCGGGGCATTGATCTTGATGGTATCTACTATTGTCCACATCATCCAGAAGCAAGTGATGAACACTATAAAAAGAACTGTGATTGCCGCAAACCCCAATCAGGTATGTTACTTGATGCACAAAAAGCACTGCATATTAATATGGCGGCTTCTTATATGGTGGGAGACAAAATAGAAGATATGCAAGCAGCAAATGCCGCTAATGTCGGAATTAAGGTGCTCGTACGTACAGGGAAACCTGTAACACAAGAAGCAGAACAGGCTGCCGATTTGGTCATTAATAGCCTTGCAGAATTACCAAATGTGATAAAAAATAGGCAAAAATAACTCTTTTGATTAAATTTTATTCGATTGGAAAGGGAATTATAAAAAACGCTTGCGTAAATTCGAATGCTCCCTATAATGCGCATCCGTTGTCACGACAAACACACAAACCAGTCGGGATGACAAGCGTGAAAAGCTGAGAAAATAAAGGCTTGACACGCTGAGAGGAAAGCGTAAGATACGCAGCCTCGCAACCCGGAACGAACGTTCGGTTGCCCTGCTCTTTAACAAGTTAATCAGACAATCTGTGTGGGCACTCGCAGGACATTATCGACAAGGCCGAAAGGCCAGAAAGATTAAAGTCTTGAAGAGTGACTGAAACAGTTAATTC
>NZ_NKHP01000002.1:116224-119426 GCF_014467235.1 Xenorhabdus indica | reverse complement strand
ACGGCGTTTCACTGCTGAGTTCGGCATGGGGTCAGGTGGGACCACCGCGCTATTGCCGCCAGACAAATCCTGTTTTCAATCCCGAACAAGCTGCCGGACTGGCCCAGGCCACTCCCGTCTCTGAAACTTTTCGTCTTTCTCTCCAACGCCCCCAAAACCCCTTCGGTGTTGTCAGGTTAAGCCGCACGGTACATTAGTACTGGTTAGCTCAACGTCTCGCCACGCTTACACACCCAGCCTATCCACGTCCTCGTCTCGAACGCTCCTTCAGTATCCTCTGGGGATAAGGGAAGACTCATCTCAAGGCAAGTTTCCCGCTTAGATGCTTTCAGCGGTTATCTCTTCCGCACTTAGCTACCGGGCAGTGCCATTGGCATGACAACCCGAACACCAGTGGTGCGTCCACTCCGGTCCTCTCGTACTAGGAGCAGCCCCTTTCAATCTTCCAGCGCCCACGGCAGATAGGGACCGAACTGTCTCACGACGTTCTAAACCCAGCTCGCGTACCACTTTAAATGGCGAACAGCCATACCCTTGGGACCTACTTCAGCCCCAGGATGTGATGAGCCGACATCGAGGTGCCAAACACCGCCGTCGATATGAACTCTTGGGCGGTATCAGCCTGTTATCCCCGGAGTACCTTTTATCCGTTGAGCGATGGCCCTTCCATGCAGAACCACCGGATCACTAAGACCTACTTTCGTACCTGCTCGCGCCGTCACGCTCGCAGTCAAGCCAGCTTATGCCTTTGCACTAACCTCACGATGTCCGACCGTGATTAGCTGACCTTCGTGCTCCTCCGTTACGCTTTGGGAGGAGACCGCCCCAGTCAAACTACCCACCAGACACTGTCCGCAACCCGGATAACGGGCTTACGTTAGAACATCAAACATTCAAGGGTGGTATTTCAAGGATGGCTCCATGCAGACTGGCGTCCACACTTCCAGGCCTCCCACCTATCCTACACATCAAGGCTCAAGGTTCAGTGTCAAGCTATAGTAAAGGTTCACGGGGTCTTTCCGTCTTGCCGCGGGTACACTGCATCTTCACAGCGAGTTCAATTTCACTGAGTCTCGGGTGGAGACAGCCTGGCCATCATTACGCCATTCGTGCAGGTCGGAACTTACCCGACAAGGAATTTCGCTACCTTAGGACCGTTATAGTTACGGCCGCCGTTTACTGGGGCTTCGATCAAGAGCTTCTCCCTAAGGATAACCCCATCAATTAACCTTCCAGCACCGGGCAGGCGTCACACCGTATACGTCCACTTTCGTGTTTGCACAGTGCTGTGTTTTTATTAAACAGTTGCAGCCAGCTGGTCTCTGCGACTGGCCTCGGCTCCGAAAGCAAGTTTCTTCACCTGACGCCAGCGTGCCTTCTCCCGAAGTTACGGCACCATTTTGCCTAGTTCCTTCACCCGAGTTCTCTCAAGCGCCTGAGTATTCTCTACCTGACCACCTGTGTCGGTTTGGGGTACGATTTCATGTTACCTGATGCTTAGAGGCTTTTCCTGGAAGCCGGGCATCTGTCACTTCAGCACCGCAGTGCCTCGTCATCACGCCTCAGTGTTATCAGGGCTCCGGATTTACCAGGAACCCCCACCTACACGCTTAAACCGGGACGACCGTCGCCCGGATGACATAGCCTTCTCCGTCCCCCCTTCGCAGTAACACCAAGTACAGGAATATTAACCTGTTGCCCATCGACTACGCTTTTCAGCCTCGCCTTAGGGGTCGACTCACCCTGCCCCGATTAACGTTGGACAGGAACCCTTGGTCTTCCGGCGTGCGGGTTTTTCACCCGCATTATCGTTACTTATGTCAGCATTCGCACTTCTGATACCTCCAGCCAACCTCACAGTTCACCTTCAACGGCTTACAGAACGCTCCCCTACCCAGCAACACATTCGTGTCGCTGCCGCAGCTTCGGTGCCTGGTTTAGCCCCGTTACATCTTCCGCGCAGGCCGACTCGACCAGTGAGCTATTACGCTTTCTTTAAATGATGGCTGCTTCTAAGCCAACATCCTGGCTGTCTGAGCCTTCCCACTTCGTTTCCCACTTAACCAGAACTTGGGGACCTTAGCTGGCGGTCTGGGTTGTTTCCCTCTTCACGACGGACGTTAGCACCCGCCGTGTGTCTCCCGTGATAACATTCTTCGGTATTCGCAGTTTGCATCGGGTTGGTAAGTCGGGATGACCCCCTAGCCGAAACAGTGCTCTACCCCCGAAGATGAGTTCACGAGGCGCTACCTAAATAGCTTTCGGGGAGAACCAGCTATCTCCCGGTTTGATTGGCCTTTCACCCCCAGCCACAAGTCATCCGCTAATTTTTCAACATTAGTCGGTTCGGTCCTCCAGTTAGTGTTACCCAACCTTCAACCTGCCCATGGCTAGATCACCGGGTTTCGGGTCTATACCCTGCAACTTAACGCCCCGTTAAGACTCGGTTTCCCTGCGGCTCCCCTATACGGTTAACCTTGCTACAGAATATAAGTCGCTGACCCATTATACAAAAGGTACGCAGTCACACCCCAAAGGGTGCTCCCACTGCTTGTACGTACACGGTTTCAGGTTCTCTTTCACTCCCCTCGCCGGGGTTCTTTTCGCCTTTCCCTCACGGTACTGGTTCACTATCGGTCAGTCAGGAGTATTTAGCCTTGGAGGATGGTCCCCCCATGTTCAGACAGGATACCACGTGTCCCGCCCTACTCATCGAACTCCCACCTTATGCATCTTCGTGTACGGGACTGTCACCCTTTACTGTGCGCCTTTCCAGACGCTTCCACTGACACACAAGCTGTTGCTGGTTCTGGGCTCCTCCCCGTTCGCTCGCCGCTACTGGGGGAATCTCGGTTGATTTCTTTTCCTCGGGGTACTGAGATGTTTCAGTTCCCCCGGTTCGCCTCGTTTGACTATGAATTCATCAAACGATAGTGCAACGGATTGCACTGGGTTTCCCCATTCGGACATCGCCGGCTATAACGGTTCATATCACCTTACCGGCGCTTATCGCAGATTAGCACGTCCTTCATCGCCTCTGACTGCCTAGGCATCCACCGTGTACGCTTAGTCGCTTAACCTCACAACCCGAAGGGGTCTTCGGACTGGGGTTGTTGAGAGACTCTTCAATGACCGCTTTCACTCAGAAAGCCGTGTCACTGAATGTTTCAATTTTTCAGCTTGTTCCAGATTGTTAAAGAGC
>NZ_NKHP01000002.1:62401-116124 GCF_014467235.1 Xenorhabdus indica | reverse complement strand
GAATTAACTGTTTCAGTCACTCTTCAAGACTTTAATCTTTCTGGCCTTTCGGCCTTGTTGATAATGTCCTGCGAGTGCCCACACAGATTGTCTGATTAACTTGTTAAAGAGCAGGGCAACCGAACGTTCGTTCCGGGTTGCGAGGCTGCGTATCTTACGCTTTCCTCTCAGCGTGTCAAGCCTTTATTTTCGCGGCTTTTCACGCTTGTCATCCCGACTGGTTTGTGTGTTTGTCGTGACAACGGATGCGCATTATAGGGAGTTTTCCGGCGCTGACAATAGTTTTTTTGAAAAAAATTATCATTTGCTGAATTACACAGCAAAATCCCGACTTATACGAAGTTACACACAAGTTATTAACAGGTGGATATTTTGATAAAATTTATCGAGCATCACGCAAACGTTTGCGTTACAATCATAGTAGAAAAATTACCACATAATTTTTTAATGACACATTCTTGTTTGATGAAATCCAAGGGATCACACTAATGCAACAGCTTCGTCCAATCCATCGTGCCCTGCTGAGTGTTTCTGACAAAGCGGGTATTGTTGAATTTGCTAAAGCCTTATCCAATCGCGGTGTCGAACTGCTTTCAACAGGGGGAACAGCACATCTACTGGCCGAAGCAGGTCTGAATGTTACCGAAGTTTCCGACTATACTGGTTTTCCTGAAATGATGGATGGACGAGTGAAAACACTTCATCCTAAAGTACATGGCGGCATTCTTGGTCGACGCGGGCAAGATGATGCAGTGATGGCGCAACATCAGATTGCGCCGATTAATATGGTCGTCGTCAATCTTTACCCTTTCGCGCAAACTGTCGCGAAGCCGGATTGCTCTCTGGAAGATGCGGTGGAGAATATCGATATTGGCGGCCCGACCATGGTTCGCTCCGCAGCCAAGAACCATAAAGATGTCGCTATTGTTGTTAATAGCCAAGATTACAACAAGATTATAGAGGAAATGGATAACCATCAGAATTCTCTGACCCAATCAACTCGCTTCGATCTGGCTATTAAAGCATTTGAACACACAGCCGCTTATGACAGCATGATCGCCAATTACTTTGGCAAACTGGTTCCTGCTTATCACGGTGAAATCGATCAACCGTCAGGTAAATTCCCTCGTACACTAAATCTGAACTTCATCAAGAAGCAAGATATGCGTTATGGTGAGAATAGTCATCAGGATGCTGCTTTCTATATAGAAGAGAATATAGAAGAAGCTTCTATTGCTACAGCCACACAATTACAAGGCAAGGCGCTCTCTTACAATAATATCGCAGATACCGATGCCGCTCTGGAGTGTGTGAAAACCTTTTCCGAACCTGCTTGCGTAATTGTCAAACATGCCAATCCTTGTGGCGTTGCGATTGGAACTGATATCCATACAGCTTATGATCGAGCATTCACAACTGATCCTACCTCCGCATTTGGTGGAATTATTGCCTTTAACCGTGAACTGGATGCAGATACTGCCAGAACCATCATTGAGCGCCAGTTTGTTGAAGTCATCATTGCACCTACTATTCATGAAGCAGCCTTGCCCATTCTGGCAACCAAACAAAATATCCGTGTTCTGTCCTGTGGCGAATGGTATTTACCCGCTGTCGGGTTAGATTTCAAACGTGTCAATGGTGGTTTATTGGTACAAGAGCGTGACTTAGGTATGGTAACAAAAGCTCAATTACAGGTAGTTTCTAAACGTCAACCAACAGAACAAGAAATGCAGGATGCGCTATTCTGCTGGAAAGTCGCTAAGTTTGTTAAATCCAATGCCATTGTTTATGCCAAAGATAATATGACAATCGGTATTGGTGCAGGCCAGATGAGCCGTGTTTATTCAGCTAAGATCGCAGGAATTAAGGCAGCCGATGAAGGGCTGGAAGTTCAGGGATGTGCTATGGCTTCTGATGCTTTTTTCCCGTTCCGAGATGGTATTGATGCTGCCGCAGCCGTGGGAGTGAGTTGTGTGATCCAGCCAGGCGGCTCTATACGTGATGATGAAGTGATTGCTGCTGCTGATGAGCATGGCATTGCCATGATTTTTACCGGCATGCGTCATTTCCGCCATTAACCTATCTCAGCTTTATAATAGGAGAACCTGATGAATATACTGATTATTGGTAGTGGTGGGAGGGAACATGCACTGGCGTGGAAAGCAGCTCAATCTCCGCTGGCAAGCCAAGTTTATGTCGCACCGGGTAACGCTGGAACAGCATTGGAAACGAATCTAAAGAATGTAGATATTGCTGCAACAGATATTGATGGTTTATTGGCCTTTGCTCAAAGCCATAATATTGCTCTCACTATTGTAGGGCCAGAAGCCCCTCTGGTTATCGGTGTGGTTGATGCTTTTCAACAGGCAGGGCTGACAGTCTTTGGCCCGACTAAGGCGGCCGCCCAACTGGAAGGTTCTAAGGCTTTCTCCAAAGATTTTCTCGCACGTCACCATATACCAACAGCGGCTTACCAAAATTTCACAGAAGTTGCACCCGCTCTCGCTTATCTGGAAAAAATGGGAGCACCTATTGTCATTAAGGCCGATGGTCTGGCAGCAGGTAAAGGAGTAGTTGTCGCCATGACGATGGAAGAGGCTCAAAACGCTGTTAAAGATATGTTGGCGGGCAATGCATTTGGTGACGCAGGGCACCGTATTGTCATTGAAGAATTTCTGGACGGAGAAGAGGCCAGTTTTATTGTCATGGCAGATGGTAAAAATGTGGTTCCCATGGCAACCAGCCAGGATCACAAACGGGTCGGTGATGG
This sequence comes from Xenorhabdus indica, assembly GCF_014467235.1. Classification (GTDB taxonomy): domain Bacteria; phylum Pseudomonadota; class Gammaproteobacteria; order Enterobacterales; family Enterobacteriaceae; genus Xenorhabdus; species Xenorhabdus indica. Next base: position 113,354 of record NZ_NKHP01000002.1, on the reverse strand, counting down.
AGATACAGGGCCAAATACTGGCGGAATGGGCGCATACTCTCCAGCACCAGTTATAAATAATGAGATCCACCAGCGTGTGATGGAGAAAATCATTTACCCGACAATTGAAGGTATGGCTGCAGAAGGACATACCTATGTCGGCTTTCTCTATGCAGGTTTGATGATTGATAAACAAGGTGAGCCGAAAGTTATCGAATTTAACTGCCGTTTTGGTGATCCTGAAACCCAACCAATTATGATGCGTTTGCGCTCTGATTTGGTTGAACTCTGTCTCGCTGGAGCAAAAGGCCAGTTAGATGGCAAAACATCCGACTGGGATGCCCGCTCTGCACTGGGTGTAGTGTTAGCGGCAAATGGCTATCCGGCTGATTATACCAAAGGTGATGTGATCACTGGCCTGAATCAAGAAGCACTATTCAACGAAACTCAATCTGATGAAAAAGTTTTCCACGCGGGAACAGCGCTCAAGGATACAGAGATAGTAACCGCAGGTGGCCGTGTTTTATGTGTTACGGCATTAGGTGGCAATATTGCAGAAGCACAAAAAAAGGCTTACTTGAAAGCTGAAAAGATTAACTGGGAAGGTTGTTTTTATCGGAAAGACATTGGTTATCGTGCCATTGCGCGTCTGAAATAAAATAATCGGAAATAAAGGGCTGGCGAAAATACAGACTTACAACTTATCTTTCGTCGGCTCCCAGCGACAAAAATCATCATTGGCAACCAGTAATAACTGCCTCCCTGCCGGGGCTTCCAACCATGCAATTGTGAGTGTACCATAACTATTCTTGTGCCTTTCTTCGAGCCATACCCGATCCTGAGGCTCAAACTCAATAAATACTTTTTTCCCCGCACAAGTAGTCACTTCACCATTCTGCCAATGTCCCTGAACCAGTTTAACTGCTCCTGCAATTAAAGCATTGCTGATTTCCTTTGTCCGTTTAGCATCAAACTGCAAGCTAATAATGTCATCATTGGAGAGTTGTTCACGTCGGCCATCGAACTGACTTTGCATAAAAATAACATTGTCCTCTCTATCTAACCGCAAAATCTCTTCTACCGGATAGTTGTTGAGTACATTACGACGCACTTGCCACAAATTCCCCCGGCGGTATTCATAGAAAGAGACAGTGGTATTTTTATGATGATAGGGGCTGTAAACACTCATAATAACTTGAGGTTTACTATTTTGATCATTCAAGCGCCATAAGCGGATAACGCCACCATCGGTAATGAAACCACTGGCGCTGAAAATTGGAGTTTTTGGTTGGACTGAACAGGCGCTGAGCAATGAGATAACCCCCAATGCTAGCAGCCCCTGTAGCGTCAACAAAAGGGGCGTTGAATTCCCCTCTCTCTTCTTTTTTCGCAATACGATTACTTAACTGCGTCTTTTAGTGCTTTACCAGCAGAGAAAGCAGGTACGTTTGCTGCTGCAATTTTGATTTCTTTACCAGTCTGTGGGTTACGACCAGTGCGCTCTGCACGATGATTAACTTTGAAAGTACCAAAGCCAACCAGTTGCACTGCATCACCGTTTTTCAGAGATTCAGTGATTGCATTCAAAGTTGATTCCAGGGCAGCTTTAGCCTGAGTTTTGGTCAGATCAGCACCTGCTGCGATTGCATCAACTAATTCAGTCTTATTCATAGATTATCCTTACAGTGTGTTTATCGTTTGCAAAGCATCGAGTGCGACGGATATGCCGATTTGACAGCACCCCTGCATACACGCACCGATAGCCACTTCTTTTCGCCCTCAATGTAGAACAGAGTGAGGGCAAATGTGAAGTCTTTAAATCCGGCAATTCAAGCACTAAGTCACGTTTTATGACTTATCACTCCAAGTTTATGCCGATATTGCTGACCCCGCACTCACGGAGATCAGCCTTTAATCCTTTAATTAATTCTATGTCCCGTTCTTCGCAGTTCGCCAATAAACGGTAAATCTCCCATTGAATATCCCATTCTTCTTCAATGGCAGGCAATGCCTTTAATTCATCCTCTGTCATTTCTTTACCAACTTGGGTCATTTCCAGCATGGCGACAGTTCGGATGGATATTTCACTGACGGCTATTGCATGCTCTAACGTTGAACCACTCAAACGCGAATGAATGACTTCACCTAATGCAATACACGCATCAATTGCTGGATACACACCATAAATATCATAGCTATCTGCTGATGGGATAATGGCTTCCAGTTTTTCCAGTTGGTTATCAAAATTTACTTTTACATCTTTGACAACTAATGTCTCCCAAACCAGATCGAGAATGCGACGATATTGCGCAGGATCTACAAACTCAGTCTGGCAACAAAACGCTCGATAGTTTGGATGCATCCGCTCACATAGACTAGCCATAAAAGTCAAATGTTGCCAACTTTCAAGTTTCTCCAACCTCAGGTGGATCGGGTTTCTTAACATTAGCTGTTACTCATGATGCTTAATTTGCGTCGAAGTTTACCTGAAAATCAAGAATATCCACATATTTCCGCCTCAATTATAGATTTTTCTGCATTGTTTGCTTAAAAAACGGTCTATTTGAGGCAATTCCATCAGCCCAACGGGTCGGTTCAGGCAATTTATATCCTTTCATACAATGTTCAATCCAATAGATAGCACTCTCAATACTGATCTTATGACCGATGGAAATATAGAGTGGATTACATCTTTTTTTACTCCGCCATACGAGACCAATCTGTTCACCATGATCGATCAATGGCTGACTACTACCCAATGCCTCGCCCACAGGCTCATGCTCACCACATAAGCGACTTTTAGCTATCCCGATTGTCGGAACATCCACCAGCAAGCCAAAATGGCTGGCAACCCCCAAGCGTCTCGGATGGGCAATACCCTGACCATCAACCATCACCAGATTGGGTCGTAGATTTAGCTTATTCCATGCTGCGAGCAATGCCGGATATTCACGAAATGAGAGTAAACCGGGAATATAGGGGAGTACAGTATCCACCCTCGCGATTTGGTATTCTACCAGTTTAAGGGTGGGATAATGCAAGATAGCAATGGCAGCACGGGTTATCGTACCGTTTTCTTCAAATCCAACATCCGCGCCCGCAATGAACTCCGGTACAAAAGACGCAGAAAAAGCATCATGGCGGATAACCTGTCGTGCTTTTTCTATCTGTTCCTGACGTAATGCCTTCGTATCAATCATAGGCTATTGATGATATTTTACTGAAAGTCTGTGCACTGCTTCGACAAAAGCCCCTGCATGTTCTGGCGGAATATCCTGATGGATACCATGCCCCAGATTGAAAACGTGCCCGCTGCCTGCACCAAAGTCCTGTAGGATCGTCGAAACTTCTTGTTCAATTCGCGCTGGCGCGGCATACAGCATGGATGGGTCCATGTTACCTTGTAAAGCAACTTTATCCCCGACACGGCGGCGGGCGTCAGCAATATTCGTTGTCCAATCCAGCCCAAGGGCATCACAACCTGTTGCAGCTATCGCCTCAAGCCACTGCCCGCCGCCTTTTGTAAACAGAGTCACAGGTACACGGCGGCCTTCATGTTCACGGATTAATCCATCGACAATTTTATGCATATATTGCAACGAAAATTCCTGATAATCACGCTGAGATAACACACCGCCCCAAGTATCGAAAATCATGACAGATTGAGCACCAGCTTTAATTTGCGCGTTTAGATATAGAATAACGCTGTTTGCCAATTTATCCAGCAGTAGATGCAATGTCGCGGGCTCAGCATACATCATGGCTTTGATCTTAGTAAATGCCTTACTGCTTCCCCCTTCGACCATATAAGTCGCCAATGTCCACGGACTGCCAGAAAAACCGATCAGAGGAACTTGCCCTGCTAGTGCTTTGCGGATCGCTCTAACAGCATCCATCACATAACCCAACTCCATCTCTGGATCGGGGACAGATAACTTTGCCACATTAGCACGATTAAGGATCGGAAATTGAAAACGCGGCCCTTCACCTGCTTCAAAATAAAGCCCCAATCCCATTGCATCAGGGATCGTCAAAATATCAGAAAACAGAATCGCCGCATCCAATGGAAAACGTTGCAGGGGCTGGAGCGTAACTTCGCAAGCCAATTCAGTATTTTTGCATAACGAGATGAAATCCCCCGCCTCCTGACGCGTGGCTTTATATTCAGGTAAATAGCGTCCTGCCTGACGCATCATCCATACGGGTGTAATATCAACAGGCTGACGTAATAAGGCGCGCAGATAGCGGTCGTTTTTCAACTCATTCATGACAAGCTCCCTTGATTATCGACAAAAAGCGCGCGCATGATAACACGTCAGAAGCCGAACTTCCGTCTTGACTACAATAAATAAACGTTCAAGCACCAATTCCCCAAAACAAACGTCACCAGATAAAAAAAATTTATGTGCAGAGTCACAAAACCCGGAACAAGAACTATGCACACCGACCCATCGCTCTCATTATGTTACATTCATGTAACACCCATGTTGCATGGAGGCAATACCGTTTCTCGTGTTGCCATAACCCTTCATTGTTTGCGCTCTTCAGTTAATCATTGGACGAATTGGTTTACGTTAGTTAATTGTTTAGTTAGTTAATTAACTGTGTCAAAGCGCCTATGAAGTCATTTCATTGATAAATAACCTATTTACATGGAGGAGTTTAGACTAATGCGTTTATCCACTTTAGTACTAGCTATTGGCTTGGCACTAGGCAGTCAGGCGCAGGCCGAAGAAAATAAACTGGGATCTGACCACACGAACGTATCAAGTGACCAAGTAAAGGAGGTGAGTGTGACCGATGAAGCGAATCAACAACAATACAAGAAGAACAAAAATCCTTTCTTCTCTCCAAGTGTACTACCGTTCCAGGCTCCTCCGTTCAATAAGATAAAAGAAACAGACTATGCCCCCGCAATTGCGGCCGGTATTAAACAGAAACTGAAGGAGGTAGAGAAGATCGCCAATAACCCCGCTGCACCTAGTTTTAAAAATACATTTGTCGCGCTGGAGAAATCGGGGGCAATGTTAACACGGGTGATGAACGTATTTGGGGCAATGACGTCGGCTAATACCACTGGCAGGCTACAAAAACTGAATGAAGAAACTTCACCAAAACTGGCAGCAATGAATGATGAAATTATGCTGAACAGTAAATTGTTCAACCGTATCAAAACCATTTACCAGCAGCGCGAAACGTTGAATCTGGATCCAGAATCGCGCCGATTGGTGGAAGTGACTTATCAAAACTTCGAGTTAGCGGGAGCCAACTTATCTGATGCAGATAAAACAAAGTTAAAGGCGTTGAACCAGGAAGCAGCAACACTCAGTACCCAGTTTACTAACAAACTGCTGGCGGCAACCCAAAATGGTGCGCTGGCGATTCAAGATAAAGCCAGCCTGGACGGGCTGTCCGAGGGTGAAATTGCCGCAGCTGCGCAGGCTGCCAGTGAGCGTAACCTAGATAAACAATGGTTGTTGGTATTGCAAAACACGACCCAACAGCCGAGTCTGCAAAGCCTGAAAGATCGTGGGACGCGTAAAGCGTTATTTGAGGCCTCGTGGACGCGAGCTGAAAAAGGTGACGATAATGATACGCGTCAAACCCTGGCCCGGTTAGCGAAGATCCGTGCTGAACAAGCTAAGCTGCTAGGCTTCCCGGATTATGCATCGTGGAAACTGCAAAATCAGATGGCCAAAACGCCTAAAGCCGCATTGAAATTTTTGCGTGATATTGTACCAGCGGCCACTGCACGCGCTGAGCGCGAAGCCAAAGACATTCAGGCGGTGATTGATCAGCAAAAAGGAGGCTTCAAGCTGGAGGCCTGGGACTGGCCGTTTTATGCCGAACAGGTACGCAAAGCAAAATATGATTTGGATGAATCACAGATTAAGCCATATTTCGAGTTGAATAACGTTCTGAATAATGGCGTATTCTATGCCGCCAATCTGCTGTATGGCCTTACTTTTAAAGAGCGCAAAGACATCCCAGTTTATCAACCCGACGTCCGCGTGTATGAAGTTTTCGATAAAGACAAGAAGCCATTGGCGTTGTTTTATGCCGATTACTTTAAGCGCGACAACAAAAACGGTGGGGCCTGGATGAGTAATTTTGTCGATCAGTCAAAGCTCATCGGAACCAAGCCGGTAATTTACAACGTCGCCAACTTTACTAAACCAGCACCGGGCCAACCAGCGCTATTGTCGTATGATGACGTGATCACAATATTCCATGAGTTTGGGCATGCCTTGCACGGAATGTTTGCCGATCAGGAATATCCGAGCCTGTCCGGCACCAACACCGCCCGTGATTTTGTGGAATTTCCATCACAATTTAATGAGTATTGGGCGCGTGATCCAAAAGTGTTTGCCCACTATGCCAAGCATTACCAAACCGGTGAAGCAATGCCACAGACGTTGGTGGATAAAATCAATAAAGCTGACAAATTCAACAAAGGTTATAGCATGACCGAACTTCTGTCAGCCGCGTTGCTGGATATGCACTGGCATATGCTGACCGCGGCTCAACCACAGCAGGACGTGGATAAGTTTGAAGCCGAGTCCCTGCAACAAGACAACATCTATCTCAGCTACGTACCGCCGCGCTATCGTTCCAGCTACTTCAGCCACATTTGGGGTGGCGGTTATTCTGCCGGTTATTATGCTTATCTGTGGACAGAAATGCTGGCAGATGATGCTTTTGCCTGGTTTACCGAACACGGCGGTCTGACGGCAGAGAATGGCCAACGTTTCCGCGATAAAGTGTTGTCACGTGGTAATAGTGAAGACTTGGAAAAACTGTATATCGACTGGCGCGGTAAGCCACCGAGTATTAAGCATATGCTGAAAAACCGAGGCCTAGAGGAACAAAAACAATAAAGTGTATTAAAGATTGAGAGTCACCTATTTTGATATGAGTATAGTCCCCTTATACAAAACACAAGGTAACTCTCATGGTTTATACAGCCGCGGGAGAAATAGCTGTTACCAGGCTACTCCCGCGCAGATTATGGACATGTTTTGAAAAGGATTAGCGCATTGATCAATCAACATCATTACTGACGACATAATGCAACCGTTTCCTCAATCAAACGGCGGGCAATCGTGTCAGACGTAGGGATCAGAGGGAGCTCATCATAACGATACCAATCTGCGCTGATAAGTTCGACAGGGTCATGTTCAATTTCACCGCTATCATAATCCGCCAGAAATCCCATCATCAATGAATTTGGGAAAGGCCACGGCTGAGAAGCAACATAACGCAAGTTACGGATTTTTATCCCACTCTCTTCCATCACTTCACGATGCACAGCTTCTTCCAGTGTTTCTCCCACTTCAACAAACCCGGCAAGTACCGTATGAATACCGTTACGATGACGCTGATGCTGTGCCAGCAGAATGTGATCACCACGACGAATGCCGACAATAATGCAAGGCGCAATTTGCGGATAATAATGTTCATCACAGTGCCGGCACAAACAGGCCCATTCATGCTGACTCTGTTGCATTTCTTGGCCACAATAACCACAGTAATGATGTGAACGATAGAACTCAGCCAATTGGATTCCACGTCCTGCCAATTGAAATAACCTGGGATCTTGCTCTGCAACCCGACGAGGAGAAGACATATCTGCTTCCATCTTATGACGTATCAACCAAACAGTTTCTCCCAACCATTCACCGATAGCGTAAGCTACATAGCCTTGCAATGACCACTGACTGGCTGTCCCTAATGGCAATTCTCCTTGTGGTAGCCATAGCCTGTTTTCCAGACTGACAATCCACCAGCCTCGTTCTATACCTGTCAATTTTTTTTGCATCATCAATTCCATCATGTGTTGCATCGTATTTTGTGTTATAGCCAAATTAAGTTATAACCACATTAAAATGTTAATTAAATGTTATAAAAAATCAATATAAGTACAGCATACTCCTCTTCATCGTATTTTGTCTGCAATCTGTTATATTAATTACGTTTCTGAATGTTCTTTAATGCAGATAAAGTGTTTAATTTTCTTTCAATCAATAATAAGAAGGTATCAATAGGTATCCTAAATTAAGGAATAATAACTATGTCACAACAGGTTGCCATATTTGATCTGGATGATACCCTGATTTGTGGAGATTCCAGCCAGTTCTGGACTCATTATTTATGGGAAAAAGGCATCATTACTGACCCGCACTTTATAGAAGCTGACCAGAAAATGATATCGGATTACTGTGCAGGAAAACTGAATATGCAAGAATATCTGGCGACCAACTTGCAGGCACTCAGCCAAATTCCTCATGAGCAAATAGATATCTGGCTGACCGATTTTGTGGAAACCAAAATCAAACCTGTCTTCTATCCTGCCGCCAAAAAACAATTAGATATCTACCGCCATCAAAACATTCCTGTCATCATCATTTCTGCCACTGTTTCTTTTGTCGTTAAGAAAATCGCGACGGCATTTGGAGTACAAACAGCAATGGGGATTGATATGGTAATGAAAGATGGTTGTTATACCGGAGATATTCAGGGCATCCCTACTTTCCGGGAAGGAAAAGTTGCCCGTTTACAACAGTGGCTGGCAGAGCAGAATTTATCGCCACAACATATCTATTTTTATACAGACTCTGCGAATGACTTACCGATGTGCCGATTTGCCAGCGAAGTCTTTACCGTTAATCCAGATAGACAATTGCGGGCGGCAGCAAAAGCTCATGGTTGGAAACAATTGAATTGGGCTTTAGCGTCACGCACTTAATTTACGGATCTAACTACGTGAAAAATTAGTTTTTTACAAATGTACTATACACTGGGTGCGAGAATCATTTTTAATAAAAAAATATGAAGAATAAAAAGGCGATCCCCACACCGCATGATGCACTATGCATTTATGGCAATGAATCAGCATTTGCAACAGGGCAATAAAGAATTGCCGCTGGTTGTGCCCGTTTTGTTTTATCATGGCGATGCCAGCCCTTATCCTTTCCAGCAGGTCTGGACGCAATGTTTTTCATTGCCAAAACTGGCGGAGGAGATGTATTTCAACTCATTTCCGCTAGTCGATGTGACTGTTATTGATGATGACGAATTGGTTAATCATCGTAAAATCGCCGTGATGGAACTGGCGATGAAACATAAGAATTTGCGCGAGGGGTTTAAAGCTGTGACTACGTTATTAGCTCACGCCCTCAAACAGAACTACAATAGTGACAGTGATGTTGTTACTATCCTTAATTACCTGTTTGTTACGATGGATTCTCCCCATTTTGAACAGGTGATCCAGCAACTGACTGAACAGGCAGATAGTCATCAGGAGGTAATTGTGAATATTGCACAACGATTACAGGATAAAGGCAGATTGGAAGGTAAATTGGAAGGCAGATTGGAAGGCAGATTGGAAGGTAAAAAAGAGGCATCAATTGATATTGCCCGTACTCTCTTAAAGAATGGCGTCAGTATTGAACTGGTCATGGCAAGCACTGGCCTGAGCCGTGAAGAACTTCTTTCCCTGCAATAATACTCTCTTCTTGTTGTTCCCTTACCCGCTTTTCGGGGCGGGTAAGCGTTATTAATTTATTAAGTTAACCAAAATTAAATTTACTCAACCATTTTCTTTGAGAAAAGGGCAGTTGGCACAAGGTCTTTTAACGGAAAAAAGGGGGTTCAGACTCATCGTAGTACCTAATCCCACGAATCTAATCCCGGATGGCCAGCTTCACACAAAGGATTCTGACTTTAAGGTTATCGCTTTCTGGTTGCAGTTTTCAGAATCCCCTTTATACTCTGGGTGTTTTCTTGTCGGAGTGCCTAGCGTTCACCTGTATCACGGTGAACACAGGCTGAGACCGTTTATTCGGGATCCGCAGAACCTGATCGGGCTAATACCCGCGAAGGGAACAAGAGTAATCACTCCGCTGATATGTTCTTCTTTATTGTTGTACAAATAAGTTGTTGTACAAACAAATCTGTTTGGATGACGTAATTCAGCAATCAACCATTACTCCCTGCGAGCTCCAGACAAGCAATTTTCTCAACTTAAGCCCTCTCTGAGCGTCATGTTTATTTGCGCAATGAGACAGGCGATAACACAGTCAGGAATTTGCTATGTCTAATGCGATTAATAACAACAGCGTTACCTCTACCGCTGACATTATCCCTGCAACCAATATCTCACCTAAAGCTCATCCAGCACGGCCACGTAAAGCCCAACGAGATGCAGCACAGGAATTTATCAGTTCGATTCAAGGTGTGACATTTCCCAATTCAAACCGTATTTATCTGGCAGGATCACGCGAAGATATTCAGGTTCCCATGCGGGAAATTCAGTTATCTCCCACACTGATTGGCGGAACGAAAGAGGATCCTCAATTTGAGGAGAATGAACCCGTACCTGTTTATGACACCTCCGGCCCTTATGGTGATCCAGAAGCCATACTGGACGTAAAAACGGGTTTGCAGAAAATCCGCCAACCATGGATTGAAGAGCGCAATGATACTGAACCTGTTGCAAGACGCAGTTCTGACTTTACTCAACAGCGTCTTGCAGATGCCGGACTGGATCACCTGCGCTTCAAACATCGTTCTCAGCCATTGAAAGCCAAACAGGGCAAGCGCGTGACTCAATTGCACTATGCACGCCAAGGCATTATCACACCAGAAATGGAATTTATTGCACTGCGTGAAAATATGGGACGTGAGCGTATCCGTGGTGACATTCTGCTTCAACAACATGCAGGACAAAGTTTCGGCGCAAACTTGCCGGATAACATCACCCCTGAATTTGTCCGTCAAGAAGTCGCATCTGGCCGTGCGATTATTCCTGCTAATATTAATCATCCAGAATCTGAACCGATGATTATCGGGCGTAACTTTCTGGTGAAAGTTAATGCCAATATCGGTAATTCCTCCGTCACTTCCTCTATTGAAGAAGAAGTCGAAAAATTGATTTGGTCTACCCGTTGGGGGGCTGACACGGTGATGGATCTCTCCACCGGACGCTATATCCACGAAACCCGTGAATGGATACTACGTAACAGCCCAGTACCCATCGGCACAGTGCCTATTTATCAGGCACTGGAAAAAGTCAATGGCATTGCGGAAAGCCTGACATGGGAAATGTTCCGCGATACGTTACTGGAGCAAGCCGAACAAGGCGTGGATTATTTCACCATCCACGCGGGGGTATTGCTGCGTTACGTTCCTATGACCGCCAAGCGCCTGACAGGCATTGTTTCCCGTGGTGGTTCAATTATGGCGAAATGGTGCCTTTCCCATCATCAGGAAAACTTTCTCTATACCCACTTTCGTGAAATTTGTGAAATTTGTGCGACCTACGACATTTCCCTCTCTTTGGGGGACGGATTACGCCCCGGCTCTATTCAGGATGCTAATGATGAAGCTCAATTTGCCGAACTGCATACCCTCGGTGAACTGACCACAATCGCCTGGGAATATGATGTTCAGGTGATGATAGAAGGGCCGGGGCATATTCCAATGCAGTTAATTCGCCGCAATATGACAGAAGAACTGGAGCACTGCCACGAAGCACCATTCTATACTTTGGGACCACTGACAACGGATATCGCACCGGGTTATGACCATTTCACCTCTGGTATTGGCGCAGCAATGATCGGTTGGTTCGGCTGTGCCATGCTGTGTTATGTCACGCCTAAAGAGCATCTCGGCCTGCCAAACAAAGAAGATGTGAAGCAGGGGCTGATCACCTACAAAATCGCCGCTCATGCTGCAGATCTTGCTAAAGGTCATCCCGGTGCACAAATCCGCGATAACGCCATGTCAAAAGCTCGTTTTGAATTCCGTTGGGAAGATCAATTTAATCTGGCGCTTGATCCTGAAACTGCCCGCGCTTACCACGATGAAACTTTACCACAAGAATCCGGTAAGGTTGCTCACTTCTGCTCAATGTGTGGGCCAAAATTCTGTTCAATGAAGATCACGCAAGATGTGCGAGATTATGCTGCAAAACTAGAGCAAGAAGCTGGCATGGAACAGATGTCCGAAGAATTCCGTGCTCATGGCAGTGAACTGTATCACCGTGCCGAGGATATCAACGATGTCAAATCAGCTTAAAACAATATCCTTTGCTCCGACTGAACATCGGCTGGGGCTATATCCCGTTGTGGATTCCCTGATGTGGATTGAACGATTACTGGAAGCGGGTATCAGAACTCTGCAATTGCGCATCAAAGATATGTCCGAAGAGCAAGTGGAGAACGATATCCGGCAAGCCATTACACTGGGGAATCAATACAACGCTCGTCTGTTCATCAACGATTACTGGCGTCTGGCAATCAAACACCGTGCCTATGGCGTACATCTGGGGCAAGAAGATTTGGATATCGCCGATCTTCAGTCCATTCAACAGGCCGGACTTCGTCTGGGTATTTCCACCCATAATGAACAGGAATTAGCACGGGCAAAAGCTCTGCGTCCATCTTATATCGCACTGGGCCATATTTTCCCGACCACGACCAAAGAGATGCCATCAGCGCCACAGGGGCTTATCGCACTGAAACATCAGGTAGAGACCACGCCAGAATTTCCTACCGTTGCCATCGGCGGTATCTCACTGGAACGTGTACCGGATGTGATCGCAACAGGTGTCGGGGGTGTGGCGATGGTCAGTGCCATCACTAAAGCCAAAGACTGGCGACAGGCAACATCCAGATTGCTTCATTTGGTTGAAGGAATAATGGTTGAAGGGATCGTTGAGAGAAATGATCGGAGGCTCTTATGTTGAGCGATCAAGAATTTATGCGGTACAGCCGCCAATTGTTACTGGAAGACATCGGTCCTGATGGACAAGAAAAATTAAAAGCAAGCAAGGTATTGATTGTTGGAATGGGGGGATTAGGCTCCCCCGCAGCACTTTATCTCGCCGCAGCAGGAATAGGGCACCTCTATCTTTCAGATGATGACAAACTACATGTCTCTAACCTGCAACGCCAAATCCTCTATCGCACGGCAGATATTTCCGCCGGAAAAGCGGCTCTGGCGGCAGAACAATTGGCCGATTTAAATCCCCTTGTCAATTTCACCGTTATTAGCGAGCGACAAGATAAAACGTCACTGACAAATCTTGCCCGGCAAGTCGATCTGATATTGGACTGTTGTGACAATATGGCAACCCGACACGCAATTAATGCTGTCTGTGTTGAAACTAATACCCCCCTTATCAGTGGCAGTGCTGTGGGGTTCAGCGGGCAACTGATGGTGTTTGAGCCCCCTTACCCACATGGCTGTTATGCCTGTCTCTATCCCGATCAAGAAGAACCGCAACGTAATTGTCGAACTGCTGGTGTTCTGGGGCCAGTCGTCGGTGTTATCGGTACACTGCAAGCGCTGGAAGCAATCAAAATGCTGTCCGGTCTTCCTTCTCATCTGAGTGGAAAACTGCGGCTGTTTGATGGCAGGCAACAAAGCTGGAGCACATTACAGCTAACTGCATCACCGCAATGCCCAATCTGCGGAACATTATCTTTTATAGATAAAACAGTTTCAGGAAAAAAAATCGCATGAATATTATCGTCAATGATCAAACAGTCACACTGCCCGCTCCTGTGAATAAGCCTATGACGGTACAACAGTTACTGAAACATATACAGCGTACCCAACCGGGCACTGCGTTAGCTATTAATCAGACTATTATCCCGCGCTCAGCATGGGATACTCACCTGATTAATGACGGGGACAATATCCTGCTGTTTCAGGCCATTGCTGGTGGCTAATGCCGGAGGTTAATCATGTTAAAAATCGCTGATACTCCCTTTCACTCCCGCCTGTTTACAGGAACAGGTAAATTCGCCAATGCCGGATTAATGATGGAAACTATCCGTGCTTCCGGTAGCCAGTTAGTCACAATGGCCATGAAACGTATCGATCTGCATGGCAACGATGATGGTATTCTCGCACCATTACAAGCGTCAGGCGTCAAACTCCTGCCTAATACCTCTGGGGCAAAAACCGCAGAAGAAGCCGTGTTTGCCGCCCGTCTTGCACGGGAAGCACTGGACACCAACTGGATCAAACTGGAAATTCACCCTGACGTAAAATACCTGTTGCCTGATCCGGTAGAAACACTGAAAGGTGCAGAGCAGTTAGTCAAAGAAGGCTTTATTGTCCTGCCTTATTGCGGCGCAGATCCGGTTCTGTGCCGTCGCCTGGAAGAAGCAGGCTGTGCTGCTGTAATGCCATTAGGCGCTCCTATTGGTTCAAACAAGGGCTTGCTCACCCGTGATTTTCTGCAAATCATCATCGAACAATCCCATGTTCCTGTCGTCGTGGACGCGGGTATTGGCGCACCAAGCCATGCACTGGCAGCCATTGAAATGGGAGCCGATGCCGTCTTGGTCAATACTGCCATCGCCGTTGCTCATAATCCGGTCAAAATGGCGCAAGCATTTAAAGCAGCCATTGAGGCAGGTGAACTTGCTCATCAGGCCGGTATGGCAAGCCAGAAATCCCATGCAGAAGCCTCCAGCCCACTGACCGATTTTCTGGGGGTGTTATGACAGTTAACACATTACCCAGTAACACAGCGACCCGTAATCGATTGACAGAAGCTACCTTTCGTCAACGCTGGCAACAGTTGGATTGGGATGACATCACGCTACATATCAACAGTAAAACCAGACAAGATGTCGAACATGCCCTAAACAGCGAACATCTGACATTGGATGATTTTATGGCACTGCTCTCCCCCGCAGCGCAGTTTTACCTTGAACCGTTGGCGCAACGGGCACAGCAATTAACCCGTCAACGATTTGGTCATACCGTGGGATTTTACATCCCACTTTACCTTTCCAACCTGTGCGCCAACGACTGCACTTATTGTGGTTTTTCTATGAGTAACCACATCAAACGTAAGACGCTCAATGAACAGGAAATTGAAGCTGAATGTCAGGCCATCAAAAAACTAGGGTTTAAGCATATCCTGCTGGTAACCGGGGAACATCAGAAAAAGGTCGGCATGGATTATTTTCGCCGTTATCTTCCCTTAATACACCGTTACTTCAGCTCTGTCACAATGGAAGTGCAACCATTGGCACAAGAGGAATATGCAGAACTAAAAACACTAGGATTGGATGGCGTACTGGTCTATCAGGAAACCTATCATGAACCAAGTTATCAATTGCATCATCTCAAAGGGAAAAAACAGGATTTCCATTGGCGACTGGAAACCCCTGAACGACTCGGACGAGCAGGTATCGACAAAATCGGTTTGGGCGCGTTAATCGGTTTATCCTATAACTGGCGCACAGATTGTTATATGGTGGCAGAACATCTGCTCTTCCTGCAAAAAGAATTCTGGAAAAGCCGATATTCCATCTCTTTTCCACGCCTGCGTCCCTGTGCTGGAGGCATTGAACCCGCTTCTCTGATGAATGAGGCCGAACTGGTACAATTGATCTGTGCATTCCGCCTGCTGGCACCAGATGTAGAGCTTTCCCTCTCCACACGTGAATCCCCGTATTTCCGCGATCACGTCGTGCCATTGGCAATAAATAGTGTCAGTGCCGGCTCCAAAACCCAACCAGGTGGTTATGTCGATAATGACCATCACGAGCTGGAGCAGTTTTCTCCAAACGATCATCGTTCTGTTGAACAGGTTGCAGGTGCTTTGGTGAAAGCTGGATTGCAACCAGTCTGGAAGGATTGGGATAGTTATTTGGGCAGGCATGGATAAAAAAATAAAATGATACCCCTCATCCACATTGGATGAGGGGTATCATCTAACTATTTATTTAAAAACGGGATTTCATCGGATCGGTTTGCAATCATACAAGCCATCACTTCAATAAAGTCTGTGCATAAAACACACAACCCGATAGAATAGTTTCTAACTCAAATCATGCAGAGCTTTGTTCAATGATGACGTCAATTTGAAATCAGAGAATTTCACCTGTAATCCTTCACGTTCCGGTGAACAACACATAGCCCCAACAAATACCTGCTGTTCAGTGTGATTACTGATATTAAAAGGAGCTAACCGCAACAATGGCCATCGCTTACCATCAGTGGAATATTGCAAGCGGATAGCACCCTCCTGATAGGTCAGACGCAGCCAGTATCTATCAGGGTCACCCGGAAAAACCCCCATTGCCCAATCAGAGCAAGGAGCTGTCAGTACACTGCCAATTGTTGACTGCCCATCAGAATGCTCAATACCCGCTTTCAACCAGTGGTGCTCATCCACCAGCAACATAATACCGGCCTGATCGTATAACTGCTCAAAACGCCCTTCAATGCAGAGCTGAAAAGTGAACCCTTCTTCGATAAAAGCAGCCTCTACATAACCACCAAAAACATGTCCACTATGGCGTTGGAAGCCGTACCAAGTATCCCGCCAAAAATCTGTTTGATTATCAGTCACCACATGCAATTCATCATCTTGATGCTTCCACGAAACGGGTTCATTAAGCCAATGGCAGTGCAACAAATTCATCAATATTTCCTCTGTTATTTTCGGTCGGGTGCAATTAACCAATATCCCGCCAATAATGAAAGAGATAACAAAGCGATACAACCAAACGCGCTGTGCAATGTTATCTGATGGGCTAAACCACCAATAATCGCAGGCCCAAGCAAAATACCTGAATATCCCATTGTAGAGACAGCAGAAACAGCCAGAGAGTCAGGCATCACTTTTTGCCGTCCCGATGCGGTAAAAAACATCGGAGCCAGATTGGACAAACCAGCGCCGATCATCAGGAATGCCACCGCCAATGCAATGACACCGGATGCCAGATAAATCAGGATAAACCCTGATGTCGCCAAAATGGCGCTTGCCAAAAAAACCTGCCGATACCCGCAGGCGGCAATCATCCTGTCTCCGAAAAATCGACCGCATGTCATGGTAATGGCAAACAGGGTATAACCCAATCCCGCCTGATGACTATCTATGCTATGAACACTGCTTAATAAAATCCCACTCCAATCCAGCATGGAACCTTCCATCAGATAAACAACAAAGCAGAGAAAACCTATCAGGATCACAATACCACGCGGCAAAGCAAAAAACGGGGTATCTCCGGCTTCTGCATCATCCAGCAATCCATTCCATACCGGAAACAGCAACAGGATAATCAATAATGTCACAGCGACCATTACTAAAAATGGGGATATTCCCATAAACAGCAACAAACTCACCGAACCAGCCCCGGATATTCCCCCTAAACTGAACAAAGCATGAAAACCTGACATCACAGGACTCTGTACTCTTTTTTCAATATTAACTGCGTGGATATTGGCCGAGACATCCATCGCCCCAATCCCTGCCCCAAATAAAAATAGTGCACAAGCCAGAACTGCGGGAGTAGGTAGGATACTTAATCCCGGCAACATCAAAATGGCCAGTAATGTGAAGAAAGCAAAAACTTTCCGGCAACCAAATCGGGCGGCCAACATTCCTGCAACTGGCATCATAATGAAAGAGCCAATGCCAAATGCCAACATCAGCAACCCCATTGCACCATCATCCAAGAATAGTCGCTCTTTAACTAATGGGATCAGAGGAGCCCAACTCGCCATACTGAAGCCTGCAATAAAAAAAGAGATTTTTGTCGCCATAATAGGCTGTTTAACCAAAGTAATCGTATATTCCCCAGACACCCGCTTCCTCCATCAATTTCCGCTTATGCAACGTTGTCTTACAAATACACAAGCCTGATAAAAATTACCCTTATTCAAACAATGCCCTTCTCAATTTTTTACAAAGGGCATTAGCTTGGGATATAAAACCCAAATCATACTGGCTGAAAAATCTTTTTGAATTATATTGAGATTAGCCCTGCAAATTGGGGAATATCTGCCAGTCTCTTAATAACACGCGTTGCCTGCTTATACTGTTCCATTACTGACAAGGCATGAGGCCAGGCATATATTTGTGGAATTCCCGCTTGTTTTGCTGCCATAATTCCCAAATCAGTATCTTCAATGACTAAAGTCTGCCGAACCTCCATTCTTTTCAATTTAAGCATAGCCAGATAGGGATCGGGAAAAGGCTTGGTTTGTTCAACATCATCACCAGAAATCAACGCTGGTTCTTCCGCCAGGCCCAACAACCCAAGATTGGCCAAACACACTTCGCGTGGAGCGGTCGAAACAAAGCCAAAAGCAACTCCATTTTGCTGTAAGGCTGTTAGCAAGCCGGAAATGCCTGGTCGCAGGTAATGTGTAGATAATTTATCTTGATAAACCGAGATAATCTTGTTGGTAATGCTTTGCTGTACTTGTGATGGAACACCAATCACATTCAGTGTTTCTGCCAGACTCAGGCCGATCAGTTGTTGTGGCTGAATATCGCGTGTCTGTTCAGGTGCCAGTTCACACAGCACATCAAAATGTAGCTGTTCACTATCAACAATGACCCCGTCGATATCAAAAATGACATTGAATTTATCCATCATCACTATTCCAATACTTATCGATTACTTCAAATCAGCCACACGGATTAACACCTTACAGTTTGGCGTGCCAAGCGGTATTTGAGCCTTGCCTGCAACATCACAACCAACAGTCAGAAATGCCTGCTGATAATCATCAAAAGCAAAAACATGACTAATCAAGCGATCTGCCGGGATCACACCATCACGGATCATGGTGTAAGCCCGTTCAAAACTGTTGTTCAGGGAATCAATAGAACCAATCACAGAAAGGCTTTTATCCGCAATTTTTAAGATATCGAGATTGGCATGTTTGTCTTTTAAAGCAACATTCAACAATTTACCTCCCGGTGCCAAATGACCGAAAATATACTCTGTCAGTTGCCCGGTAGTATCTACACACAGGTCTATTAATGCGGATTTATCACCGTATTCCTGTGTCAGCGCTTCATCAAAATCAGTATATAATCGGCATTCCGCAGGTAAATTCTGGCGGGCAAACTGTATACGATTCGGGTTTTTCTCAATCATGAACGCCTTAACGCCTCGCTCATGCAACGCCCAAAGGTACAACATCCCCATCGGCCCTGCGCCTGCGACTACTGCACGAATATTAGTGTGGGTAATCCCCAATTTATCCACGCCAGTCAATGTACAACTTAATGGTTCTGTCAATGAAGCCGCTTCCATACTGACATGAGGTTCCAATTTAATCAGTGAACCCTCTTTTGCCAGATACTGCTCCGCAAATGCGCCATCATAGGAAACACCCGCTTCTGTACCCATTTTCTTCTCGCAATGATTTGGGTTGCCTGTCTGACACATTCTGCAACACCCGCAAGAGTATGTCGGGTTAATGACTACACGATCACCAAGTTGAAAGCGCGTCACTCCACTACCCACCTGTGCCACAACGCCTGCCGTTTCATGACCCAATGTCGTTCCCGGTACTGCAACAGGGTAAGAACCAGTGATAATGCCTACATCAGTTCCGCATATCCCGCATACAGCGATATTCACCACCACATCATCCGGTTCAATACAGTGCAACGGCTCAACGTCCTGGACTTGAATATCCCATACTTGATTAAATTTAAGCGCTTTCATTATGCAACCTCCCTGTGTCCCTGGGCAGAAACCGTCAGCTCAGCAAAAGTCAGATCCAATTTATGGAGTATTTCGTTCAAGTGCACTTGTGTACAAATCAAAGGAGGACGTACCTTGAGTGCCCGCCCCTTACCATACCGGGAACCACGCAGGATAAGTTTATGGTAGTTGGCAACCGCAATCGCCCTGGCTGCAAACTCTGGACTTGGCGTATCAAAACCAAACATATACCCAATGCCCCTGACTCCGGTAATTTCAGGATATTTATGTTGTAAATCCAGCAATCCGTTACGCAGGAAGGTTTCGTTCTGACGTACATTTTCTAAGATATGTTCATCTTCAATAATATCGATGATTTCGTTAAGCGCGACCAAAGACAACGGATTAGCGCCGGAAGTGCTTGAATGCTCGAATGATTCCAATACATCCAATGAACTACGCATAAGCACACCGCCAGTTGGGATGCCAATGCCGCCTGCGCCTTTGGCAAAGGCGATAATATCTGGTTCTAGTTCTTTGGCATAACCAGTAGAAGCAAAGAAAGTACCAGTACGCCCAAACCCTGTCTGAACTTCATCTGCAATAATAATAATGCCATGCTGGTGGCAAATCTCCCGGATCTTGCGATAGAACTCCACGGGGAAAACAATATTCCCGCCATTCCCCTGAATCGGTTCAATAATCAGACATGCAATATTGTCGCTTGAGCCCAACTGAATGAACTGTTCCAAATCGATATACTGTGTTGCTTCATCTGGGGGTTCAGCCATGACACTACTCGGAGCTGGAATTTTTATGGAACCTTCGATATTGATATGAAAATTTTTAAGCCGGAACGCATTGCCAGAAACCTGCGCCGTAGCAAGAGACTGACCATGATGGGCCAGAAAGAAAGAAACGATACCAGAACGGCCTGTCGCTTTTTGAGCAATACGAATGGCACACTCCACAGCACCAGAGCCAGAAACATCCCGTAACCAAATACTGTCTATACCTTTTGGGGTATGTTTAACCAACTTATTCAAAATATACTGTGACATTTCTCGTGTATAGGCAGAACTCAAATGTGTGCATCTATCAATCTGCTGCTTTAATTTTTCAGCGATCCTGTGATTGGTGTAACCAAGCGGTAAATTAAACGTTCCCGATGCCGCATCAATATATTTTTCACCATCAATGACCAAATACGGGCCATGACCGACATAACGAGAAAGCATTTCTTCGAAATGATTCTCTTTAAGGTGATCTTCTTTAAGGTGATAGTTATTTTCCATAATCACTCTCCATCATTAGTTATATTTAACAAAAACACGCCAACTATGGAGAATAAGATTAGACCTCTTTCAAATGTAATGTCGATCACAAGAAGCCCATAAAAAAGATTAAATAGTTTTAAAAATTATTTTATATTTTTAAGTTATATTTTTATTTATTCATATTTATTTATGTTCTTAACAGTAATATCACATTGGGAAAAAATGATCAGATTCCTAATCCCATCATTTGCATTAAATACTGTGCTTGCTGAATAGCTTCCTGACGATGGGTAATACCCATTTTTTGATACAGATTGCGAATATGAGTTTTAATTGTCGTCGCCGCCACTTCCAGTTCAACAGCAATCTGCTCATTACTGTAACCAGAATAAATTAACCCCAATACTTGCCATTCACGTTGAGTTAATGGGCTATTACGAATAAGTTCAGGGACATCAGGATGAGTAAGGAGCTGCTCAACAAACGTTTCATCAAAGTGAGCAAATTTATGCCGATTCTGGCGATTGATTTCCCGCAGGATACGCTGCGCCCGATGTTGCTCAAATTCAGGCAAGATATTGAGTTGAATGAGCTGGCGCAATTGCTGAGCCATTAACTCACCTTCAAGCACAAAATGACTGATAAACCCCGTGCGATTAGCCAAATGCAAGGCTTCCATTAGCACTTGTTGTGCTTCAACCTTACGCTCAAGCTGCCAGTAAAGTAAATTGCATAACAATAAATTGCGATTCAGATCGCTGACCAATTCCAACTTTAAAGCATATTCATTCAGCGTTTCCAAAATGGCTTCTGCTTCTTCATACTGACCAAGCAAGATCTGAGCACGGGCAATATTACGCCACTGGTTCTGGTTGAAATGGTTACTGAAGCTGTCAGGTTTTTCTGCCTGAACCAGCCATTGTGCCACTGAAACATTATCCTCCAGATGTTGCCAGATAATGACCCGCAATTTATCAGTATTGGTTCGCCAGTCACGGTGATAATGCCCATTATTGAGCAGATTCTCACACCGGGATAAATGACGGCGGGCATTATCAATATCGCCACGAATCAAAGAGCATTTCGCCAGTTGAGTCAGACACTGTAATTGCTGCTGAGGCTGAAAGTTAGACAACACATCTAAACCACGACGTGCCGATTCCTCCGATTCATCAATACGCGCCCAACACCACAAAAGCTGTGAACGAATACGCAGCAGAAACTCGTGCATGGGTAACTGTTCCAAATGCTGTTCACGGATCAAGTCAAAAGCATTATTTTGAGTCTCATAGGCGGCCTGCAAATATCCCTGAGCCAGTAAAATTTCACTTTGTTGCAATAATGCCCATAAAGCATAGTGGTAAACATGGCAGTGGCGGGCAAGCAGTTCTGTCTGCTTCATCAACGTTAATGCACGAGACAACTCACCTTTACAGTGCAATACCTCCCCTTTCACTGACATCGCGACAATACGGCCATATTCATTATCAGGCAGCAGACTTGCCAACGCTTTTTCAGCCAGTAAATCGGCATCATCCGGTCTGCCGTCATTAATCGCGACCTGAGCACGCAATGCGTCAAACTCTCCCAGTAATTCAGCCTCAACCTTTATCTCTTTTTGCTCCAAAGATCGCTCTGCCTGATTCAATAACGCATTGACTTCATAATGCCGATACTGACTCTGCGCCAGCCATGCCTGTAACAGCACCAAACGCGGATTTTCCAATAGCTGCTCATGTGGCAAAGCATTCATGCACTCTTCCAGTAGCGATAACTGGCTGTGGTTAAACAACTCCCATGCATGTTGTAGCAAAATACCACATAACAACTTCGTATCTGCTGTCGCCAAAGCATGATGAACCGCTTCTCCCGGATACCCCTGCATCAACCAGCCTTCTGCCGCCGCACGATGCAACTCCGGTAAATCCGCTGCCATTTCCCACTGACAACGTTGGCGAAGGAATGAAGCAAACAAGGGATGAAAACAAAACCACTCTCCAGAATCATCCATGCGCTGGATAAACAACCCTTGACGTTCAATATCTTCAAGGCGTTGCTGACCATTTTCCATTCTTGTCAGACAGACAATCAAACCATCATTCATCGAACGCAGGATAGAACTACGCAGCAAAAACTCCCGTGTTTCCTGATCAACGCGGTTCAAAACTTCGTCCACAAGATAATCTGACAAATGGCAGGCATTAATTCCTGAGAGACGTTTTGCCGACATTTCTGCTGTATTACCTGCCTGACGAGCAGAAAGAGCAATTAACTGCAACGCCGTCGCCCACCCTCCCACGTCGTGACATAACTGTCTGCAATGATCAGCTTCTAATGGTCTGGTCAGCCGTTTATCAAAAAATTGCTGAGCTTCCTGATCATTAAAAGCTAACTGCTGACTGTCGAATTCCAACAATTGCTCGCGCACACGTAAGTTGGCAACGCCCAATGACGGTAAATGACGGGAAAGGATAATCAACGTCAGGTTTTCCGGCTGATGGCGTAGAAAAAAACGCATGGCTTCATGGATAAGCTTATTCACGATCAGATGATAATCATCGATCACCAGAAACAGTGGCTGTTTCCATTCATTCAGTTCAATAAACAATTGTGCAAACAGAGCAGATAAATTGGCATATTGATGTTTTTGCGCTAATACTTCACTTTTAACACAATGCCCCTGTGTCGCCTGTTGGATAGCAGCAATCAGATAGCTGGCAAAACGTTCCGGCTGATTATCACTATCATCCAGAGAATACCACCCCAGATTATCCTGTCCGGCAGCCCATTGTGACATTAACGTGGTTTTACCATACCCTGCCGGACTGGTTATCAGCACCAATCGATAATTCTGTGCTTCATTAAGCTGTTTTAACAGGCGCTCACGCATAACCATATTATTGAGGCGAAAGGGGCGACTAAGTTTCGACGGGATAAGCATGATTTCCTCCCCTCACAAATAACGAGTAAAACTGATTCCTGAAACTTTGTTCGATGTTATTAAGCAATCAAAATCAGTAACATTTGCTAATGAACAACCAAATTTAGAGAAACGCCCGCCTTTTGCAATTAGGTTGATTGATTTCATTGTGTTAAGTTGCGCCTTGTCACATTCTTTATCTGAAACGTTTCTTGTTCCCAATAGAATTGCGAAAGCATCCGAAAAAATAGCTACGCCCTGATACTCATCCCCGTGAATATCCTTACAGGATGATGTGTCTTGCCTACTGAGCCTTCAGCATATCAGGCTAAATAATCTCTATCTTTTCCTCAGGATGAAGACTCCATGAAACAGCCCAAACTCGATAAAGCCGTATTTCAGGCTGCGCTTACCCGTCAATGGCAACGCTTTGGCCTTGATTCAGCACAGAAAATGACAACACATCAGTGGTGGCAAGCTATCAGTACCACTCTTTTGGAATTACTGCCTACTTATCGTCAAAGCAGTAATCATCAAATTGATAATCCAAACCACGTCGATAACTCAAAAGGCAATCAACGACACGTAAACTACATTTCGATGGAATTTCTCATCGGCCGTTTGACTGCTAACAATTTGCTTAACCTTGGCTGGTATGATGATGTTCAGACTTATTTAGCCGAATATGGCGTGGTATTAAGTGATGTACTGGAAGAAGAAGTCGATCCTGCTTTGGGTAATGGTGGATTAGGGCGTCTGGCAGCTTGTTTTCTTGATTCGATGGCAACCCTTAAGCAACCAGCAATAGGCTACGGACTCAATTATCAATATGGTCTGTTCCGGCAATCTTTCGAACAGGGGCTACAAATTGAAACTCCTGATGATTGGGAACGCAATACCTATCCGTGGTTTTACCACAATATACAGTTGAAAGTTAACGTCAGTTTCGGCGGTAAAATTGTCATAACAACAGAAGGTCGTGAAACCTGGCTACCTGATTTTACGCTGACAGGAGAAGCATGGGATCTACCTGTGATTGGTTATGATAATGGTGTTATACAACCCCTGCGTCTGTGGCTGGCAACTCACGATAACCCCTTTGATTTATCACTGTTTAATGATGGGCAGTTCCTGCATGCTGAGCAACAAGGCATTGAAGCCACCAGCCTGACCAAAGTCCTCTATCCGAATGATAATCATCAGGCCGGAAAACGCCTTCGTCTGATGCAACAGTATTTCCAGTGCGCCTGTGCTGTGGCTGATATTCTACGCCGTCATCAACAAGCTGACCGCAAAATACAAGAGTTACCGCAGTACGAAGTTAT
This sequence comes from Xenorhabdus indica, assembly GCF_014467235.1. Taxonomy (GTDB): domain Bacteria; phylum Pseudomonadota; class Gammaproteobacteria; order Enterobacterales; family Enterobacteriaceae; genus Xenorhabdus; species Xenorhabdus indica. Next base: position 88,375 of record NZ_NKHP01000002.1, on the reverse strand, counting down.
CCAGCTCAATGATACCCACCCAACCATTGCCATTCCTGAGATGATGCGTCTTCTGATTGATGAACACCAATTGGATTGGGACACTGCATGGGCCATTACTGGGAAGACCTTCGCTTATACCAACCACACCCTATTACCAGAAGGCTTAGAACGTTGGGATGAACATCTGGTCAGTGAATTACTGCCGCGCCACCACCGTATCATTCAGGAAATAAACCGTCGTTTCCGTGAAACAGTGGAACAAAACTGGCCAGGCAATCAAAAAATATGGGAAAAACTGGCTGTTATCCATGACCATCAGGTGAGGATGGCTAATCTCTGTGTTGTAGCCTGTTTTGCAGTCAATGGAGTGGCAGCACTGCATTCATCTTTGATTGTGACAGACCTATTCCCTGAATATCATCAATTGTGGCCGGCAAAATTCCATAATGTAACCAATGGCGTTACACCACGTCGCTGGCTAAAACAGTGCAATCCAGCACTTTCCTCATTGATTGATCAGACATTAGGACACGAATGGTTCAACGATATTACCGCGTTAAAAAAACTCGAACCCTATGCCAATGATGCGGCTTTCCATGAAGCTTATCGGGGGGTAAAACAGGATAATAAAATCCGCTTGTCCAACTACGTTAATAAAGTGATGGGGCTTAAACTCGATCCCCATGCCATTTTCGATGTACAAATCAAACGACTGCATGAATACAAACGCCAGCATTTGAATCTGCTGCATATCCTCTCACTTTATCGACAAATTCAGGAAAACCCGGCGTTGGATATTCACCCACGAGTTTTCCTGTTCGGTGCTAAAGCCGCCCCCGGCTACTATCTGGCAAAAAATATTATCTCAGCCATCAACCACGCAGCCGAAAAGATCAACCATGATCCGATCGTACGAGATCGCCTAAAGATTGTCTTTATTCCCGATTACAATGTTTCTAAAGCTGAATTAATGATCCCTGCCGCCGATGTATCAGAACAGATCTCTACAGCAGGAAAAGAGGCCTCCGGCACAGGTAATATGAAACTCGCCTTAAATGGAGCGCTAACTATCGGCACACTGGATGGTGCGAATGTCGAAATAGCCGAACAAGTTGGTAACGATAATATTTTTATCTTCGGGCATACAGTAGAGGAAGCAAAAGCATTACTGAAAAATGGCTACAATCCACAAAGCATTCTCCAACAAAACAGTCACCTACAAGACATCCTCGATTCGCTTGCCAACGGTGAATTCAGTCATGGAGATACACAAGCATTTGCTTTAATGCTGCATAGCCTGATTGATGGCGGTGACCCTTATTTGGTACTGGCAGATTTTGCTGATTACTGCGTTGCTCAGCAGCGGATCGACGCTCTATATCGTAATACCCACGGTTGGACACAGAGCGCGATCCTTAATACTGCCCGTATGGGAAAATTCAGCTCTGACCGAACTATTCAAGATTATCAACAGCGTATCTGGCAGTCGAAATAAGGATCCGTCATGGAAAATAAATGCCTTGATGATTTGGCAACAGAGGCTGGTATTGCCACTGAATATATTAATGCTTATGGGAAACCACAGGCTATTCCTGCTCAAATAAGGCATCGGATTTTACAAGCTATGGGGACAAATACACCGGTCAAAAGACCGGTTTCTGACCTATCTGTTCTGTCTTTACCCACAGTGAAAGTATTGATGCAGGGAAAAGCATTTACTTTGTCTTTGGATAGCTCAATACCATATCAATGGCAGATACAGACAGAACAAGGAGAAGATTTACATGGAAGTTGCCAATATCAGATTACATTGCCGACCTCTTTGCCTCTGGGTTACCACACTCTTATTTTGACACCTATATCAGAGCAAAAAAACGATGCACAACATCACACGATGCAGATCATTGTCACACCAGAACGCTGTTATGAACCAAAGCCCTTGAAGAAAGGCCATAAACTTTGGGGAGCCTGTGTTCAACTCTATACTCTGCGTTCAGAAAATAACTGGGGAATCGGTGATTTTGGTGATTTAAAACAGATGTTGCGAGAACTGGCACAACGCGGAGGGGCTTTTATCGGCCTGAATCCGCTACATGCAATGTATCCGGCCATGCCTGAAAACGCCAGCCCTTATAGTCCTTCATCCCGCCATTGGCTTAATGTCATTTACATTGATGTAAATCAGGTAGAAGACTTCAAATCCTGTATCGAAGCTCAAATATGGTGGCAGTCACCGGAAACTCAGCACAAACTTCAGCATGCCCGCCAAACAGAATGGGTTGATTATTCCACCGTAATGGCATTAAAAATGACGGCGTTACGTTTGGCTTATCAGCAATTCAATACCCGAATTGATGCAGATCCCCTTTACATCGCTTTCCGGCAATTTATTACTCAAGGTGGTAAGAGCCTGTATTCACAGGCTGTCTATGATGCCCTGCTCTGTAAACTGTACAGTGAAAACCATGCTTATTGGGGTTGGCCCGCCTGGCCAGAAAAATATCGTGATCCAGATAGTGATACCGTTCAGGAATTTTGTCATACCCACTCACAGGAAGTGGAATTTTTTCTTTGGCTACAATGGATAGCTGACAGTCAGTTAGCTGACTGTTTTAGTGAAAGCCAAAACAGTTCTATGCCAATTGGTATTTACCGTGATCTGGCTGTCGGTGTGGCGCAAGGCGGTTCAGAAACCTGGGAGAACCGAGAGCTTTATTGCACTGAAGCATCCATTGGTGCACCACCGGATATTTTGGGGCCACTAGGGCAGGACTGGGGACTTCCACCGATGAATCCTCACGTGTTACAGACCCAACACTACCAGCCTTTTATTGAATTACTACGTAGCAATATGCGTCATTGCGGTGCATTACGAATTGATCATGTGATGGCACTGCTCAGGCTTTGGTGGATCCCACAAGGAGAAAGTGCAGCCCACGGAGTTTATGTTCACTATCCCGTTGATGATCTGCTGGCAATACTAGCACTGGAAAGTCAACGCCACTGTTGCATGGTGATAGGTGAAGATTTAGGGATTGTACCAGAAGAGATTGTCGGGAAATTACGCGACCGTGGTGTCTACTCTTACAAGGTATTTTATTTCGAGCGCGACGGACAAGGAGAATTTAAGTCACCTGATGCATATACCATACAAGCTATGGCGACTATCACCACCCATGATTTACCAACATTACGCGGGTTTTGGCAAAGTGGCGATCTGAAACTGGGGGAATCAATCGGCTTATATCCAGATAACACGCTACTTGCTGAGTTATATGATGAACGCGAACATTGTAAGCAAAAGCTATTGGCAGGTTTACACCGCTCTGGCTATCTTTCTGAATCATCGTTCATAACAAATATGCCAATTCGATTGCAGCAAGAGGCATCATCATCACAGATATCAATCTCCATTAATCATGACATACACTATTATCTCGCCAGCAGTACCAGCGCTTTATTAGGCTTACAGCCCGAAGATTGGTTAGATATGGAACACCCTGTCAATGTTCCCGGCACAACCAGGGAATACCCGAACTGGAGACGTAAATTAGCTGTTACATTGGAAACTATTTTCAAAGATGAGCGTGTAAATCACTTGCTGGAAACAGTGAATAAGCACAGAAGGACGATTTCGGAATCTGTTGAATAAATACTTGTACTAGGGCGGGCTTACGGCAGATTTTGCTAAATATAAGCACAACCATACCATTATTCGTGTGGTCCACGCTTCTGGTCTGAAATTCTCCGCAATTATTTAGTATTAAACTTCGTACCGGAATAATTGCGGTACGAAGTTCCAACTTAAATTCTCTTTACTTTGGTTGACTTTCAAATCAGATAGTCACCCCTTCACTCCACCCGCTGTTAATCCTCCCACCAACCAGCGCTGAGCAAGTAAGAAAACCACTGTGATAGGCACAGCAGAAAGTACGGCAGCCGCTGCAAAATCCCCCCAAAGGTAATTTTGTGGATGAAGATATTGCTGCATCCCCACAGCTAATGTGTAATTGTCCACATCACTTAACAATAGTGACGCCACTGGCACTTCAGTAATCACCCCAATAAAAGACAGAATAAATACAACTGCCAGTATTGGTACAGAAAGAGGCAAAAGTATCAAACGAAAAACTTGCCACGATGTCGCCCCATCCAACATAGCCGCTTCTTCTAAAGAACGGTCTAACGTTTCAAAATAACCTTTTATCGTCCACACATGCAGAGCAATTCCCCCCATATAAGCAAAGATCACGCTGCCATGGGTATTCAACCCGATAAAAGGAATATATTCTCCTAGTCGATCAAACAGAGCATATAGTGCTACCAATGACAAAACAGCAGGGAACATTTGAAAAATCAACATTCCTTTCAACAAGGTACTTTTGCCACGAAAACGCATACGAGCAAAGGCATAAGCACATGTTGTTGATAGTGCAACAATACCCGTGGCAGTAATAAATGCGACTTTTACAGAATTCCATAGCCATAACATCACCGGAAATGGTGGAGATGTAACTCGCCCATCAGCGGATTCTACACTAATGCCAAGTGCCAATTTCCAGTGTTCCCAGGAAATCGTATCCGGAATAAGACTCCCTGTAGCAAAATTTCCCGGCCGTAAGGAAATAGCAATAACCATCAGTAATGGAAATAAAATCAAAGCGATAAAAGTCAGCATGAATATATGTGTTGCCCATACTCGCCACCGTTGCGATTTAGGTTGCACCATCGCCATGTTGTCATCTCCTTAGTCAAATTTAATACGTGTGGTTTTCAGGTTAATGATTGCTAAGGCGCCCACCAGCAGGAAAATTAACGTTGCTATCGCCGCCGCTAATCCAAAATCCTGTCCTCCACCACCTTCAAACGCAATACGATAGGTATAGCTGACTAAGAGGTCGGTATAACCCGCAGGTGTTGTTGTGCCAATACGATCTGGTCCACCTTTAGTGAGTAATTGGATCAGGACAAAATTGTTGAAGTTAAAAGCAAAGCTGGCAATCATCAATGGCGTCAGGGGCTTAATTAACAAAGGAAACGTGATATAGAAGAAATTCTGTAACGGTCCTGCACCATCCATTGCGGATGATTCATACAGATCATCAGGAATCGCTTTCAGCAATCCCATACACAGGATCATCATATAGGGATAACCCAACCATGTATTGACGATAATCAGCATGGTTCTGGTCAGAGTCGGATCAGTAAACCAATCCGGTTTCAGACCAAATAACCCATTAAGCAGCAGGTTAATTTCGCCAAAACTTTGATTAAATAACCCCTTGAAGATAAGGATAGAAATAAAGGAAGGTACAGCATACGGTAAGATAAGTAATACTCGGTAGATTGCCCTGCCTTTGAGTGCTTCCCACTGTACAATACACGCCAGGATCATACCTAGCGCCACAGTCAACATTACTGTCAACAGGGAAAAGATCACCGTCCAGACAAAAATGGAGAGAAAAGGTTTTTGAATCCCTTCATCCTGTATCACCCGCAAGAAGTTTTTCCACCCAATAGAAACAGTAAAACCGGGACTCAACGTTTCTTGCCCCCATTCCCCTTTGGCATTAATGGATTGATAGAAGCCTGTCTCCATATTTGGTCGGTATTGCACACCAGTTTGATTGTTGGTTAGAGCGTTACCATCTTCACTCAGAGTATAAAGTGCATGTATACCAGAAAATTGCCGTAGAGAACTCATACGTAACTTACTGCCATCAGGCAAAATCACCACAATTTTCCCTAATATCTGTCGGTTCTGAGTGATAGTACGTAATGTAGCAGCACTACGTTCGAAACCAACCGTTCGTTCATGCAATGGCAGAATCATCTCTTCCTTTTCAGATTCAGATAAAGAAAAAGGTTCTGATACCAATATATTATAACTGGACATCTTAGAACTATCCGGGATACTCAATGCCAAAACCCACCGTTCAGCTTCAGGATAAAGCTTGAAATCAAATGCTTCTCCTGTCTGATATTGACGACTCATTAATACTGTCTTAGCCCGCTCAAGGGTGAGTTGGTTAGTACTGCTATAATTTGTAAAAGCAATCGCAATGGTGCAAATAAGCGGAAACAATACAAACAAAGCCATTCCGGCAATACCCGGATAGGTATAACGCCAAGCATAAGCTCTGCTGTTAACAAAAATATAAATACCACTGCCCAGTAATACCAGTGTCAGCATAGCAAACAGGTATTCCCCTTGTGCATACATCAACACAGTTAAATAACCGGTAAAAAATAGGCCCATCCCCGCTATCAGCCCCACAACAAGCCGTTTCAGGACAGAACGTGACCACCATACTTTTTTGTTCAATCTCGTTGACATTATGCACTTCCTGTTACTATCCCGGTTAATAACTATTCCCGTTACAAAAATATCTTTACTCAAAATCTGTTATTGAAATACAGTAACCAAACTTGCCTTTCAACAGATAAAAAAAGCTCCTTCAAAATCAGGAGCTTAATATTCGTTTATTTTACTATCCGAGCCTCTGCATCATTAAGAGCCGCATCTACAGATTGTCGACTACTTATTGAATTGAGTACGGCGCTACGCATGCCATACCAGAAACTGCTCATTTGTGAAATATTGGGCATAATTTCCCCTTTCTGAGCATTTTCCATCGTGGCAGCAATGCGAGGATCTTTGGCAAGGATATCCTGATAGGTTTTCAACGCTACAGCACCTAATGGCTTATCCTTATCCATCATGGCCAAACCTTCATTAGTCAGCAGGTAATTTTCCAAAAACTCTTTCGCCAATTCCTTATTAGGACTGGCAGCATTAATTCCCGCACTTAAAATACCAACAAAAGGTTTAGAAGGTTGACCTTTAAAAGTAGGTAACAGAGTGACACCGTAATTGATCTTACTTTTGTCGATATTCGCCCATGACCAAGGGCCATTGATCGTCATTGCTGTTTTGCCTTTATTGAAAGCAGCTTCAGCAATGGAGTAATCGATATCCGCACTGAGATGTTTGTTTTTTACCAAGTTGACTAAAAATGTCAAACCCGCTTTAGAGCCAGCATGATTTACACCACTATCTTTAATATTGTAAGTATCTCCTTGCCTCTTAAAAGCATATCCACCATCAGCAGCAATCAGGGGCCAGGAGAAATAAGGCTCCTGTAAATTAAACATAATGGCACTCTTTCCCTGTTTTTTTAGTTCGTTATCCAATGCCGGAATTTCTTCCCATGTTGCAGGTGGTGACTTAAGTAGATCCTTATTGTAAATAAGGGAAAGTGCTTCAACAGCAACAGGATAACCAACTATCTTGCCATCATGGCGAACAGCATCCCAGGTAAAAGGAAACAGTTTGTCTATAAAATTTTTATCAGGTGTGACCTCAGCTAACAGCCCAGACTGTGCATAGCCTCCAAAACGGTCATGTGCCCAAAAAATGATATCAGGACCATCCCCCGTTGTAGCAATCTGGGAGTACTTTTCTTCTAGTTTATCTGGGTGTTCAACACTGACTGAAATGCCCGTTTCCTGCGCAAACTTATCACCAACCTGAGACAGACCGTTATATCCCTTATCCCCATTGATCCAAATGACTAGTTTACCTTCTTCCAATTTTGCTAAAGCCGGGGCAGAGAGTACCCATGTAGATAAAACGGAAAGCATCAGAGCACGAACACTCACTTTCAAAGTTGTTTTTGTCATCATTCCGTCCTTTTTATCGTCTGCTAATTTAAGCTAAATTTCTCATTACACTTTCAGAAAATAGTCCTCAGTGTGCAATTAATGGAAAACAGGCTCATCCTCCTTTATCCTACGCCTCCCATCAAATGAGTGTGAGCATGATTACAAAAGCACTGTAAACCAGACTGTTAGTCTTAAAAAGGCATCAATTTTTGGGATTAAAATCACATCTTATTCCGTGACTTATCAAAGAATTTTTCAATTTTATTAATCTAATCCTCCTACCTCCTCCCCCATAAAAAACTATGAAATGGAGGATTTTTGTTCCTGTTATTTTGCACACAATCCTGCCATCTGCTTTTCACTACAAACCAGGATGGCAACTCCGAGGGAAATACATGTCCAGCGTCACACTTCGTAATGTATCTAAGGCTTATGGTGAAAATATTATTTCTAAAAATCTCAATCTTGAGATTGAAGAAGGGGAATTCGTGGTTTTTGTTGGCCCATCAGGATGTGGAAAATCAACTTTATTAAGGATGATTGCCGGGCTGGAAGATATTACTTCCGGTGAGCTATTGATCGCAGGGCAAAGAATAAATGATGTACCGCCTGCCAAACGCAGTATCGGAATGGTTTTTCAATCTTATGCGCTCTACCCCCATCTGTCTGTAGCAGATAATATGTCTTTCGGTTTAAAGCTAGCAGGTGTTAAAAAGAGTGAAATACAGAAGCGAGTAGAGCGAGTTGCAGAAACTCTCCAGCTTGCTCACTTATTAGATCGCCGCCCAAAAGCGCTATCAGGCGGGCAACGTCAGCGAGTTGCTATTGGCAGAACTCTGGTAGCCGAACCTAATATCTTTTTGCTGGATGAGCCTCTTTCCAATTTGGATGCAGCCCTGCGTGTCCAAATGCGTATTGAAATTTCACGCCTGCACAAGCGACTGAAACGCACCATGATCTATGTCACCCATGATCAAACCGAAGCTATGACATTGGCAGATAAGATCGTCGTATTAAACGGAGGCAATATTGCTCAGGTTGGAAAACCTCTGGAGATTTATCACTACCCTGCCAACCGTTTTGTAGCCAGTTTTATTGGCTCTCCGAAAATGAATTTCTTGCCCGTCAAGGTCTCTGCTATCGCCGTCGATCAAGTGCAAATCAGCCTGCCCAATGGACAGCATGTTTGGCTTCCTGTCGAAAGTAAAGGCCTCACTGTTGGCAGTAACGTATCCCTAGGCATTCGCCCGGAACACCTACTGCCCAATGATATTGCCGACGTAACACTAGAAGGAACAATACAGCTAGTAGAGCAGTTAGGAAATGAAACGCAAATCCATATCCACATATCAGCTATCCATCAAAACCTCGTTTATCTCCGGCCTGATATTGTTCTCGTGGAAGAAGGGGAAACCTTCACGATCGGGTTAGCTCCTCATCGCTGCCATCTGTTCCGGGAAGATGGAACGGCATGCCAGCGTTTGCATAAAGAACCAGGAGTTTAAATCTACTCTATAAAAAAATAACAGGAGAATTATTAATGCGTATCTTACCTCTCTCATTGACTATACTGGCTGGATTATTTTCCATACAAGCCGCTGCGGTAGACTTTCACGGTTATGCCCGTTCAGGTATCGGTTGGACAGGCAGTGGAGGTGAACAAAAATGTGCTCAAAGTACAGGCGCACAAAGTAAATATCGCCTCGGCAATGAGTGTGAAACCTATGCCGAATTAAAATTAGGACAGGAATTGTGGCAGGAAGGTGACAAGCGCTTCTATTTTGACACTAATCTGGCCTATTCCATCGCACAAAAGAGCGATTGGGAATCAATCAGCCCGGCTCTTCGTGAAATGAATGTGAAGGCAAGTAATATCATTGATTGGCTACCCGGTTCGACTTTATGGGCAGGTAAGCGCTTTTACCAACGCCATGATGTGCATATGATCGATTTTTATTATTGGGATATCTCTGGCCCCGGTGCAGGCTTGGAAAATATTGATCTTGGTGTGGGCAAACTTTCCCTTGCTGTGACTCGCAATACCGAAAATGGTGGCTCATATGGCTGGATTGCAGGTAAACAGGGCGATCCCTCCACCTCTAATGATGTTTTCGATATTCGGCTTGCTGATTTACCTATCAATGATGGTGGAACGCTGGAATTGGGGATTGACTATGGGCGTGCTAATGCGCGCAAAGGCTATCATCTGGATAAAAACGCCTCCAAAGATGGCGTTATGCTAACGGCTGAACACACACAAAGTATGTTAGGAGGATTCAACAAGTTTGTTGTTCAGTATGCAACTGATTCCATGACCTCCAGCAATAATGGTCGTCCAGAAGGTGCTAACGTCAACAATAATGGTCATATGCTGCGTATTTTAAATCATGGTGCAATTAATCTGGCAAAAAAATGGGATCTGATGTACGTGGCTATGTATCAGGATATTGACCGCGATAATCGTAACGGCACCACATGGTATACGGTTGGTATCCGGCCAATGTATAAGTGGACCCCTATTATGAGTACGTTGATGGAAGCTGGCTATGACAGTGTGAAATCTCAACGCACCAAAGCAACAAATAATCAATACAAAATTACATTGGCACAGCAATGGCAAGCAGGGGATAGTATCTGGTCCCGTCCTGCTATCCGTTTATTTGTTACTTATGCCAAATGGAATGAAAAGTGGGGTTATGCCAATAAACATGACGGTTATCTCAATGGCGTTGCTTACTCTGATACACCAGCACACCGTTTCAGCCGTGGTAAGAGTGATGAATTCACGTTTGGGGCTCAATTTGAGGCTTGGTGGTAATGTCAGGCAAAGGTCATAAAATGCGAATCAAACTGCTTCCTATTTGTTTCGGTATCTTGTTCTGCATGAACATACCCACAACGACTTATGCTGTCACTGAAACGGTTTCTGATAAGTCCATCACTGATTTGAGAAAGCGCAACGCTGTTGCGCCTTCTTTACCTATCTCCGTTTTACAGAAATTAGCATGGCAATCGGTGAATACCAATGCCAAGCAAACAGTGACTCTTAATCACGCATCAATTCAGCTTAACCAAGGAAATATCCAGGGTGCAGTTGCCGCTCTTGCTTTACCTGCCAATCATGGAGCATTGGAAATAACCCTGAGTAGCCTGATAAAAGACAGACAAGTTTATTCACCTAATGTGTTAGTGCTTGATGAACAATTCCGTCCTGCTGCTTTTTACCCAAGCCATTATTTTACCTATCAGCAACCAAGTATTATGTCAGCAGACAGGCTTGAGGGGACATTAAAACTGACACCTGCATTAGGGCAGCAGCAAATTTATATGCTGATTTATACAACCCATACAGATCTACAAACATCGACAGAAATGGTTGATCCCGCCAAAGCTTATGCACAGGGAGTCGGTAATGCTGTGCCTAATATCCCTAATCCGATAGCTCACCATACCGATACAGGTACTTTAACGCTGAAAGTAAAATCGGAACGAGATGCTGGAAATATTTTAATTGGTCATGCTTTTACTGTATCCGAGCCTAAAGCAGTGACTGTTGGTTCTACCCAACTAAATACTGTTCCTTCTGGGCAACCGTCATCTATTGCACCGGAAACCAAATCGGTCTTAGGTGATACCGAACAGTATTTCAATGATGCTATTAAAAAAGCGATTAAAAGTGGTGATATTGATAAGGCACTGAAGTTATTAGATGAAGCAGAGCGTCTTGGCTCACCAAGCGCACGAGAAACATTTATCAAAATGGTAAAAAACAAAGAATAGGCTTGTTTCAGCGAAAACCATATTCAGCGAAAACCATAGTGAGATTCAATAAATAAACTTAGGGCCTAAAGGAATAGGCTCTATATCCTATGAATTCAGATAGGTTTATAACTGTACATTTATAACTATGGTGAACCTCTAAAAATCTGACAATGTATTAATATCTTACATCCTGTTATCTATAAGCTGTAAAGGTACAATATTTGCCTGATTAGAAATCATTCTTGCCATTTTTTCAATGGAGTCTGTCCGTAATATATATAATCGTTTCAAAGAGAAGGGATTATCCCCAAACTTTACTTTTCCCTGAACTGTAGTAACCGCCAAATGAAATCCTGCATTTTTAGCAGCTTTCATCGCTATCTGGTTATATCCACCAAAAGGATAAGAGAGATAAAGTACATAGGGATTAAATTGTGATAGTGCCCGGCGTGAATGCTCGAAATCATACAGGATATTGCGGTATGAACGACTGAATAATATTGGTTGTTTATTTTTACCTAAACGATGCAAAAAATGGGTATGGGATTGAAAATCAAAAACGTTCTGCATGGAGTATAATTCAGAAAGACTTAAAAATTGCAGACTATTAGGGTTCCATTTTTGTGGGTGGCGTTTAATTCGGGATGAAATAATAAAAAGCGTTGCCTTTTGTCCATTTTCTTTCAGTATTGGATAAGCATACCGATATACAGATTTCAATCCATCATCAAACGTCAAAGCAACAGCTTTAGCTGGCAAGTTAATGTCTCTATTCAGGTATCCTTCCAGTTCATATAATGAAATCGTGGTATAGCCCGCCTGTTTCAAATAAGCCATCTGATGACGAAAAGCAGTCAAAGAAGTGGTTGTTGAAGTATGGAGAAAACGTTTATTTTCCTTATCATTAAGAACATGGTGATAAGTCAACACAGGAATACCATTATCCAACTCAGCATCTTGGTCACTAATGTAACCCAAGCGATCGCCTAAATTGATTTCATACCAAATATGATGTGAAGCGTCTTGTAATTTATCCAAAATTGGATAACGGAGATCCGCTGCCAAAATTGCGACGGGTTTATTATCTACTTTTGGTGTGCTATAGACTCGAATGTCCTTAAAAATAACCAAGCCTTGAGATGCTTTTTTATTGAGAGTCTGGAAGGGATCAATAGGAAATGCTGATCTCTTTATTTCCCTCAAACTCTCTTTGGCAATATAACCTTTCCCATTACCAAAGCTAAGTTCGTAATAATCACTGTCTTCCCCTTCTTCCTGAGTCACTTTCAGGTTTTGCCCTTTTTTGAATAGTCCAACCTGAATGACATGTTCACCAATCCAGGCATAGATTTCACTATCTCTGATTACCTCCATATAACGATAGCTTGACCCATTATGCTGATGTGCTACGGCCGGATTGAGAAAAAATATCAAGGGCAGTAAGAAAACCATTACAAAAACATGAACGATTCGTCTCATTTGTATTTTCCACCCAATAAAAAATGCCCTCTACCAAGAGAGGGCATTTTACAATTAGCTATACTGATTAAGTATACTATTATTCATCATCAGGAAATTACTCGTTATTGCTGCTACCGAAACCAGCATTCAACAATTCAGCAAGGTTTGCAGTGGCTTCATCAACACTAACTTGTGGTGCTTCAATCACTTCATTTTCGTGACGACGACGCATACGATCCTGATGGTAAGCATAACCTGTACCCGCAGGGATCAGACGACCCACAATAACGTTCTCTTTCAGGCCACGCAGCTCATCACGCTTACCTGCAACAGCAGCTTCAGTCAGTACGCGAGTTGTTTCCTGGAACGACGCCGCAGAAATGAAGGATTCTGTTGCCAATGACGCTTTGGTAATACCCAACAGATCACGGTGGAAAGTCGCAGATACTTTGCCGTCCTGCTCCAACTTACGGTTAGCAACTTTAACGCGTGCGTATTCAACTTGCTCGCCTTCGAGGAATTCAGAACTTCCCGCATTTGCAATGGTAACTTTACGCAGCATCTGACGAACGATAACTTCAATGTGTTTATCGTTAATCTTAACGCCTTGCAGACGGTAAACTTCCTGAACTTCGTTGGTGATATAACGGGCAACAGCATGAACACCACGCAAACGCAGAATGTCATGTGGAGATTCTGGACCATCGGAGATCACGTCACCACGTTCAACAACCTCACCTTCGAACACGTTGAGCTGACGCCATTTAGGGATCATCTCTTCGTAAGCATCACCACCATCCAGTGGGCTGATTACCAGACGACGCTTGCCTTTGGTTTCTTTACCGAAGGAAACGATACCGCTGATCTCTGCCAGGATAGCAGGCTCTTTTGGACGACGAGCTTCGAACAGGTCTGCAACGCGTGGCAGACCACCGGTAATATCTTTAGTACCGCCAGATTCCTGAGGAATACGCGCCAGCGTATCACCCGCAGAGATAGCCATGCCATCTTCCAACTGAACAATCGCTTTACCCGGCAGGAAGTACTGAGCAGGCATGTCTGTACCTGGGATCAGAACATCGTTACCCTGAACATCAACGATTTTCAGTGCCGGACGCAGGTCTTTACCACTACCAGTACGCTCTGCACTATCCAGAACGACCAGTGATGACAGACCAGTCAGTTCGTCCGTCTGACGGGTGATGGTTTGACCATCAACCATGTCGTAGAACTGGATGATACCGGATACTTCACTCACGACTGGCATGGTGTGTGGATCCCAGTTCGCAACAGTTTCACCGCCGGTTACTGCTTCACCATCACCTTTAGCCAATACCGCGCCGTAAGGTACTTTATAGCTTTCTTTCGTACGACCGAAGCCGTCAATCAGGCGCAATTCAGTATTACGGGAAGTAATAACCAGTTTGCCCACAGAGTTAGTAACAAATTTTGCGTTAGTCAGTTTAAGCTGACCTTTATTACGTACCTGAATGCTGGATTCTGCCGCCGCACGAGATGCCGCACCACCGATATGGAACGTACGCATCGTCAACTGTGTACCTGGTTCACCGATTGACTGTGCCGCGATTACACCAACTGCTTCACCTTTGTTGATGATATGTCCACGAGCAAGGTCACGTCCGTAACATTTCGCACAAACACCGAAGTCAGTTTCACAACTCACGACGGAACGTACTTTCACGCTGTCAACGGAGTTTTCTTCTAACAGGTCACACCATTTTTCGTTCAGCAGGGTATTACGTGGAACCAGAATGTCTGCTGAACCTGGTTTCAGGACGTCTTCAGCAGTCACACGGCCCAATACACGCTCACGCAGAGGTTCTTTAACGTCACCACCCTCAATAACCGGGGTCATCAGAATACCGTCGTGAGTACCGCAGTCATCTTCAGTGACCACCAGATCCTGAGCAACGTCAACCAGACGACGCGTCAGGTAACCGGAGTTCGCAGTCTTCAATGCGGTGTCCGCCAGACCTTTACGAGCACCGTGAGTTGAGATGAAGTACTGGAGTACGTTCAGACCTTCACGGAAGTTCGCAGTGATTGGGGTCTCAATGATGGAGCCATCTGGCGTTGCCATCAGACCACGCATACCCGCCAACTGACGGATCTGAGCCGCAGAACCACGAGCACCAGAGTCGGCCATCATAAAGATGTTATTGAAGGAAACCTGCTGTTCTTCTTCGCCATTACGGTTAATCACAGTTTCAGAAGAGAGGTTTTCCATCATTGCTTTAGCAACACGCTCGTTCGCCGCAGCCCAGATATCGATAACCTTGTTATAACGTTCGCCCGCAGTTACCAGTCCTGACTGAAACTGTTCCTGAATTTCGGCAACTTCGGCTTCAGCTTCTGCAATGATGCCTTCTTTCTTCTCAGGAATAACCATGTCATCAATACCTACGGATACCCCTGAACGGGCAGCGTAAGCAAAACCGGTATACATGGTCTGGTCAGCCAAAATAACGGTTGGTTTCAAACCCAGTACGCGGTAACAGGTATTCAGCATCTTAGAGATAGCTTTTTTACCCAGAGGCTGGTTAATCAATGAATACGGCAAACCTTTTGGTACGATCATCCACAGGATGGCACGACCAATAGTCGTATCAACCAATCCTGTATTGACAGTGACATTACCTTCACCATCTTTCACTTCTTCGGTAATACGAACTTTGACTCTGGCATGCAGAGAAGCCAGACCTGCGCGGTATACGCGTTCTGCTTCTTTAGGACCGGTCAAAACCATGCCTTCGCCTTTCGCGTTAACACAGTCACGAGTCATGTAGTACAGACCCAATACAACGTCCTGAGATGGAACGATGATTGGTTCACCGCTCGCTGGAGACAGGATGTTGTTGGTAGACATCATCAACGCACGCGCTTCCAACTGAGCTTCCAGTGTCAACGGTACGTGAACAGCCATCTGGTCACCGTCAAAGTCGGCGTTATATGCCGCACACACCAGTGGGTGCAACTGGATTGCTTTACCTTCGATCAGAACCGGTTCGAATGCCTGAATACCCAGACGGTGAAGGGTTGGTGCACGGTTTAACAAAACCGGGTGCTCACGGATAACCTCATCAAGGATATCCCATACAACCGCTTCTTCGCGTTCAACCATCTTCTTGGCTGCTTTGATGGTAGTCGCCAAACCACGCAGTTCCAGCTTACCGTAGATGAATGGCTTGAACAGTTCCAGCGCCATTTTCTTAGGCAAACCACACTGATGCAGACGCAGGTATGGACCTACGGTAATGACAGAACGGCCTGAGTAGTCAACACGTTTACCTAGCAGGTTCTGACGGAAACGGCCTTGTTTACCCTTGATCATGTCTGCCAGGGATTTCAGAGGACGTTTATTGGAACCCGTAATCGCACGACCACGACGACCGTTGTCTAACAGCGCATCAACCGCTTCTTGCAGCATACGTTTTTCATTACGTACGATGATGTCTGGCGCAGCCAGATCCAGCAGGCGTTTCAGACGGTTGTTACGGTTAATAACGCGACGATACAGATCGTTCAGGTCTGAAGTTGCGAAACGACCGCCATCCAGTGGAACCAATGGACGCAGATCCGGTGGCAGAACTGGCAGAACGGTCAGAACCATCCACTCTGGCTTGTTGCCAGACTGAATAAAGGCTTCCAGCAGCTTAATGCGCTTGGTCAGCTTCTTGCGCTTAGTTTCAGAGTTGGTTTCGTTCAGTTCTTCACGCAGGGTTTCACATTCGTTTTCCAGATCCATGTTTTTCAACAAAGATTGTATCGCTTCCGCACCCATTTTGGCGTCGAATTCATCACCGAATTCTTCCAGTGCATCCAGATACTGTTCTTCAGTCAGGATCTGGCCGCGCTCAAGGCTGGTCATGCCACCTTCAACAACTACATAGGATTCGAAGTACAATACGCGTTCAATGTCGCGCAGTGGCATATCCAGCAGCAAACCGATACGGGATGGCAGAGATTTCAGGAACCAAATGTGAGCGGTCGGAGATGCCAGTTCGATGTGACCCATACGTTCACGACGAACTTTAGTCTGAGTCACCTCAACACCACACTTCTCACAAATGACACCCCGGTGTTTCAAGCGCTTGTATTTACCACACAAGCATTCGTAATCTTTTACTGGCCCGAAAATACGCGCACAGAAAAGTCCGTCACGCTCAGGTTTGAACGTACGGTAGTTAATGGTTTCCGGCTTTTTTACTTCTCCGAATGACCACGAACGGATCATATCTGGAGAGGCCAGAGCAATTTTGATCGCATCAAACTCTTCGGTCTTGGTTTGCGCTTTCAGAAACTTCAATAAGTCTTTCACGAAATGGCTCCTGTCGGAGTTAGACCTGTTAGGTGAGTGGCCCATGCCACTCCCCCCTATGACCAGTGTAACCACTGGCTGGCAAACTGCCCGACATTGCTATATGTTTCAACGCAATGTTTCAACGCAATATTTCAACACAACGTTGCAAAACCATGTTTCAACACCCGGTTTCAACATAAGGCCGGACAGTGCCAGCGGAAAACAATTTATTCGTCTTCCAGCTCGATGTTGATACCCAAGGAACGGATCTCTTTCAGCAATACGTTGAAAGATTCCGGCATACCTGGTTCCATCTGGTGATTACCATCCACGATGTTTTTATACATCTTGGTACGGCCGTTAACATCATCAGATTTAACGGTAAGCATTTCTTGCAGAGTATATGCAGCACCGTATGCTTCCAGTGCCCATACTTCCATCTCCCCGAAACGCTGACCACCGAACTGTGCCTTACCACCCAGTGGCTGCTGAGTAACCAAGCTGTAAGAACCAGTAGAACGAGCATGCATCTTGTCATCAACCAAGTGGTTCAATTTCAGCATGTACATGTAACCAACAGTTACCTGACGCTCAAATTGCTCACCAGTACGGCCATCGAACAGAGTGATCTGACCAGAGGTCGGCAAACCACCCAATTTCAACAGCTCTTTGATTTCAGTCTCTTTCGCACCGTCGAAGACTGGAGTTGCGATTGGCATCCCTTTCTTCAAGTTTTCAGCCAGACGCATGACTTCGTCGTCAGTGAAAGTATTCAAATCAACTTTCTGACGGGTATCGTCACCCAGATCATATGCTTTCTGGATGAATTCACGCAGTTTGGCAACTTCTTGCTGCTGTTTCAGCATCGCATTGATCTTGTCACCAATGCCTTTCGCCGCCATACCTAAATGGGTTTCCAGAATCTGACCGATGTTCATACGTGATGGTACGCCCAGCGGGTTCAGTACGATATCAACCGGCGTACCGTTTTCATCGTAAGGCATGTCTTCGATTGGGTTAATCTTAGAGATGACACCCTTGTTACCGTGACGACCTGCCATCTTGTCACCAGGTTGGATCTGACGTTTCACTGCCAGATAAACTTTGACAATTTTCAGCACGCCTGGTGCCAAATCATCACCCTGAGTGATTTTACGGCGCTTAGCATCCAGCTTCTTCTCGAACTCAGCTTTCAGTTCGTCATACTGTTCTGCCAATTGCTCAAGCTGATTTTGTTTATCTTCATCAGCCAGACCCAGTTCTAACCAGCGCTCACGTGGCAGTTTGTCTAATTTTTCCGCTTCAATGCCACCGGAAATCAATACATTGCGAATTCGGGCAAACAGACCAGCTTCGAAAATTTGTAGTTCTTCAGTCAGGTCTTTTTTCGCCTGACGCAACTGCATCTCTTCGATTTCCAACGCACGCTTGTCTTTTTCTACACCATCACGGGTAAAGACCTGTACGTCGATAACAGTGCCGGAAACACCGTTTGGTACGCGCAGTGATGAGTCTTTAACGTCAGATGCTTTCTCACCAAAGATCGCACGCAACAGTTTTTCTTCTGGCGTTAACTGCGTTTCACCTTTCGGTGTCACTTTACCCACCAGAATGTCGCCACCTTTCACTTCCGCACCGATATAAACGATACCGGATTCGTCCAGTTTAGACAGGGCGGCTTCACCCACGTTAGGGATGTCAGCGGTGATCTCTTCAGGCCCCAGTTTGGTATCACGGGATACACAAGCCAGTTCTTGAATATGAATAGTGGTGAAACGGTCTTCCTGAACTACACGTTCAGATACGAGGATGGAGTCCTCGAAGTTATAACCATTCCATGGCATGAACGCCACACGCATATTCTGACCCAGTGCCAGTTCACCCAAGTCAGTGGATGGACCATCAGCCAGAACGTCACCACGTTCTACGAGTTCGCCCAGAGATACACATGGCATCTGGTTGATACAAGTGTTTTGGTTAGAACGGGTATATTTGGTCAGGTTATAGATATCAATGCCCGCTTCACCTGCGTACATTTCATCTTCGTTAACCTTAATCACGATACGGGATGCGTCAACGTACTGAACCACACCACCACGTTTAGCAACGGAGGTTACACCAGAGTCAACCGCTACTGCACGCTCCATACCTGTTCCGACCAGCGGCTTATCTGCACGCAGAGTTGGAACTGCCTGACGTTGCATGTTTGCACCCATCAATGCACGGTTGGCGTCATCGTGTTCAAGGAATGGGATCAAGGAAGCACCGACAGACACGATCTGTTGTGTCGAAACGTCCATGTACTGAACCTGATCACGGTTAAATAAGCTGGATTCGTCATAGTGACGGCAAGTTACCAGTTCTTCAATGAAATGGCCTTCCTCGTCTAATGCAGAGTTAGCCTGCGCAATGACGTAATTACCTTCTTCAATCGCTGACAGGTAGTGAATCTCATCGGTTACTACACCGTCGCGCACTAAACGGTAAGGGGTTTCAAGGAAACCATATTCGTTAGTACGTGCATAAACAGACAGTGAGTTAATCAGACCGATGTTTGGACCTTCAGGCGTTTCGATTGGACATACACGACCATAGTGAGTCGGGTGTACGTCTCGAACTTCAAAGCCTGCTCGCTCACGGGTCAAACCACCTGGGCCCAAAGCAGAAATACGACGTTTATGGGTAATTTCAGACAGTGGGTTGTTCTGGTCCATAAATTGAGACAACTGGCTGGAACCAAAGAACTCTTTCACTGCCGCAGAAATTGGCTTAGCGTTGATCATGTCCTGTGGCATCAGGGTATCCAGATCACCCAGAGACAAGCGCTCTTTCACCGCACGTTCTACACGTACCAGACCAACCCGGAACTGGTTTTCAGCCATTTCGCCAACGGAACGAATACGACGGTTGCCCAAGTGGTCAATATCATCCACTTCGCCTTTACCGTTACGGATATCGATAAGCTTCTTCATGACATCAATGATGTCGTCTTTGCTCAGGATACCGGAACCTTCAATCTCTTCACGATCCAGAGAACGGTTGAACTTCATACGGCCAACAGCAGACAGATCATAACGATCTTCAGAGAAGAACAGGTTCTCAAATAAGTTTTCTGCTGCTTCGCGGGTTGGTGGTTCACCTGGACGCATCATGCGGTAAATTTCAACCAGTGCGCTCAAACGATCATTGGTTGGGTCAATACGCAGAGTTTCGGAGATGTATGCACCGTGGTCCAAGTCGTTGGTAAACAGAGTTTCAATGGATTTATGACCAGATTGGCTCAAACGTGCCAGCAGATCCAAAGAGAGTTCCATGTTAGCAGCACAGATGATTTCACCTGTGTTCTGATCGATGTAATCTCTCGCAACAACTTTACCCGCGATATATTCGACAGGCACCTCAATACGGTCTACCTGATCTTTCTCTAACTGACGGATATGACGAGCAGTGATACGACGGCCTTTTTCAACATATACTTTGCCGTTCGCTTCAATATCAAATGAAGCAGTCTCACCACGCAGACGTTCTGGTACTAGAGTCATCTGCAACTTGTTGTCGCGGATTTCGAAAATAGTTTTGTCGAAGAACAGATTCAGAATGTCTTCAGTGGTGTAATCCATCGCGCGCAGAATAATCGAAGCCGGCAATTTACGACGGCGGTCAATACGTACAAACAGATTATCTTTAGGATCGAATTCGAAATCCAGCCATGAACCACGGTAAGGAATGATACGTGCATTATACAGTACCTTACCGGATGAATGGGTTTTACCCTTATCGCTGTCAAAGAAAACGCCTGGGCTACGATGCAACTGAGATACGATTACGCGCTCAGTACCGTTGATAACGAAAGTCCCGTTATCAGTCATGAGTGGAATTTCACCCATGTAGACTTCTTGTTCTTTGATGTCCTTAACTGTACCCTCTGGCGCTTCACGCTCATAGATCACCAGACGCAGTTTAACGCGCAGTGGAGCAGAATAAGTCACGCCACGGATCTGACATTCTTGAACATCAAAAACAGGTTCGCCAAGACGGTAGCTTACATATTGCAGCTCAGAACTGCCGCTGTAACTCTGAATTGGGAACACAGAACGGAAGGCCGCTTCCAGTCCATTCTGGCCTTCAGGATCTTGCTCGATAAACTTCTGGAACGAGTCAAGTTGGATAGAAAGAAGGTATGGAACATCCAAAACTTGTGGACGTTTACCAAAATCCTTACGAATACGTTTTTTCTCGGTATAGGAGTAAACCATAGGGTTCCTCAGCTCGCTGATAAGTGACCCACTCTGTCCGCCCTTAAGGACAGCACTCTGCAACACTATTTTTTCGAACAGAAAATAGAATATTTTCCGTAATACTCATTACTATTACTCTTAAATCATTTCATTGCGTTACTTACTACCGAGCTACCCGAGTGGATCGTAGCTGAGAACGCAGTATATTAAGTCGTCAATAGGAAGGAGTATTCTGGGTTCATTAGCAGCCAAACAGTGTGAAATGCTACTAACTCCCTGCGTTGTGCTCTATAGAGCATATGCCTTATAAAACTCCAAAATGACTTTATAAAACAATGATCTTTAAAACAATAAGGTGCTCTACAGCGCAAAAAGGCTGGCGATTAAAAAACCGCCAGCCGCCAGCCTTAATAATCAGGCTGCGAACTTCAAACTGATCTTACTTGATCTCAACAGAAGCACCTGCTTCTTCCAGAGATTTTTTCAGAGCTTCAGCGTCTTCTTTGCTGATGCCTTCTTTCAGTGCTGCTGGTGCGCTTTCAACCAAGTCTTTAGCTTCTTTCAGACCCAGGCCAGTTGCACCACGTACTGCTTTGATTACAGCAACTTTGTTAGCACCAGCGCCAGTCAGGATTACGTCGAATTCAGTTTTCTCTTCAACTGCTTCAGCAGTAGCACCAACTACAGCTACAGCAGCAGCAGCAGAAACGCCGAATTTCTCTTCCATCATGCTGATAATTTCAACAACGTCCATTACAGACATTTCTGCAACTGCGTCCAGAATTTGTTCTTTAGTGATAGACATAACAAGTGTTCCTAAAATTCAGAAAAAATTTATACGTTAAAAAGCAACGAAGGAAATAAGCAATTAAGCTGCTTCTTTCTTATCGCGTAGTGCAGCCAGGGTGCGAACCAGTTTGCCTGCAACGGCTTCTTTCATGGTTGACATCAGGCGTGCGATTGCTTCTTCGTAAGTTGGGAGCGTTGCCAGACGATCGATGTTGCTCGCTGGGATAAACTCACCTTCAAAGGCTGCTGCTTTAATCTCGAATGCTGGGTTCGCTTTCGCGAAATCTTTGAACAGACGAGCAGCGGCGCCCGGATGTTCATTAGAAAAAGCAATCAAGGTTGGACCAACAAACGCTTCTTTCAGGCACTCATACTCAGTACCTTCAACAGCACGGCGCATCAGAGTGTTACGAACAACACGCATGTAAACGCCAGCTTCGCGACCTGCTTTACGCAGTTCAGTCATTTTATCTACGGTAACGCCGCGAGAATCCGCAACAACCGCAGACAGCGCGCCTTTGGCTACTTCGCTGACTTCAGCAACAATCGCTTGTTTGTCTTGAAGATTTAGTGCCATTAGCTTCTTGCTCCTGGATTAACCGGGCAGACCCGGGACTCACTTCACCCAGAGCACGAAATGTGCCTGAGCGCTGAAACACGGTGAGCAGAATCCAGAAAATAAATTTCCTTTGGCTCTGTCACCGTCTACGCAGGATATTAAGTAATTACTTACGCCTGCGGTCTTGGACGGGGCTTGGATTAGGCCAAGCTCCAACCGAAAACTGTGATTTGCTCTGATACATTTTATGTATCAATTATTATCAATTGTTATACATCTGTTCAGGCAAATTCGAAGCGTCAGATTTTAGACAAATCTGACGCCAAGGTAAAGCGTTATTCGCTTTTAGCTTAAATTATTAAGCTGCGGTGTTCAGACCAGACTGGTCGATTGCAACACCTGCGCCCATGGTAGTGGACAAGCTAACTTTCTTGATGTAAACGCCTTTAGCAGAAGATGGCTTAGCTTTTTTCAGCGCAACCAACAGAGCTTCCAGGTTTTCTTTCAGTTTGTCAGCATCAAAGTCAACTTTACCGATGGTGGTATGGATAATACCGTTTTTGTCGTTACGGTAACGAACCTGACCTGCTTTAGCGTTTTGTACCGCTTCTGCAACGTTAGGAGTTACAGTACCAACTTTTGGGTTTGGCATCAGGCCACGTGGACCCAGAATTTGACCCAATTGGCCAACAACGCGCATTGCATCTGGAGATGCGATAACTACGTCGAAATCCATCTCGCCTTTCTTAACCAGTTCAGCCAGATCTTCCATACCTACCAGTTCTGCACCAGCAGCTTTAGCTGCTTCAGCGTTTGCGCCCTGAGTAAATACAGCAACACGTACTGAACGACCAGTACCGTGTGGCAGTACAGTTGCACCACGAACGTTCTGGTCAGATTTACGCGCATCGATGCCAAGATTAACAGCTACGTCAACGCTTTCTACAAATTTAGCGGTAGCTAATTCTTTTAGCAGAGCAACGGCTTCATTGATGTCATATTGTTTAGTTGCATCAACTTTTTCACGAATAGTGCGCATGCGCTTGGTCAGTTTAGCCATTGATTAACCCTCCACTACCAGGCCCATGGAACGAGCAGTACCTTCGATTGAACGCATCATTGCGTCAACATCAGCACCAGTCATGTCCGCAGCTTTAGTTTCAGCAATTTCACGAATCTGAGCGCTGGTTACTTTACCAACTTTGTCTTTGTTCGGCTTGCCAGAACCAGATTTGATGCCTGCTGCTTTCTTCAGCAGGACAGCCGCTGGTGGGGTTTTAGTAACGAAAGTGAAAGAACGGTCTGCGTAAACAGTGATAACAACTGGAATTGGCAGGCCTTTTTCAATGCTTTCAGTTTTAGCATTAAACGCTTTACAGAATTCCATGATGTTAACACCTTGCTGACCCAAAGCTGGACCAACTGGTGGGCTTGGGTTAGCCATACCTGCTGCAACTTGCAGCTTAACGTAGGCTTGTACTTTCTTAGCCATCTATATTTTTCCTCTATATGGGTGTTATCGCCTCCAGAAAGAGGCTCCCCTAACGATTCAGGCCTCGTCTAATAATCTAATAAAGACCAGACCACAAAAAAAGTTATGTTTGTTACCAGACTTAGTTGCTTGCTTATCTAGATAAAAACAAAAGGCGCGAAATTGTATGTTAATTTCACACCCTTTGCAAGCCAACTCGCTTAATTAAGCATCAGATCAAACTTTCTCGACCTGACTGAAATCCAGCTCAACTGGCGTGGCACGACCAAAAATAGAAACCGAAACTTTCAAACGGCTCTTCTCGTAATCGACTTCTTCCACTACGCCATTGAAGTCCGCAAACGGACCATCGCTGACACGAACCATTTCGCCTGGTTCGAACAAAGTTTTTGGACGTGGTTTATCACCAACCTGCTGAAGGCGATTCATAATCGCATCGACTTCTTTATCACTAATTGGTGCCGGGCGGTCAGATGTACCACCGATAAAGCCCATTACGCGTGGTACACTGCGAACCAGATGCCAGGTTGCATCGTTCATTACCATTTGTACTAAGACATAGCCAGGGAAGAACTTACGCTCGCTTTTACGACGCTGGCCACTGCGGATCTCAACAACCTCTTCTGTCGGCACCATCACTTCGCCGAAAGAATCTTCCATATCATGCAATTTGATATGCTCACGCAGAGATTGAGCCACACGACCTTCAAACCCAGAAAATGCCTGTATGACATACCAACGCTTTTTTGGGGATTCAGACATTCTTAAAACCTCAGGCCTGTAATAAATGAAACTAAACGCACCAGAATACCATCCAGCCCCCACAAAATAAGAGACATGACAGCCGTAACAGCCGCAACAATCAGTGTCGTATGCAGAGCTTCCTGGCGTGTTGGCCAAATGACTTTACGCATTTCAACGCGGGATTCACGGGCAAATGCTAATGCAGTTTTGCCTTTCGCAGTCCACAATGCAACTGCTCCTGCAAGGGCAACAATAGCAACAACGGCTATCGCGCGCAGAGGCAGGTTATACTCCCGGTAATAGTAATTACCCACAATAGCAACCACCAGCAGCACTGCCACCAATAGCCATTTTGCTATATCAAGACCACGCCCGCTTTCTTGAGCATTGCTATTCGCACTCATAAACCAACCTGTAACTATATGTAAGTAACTATGATGTAAATAGATAGCCAGCTTGCCTCGCAAGAGCAAAACAAATCAGACCGAACCCAAAGATAATTGTAATTGTATCTGACTCGGTGCCATAATTCAGCAGGACTTTTTGTATCTGTTTTCTTGAAAACTATTTTTTAGAAAGAATTCTTGAAAACTGGGCGATACCAAAGTCTATCCGTTGTATCAGAGCCTATCTCACCAATAATTCACAGTTATTTCAGTCAGCGTACCATCAGACAACTATTGATGAGATAGGTTCTTCCTAGGACAACGTATAAAAAGGGCATCTGTCGATGCCCCTTCCAAAATGAACACATTAAAAAGATTATGCGATCACTTTAGCAACAACACCAGCACCTACAGTACGGCCACCCTCACGGATTGCGAAACGCAGACCTTCGTCCATTGCGATTGGCGCAATCAGAGTCACTTTCATGTTGATGTTATCACCTGGCATTACCATCTCTACGCCTTCTGGCAGTTCGATAGTACCGGTTACGTCAGTGGTACGGAAGTAGAACTGT
>NZ_NKHP01000002.1:0-62301 GCF_014467235.1 Xenorhabdus indica | reverse complement strand
ACCGCCGTAAGTTTTCGCCAAAACGGTAGTGATTGCAGCAGTCAGGGTAGTTTTACCGTGGTCAACGTGGCCGATAGTACCAACGTTAACGTGCGGTTTGGAACGTTCAAACTTTTCTTTAGACACGACTCTATTCCTTAATACCGCTCCCCCGTCATAAATGATGAGGGAGCTAAAAAGATAGTAAACTCGAAAAATTATCTAGATTTACGAGCTTCGATAATAGCCTGAGCGACGTTGCTCGGCGCTTCGTTGTACTTCAAGAACTCCATGGAGTAAGAAGCACGACCTTGGGTCTGAGAACGCAGGTCAGTAGCATAACCAAACATTTCAGACAATGGTACTTGAGCACGAACAATTTTGCCCGTAGCTACATCATCCATACCATCGATCATACCACGGCGACGGTTCAAGTCACCGATGACGTCACCCATGTAGTCTTCTGGTGTTTCCACTTCAACTTTCATGATAGGTTCCAGCAGAACTGGTTTCGCTTTCATGAAGCCTTCTTTAAATGCCATGGATGCAGCAATTTTAAAGGCGATTTCTGAGGAGTCAACGTCATGGTAAGAACCATCGAACAGGGCAACTTTAACGTCAACAATTGGGTAACCAGCCAGAACACCGCTCTTCAGCTGTTCCTGAACGCCTTTGTCGACGCCTGGAATGTATTCTTTAGGAACAACACCACCAACGATTTCGTTCGCGAATTCGTAACCAGCGCCACCCGCTTCCAGAGGTTCGATACGCAGCCATACATGACCATACTGACCACGACCACCTGACTGTTTAGCGTGTTTACCTTCCTGCTCAACAGAAGCACGGATAGTTTCACGGTAAGCAACCTGAGGTTTACCCACGTTCGCTTCAACGTTAAATTCACGACGCATACGGTCAACCAATACGTCGAGGTGAAGTTCACCCATACCGGCAATGATAGTCTGACCAGACTCTTCATCACTGCTCACGCGGAATGATGGATCTTCCTGAGCCAGACGGCCTAAAGCGATACCCATTTTTTCTTGGTCAGCTTTAGTTTTTGGCTCGATAGCAACAGAGATAACTGGCTCTGGGAATTCCATGCGCTCCAGGATAATTGGTGCGTTCAGGTCACAGAGAGTATCACCTGTAGTGACATCTTTCAGGCCGATAGCAGCTGCGATGTCGCCTGCACGGACTTCTTTGATTTCTTCACGTTTGTTAGCATGCATCTGAACGATACGGCCAAAACGTTCTTTTTTGTCTTTAACCGGGTTCAGTACAGTGTCACCGGAGTTAACAACACCAGAGTAAACACGGAAGAACGTCAGGTTACCCACGAATGGGTCGGTAGCGATTTTGAACGCCAGAGCAGAGAATGGCTCGTCATCGCTAGAATGACGTTCTGCTGGAGTATCTTTACCGTCTGGCAGCATACCTTTGATGGATTCAACATCAGTTGGTGCTGGCAGATATTCGACAACTGCATCCAGCATTGCCTGAACACCTTTGTTCTTAAATGCAGAACCACAGGTAACCAGGATAATTTCGTTAGCCAGAACACGCTTACGCAGAGCTGCCTTAATTTCTTCTTCAGTCAGCTCTTCACCGCCCAGGTATTTATCCATCAGCTCTTCTGATGCTTCTGCTGCGGATTCAATCAGGTTCTGATGCCATTCCTGAGCCTGCTCAAGCATGTCAGCCGGGATATCTTCGTATTCGAAGGTAATACCCTGATCTTCGTCGTTCCAGTTGATTGCTTTCATTTTCAGCAAATCAACAACACCGGTGAAGGAATCTTCTGCACCGATTGCCAATTGCAGAGGAACAGGGTTAGCAGCCAGACGAGTTTTGATCTGTTCAACAACGCGCAGGAAGTTCGCTCCCATACGGTCCATTTTGTTAACGAACGCGATACGTGGAACGTTATATTTATTCGCCTGACGCCATACAGTTTCAGACTGTGGCTGAACACCACCAACTGCACAGTAAACCATTACTGCACCGTCAAGAACACGCATAGAACGTTCTACTTCAATAGTGAAGTCAACGTGGCCTGGGGTGTCGATGATGTTGATACGGTGTGGCTCATACTGTTTAGCCATACCAGACCAGAATGCGGTAGTCGCAGCAGACGTGATGGTAATACCACGTTCTTGCTCCTGTTCCATCCAGTCCATAGTAGCAGCGCCATCATGAACTTCACCGATCTTATGGCTTACACCAGTGTAGAACAGAATACGTTCGGTGGTAGTGGTTTTACCCGCGTCAATGTGCGCGCTGATACCGATATTACGGTAACGAGTTATAGGGGTTTTACGAGCCATTTTTTCCTCTCTCGTGGGCGTTCAATATTCGTTCAATATTAGAGAACGGGTAGCTAAGCAGCTACCCAGAACATATTCACTGCCGATGGTATAACAAAAAATGGATTACCAACGGTAATGTGCGAACGCCTTGTTAGCTTCTGCCATACGGTGAACGTCTTCACGTTTCTTAACAGCAGCGCCTTTGTTTTCAGCCGCATCAGATAATTCATTCGCCAGGCGCAGAGCCATCGACTTATCACCGCGTTTACGAGCAGCATCAACGATCCACCGCATTGCCAATGCATTACGACGAACCGGACGAACTTCAACTGGAACCTGGTAGGTAGAACCACCTACACGACGGGATTTAACTTCCACAGTCGGGCGCACATTATCCAGTGCCAGCTCGAATGCTTCCAGATGATCTTTACCAGAACGCTGAGCCAGGGTCTCAAGCGCACCATATACAATTGCTTCTGCGACAGACTTCTTACCGTCTACCATCAGGATATTTACAAATTTTGCCAGCAGTTCAGATCCGAACTTTGGATCTGGCAGAATTTTACGTTGACCAATTACACGACGACGTGGCATGGAAATACTCCGTTTCGAATTTCAGGGTTGTCCAAAACTCTACGAGTTTATTCTGACATTAAAGTAAAAAATGTTTGGCCTTACTTAACGGAGAACCATTAAGCCTTCGGCTTCTTCACACCGTACTTAGAACGACCTTGTTTACGGTCTTTAACACCGGAACAGTCCAGTGCACCGCGAACAGTGTGGTAACGCACACCTGGCAAGTCTTTAACACGACCGCCACGGATCAGGATTACGGAGTGTTCCTGCAGGTTGTGGCCTTCACCACCGATATAGGAAGTCACTTCGAAACCGTTAGTCAAACGAACACGGCATACTTTACGCAGTGCTGAGTTTGGTTTTTTTGGAGTAGTCGTATATACACGAGTACATACACCACGTTTTTGCGGGCAAGCTTCCAGAGCAGGAACGTTGCTTTTCACAACTTTCGAGCTACGAGATTTGCGAACCAGCTGGTTAATAGTTGCCATTATTAAAAAAGCTCCTGGTTTTTTGCTTCGTAAACACGGATTTTACCCTCTGTCAGTCATGATGACAAAACGAGAGGACGCGGAATTTTATTGCTGACTTGACGAGGTGTCAAGAAATATACAGCCTTTCTATGGTCGGCGTCGTCAAAGAGTTAGCAAGTCATTTATTGCTGGCTGAATACTACAGGCAGTATCTTCGGACAAAATACAGAAATATCTACCAACTGAAACTTTGCTGGTGTTTCACCGTTAAGCTAACAAAACCGTTATAATTTACCACCTGTACACGATCTGAAACTTGCTTAACAAGCCCTCGTGCCTCCAGATCATCCTGCAAAGCATAGATACCGGCTCCTGTGCGGATCAACTCAGCTAAATAGCGATTACCATTCACACTGAGCAATACCCCATTCTGAATCAGCAGAACATCATCCACATCAGTGATCAAGCCAAGTATTGCATTGAAGTCATCCTGGTAAGGTGAGCATTTAACAGTATATAACATGTTATCTCTCCAAAATAGATTAAAATTTCAACACAATATCATAGCCTGATAACATTTGCCGAATGGCCACAGCGGAGAGAAACTCGGCCTCCAGAATAAAATGACTTTCCGGGTTAAATCCTCTAACCATCAGGTCTTCAAGGCAAATATAATACTTATCAATATCATACAGAGATAAAATCTTAAATGTTGAAATGTAGTCACGTGACAGAATTTTATCTGGTTGCTGATCGGACAGTAGCTGGAATACTCCATCAGAAATAAAGAATACCCCCATCTGCTCTGTTAATGCTGATGTTGCGAGTAGAGCATCCAGCCCTTCTCTACCAGCAGAAGACCCATGGGGAGCTTCAGTAAAAACGAAGGCGATTTTTTTCATTATTACCCTCAATATCCTTTTGCCTATGCCCCTAAAACTGTACCACGCGATCACATAGCATCATGGCCTCAGCCAGAGAACCAAGGCCACTGAGTTCAAACCCATTGGCCAGATTCGCAGCATCCAGATTCAGTTCATTTGCCTGTTGTTCATCTACAACACCACGTCGCAACGCTGCCGCAACACAAATGGATAAATTAAACTGGTGCTGAGCAGCCAATGATTGCCAAGCTCTGACGAGATCAAATTCATCATTAGCAGGCGCTAGCAGCCGATTGCCATTCTGAACGCCGTCACGATAAAAAAATATGCTATGCAATTTATGGCCAGAAGCAATAAGCGCCTGAGCAAATTGATAAGCACTACTGGCTTGCTGAGTTCCATATGCTGGCCCGGTCACCAGAAGACAATAAGACAGTGGCGACATTACTTCTCCAGACTCGTACATTCACCACTTTTAAACTGGCGAATATAAAGGTATACCGTATGTTTGGAGATATTCAGTCGATCAGCAACCTGATTAATAGCATCTTTAATATCAAAAATACCTTTCTCATAAAGATTCAGGACAACCTGCCTGTTTTTCGCATTATTGGAAACATTGCGATCAGCATTTACCTCTTCAATAGTATATTCCAGAGTCTGAGCAACCAGATCATCCACAGAAGAAGCAAAATTGACGTTTGAAGAGACTTCGTGAGTTTTTTCCGGAATAAAAGTCTGAATAATTTCAGAAAAAGGAACATCCAGATTCATATTAATACACAAAAGCCCAATCACTCGACGCTGACGATTACGAATCGCAATCGTAACAGATTTCATCAATGCGCCACTTTTCGCCCGTGTGAAATAGGCCCTGGAAACACTGGCATCTTCATCCGTCATATCGTGCAGCATTCGTAATGCCAGATCAGTAATGGGAGAACCAATTTTACGGCCCGTATGTTCGCCATTAGCTATTCTGACAGCTGAACATTTAAGGTCTTCCAGTGAATGAAGAACAATTTCACAATGCCCACCAATCAGCATAGCCAGGCCATCAACAGCAGCTTCATAAGACTTTAAAATTTCATGATCCGTTTCACTGAACGGTTGGTTTTCCAGTAAATCAATATCGCTGTTATCACCAGATATTTTATCACCGGATAATAGTGGGGTAGACATGTAATACACCATCCTTCAAGCTTAGACTTCACCTCACCAAAAGCATCAGAGTGAGATTTATTATAACCGCAATTTAACAGAAAACATTCCAAAAACGCTGTATTCTATCCAGAATAATGACGTTAAAACTACATTAAATTGCCGTCAAGACCTTGCTGAATAGACTGCCAGAGGTTATCACAGCGTTTATGTTCAAATGTACCTGATATATGAGAAAATTATTCTATTTAATATTGTATAAAATAATAATTGGAAAAATTCATTCTCTATATTTACGTTTATTACTTACTAAATTTACTAAATCGAAGTAAATATTAGTATAACAAAACAGGGACCTGATAGCCCCTGTTATAAAATCATGTATTAATTACGATGAAAATTATTTTGCTTTCGCGTTAGGTTTAATATCCAACAATTCAATTTCAAAGACTAAAGTTGAGTTAGCTGGAATTTCTTGCACGCCATTTTTGCCATAAGCCAACTCAGGTAGGATGACTAATTTCATTTTTCCACCTTTTTTCAGATGCTGAAGACCTTCTTTCCAGCCCTGAATCACTTTATCCAGAGGAATCGACAGAGGCTCTTTGCGTTCATAGGAGCTATCAAACACTTTCCCATCAATCAAACTTCCTTTGTAATTCACAACTACGGTATCGCTTGTTGCAGGTGTTTTACCACTTCCTTCCCGCTCAATTTTATACAGAAGACCAGATTTCGTTTTTACAACTCCCGCCTCCTTAGCAAACTGCTCCCGGAATTTATCCCCTTTCTCACTATTTTCACTGGCCTCTTTCTCCAGCTTGGCCTGTAAAGAAGCTCTAATTTTGGCATCAAACTCACTAAGGACTTGCTGAATTTCTGTGTCATTCAGTTTACTTTTGTTATTGACGGCATCTTCAAAACCAACCAAAAGCTGAGACTTATCAATATCAATACCTAGCGCTTTCTGTTCGTCCAAAGATTTTTCCATATAGTGACCGATGGAAGCTCCCAATGCATAAGAATCCTGCTGTTCTACTGTCTTAAAAGCCTTATTCAGTTTCACTTCATCGCTGGTTTTTGTTTCAGCAGCCATTGTATACGGTGCACTGAATGCCATTGCCAGTGTAGTTGCCAGTAAGGTTGTTTTTAACAATGATTTCATCTTATTCTCCAATAAATTTGACTGAGTTTGCCGTCAGCAAAAATCATGCAACCACATGTACTATAACTGCCTACAAAAACCAATAACAATATTTGCTATACGCCGCCCTGAAAAATATTGAAACAATCTTGAAGTAACTCATTGAACAAAAAGCTTTCCTATTCTCCACTTTCTCTCCATTTTACTTTTCAACTTCACCAAAATTTTCACCTTCACCAAAAGATTTAGACATTAAGGTTTCTCTATTAGGCTTTGGGCATGAGGCTTCAAGTATTATAGTATCGATTTAAATACAATAATCATTCCGTCGAGTAATGACATGATTAAAGACAGGAGAAAAAGTGATGGTATTATCCAGCCTTGAGCAGAGATTTGAGCAACTGGAAACTAAACTGGCCTATCAGGAATTTACCATTGAAGCGTTGAATCAAGAAGTCAGAAAACAGCAAGTAGAAATGGATAAACTAAAAGAACAGCTAAAATTAATGGCCGAACGACTTAAAACTCATCAGTCATCAATTATTGCACCACTTTCAGAAGAAACGCCCCCACCCCATTACTGAAAACAGAACCACTGAAGCCGATTCCGGCTATCCGATCGGGGGAATCGTCTGCCAGGGAAGGCCAAAAGATCGACAAAAAGAGAAGCTAGCCAGCTTCCCTTTTTTCAGCTAACCCGCTGATTAATGGCAACCACCGCCACAACAGCTATGACCTTCATGATCATGATGGTGATCGTGATCACCGCAACCATCCTGTCCATGTACGTGACCATGAGCCAGTTCTTCTTCTGTCGCCTCACGAATTGCTACAATTTCAACGTTAAATTTCAGGTTCTGACCAGCCAACATGTGGTTACCATCAACAACAACTTCATCACCTTCTAAAGCGGTGATTTCAACAGGCACAGGCCCCATATCGGTATCCGCCAGGAAACGCATACCAACCTGCAACTCTTCTACACCAACAAAAACATCTTTTGATACGCGCTGAACTAAGTTCTCATCATACTGACCATACGCATCATTTGCTTCAACGCTAACATCAAAACGTTCACCAGCCTCACGACCTTCCAGCGCTTTTTCCAAGCCGCTAATCAGGGAACCACGGCCATGGAGATAGTCTAACGGTGCGCTCACCGGAGACTCATCAACTAAAACACCATCTTCTGCTCTTACTTGATAAGCCAAGCTGACCACCAAATCTTTTGCTACTTTCATGACATCTCCTACGATACCCAGGAAAAAACGTGGGAAAAATGGTTACGACTAAAAAAATGCCGCTGATTGTACCGGAATTCTACTTCACTGTACCTAGTGATGGGAAAATTTATCCGTTACCCATTGTAATTACATTGAGTTATTGAGGTGTAAAAATGCCGATAACTTGTTCCTGCTTTCTGACATGAGACGTTACAGCCTCATCAGTTTGCCGCTGAAGATGTCCACAGTGAACACACTCGACAATATCAACTCTGTTTTCCTGCCACATTGCCAAAGTATCCTGTGACTGACACTTTGGGCACACAGCACCTGCTATAAAACGTTTACGACTCACTGACATATTTACCCCCATTGCTGTTCATGCCTGATGCGGATGAATCCCTAACCTGATTAATGTTTTACGCAGTCGTTTCACTTCGCTCATATCACCCTGTTAGATGACAATAACATCAGTTCCCTCCCAGGACGTGTCAGACCGCCTATTTTCCGCTACCATGCACGCCAAGCTATCAAAACGAATATATATAATGTCATTAACTTAACATATCCCATACAGACAACATCATGATTGTTTTTTCTTCTCTGCAAATCCGTCGTGGCATTCGCGTCCTACTGGATAATGCCAACGCAACCATCAATCCCGGCCAAAAAGTGGGATTAGTTGGTAAAAATGGTTGTGGTAAATCAACCCTACTCTCATTACTGAAAGGTGAACTACAAACTGAAAGTGGCTCTGTAACATTTCCCAACAATTGGGCTTTAGCTTGGGTGAATCAGGAAACGCCAGCTCTGGAGATTTCGGCTCTGGAATATGTGATCGATGGTGATCGTGAATTCCGCCAACTGGAACAGAAACTGCGAATTGCCAACGAACAGAATGATGGTCATGCCATTGCACACCTTCACGGCTTGCTCGATACTATTCAGGCATGGACAATTCGTGCCCGTGCATCCAGTTTACTGCATGGGCTGGGATTCTCTCAGGCCCAACTGGAGCAACCTGTCCGTTCATTTTCCGGTGGCTGGCGTATGCGACTTAATCTGGCTCAGGCGCTGATTTGTCGTTCTGAGCTATTGTTGCTCGATGAACCCACCAACCATCTTGATCTGGATGCTGTAATCTGGCTCGAAAAATGGCTGAAAAACTATACAGGTACTTTAATCCTGATATCGCACGATAGAGATTTCCTCGATCCAATCATTGATAAAGTCCTGCACATTGAACAGCAGAGCTTATTTGAATACACGGGCAATTACTCTTCTTTTGAACGGCAACGAGCAGCCAAACTCGCCCAACAACAAGCTACATACCAAAGCCAGCAAGAAAAAGTAGCGCATTTGCAAAGCTACATTGATCGTTTTCGTGCGAAAGCTTCCAAGGCAAAACAAGCTCAAAGCCGAATCAAAATGCTGGAGCGAATGGAGTTGATTGCGCCTGCTCATGTTGATAACCCATTCCGTTTCAGTTTCCGCCAGCCAGACAGCCTGCCAAATCCACTATTAATTATGGAAAAAGTCAGTGCCGGATATGAAGATAAAACGGTACTGAACTCAATCAAATTAAATTTGGTTCCGGGCTCACGAATTGGCTTGTTGGGTCGTAACGGTGCGGGTAAATCAACCCTGATAAAATTACTGGCAGGGGAACTCATTCCACAACAAGGGGAGATTTCCTTAGCCAAGGGCATCAAGCTAGGATATTTTGCACAACATCAGTTGGAATACCTTCGCGCAGATGAATCTCCTTTACAACATTTAGCCAAACTTGCTCCTCAGGAAACAGAACAACAGTTAAGAGATTATCTTGGTGGTTTTGGTTTCAAAGGTGACCAAGTGACCGATCCAACTGTGCGTTTCTCAGGAGGAGAAAAAGCCCGATTGGTGCTGGCGCTGATTGTCTGGCAACGTCCGAACCTTCTGTTGTTGGATGAACCGACCAACCACCTTGATCTCGACATGAGACAAGCATTGACTGAAGCCCTGATCGATTTCGATGGCGCTCTTGTCGTGGTATCGCACGACAGACACTTATTGCGTTCCACGACAGATGAACTCTATCTGGTACATGATGGCAAAGTAGAACCTTTCAAAGGTGATTTGGAAGATTACCAACAATGGCTGACAGAATTACAACGTCAACAGTGGCGTGAAAATCAGGAAAAGGAAAAAACAGCTCCCGGTATAGATAATTCTGTAAATAACATTCAAAATTACAGTGCACAAGAACGCAAAGATCAAAAACGGCGTGAAGCAGAATTCCGTAGCCAAACGCAACCATTGCGTAAACAACTCACAGTGCTCGAAAAAGAGATGGAAAATTTAAGTACAAACTTGGCAAGTTTAGAAGAAAAACTTTCAGATAACACAATATATGAAAGTGAGCGTAAAACTGAATTAACGGAATGCTTGCATCAACAAATAAAGACTAAATCCAGACTGGAAGATATTGAAATGGAATGGTTAGATATTCAAGAGCAACTTGAAAAAATGACAGAAACATTTAACATCAATCAGTAAGTTTATTACCATTCAATTATTTCCAGGCAATGATTACCGGATGTTTTAATTCAATACCCGGTAATCATACTTTATATCGCAAGCCCCCTAAACTGACTATGTATTCCCAATACATATTATGTGCACAAATAATAAAAGGAGTTCATCTAAAATGAATTATCTTACTGACCTTAAAAATGATAACTCATTTAATTAAAAAGTATTTCTATAATTGTAAGACATCAGTAATTCTAATAAACATTCTATGTTCCTTAACGAAAACGGCCTTATCATTTATGATTTAAATCTGATTTCATAACAGAATATATTAAGTATAACAATAGAATAATTCACTGATCACTTATAAAATTATTTTACAGATTGGCCACCAATGCAGAAAAACTTTCGGCATCATCAATCAAATCATCATCTATTGACTTGCCCCATACTACACCTAAATCTATCTTCTTATCAGTTTCAATAATTTCTAACAAATTCATATAATAATCAGGAATTGCAGCAATCATCCTTTTAGGTACACAGGCATAAGTACCACTCTTTGTAATCATCTCCATAATTAACATGATATCATTTGTTTTTAATAACAAACTCATATTATCACCAGTATAAACAGGAAAGACATTCAGACAATCATTCAGGTCAATCACCTCTTTTTTTCCCGACGAACTGCTCAGAAAATTCTTATGCTTAGACTTGCTGTTTTCTGTTCTAAATTTAGATATCAATTGACTCCTTTTTCTAAAGATATAAACCAATTTTTCAGTAAAAGTTTTTTTCGGCTCTAACTGTGTCACAGCCACCAATGGCACTACAGCTACATGGAGCATTCCCACATTCAACAAACTAATCTGCTGCTCAACTGACAATCCTGTCATCAAAGCCAGCACAACATTCCCTTTCTTCCCTGCAAGCTGCTTTTCTATTTGCGAATAGTTATGAGTGGAAAAACAGGAACCAACATATAGGTGCCTGACAAGTTCCCTTTTTGAATCAGACTGTACCTGACTTTTAAACTGTTCATAATGCATTAAAAACTTCCTGGCATTTTCCAACGTCTTCTGCCCAAAATCTGTTAATCTTGTTCCACTTGGCCCCCTTCTGAATAATGAAGCCCCCAGAATACCTTCCAGACCATGTATTTTTTTCGTCAAAGCAGGCTGAGAAAGGTAAAGTTTCTCTGAAGCCTTATGATAATTAAGAGTCTCAGCCAAAACGATGAAAGCTTCAAGATTGCGTATATCCATGTTCTTTCGCCCAATGGTTGTGAATAAAAACAAAACATTACAGATTCATGGTGATAGCATTTTAACTTAGCGTTTCGCCAAAGGTTTTATCGAGACTACTGGTCAAAATGTTAACCAGTGAAATGTTAGTTAATTAATAAGGATACAATTAGCAAAAGATTTACTATAGTGTTTTAATCACACAAATTAATAATAAAAACTAAGAAAAGCATATCAAACTAGTTTACTCGTATAATGACACAACCCATAGTTTATTCATGTATTCTTATAACAAAATCCATCCATTCTTTATCACTAATTCATATTTAACGCTTATCACGTGTTAATCTTAAAATACATCCATCTACGTAATATAATTTATAACCCATTAGAAGAAAATAAATTACAAAAGGTTTAATTATCAAAATCCGAGTAAAACACAACTTTTATAAAAACTTATTTTTAGAGTAATATTACCTATATAATATACCTATCCTTATTTCAAGTTTCTAATTTTTTGGATATAGGAACATTCTGTATTTACATATTATTGCACAGGTAAAACATGCTGGAATTTTCGTATAAAGGAAAGTATCGATTGAACATTAAGATAATCACTCAATGAAATATTAGCTAAGCGGCTTTAAAACCATTGATTAATTCAGGTATGTCCGCTCTCGTTGGAGCCTTGATCTTTTCGTATTACAAATCAAAAAAATAGCTAATGTGAAGATTTCAATCAGTACCCTGTATCGGTTTTTCTGTAAAAACAAGGTAGATATACACTTTAACCCGAAGATCGGCTCAGACTGGTACTTCAAAGGCCAACAAAAACGGTAACCCGAAACCATTGTTGCCAACATATGTGGCAGCTCATCAAAAGAGTTAAGATTTTCTTGAATGCCGATTCAGCGACTACTTGGAAAGGAATAGGAAATATGAATGTCTCATAAGTTAGCCTGATGCCATTAACCAATGGATGAGATATTTAAGAAAATAATCACTTTTCTTTATCAGGCAAATCATCAATTCTTTATGAATATGGTGTTTACGATTACTCTGAATGGACAAAGTAAATAAAAAAACAGTCTGAAAGATGAAAGTTATATTATGTGATCAATGCGATAATTCAGTATTTATGAATTACCTAAAATCATTCCATCACATGTAGCAGGAAAAAATGATGAAAATCGATCTGAATAATCTGGTGACTGAAAGCCGTAACCCCGCCAGTACTCATATTGATGAGTTATCAACACTCGATATGCTCCGCGTTATCAATGATGAAGACAAAAAAGTCGCCGTTGCAGTTGAGCAGATACTACCTCAGGTTGCTCTTGTCGTTGATAAAGTTGCAGAAGCTTTACGTCAGGGTGGACGCTTAATCTATAGCGGAGCAGGAACATCAGGTCGATTAGGGATTTTGGATGCCAGCGAATGTCCGCCAACCTACGGCACCAAACCGGAACAAGTGGTCGGTTTAATTGCTGGCGGGCATCAAGCCATTTTCAAAGCCGTCGAAAATGCGGAAGATAATCGGCAACCAGGCGCAGATGATCTTAAGGTACTACACTTTAATGAAAAAGATGTGCTGGTCGGAATTGCCGCCAGTGGCCGGACACCTTACGTGTTGGGAGCAATGGAATATGCTAAATCAGTAGGAGCAACTGTCGCTTGTATCAGTTGCAACCCTGACAGTCCGATGACCCAACTGGCTGATATCGCTATCACTCCCATTGTCGGGCCAGAAGTTGTAACAGGTTCCTCCCGTATGAAAGCAGGTACAGCGCAAAAACTGGTGCTGAATATGATCACGACAGGAGCCATGATCCGTACTGGTAAGGTATATGGCAATTTGATGGTGGATGTGGAAGCCACTAATGCTAAGTTAGTTGAACGACAAAAAAATATTGTCATGGCTGCTACTGAGTGCAGCAGGGAGACGGCTGAACAAGCCCTGAACGCCTGTAACGGTCACTGCAAAACTGCAATTGTGATGATTCTATCGGGGCTCAGTGCCGAAGAAGCCAGAATATTATTAACAGAACATCAAGGGTTCATCCGGTCAGCGATTTCAACTGCTCGATAATCATTACTTTTTCTTTGTGGAAGATAAACCGCAGGGGTGGTACGTGACTAAAATTAATTCAGATATGCTGGTTGAAATTCTTCACGCTATTGGTGGAACAAGTAATGTCATACATAGTGGCAACTGTATGACTCGTCTGAGATTGACGTTACGTGATAATTCGCTGGTCGATAAGGCTAAACTGAAGCTAATTCCCGACGTTCTGGGGGTCATTGAAAGTCATGAACAACTCCAGATTGTCCTTGGCCCCGGTAAGGCTCAAACAGCAGCGGAGATGATGAATGAACTATTAAGTTCTGCTGAGCATCCGGCCTCTGAACATCTTTCAACAAAACATCACTCGGCAAATTTGAAAGAGATTGCCTCTTCCAATAAAAAACACCTCAAAGAGAAACAAACCCGTTCAATCCATAAATTCCTTACCAAATTTGCTACCATTTTTACTCCTCTGATCCCCGGATTTATCGCTGTTGGTCTACTATTAGGCCTTGCCACTCTGCTGGAGCAAATTTTCATTCAGGGTGTTACACAACTTAACGCTGTATTGGTTGAAATGATCGGCTATATGAAAATTTTCAGCAAAGGAATGTTCACTTTCTTCAGTATCTTGATTGGTTACAACGCTCAGAAGGCTTTTGGCGGTTCAGGCGTTAATGGGGCCATCATCGCTTCCCTGTTTATTTTGGGTTACAACCCTGACTCCCTCAGCGGCTTTTATTCTGGTATCAACAATTTCTTTGGCTTTCCCATCGATCCACGGGGAAATATTATCGGGGTATTGATTGCCTGTATTCTGGGAGCCTGGGTTGAGAAGCAGATCCGTAAGATCATGCCTGCTGACCTGGACATGATCCTGACCTCTGCTATCACGCTGCTTGTTATGGGCGCGGTTACTTTTATTGTGATTATGCCAATAGGCAGTTATCTGTTTGCAGCAATGTCATGGCTTTTCACTAACCTAAATGGTAATCCATTCGGTACAGCCATTTTGGCGGGGCTGTTCTTGATCGCTGTGATGTTCGGTGTACATCAGGGGTTTGTGCCAGTCTATTTTGCTCTGGTAGAAACACAAGGGTTTAATTCCCTGTTTCCGATTCTGGCAATGGCAGGAGCAGGGCAAGTAGGCTCTGCGCTGGCGCTATATATCAGAGCCAAAAAAGATTCGTTGCTACGCACTCAAATCAAAGGAGCTATCATACCGGGCTTTTTGGGGATCGGTGAGCCCTTGATTTATGGTGTAACATTGCCTCGCATCAAACCTTTCGTTACCGCCTGTTTTGGTGGTGCTGTTGGTGGTTTTTTTATCGGCCTGATTGCCTGGTGTGGATTGCCCGTCGGCCTAAATACGGTTTTCGGCCCCTCCGGTGTAGTTGCCCTGCCCTTAATAACATCCCAGACAGGCATTTTCATGGGCATGGCAGTATACGGTGCAGGGCTAATTGTTTCGTATATCAGCGGCTTTATGCTGACATTTTTCTTTGGCAGCAAGGACATTGACTTAAGCTGATTCAGCTCACCCAGATCAATGGTACACAAGCCGCGGTCAAAAGCCCCATCACGATATTGAAAGTAAACCATGCGGTGCGGCTTTTTAACAGACGGCCAATCATAGCGCCCAAAATAAGCCATACCATTCCGGTGACTGTATTACACAATAGCATCACCACGCTGATGACCAGAATGGAATGGATATATAAATCCCCTGCTAAACTGTAGCTGCTGATAGCCCCTAACCCCATCATCCATGCTTTCGGGTTCAAAAACTGCAATAACCAGCCTTGATGACCTTTAATGGGTATCCCAAGGGATTGTGTAGCCTCCAGCCGTTTGTATTGTGCCGTCACCGTCTTCCAGGCCAGCCACAGTAAATACAGGCTACCGAGCACCTTCAATCCGGTGTGTATGGCCGGATACACCAGCAGTAACGCCGCAATACCAAAAGCAGACAACAACAGGACAGATTGCATCCCAAGAACAATCCCCAACAATAGTATTAACGAGCGGCGGAACCCAAAGTTGGCACCAGATGATGTCAGTAACATATTGTTCGGGCCGGGCGTGATTGCGGAGATAAACATAAATGTGCTAAGTGAGAATATCAGGCTGGCGGTCATGACGTGCTTTATCCCTCAATTATTGACATTTCCTTTCCAAGAAAATAGCAGTATGTTATTTAACATACAAGGCCAGTTAACAATGAAAGTTAAACTCAAAAACAACCTCAAAACTAAGCAATACCAGCAGCTAATATAATGTGATATGGAGCGACCACAATGATTATCCCGTGGCAACAAGTAGAACCCGATACTCTACTCAGCTTGATCGAAAGTTTTGTCTTGCGGGAAGGCACCGACTACGGTGAACGCGAAAAAACATTGGAACAAAAAGTACAGGATGTAAAACGCCAGCTTGAGCGGGGTGAAGCCCTGCTGGTCTGGTCTGAATTGCATGAGACTGTCAATATCATGCCTAAGGAGATGTTCCGTCCATAGTTTCATATCATTTCCGGCTCAATAGCATTTCATTCAACATCTGTTTGTTTTATTGGCCTGATACTGCTGATCGCGAGAACGATCATCCCAATTTTTATGATAAGGAGTCTGTTTCTTATGTCTGCCAAACACCCTGTCATTGCCATAACCGGCTCTAGCGGAGCCGGAACGACAACCACCAGTGTGGCATTTCGCAAGATTTTCCAACAACTCGGCATCACTGCCGCACTTATCGAAGGGGATAGTTTCCACCGTTATACCCGCCCTGAAATGGACGCAGAAATACGTAAAGCGAAAGAACAAGGCAGGCACATCAGTTACTTCGGGCCAGAAGCGAATGATTTCCATATGCTGGAGAAGACATTCTTTGAATATGGGGAAACAGGTACTGGCCGCTGGCGGAAATATCTGCATACTTATGATGAAGCTGTTCCCTACAACCAAGTACCGGGTACATTCACACCCTGGGAATCACTACCATCAAACACCGATATGCTGTTTTATGAAGGGTTACATGGTGGTGTTGTCACACCGCAATACAATGTCGCCGAATTAGTTGATCTGCTAATTGGTGTTGTCCCCATCGTCAATCTTGAATGGATACAAAAGCTCATTCGTGATACCAGTGAACGCGGGCATTCAAGGGAAGCGGTTATGGATTCCGTGGTTCGTTCAATGGATGATTATATTCGCTATATTACGCCACAGTTTTCCCGCACTCACATCAACTTTCAACGCGTTCCTACTGTTGATACCTCCAACCCCTTTTCCGCCAAAGCTATCCCTTCTCTGGACGAAAGTTTTATCGTCATCCGCTTCCGTGGTCTGAGCCAAATCGATTTCCCTTATTTACTGGCCATGCTTCAGGGTTCGTTTATTTCCAGTATAAATACTATCGTCGTTCCAGGTGGAAAAATGGGACTGGCAATGGAGTTAATTATGGCTCCGTTAGTTCAACAATTACTGGAAGGCAAAAAAATTTCCTGAATTAAGCACAAGTTAATTATCAATAACACAGGTAACAAAAAATAATGTTACCTGTGACAAAACACTAACTATTCACCCACTTATAAATGAAAATGTAGTAAATGGTATTCTGCAAACAGATTTCTGGTAATTTATTAACTGGTTTTATATGCTGAAGCGATACAGGAGAAGACAGAAAAGTTTTCCTGTGTTACAAACAGAGTTACAAGCGAAGCTGGCAGGTTTTATGAGGCTGGATAACTACACCAATATGTTAGCATCCTTATAAACCTATATAAAATTCTTACTTGTCGGTTTTTCAGCAAGTTAATATGTTAATCTATTGACTTTATAAAGCCGGCCTGATGAGAAACTGTCAGTTTCTCAGAACATAAAGGCGGAAATAACAACAGAGGATAAAGCGAATGGTTCTCGGCAAGCCACAAACAGACCCTACTCTTGAATGGTTTTTGTCACACTGCCATATTCACAAATATCCATCCAAGAGCACGCTTATTCATCAAGGCGAGAAAGCAGAAACGCTTTACTACATTGTTAAAGGTTCAGTTGCTGTTCTAATAAAAGATGAAGAAGGTAAAGAAATGATCCTCTCTTATTTAAATCAGGGGGATTTCATTGGTGAACTTGGATTGTTTGAAGAAGGGCAAGAGCGTACTGCATGGGTGCGGGCTAAGAGCGCCTGTGAAGTGGCTGAAATTTCCTATAAGAAATTTCGCCAGTTAATTCAGGTTAATCCTGACATTCTGATGCGTTTATCCGCTCAGATGGCAAGCCGCTTACAAACAACATCGGAAAAAGTCGGAAACCTGGCATTTCTGGATGTGACAGGTCGTATTGCACAGACATTGCTCAATCTGGCCAAACAGCCTGATGCAATGACCCATCCTGATGGTATGCAAATCAAAATTACACGTCAGGAAATTGGGCAGATTGTCGGATGCTCCCGTGAAACAGTCGGCCGCATTCTGAAAATGCTGGAAGATCAAAACCTGATCTCTGCGCACGGCAAAACGATTGTCGTTTATGGAACCCGCTAATTCCTGAAATTGCGCTTGAATTAGGCCAGTGCAGCCCATAGAGCACTGGCTTTTTGCTTTCCTTCCTCCAGCTTTTCTCATCCTTAACAAAATGAAACCCGCTGGTGCATCATTTAGTCATATAACCTGCCCACAGGTGCTTCGTAAAAAATGGCCGGAAACAACAGCCAAAA
This sequence comes from Xenorhabdus indica, assembly GCF_014467235.1. GTDB lineage: Bacteria > Pseudomonadota > Gammaproteobacteria > Enterobacterales > Enterobacteriaceae > Xenorhabdus > Xenorhabdus indica. The sequence goes on along the minus strand of NZ_NKHP01000002.1, from coordinate 44,013 downwards.
GAAAGATTAAATCGTTCTTCGTTAATATTTAAGAAAATTATTCAACAGTTCATGCCCTTGTTCACTCAGGATGCTTTCCGGATGGAACTGCACGCCTTCCAAGGGGAGAGTACGGTGGCGTATTCCCATTATTTCATCCACATTACCATCATGCTGGCTCCATGCTGTAACTTCAAAGGAAGCAGGTAACGTTTCTGCGGCGATGACCAAAGAGTGATAACGGGTCACTGTCAGCGGACGATTCAAGCCCTTAAATACACCTTGCTGGTTATGGTGAATTAAACTGGTTTTTCCGTGCATCACCTCACGGGCTTTAACAACACTCGCGCCAAAAGCCTGGCCAATCGCCTGATGTCCGAGACACACCCCAAGAATTGGCAATTTCCCGGCAAAATGCGAAATGGCTTCCAGTGAGATCCCTGATTCATCTGGTGTACAAGGCCCCGGAGAGATCACTAAATGAGTCGGTGCCAATTTCTCGATATCTTCAAGCTGTAATTCATCATTACGCTTAACTAAAACACTCGTCCCTAACTCACAAAAATATTGATATAAATTGAATGTAAAAGAGTCGTAGTTATCTATTATTAATAACATAGGAGTTCATCCTACTGATTTTTATAGTTTTATATATTGCGTTGTCCTATCGGACATTATGCGTTCTGTATCACGGTAAAATTAGGTAAAGCAGCACCAACGGTAGCGGGACTGTCATCATACCACATAGGCATTTTTAAAATAGGGGCAGGGATTACCGCCAGACAGCGGCACATATTCACAGTGAGATCTTTTTCGTGTGAAAACGATAGAGGAGTGAGAAAGGGAGACGGCACTTTAAAAACCCTGAAACTTCAAAAAGTGTAATAACAGGCCAATACCGTCTCATTCTCTATTTTTCAGGTAAAAAAAGGGGTTTTCTCATCAAGGTTATTGGGAAACAACCTTTGCAGAAAGGATCACAATCGGTTTCACAGGAACATTTTGGTAAGGCCCAACATTTTCTGTTTTGACTTGAGAAATTTTGTCAACCACATCCATCCCTTTCACTACCTTACCAAAGACGGCATAGCCGAAATCACGCTGACCGTGGTCAAGAAAAGCATTATCAGTCACATTAATAAAAAACTGACTGGTTGCACTATCCTTATCTGCGGTGCGCGCCATTGCAATTGTTCCACGCAAGTTACGTAATCCATTATCAGCTTCATTTTTGATTGGGGCTTTGGTTACTTTCTGTTTCATATCTTTTGTAAATCCCCCTCCCTGGATCATGAAACCGGGAATAACGCGATGGAAAATCGTATTGTTATAAAAACCCTCATTCACATACTCAACGAAATTCTTTGTGGTAATCGGTGCCTTATTGCTATCCAGTTCAAGCTCTATTTCACCTGCTGATGTCACCAGCTTCACGTGAGTTTCAGCAGCCAATGCTGGAGCAGCCATCACACTGATAGCACATGCCGTCATAAGCGACACAAAAATACGTTTAAACATTGATGGTTCCTTTATTCTTGAGGTCAATAACAAAACCCATAAAACTCATTAAGTGTAATTCCCTATAGCGCTAAGTTGCAAAGATTTACCAACTTTTACGAGCAATTATGAGTTTTGCTAAAGAATATCTATCTAAATAGATATTATATTCTCATATTTTGGGTAGAGTTTATTTTTGGAATAGCGTCTATCTTGGTGTTCTTTCATACATATTAGGCAGGAAAAAGTTGCAGAATATTCTTTACTACGTTAGGCAAAAATAATTTCAGTCAAAAAGTAAAAATATGTCGTAATAGAAACATCACGATAAAGTTACACCTGTCCACAAGCCGTTGCTCTCGGTATAATCACCGCGCTGTTTTTTTTGTGTATTCCGCAGGGAGATAACCATTTTGACCATCAAGAACTACAACTATCATATGACCCACTTTGTCACGAGTGCACCTGACATTCGCCACCTGCCTCAAGATGTGGGCATTGAGGTCGCGTTTGCCGGTCGGTCAAATGCCGGTAAATCCAGTGCACTGAATGCACTGACCCGGCAAAAGAGCCTTGCCCGTACCAGTAAAACTCCCGGACGAACTCAATTGATTAACCTGTTTGAGGTGGAAGAAGGCATACGCCTCGTTGACTTACCGGGTTATGGCTATGCACAAGTACCGGAAGAAATGAAACTCAAGTGGCAGAGAGCATTGGGCGAATATCTCCAGAAACGTGAATGCCTACAGGGGCTGGTGGTATTGATGGATATTCGTCATCCACTCAAAGATCTGGATAGGCAAATGATTGAATGGGCCGTCGTGATGCAGGTGCCAGTCATGATACTACTGACCAAAGCCGATAAACTGGCATCAGGGGCACGCAAGAGCCAATTAAACAAAGTACGTCAGGAATTGGCTAGGCTGGAAGGCGATATTCAGATCGAGAATTTCTCTGTTCTGAAAAAAATCGGCATAGACCAACTTGAACAGAAACTTAATAGCTGGTTCAGCCAGCCCACTATTGAAGTGAAGTAATTTTGAAGTGAAGTCATTTCCACCTTTTCCCTTCTCATCTTCTGCAACAATCGTAAATCACGCATAAAAAAACGCCCCAGTCAAAAGAGATGACTGGGGCAGCTAATATTCAGCTAAATCCGATTACGTGAAGTAAAAGGTCTGAAAGATAGAACATCTTACCTCTGTACCCTACGCCGATAACTTTACCCTATTTTTTTTATCAACAAAAGATTTTTTTGTAATTAATTTTCAATAAATACCTCGATTTAGCCACAATTATGTGATCAATCTCTGTCATTACACCATTTTTCTTGTAGTTTAATTACATATTTGTGGGATCTGGATCTAATCTCAAATCTGATCAAAATTCTTGTCTCACGCCCCTTCACAGTATAATAAAGAAAGCCACAGTGCATTAAATGCACTGTGGCTTTCATAAAAATTATTCAATTAAAGATTAGTGAGCCTGATCCCAATTCTCCCCGACCCCCACATCAACTTTCAGAGGGACACCAAGCTGCATACTTTTCTCCATCAACTCTCTGATTTTCTGTTCCGCGATAACCAGCTCTGATTCATGTACTTCAAACACCAATTCATCATGAACCTGCATAATCATACGCACATTCGGTTGTGCAGTGACGATCCAGTCATCCACCGCTATCATAGCCAATTTGATAATATCTGCTGCCGTTCCCTGCATCGGGGCATTAATGGCCTCACGCTCAGAAGCCTTACGACGCATGGCATTGCGCGATTTGATATCTGGCAGATACAGACGACGGCCTTCCAGTGTCTCAACAAATCCGTTCTCAGCAGCCTGTTGACGAGTGCGGTCCATATATTCCCGTACACCCGGATAACGCTCAAAATAGAGTTCCATATAACGCTGAGCTTCCCCACGCGAAATACCCAATTGACGGGACAAACCAAACGAACTCATGCCATAAATCAGACCAAAGTTAATTGCTTTCGCGCTGCGGCGCTGTTCGCTGGTAACTTGCTCCAGTGGCACACCAAAAACTTCTGCGGCCGTAGCACGGTGAATGTCTTTGCCTTGTGCGAAAGCATCCAATAATCCCTTATCCTGTGATAAATGCGCCATAATCCGCAACTCAATCTGCGAATAATCCGCAGCCATGATGCGATAACCCTCTGGTGCAATAAAGGCCTGGCGAATACGTCGCCCTTCTTCATTACGAACAGGAATATTTTGCAGGTTAGGATCACGGGAAGAGAGACGCCCGGTTGCTGTCACTGCCTGATGATAAGAGGTGTGAACCCGTTGAGTCAGTGGACTGACCATCAGCGGCAATTTATCGGTATAAGTCGATTTCAGTTTTGCCAGCCCACGGTGTTCCAAAATAATTCTTGGTAACTCGTGATCTTCTGCCAGCTCTTCCAGCACTTCTTCATTCGTGGAGGGAGCACCATTTGGCGTTTTTTTCAAAACAGGCAGATTCATTTTTTCAAACAAGATGACCTGCAATTGTTTAGGTGAAGCAAGATTGAACTCTTCTTCAGCCAATGCATAAGCGGCTTTTTCCAGTTCGAGTAAACGTGCCGTAATCTTTTTCGAATGTTCCGCTAACGTATTAGCATCGATCAAAACGCCTGTCCGTTCCATGCGAGAAAGTACAGGAATCAACGGCATTTCGATGTCCTGGAAAACTTTTTTCAGTGCCGGCACATTTTCTAGTTGTGGATACATAGCCTGATGCAACCGCAAGGTAATATCTGCATCTTCCGCAGCATATTTTGCCGCCTCTTCCAGTGGAATCTGGTTAAAAGTAAGCTGTTTTTTACCCTTGCCCGCAATTTCTTCAAAAGTCGTGGTTTTATATCCCAAATGACGCTCAGCAAGGCTGTCCATATCATGCCGTCCTGCGACACTGTTCAGGACATACGATTCCAGCATCGTATCAAAAACAATACCATTCAATGCCACACCGTGGCGTTCCAGTACACCACGATCAAATTTCAGATTCTGACCAATCTTCGGCAGGTTGGCATCTTCCAACAGCGGTTTCAAGGCCGTAAGCACTTCATGCAAATCCAACTGTTGTGGCGCGTCCAGATAATCGTGTCCCAACGGCAGATAAGCGGCTTCAACACTGGATTCCCCTTTTGAAGATTGGGGCACTGCAACAGCAAAAGACATTCCAATCAGATTGGCAGTTAAAGTATCAAGTCCGTCTGTTTCAGTATCAAACGAAAATACGGGTGCCTGTTTCAGTTTCCCAACCCATTCATCAAGAGATTTCTGATCAAGGATAGTCTGGTAGCTTTCGGGAGAAATATTCGCTACGGCTGCGGTGGATTTGTTTGTCGTGCTGGTTGTTGGCTTTTGCCCGCTTTTCTCTGACGGACGGCTTTCTAACCAACTGCCATTTTGTACAACGCTCAACCAGCGTTTAAATTCATAGTGACCGAACAGCGCCAATAATTCATCGTTATCCGGTGCGGAAACCGTAAGATCCAGACAGGTTTTATCCAGCTCAACGTCGGTTTTAATGGTCGCCAACTGATAAGAGAGGTAAGCAACTTCTTTATGCTGCTCCATTTTTCCAGCCAGCGTTTTTGCACCACGGAAACTGAGTGTCACAATCTCATCAAGTCTGGCGTAGATCTCATTCAATCCACCGATGCCCTGTAACAATCCCAGTGCCGTTTTCTCTCCAACCCCCGGTACACCCGGAATGTTATCGGAAGAATCCCCCATCAATGCAAGGAAATCGATAATTAATTCCGGCGGAATACCATACTTTTCAATGACTTCATCCGGTCCCAAAATGGTGTTAGTCATGGTGTTGATCAGCGTGATATTAGGCGTCACTAACTGAGCCATATCTTTATCGCCTGTGCTGATCAAAACGGAATGCCCCTCTTTTTCTGCCTGCAACGCCAATGTACCAATGACGTCATCTGCCTCAACCCCCGGCACAACCAAAATTGGCAGTCCCATTGCCTTGACCATTTTATGCAGCGGCTCAATCTGCTCACGTAAGTCATCCGGCATCGATGGACGATGAGATTTATATTCAGCAAATAATTCATCACGGAACGTCTTACCTTTGGCGTCAAATACAACCGCCACATGGCTAGGCTTATATTGCAGGATTAAACTGCGCAGCATATTCAGTACACCATACATGGCGCCTGTCGGTTCGCCTGCACTGTTTGTCAGAGGAGGGAAAGCATGGTATGCACGATAAAGGTATGAAGAACCATCAACCAAAATCAGGGGATTATCTGCTATCTGTACCATAAAATTGTCTTCGTCGTTCTGTAGTATGAATAAAGAATAGAATGCCATACTGTGCAGTCATAGACGAATTTTGCGATAATTTTCTCGTTCTGTTACCTATGTCCTCTATATGTCCTGACAAATATTCTGATAAATAAATTGTGGATAACTTTGTGCACAAAAAATTGGCACATAAAACAGATTTATGTTTATCCATGTTAAAAAGGAATAACTGAGAGTAAAAATCAATGAATTACGTCAAATATTATGAAAGTATTGCAACTACTTACAAATCACTGACTTGTGGATATAACCGGAGTTTATGTTATGAAAGGCGGTTTTTAGCAAGTATTGTGCCAGTCTTATAGTAACAGGCACAATACTTGTATCATTTTATATTAATAGTGACGGCCTATTTTTTTGTTACCAGATAATTCACAACATCAGAATATTGTTTGGCATAATCCTGCGCAGATTTAACATCCATTCCGCCATTGTTAATCATATATTTACCATTGACGAAAGTTGCCGGAACACCTTGCAGTTGCAAAGCTTGAGCCGCCTGGCGTTCTTTAGCTGCCACAGATTTCACTATGAAACTATTTAATGCTGCATCATATTCTTCACCAGGAACACCTGCTTTGATAAAAGCATTACGGATATCAGCCTTAGAGATGATAGTCTGAGTTTTCTGGATACCATCAAACAGAATCGGCGCTACTTTATCCTGTACTTTCATTACGATAGCAACAGCCCAGGCATCTGTCAGATCTTTACCCAAAGGACCCAGAAAATCGACATGATAACGTTCATGGGTAACGCCAGCAGGCAGGTTTTTCTGAATCGTACCAGGCACATGATAAATATTTTCAAACTGGTAACAGTGTGGACAATAAAAAGAGAAAAACTCTAAAACCTGAGGTTGATCCGCAACAGGATCTTTTAATGCAACATATTGCTTGCCTTCAGAGAAGCCAGAAGCGCTGGCATTAAATGCCATAAACACTCCCACCAATGCGAACCAAAATTTTTTCATCGTGTTCTCCAGAAAAATTAATACATCGGGGTTAACTGTAAGGGTGGTTCCTGCAACAACTGGATTTGTTCAGAAAAAAGATTTATCTGCTTATGCCAGAAGTCACCATCAGCCATCCACGGAAACGCTTTTGGAAAAGCCGGATCTTGCCAGCGACGAGCAACCCATGCCAGATAATAGACCATCCGCATTGCCCGCAGTGGCTCTATCAACGCCAGTGTTTTCAAGTCAAACTCTGCAAATTGGCCATATGATTCAAGCAGGATATCCAATTGGATCCATCTTTCCTGCCGTGAACCATTAAGTAACATCCATAAGTCCTGAATAGCCGGGCCATTGCGGGCATCATCAAGATCGACGAACCACGCCTCATCACGCCACAGGATATTACCAGCATGACAATCGCCATGCAGCCGCAATACCTGCCAATCAACATTCCATTGTGCTTCCACAGCCTTGTTCAATTCATCCAGTGCAGTAAGGAAAGCGGCTCTGCGTCTGTCGGGGATGAGATCGCATTCTGCCAAATATTGATATGGCTGGTATAAATATTCATTGAGACTGATAGTTGGACGGGCAGAAAATGTTTTCTGGTAACCGACTTGATGTATTTTACCCAACAATCGCCCTACATCTTCCAACTGTTCAAAATTATCAGCTTCATACTGCCGTCCACCTACGCTAGGAAAAATGGCAAAAAAGAACCCGCCATGCTCCAATACCGTCTGTCCATCAATAACCATTGGCGCAGCAACCGGTAAATCTGCTTGCTGCAAGGCCAGTGCAAACTCATGTTCCTCCCGAATTTGCTGCTGGCTCCAGCGTTGAGGACGATAAAATTTCACGACATAACGTTTACGGTTTTCATCCATAAACTGATAAACTCGGTTCTCATAGCTATTCAATTCAGTTAAGCCAGAATCAACATACAAACCAGACTGCATCAAAGCATCCATTATTAAGTCCGGCGTAATATTTTGGAAATTAAAAGCCATTGTTTCTGTCACAACTCAGTTCTCTCTTTCATCAATCTTTAATTATCATACCTTGTGTGTACAGTCCTCAGCCAGCTTCTATACAGTTCTTACAACAAGAAGAATGATTAGGAGAAAAAATTGGTCTGTTAACAAGAGTAAGAGTTATACTCCCTAATTCCTGTGATGTATTGTTACATATTGATTTACAAGGGTTATATAACCAAATATAAAATATTTCATGACCAAGTATCAGGTGATTTCAATGACGTATCCAAAAATCAGTGGTGCAATTCTGGCTGGAGGGCTATCCACTCGTATGGGAGGAAATGATAAAGGACTATTACAATTTGGTGGCATACCATTATACCAACACATAGCAACAAAATTGCAGCCACAAGTTCATGAACTGTTAATTAATGCCAACCGTAATCAGTCGGTTTATCAGCAGAGTGGTTACCCAATTATACCGGACATTATCACTGATTTTTCTGGGCCACTGGCAGGAATGCTAGCGGTATTGAAGAAAGCGATTAATGAATGGGTTATGTTTGTCCCTTGTGATGTGCCGGATTTCCCTGATGACGTAGTAGCAAAACTTTGGCGCTATAAACAACACTCATGGGCGGCTTATGTACATGATTGCGAACGCGCCCATCCGACATTGGCTCTGATGCACCGCAGCCTGATACCCAGATTAGAAAGCTATCTTGCGTTGGGAGACAGAAAGCTGATGTTCTTTATGCAGATGATTAAAGCAAAGGCGGTCTATATCCCGAATCCCACCGCTTTCACCAATTTGAATACACCAGAAGAGTGCCAACACTGGCAATGCCAGCATTGGGAATGTCTTCGGGAGTCAGCATGAATCAAAGTACCTTCCCACCTAACCTGCCATTACTGGGAATTACCGCCTACAGTGGAACCGGTAAAACAACCCTGCTAAAACAGGTCATTCCTCTGTTATGTCAGCAACAAATACGTGTGGGATTGATCAAACACACTCACCATAATATGGATATCGATAAACCGGGTAAGGATAGTTACGAACTGCGTAAAGCGGGTGCAGCACAAACATTAGTTGCCAGCCAGCAGCGCTGGGCGTTGATGGCAGAAACGCCTGAATTACCTGAACTGGATCTGCACTATCTTGCCAGCCGATTTGATACAGATTCTCTGGATTTAATTCTGGTTGAGGGTTTCAAGGACGAAGCCATTTCCAAAATTGCGCTGTATCGGCATGGATTGAATCATTCCTTTGAGGAACTGATTGATCCCCATGTGATTGCCATTGCCAGCGATATCCCGCTGGCTACCTCATTGCCGCGGCTTGATATTAATCGACCAGAGCAAGTGGCAGAGTTTATTGCAAAGTGGCTTTCATTAATCCCGTCAACAGAAACAGAGACATAAAATCATCAGTAGTAGCAAATGATACCGGTGTTAAGGTTATTATGTTGAAAGATATCCCAAAAACCTTCTGGCTGGGATTCAATTTCACTCTCCAGAAGATTTGCTTCTTTCCACTCGAATTTACTGAATCCGGCTTTCTTAATAGCCTGTTCATAACTTTCACGACTCCATTGATAGAATGTGAAAGGACTAGGGGGTGTGCTAAGAAATTCAGCCTGATAACGAAAACCGCCTTTCCATGATTCTTTATTCACGATATGTATACCATATCTATCAAAGTTACTTACTTATTTCCAATCGATAATCAGGTGAAGTCATATATGCCACTAATTTACCAGAGGGCTTAAGATGTCGGGCAGCCGTCTGAAACATAGTTTCCAGCTCTTCGACCGATGCAGCATAGTTAAACAGCCAAATAGCAGTGACGAGATCAAACTTGCCAAATGATTCCATTTTACCAACATCTCGCACATGAAACTCCAGGCCATCACCATATTGTTTCAACTTTGCCTTAGCAAGTTCTATCATTTTTTCCGAAATATCTATCCCTACAACCTTTGAAGCCCCTCGCTTATATAATTTCCGGCTAAAATAACCATATCCACAAGCCAAATCCAGAATTGATTTCCCATTCACATCACCCACCACATCTAAGACAAAACGAGCGTCCAATATACGCAATGCACTGTTTTCTATGTAATTATCATAACTCTCTCCAATAGAATCATAATTTGTTTTTTTTCTTTCATAAGTATTAACCCCTGATAAACGGATGTTAGAATTACCTTAATATAGATAATATCAATCAGCCTAAAGAAATATTAATTTTAATTGAAAAATTATTAATTCCGTATATCAATATTATTACCGATAACTATATTTATTTTTAAATAAAATAATACCCATTAAATAAAGAAAAACCAAAATATGAAAAACATATAACTGGAAAATATTTCGGTTTATTATCGATAGTGCAACGCCCCCGATAACCAGCTCAAGGGCGTTATTCCTGCTTGATAATTTATCTTTTCCTTACTTCCCTTCCGGCATCAAACCAATAAACGTGGTTTTTTGCCGTGGCTCACTCATCAGTGATTCCAGTTTTTCAACACAACGCAGGTAATGCGGGGTTTTCTTATGCGCTGCGACTGCGGCTTCATCGGTATAAGCTTCGTAGATATAAAAACGAGTCGGGATTTTTTCATCTTGTAATACATCAAACCGCAGATTACCCGGCTCTTTCACCGAGCCAAGGTGATTATCGCGAAATACCTGGATAAATTCGTCGATCTTGTCGGCTTTGACATTAATCTCCACTAATGTGACGTGCATATTATTCTCCCTTCGCTTTTTCACTCAGGAACAATTCATAAGCCTGAGCAGGCTTCTCATTACAATGTACAACTGCCTGAACGGCTTTCAACATTGCTACCGGTGCTTCTGATTGGAAGATATTACGCCCCATATCAACACCGGATGCGCCTTGATCAATCGCCTGATAGCACATCATTAACGCATCCAGCTCAGGCAGTTTCTTACCTCCCGCAATAACAATCGGTACAGGGCAACCTGCGGCAATCCGCTCAAAACCAGTATCGACATAATAGGTTTTAATGATATTTGCGCCCATCTCCGCTGCAATTCGGGTTGCCAGAGAGAAATAACGTTGGTCACGAACCATATCCTTACCGACACCTGTCACCGCCATTGTTGGCATCCCATAACGCGTTCCCTGATCCACCAGCTTGATAATGTTTTTGATGGACTGATGCTCATATTCTGAACCGATATAAACCTGCGCCGCGACTGCACAGACATTCAGCCGCAGCGCATCTTCCATCGCTACCGCAACGGCTTCATTAGACAGTTCAGTCAAAATGGAATTCGCACCAGATGCGCGCAGTACTACAGGTTTATTTGTCGCGGGCGGAACCTGACTACGCAAAATACCGCGTGTACACATCAGCACATCGGTGTGTTCAAACAGTGGAGCGATATTAATATCAATACGTTCCAGCCCTGTTGTCGGCCCTTGAAAATAACCGTGATCAAATGCCAACATGACCGTTTTATTGGTAGCGGGATTGAAAATCCGCGATAAGCGGGATTGCATTCCCCAATCCAACGCGCCACAGCCTTTCAGTTCAAACAATGTATTCTTTTGCGGTGTATCAATGCCAAAATCTTTACCATCTTTGATATCATCTAAATCTGCCATTTCTCCCTCCGGAAGGTTACAACGCGAAATCTATCGGATATGAATCAGAAGTCGTATTGGTTAATGTTTTCTTTGGTAAAAATCACACGCTCCGGCATTACAACAATGCCATTGCCTTTCGCTTCATAGCTGTATCCCTGAACGCTGTTCGGTGAAACCTCAAGTGTGCCGATGTCAGGAATAACCAATTTATCCCCCACATTCAAATTGCCTTTTTTCAGCATTTCATTGGCAACATGAACCGCTATCTTGCCCTGCTTCACCACATCCCACAGGGCGAACTGTTTGACGGTGCCGTTTTCTACATAAGGGCGCATCACATTCGGCGTACTGAATCCAACAATCGCCACATCCTTACGTTCCAGGTTTTCCGCTGCCTGTGCCGCCGCAGGCAGCGCATTGGCATCAGGAGCAATAATTACATCCAAATCACGCCATGCTTTCAGAATACCTTCCGCTGTCTGTAAAGACTTGGCAGCATCGTTATAGCCAAATTGGGTAGTCACAACGTCCCAGTCGGGATATTCCGCTGCAATCTTGGCTTTCGCTTCCTTCACCCATTGGTTTTGATCTGTCACTGTGGGGCTGGAGTAGAAAAACGCTACTTTTGTTTTATCCTTTTTCACTGCATGATCTTTTTTCACTTGATTGGCAGCCATTTCTACCAATATCCCACCCAGTTGTTTTGGCGTTCCCTGATCGATATAGATAGAACGGCACTCTGGCGCAGTATCTGAATCCCAGGTCAACACTTTCACACCACGCTGCATGGCGCGTTTCAGTGCCGGACATAAACCATCCGGTGATACTGCCGACACCACAATCGCGTTGTAACCCTGATTAACAAAATTATTGATGAGCTGTACCTGCCCTGCCACACTTGGCTCAGTCGGGCCATCGTAAGTAACAGCAATCCCCAAGTCTTTACCCGCAGCCTGTGCTCCTTGTCCGCCACTGGTAAAGAACCCGACACCAACCAGCTTCGGAATAAATGCAATTTTGTCAGCAGCTTGTGCCCAGGAAACACATACCAGACTTAACACACTCGCCAAAACCAGTTTTTTTACTATCGATGTTTTCATGACTGTCTCCACTCTTTTCTATTTCAGGAATAGTTCAGGAATCATTCAAGAATAGCTCACTGAAAAACCGCAGCCCGCCAACGTTGCCAGCAATCACGAATTTGATGGCGATGCAGTGAAACAGAGCGTCCGACCACAGCCATAATCAGCAAAGCACCAGATAACGCGCTAGATATCTGGTTTGGGATACCCGCCATCTGTAGCCCCTGCTGCAAATAACCCACCAACAGGACAGCTAATGCGGTGCCAATGATAGAGCCAGAACCGCCGTAAATATTAGCTCCCCCCAACACCGCCGCAGTGATAGCTGGCATCAGAAATGAGCTGCCCAAGTCAGCGCGAGCTGAACCGAAATAAGACACCAAAACAATCGCAGCCAGTGCAGAAGCTAACCCCGTTAGGGCATACAACAGGCACAGGGTTTTATTGACAGGAATTGCAGCATAACGGGCGGCGCGGCTATTTTGCCCAATCAGAAAGACATTGCGTCCATAGTGAGTACGGTGCATGAACAGCCAGAGCCCGATGACACAAACAGTAAAGATAACTAACGGTACAGGCAGTTCCAGCAATGTCAGGTTAGCGAAATCAGTAAATGCAGCCGGAAAACCGCCAATGCCTTCATAACCTGTCGCCCCCGATAACCCGGACAGTAATAATGCACTGCCACCGAACAGGTACATTGTCCCAAGAGTAATAACCAGAGGATTAACGCCGGTGTAGAAAATCAGCCCGGCATTGATCAAACCACAGAGCACTCCTGTAATCAGCGTCAAAGGAAGAGCAACAACCATCGGTAGCCCGGCCTGATTCATCATCCCCAATACAATGGCACATAAGCCGATAATCGCCCCAAACGAGATATCAATCCCACCGCTGACAATTATCATCGTCAACGGTAAAGCGACGATACCAATACAGATAAAATCGCTGGTGCTGAACAGCAATACATTAATATCCAGCATCCGTGGATTTGCTATGCCAAATAACAGGATTTCCAGAGCCAACAGAACAGCAAGAGCCGTTTCCCAACCATAACGTTGTCGCCCATGCTTTTTAAGCGCATTCATATTATGACTACCTCCTGTTTTCTGCTGCTGAATCTTTAACAGAATCATTATCTGGCTTGAGGAAACGGGCATAACGTTGCTGACGTAAGTTCTTTGCAACGGCACTACGCAATCTGCCATCAAATACCAACACTGCCAGCAGAACCAGACCCGCAATAAAATCGTTCCACCATGCCGGCAGTCTGAGTAATACCAGCACGCTATCTATTTGCGTCAGAAAATAAGCACCGAAAATTGCTCCTGTTACCGTTCCCATCCCACCGAGCAAACTAATTCCCCCCAAAACACAGGCAGCTATTGCTTTCATTTCCAACCCGTTCCCGGTCTGATTTGGGATAAAACCAATCTGGGCGACAAATACAATACCTGCCAATGCTGCCATTACGCCATTCGCGGCAAAAGCTGTAATACGGATACGACTAATAGGTACACCAAGCTGACGAGCACCTTGCAGATTGTCGCCCGTGGCATAGAATCCACGACCAAAATCCGTCATCCTCAACACCCACGTCATTGTCAGAACCAGTAATATCAACAACCATCCAATGGGAGAAATGCCGAATAAGATTGGATTAGCGAGCGCTTTCACATCCGCAGGTAACCCCTCAATCCATTTACCGCCTGTCAGCAGCAGCATCAAACCACGATACAAACCTAGCGTACCTAACGTCGCGACAATGGCCGGAATTTTCAGCCATACCACCAGCACACCATTTACCAAGCCTGCCATCACACCGGTCAATAGTGTTATCAGGCAGGCTACCGATAATGGAAAACCCGCATTGAGTGACATTCCCAATACAACAGCACACAACCCCATTGTTGAACCAACGGAGACATCAATATTGCGGGTGAGCATTACCAGCGTTGCCCCCATCGCCAATAACATCAGGATTTGCGCATTAGAGAAAATCATCGTGATGGTCTGGAAATTGAAAGCATGGTGCTCCAGACTTCTTAATAGGAGAAACAATCCTAAAATGGCAATCAGCGCAGTGACTTCACGATTGTTCTGAATAAAGTTTTGGATAAACTTCAGCATGATGCCCTCTCGCCATTTTCCTGTTCACCAAAAGAAAGATGCATAATCGCATCCACACTCATGCTGGATTTATCAAGGTGACCACAAATTTCTCCGTGGTGCATAACCAATACCCTATCCGCCAACTGTACGACCTCATCAAGATCAGACGAAATCAGCAGAACTGCCACTTGCTGGCTGGCAATGTGATGTATCAGTTGATAAATTTCATGGCGTGAGCTGACATCAACACCACGTGTCGGCTCATCAATAATCAAAACGACTGGCTTTGCTTCCAGGCACTTGGCAAGCAGAATCTTTTGCTGATTCCCGCCTGACAGGGTACGCGCAGGTTGGCTGGCATGACGGTAACGAATATTGAGCGCCCGGCGATAACGCTCAAGCACTGCGGTATCATAAGCAGGACGAACCCAAAACGTGCTTTGGTTATGGATCAGTGAACAAACATTCCAGCTCAGGGGAGCATCAAGGAACAATCCCGATGCCTGTCGATCTTCTGGCAGATAAACCAGACCACATCGCAATCGTGCTGCTGTATCCAGTGGATTGAGACTCTGTTGGCGCAAACGGATCGCGCCACTCACAACAGGCCGCAATCCGTATAACGCTTCTGCCAGTTCTGTACGCCCTGCTCCAACAACACCTGCCAAACCAACAATTTCTCCCGCCTTCAAAGTCAGACTGATATCACGAAAACCTTCGCCACACAGGGAAATCACGTCAAGTACCGGAGCCTGAATATTGCTATCGGATAAATAATTAGCAGCATCTAACCACAGTTTCTGTGTATCTGTTAATGCAGAAACCCTTGCCTCTGGTGTAATTGCCTGAATAATTGTTTCAGTTGAAAAATCCACAGTCGGCCCACTGAGTGCGATTCCACCATCCCGCATAACACTGACATAGTCAGCAAGCTGGCGAATTTCAGGTAATTTATGGGAAATAAAGATGATCCCCACTTGTTGCTGTTGCAACTCCCGTACCCGTTCAAACAATCGTTCTGTTTCCGCGGGAGTCAGAGAAGCCGTCGGTTCATCAAGGATCAAAATGCGGGAATTTCGCATCAAACCGCGCATGATTTCCACCATCTGTTGATCGGCCACATCCAGACTGCCGGCTGGTGCACTCAGATCTAACCGACAATTCAGTTGTACCAACAATTGTTGCATCCGGCTTTTGCTGGCTTGATGCTTAGGCAGATAAAACAGAATATTTTCCTGAACAGAAAGGTGGGGAAATAACAAAGGTTCCTGTGGTACTAGATAAATACCTAACAGATGGGCTTTGGCAGGTGTCAAAGGGTTAATGGTATTTCCTTCCAACATCAGTGTTCCGGCATCCGGCTGCTCAAGACCTGCGATGACTTTCATCAACGTCGATTTACCTGCCCCATTTCCTCCCAACAAAGCATGAACTTGCCCCGACATCAGAGTGAAATCAACCTGTTTCAACACCACCAAACCGGAAAATTGCTTACTGATCCCCCGGACAGCCAGAAGCGGTGGCATATTGGCAGCATGTTTTTGCGATGAGCGTATTGGCAATGAATGCTTTTGCAATGAATTACTAGCGGAATTGCTTTGTGACATCACGCTACCTCAGGGTGTTTATATGATTTTCGCTGCTGTACCTTATTGCTGTTTTCCGTTTGTGACCCCGGATACTTAACCTGAATACCGATATGAACATTTATTTTTTTAAAAAACTTTTGTTCATGACTCTAATCCATAATCTGAATTTTTTGCAATATTTCGATCACATTTTGTGAAAAAGTTAGATCTTCATTAAAATATGTTCAATTTTTCGCGGAATACCTCTGGTACACCAGAGGCTTTCATGCTTAATTCTTTTCCAGGGGATTAAAGAAGTTGTTATGACGAACAAATCAAACAAGAAAAAATCAGTTTCAGAGAAAGACGTGTCATCCGGGGAGTTTTATTATCCGGGTAATAATTCGGGTAATAGCTATGCAGGTAATAACTATGCAAGCAATAGCTATACAGAAAACAGCTATCCAGGAAACAGCATGAGTGAAGAAGAACTACTGGCACGTGTTGCCTGGTTTTACTATCACGATGGTCTGACACAAGGGGACATCGGTGAACTGCTTGGCCTGAGCCGTCTTAAGGTCTCCCGTTTGCTGGAAAAAGGGCGGAAATCCGGTGTGATCCATGTTCAGATCAACTCACGCTATGAAGGATGTCTGGAGCTGGAAGATACCCTTAAAAAACACTTTAACCTCAATAAAGTACGCGTCTTGCCAGACCTTGAAGGGATTAATCCGAATACCCGGCCAGGCACCGGGGCCGCTCATCTGTTGATGTCACTGATTGAACCTCGCCAACTTTTGGCTATTGGTTTTGGTGAAGCCCCCATGTGTACTTTGCAACATCTGAGCGGTTTTATTTCTTCCCAACAGATCCAGCTAGTGACGCTATCGGGTGGCGTTGGCCCTTATATGACAGGTATTGGTCAGCTTGATGCAGATTGCCCTGTCAGTATTATTCCTGCTCCACTCAGGGCATCAACCCAACAAGTCGCAACAACATTCCGCGAAGAACGCAGTGTGCGGGATGTGATACTTACCGCCTGTGCCGCCGATATCGCAGTAGTCGGTATTGGGGCAATCAACCAGAGACAACAGGCAACGATTATGCGTTCCGGTTATATCAGTGATGGGGAACAATTGATGTTTGGACGCAAAGGGGCGGTGGGAGATATTCTCGGCCACTTTTTCAATACCGAAGGGGAACTGGTCGATGATATCGACATTCATCAGGAACTGATTGGTCTCACCTTGTCTGAGCTGAAAACCATTCCGAACGTGATTGGTGTCGCTGGTGGTATTGAAAAAGCCGAAGCTATTGTTGCTGCATTAAAAGGAGGCTATATCAGTTCGTTGGTCACGGAAGAAAAAACCGCAAGGGCTATGCTGATGTGATCGTCTAATCATTTATCCCCAACAGATTAGGGGATATCCCCTGTGCCATATCGTAGTCAATAATCAACAACCAGTAGGCTAATAAGATAACGACAAACGAGGATAGCATCATGAACCAACGCACTCATGCTCACTCATCAGGGAAGTATCTGATGGCGCTTGATGCAGGAACAGGCAGTATCCGTGCAGTAATATTTGATCTGGAGGGAAATCAAATCTCTGTTGGACAGGCGGAATGGGTTCACCAGCCAGTGCCGAATGTCGCAGGCTCAATGGAATTTGACCTGAAAACCAACTGGCAACTGGCCTGCCAATGTATCCGGCAGGCACTGCAAAAAGCAGAACTACCCGCCAGTGCGATTCAGAGTGTTGCAGCTTGTTCCATGCGGGAAGGTATCGTCCTTTACAACCGCAACGGTGATCCCATCTGGGCATGTGCCAACGTAGACGCCCGTTCCAGTCATGAAGTCAGTGAACTGAAAGAGTTGTACAACAATACGTTTGAATATGATGTGTATCGTTATTCCGGCCAGACCTTAGCATTGGGCGCAATGCCTCGTCTGTTGTGGCTTGCCCATCACCGTTCAGATATCTATCGGCAAGCCAGTACCCTGACGATGATCAGCGATTGGCTGGCTTATATGTTGAGTGGCGAACTGGCAGTTGATCCTTCCAACGCAGGAACAACGGGCATGCTGGATTTAGTGAGCCGCGACTGGCGCCCAAGCCTGCTGGAAATGGCAGGATTGCGTTCCGATATCCTCTCCCCAGTTAAAGAAACCGGTACTTTACTTGGATACGTAACAGATAAAGCTGCAACCGAGTGCGGTCTGAATAGTGGTACACCGGTTATTATGGGCGGTGGTGATGTCCAGCTCGGTTGTCTCGGTATTGGTGTTGTCAAACCTGCTCAGACTGCGGTACTTGGCGGCACATTCTGGCAGCAAGTGGTTAACCTGCCAGAGCCGATGACCGATCCCAACATGAATATCCGCATTAATCCTCACGTGATCCCTGGCATGGCGCAGGCAGAATCCATCAGCTTCTTCACTGGCCTCACTATGCGCTGGTTCCGTGATGCTTTCTGTGCGGAAGAAAAACTGATGGCGGAACGTCTGGGTGTTGATGCCTACAACCTGCTGGAAGAAATGGCAGCGCGAGTTCCTGCCGGTGCATATGGTGTGATGCCCATTTTCTCCGATGTCATGCGCTTTAAATCGTGGTATCACGCTGCCCCTTCCTTCCTCAACCTGTCGATTGATCCGGAAAAATGCAACAAGGCAACACTATTTAGGGCATTAGAGGAAAACGCCGCTATCGTTTCAGCCTGTAACCTCGATATGGTTGCAGCATTCTCAGGCGTACAACCCAATTCGCTGGTCTTCGCAGGCGGCGGTTCAAAAGGAAAACTCTGGAGCCAGATTCTCTCCGACGTAACCGGGTTACCCGTGCGGGTTCCGATAGTTAAGGAAGCAACGGCATTGGGTTGTGCGATAGCAGCGGGCGTCGGGGTTTCGCTGTATGATTCCATGCCAGAAACAGGGGAAAGACTGGTGCGTTGGGAACGGGAATATCAACCAAACTTAAACCACCAAGAGGTTTACCAAAAAGCGAAGAAAGACTGGCAGACAGTATATGCAGATCAACTGCATTTGGTGGATGATGGGCTGACAACTTCGTTGTGGAAGGCACCGGGATTGTGATTTCCAGTCATAAACGAAATTTGGGCAAGTGTAACGGCTTGCTCAGTCATACTAAAGCCATTACTCTTACAAAAACAACCGGGTAGGAGTGCACCATGTTTACCACTTTAGAATTAACAGATTTTAGTGCCTTTAAACAGACAGAATTTAAATTTGTTTCTGGAATAAACGTCTTTATTGGTGAAAACGGAACCGGTAAAACCCATTTAATGAAACTATTATATTGTGTGCAACAAAAAGGGCACAATACCGATGAGTTAAAACAAAAACTCGCGAATGTCTTTCGTCCAAGTGGTGGTAACGTTTCCAGACTAGTAGCACGCAAAAAAGGGTCAACCAGTGCATTAGTCAATATTACTTCACATCGTGGCCTGTTTGAAAAAACGCTTACACTTAAGTTCGACAATACACGTCATCATCTCTTCGAAGTAGAAGGTCAACTTAATTTATCTAAAGAACCTGTTTTTATTCCCGTAAAAGAAGTATTGTCCTTTGCTCCTGGATTTATTTCGTTATACGACAAATATGAACTGGCATTCGAAGAAATCTATTACGACATCGTAAAACAGGCTTACCTACCTGCTCGCAAAGGAATGCCACTTAAAGATGAACAACCTTTGCTGGAATTAATTCGTAGAACAGTCGGAGGCCGTGTCAGTCTTCATGGAGAAGAATTCCAGTTGACTTCAGGGAATTCTAAATTAGAAATTTCTTTGATCGCTGAAGGTCATCGCAAATTAGCGCTAATTTGGCAACTCATTCATAATGGCTCTCTATTTAGTAATAACACCCTATTTTGGGATGAACCAGAAGCTAATCTTAATCCCTCTTTAATGCAGAATGTCGCGAAAATACTCGTAATGCTCGCCGAACGTGGTGTGCAAATCTTCGTTGCAACACATAACTATGCTTTTTTGAAAGAACTGGAATTTGCTAAACAGCAAAACAACCCTATACGTTATTTTGCGCTAGAAAAAACCAAACAAAATGGTGTAATAAACCATATGTTTGAACAATATAAAGATGTGAGACCCAATAAAATTGCTGATGAATATTTACGTCTGTATGACCTTGAAATTCAACATTCATTAGGGAATGCAAGATGACAGCACAAATGCATCCTGAGTGGATTGAAGGTGATCTGTATTTCGATTTTTCTAAAGCGCAATCAGTAAGAAAATTAGATAAAAAAGGTTCTGAGGGGCATGGTCTCAGTCACTTATTGAAATCCGTCGATTTTGTAGTCGAATGGTCAAACCAACTTTGGTTAATAGAAATTAAGGATCCTGAAAATAGAATGATCCCTAATCATCTTAAAGAAAGAGAACAAACAAAGTTCCGACGCAAACTGCAAAGCGATAACCTTGTTAACAAAGAGTTATTTCCTAAGTTACGCGATAGTTTAATCTATCTCAGCTTAGAACAAGGCATAGTAGATAAACCTATGCAATATATCATTCTCATTGGCTTATCATCATTACAACCTGCCGAACTTGCTGGTTTACAACACAAAATTTGGCATACAGATTGGATAAAAGGCCCGAAAAGAGGATGGAAAAAACCTTTTGACGTACATTGTATGACTGTACAACAATGGAACCGAGTATTAACTCAATGCCCAGTAATAAGAAAGAACGAACCATCTGCCCCTCAATAATAAAAGCCAGAATTGTTCTGACCTTGTATTCAAAAATAAAAGCAAAAATCAATAAAGCAGAACCTGTTGAAAACCACGCCCATAGAACGTGGTTTTCAATCAGTCATAGAAATAAGATAGATGCTTTTCCTGCATCATCTTCCTATCTCATAGTCACAAACTCTTCTGCCGCCGTTGGATGGATTGCAACCGTATTATCAAAATCCTTTTTCGTTGCCCCCATTTTTAGCGCAACTGCGAAGCCTTGCAGGATCTCATCCATACCAAAACCGATACCGTGGATACCTACAATTTTCTCATCTTTACCTACACAAACCAGCTTCATGCGACATGGCTGACGATGCCTTGTTACCGCGGTATACATTGCGGTAAATGATGATGTATAAACTTTCACCTGATCATCGCCATATTGCTCCCTTGCCTGTGGTTCTGTTAATCCTACAGTACCAATTGGCGGATGGCTGAATACGACTGTTGGGACATTGGCATAATCCAGATGTTCTTCCGGCTTGTTGTTAAACAGACGTTCCGATAAACGACGACCTGCCGCAACCGCAACTGGCGTCAGCTCCACCGCTCCCGTGTTATCGCCTACGGCATAAATACCTTTCACATTCGTATTCTGGTATTTATCGACCTGAATGTATCCTTGCTCATTAAGCTCAATACCTGCCACCGCCAGATTCAGATTATCCGTCACTGGCTCACGCCCAATCGCCCATATCAATGTATCAATCGTCTGCTCCCGGCCATCCTGCAATTGCAGCGTCAAACTGCCATCAGCATTTTTAATCACCGCTTTCGGTATTGCTTCCGTATGCAATGTCGGTCCTTCATTTTTAATAACTTCCAACAACGTATCGACAATCAACGGATCGAAACAACGTAATGGTGCATGTTTACGAACAAAAAGATGGGTTTCACTTCCCAACGCGTTCAAAACACCCGCAATTTCCACAGCAATATAGCCTGCACCTACGACTGCAACTCGTTTTGGCATCTCATCCAGTTCAAAGAAACCGTTTGAATCAATACCATATTCTGCACCGGGAATAGCAGGAGACATTGGACGGCCACCGGTCGCAATCAAAATATGGTCAGCCGTAATTTTTTCGCCATTTACTTCAATTGTCTTTGCATCAACAAAACGCGCGAATCCCTGAATAACATCCACTTTATTGTTACCCAACACACGTTCATACGACATATGAATACGATCAATATAGGAGGAACGGCTGGCAATCAATTTTTTCCAGTCAAAATGATTTACTGTTGCATCAAAACCATAATCAGAGCCATATTGATGAATAGATTCCGCAATCTGCGCGGCGTGCCACATCACTTTCTTCGGTACACATCCCACATTAACACATGTTCCACCCAATGCTTTTGCTTCAATCAGGGCACATTTCTGCCCATACATGGCCGCACGGTTAACGGAAGCAATACCACCACTGCCACCACCAATTGCAATATAATCGTAATGTTTACTCATCTTAGGCACTTCCGTCTAATCAATTAACTTACCGACTAAAATTTAAGCGTAAATCATATTATTACAAAAAGTTATCACTATTCATGACGGTTCTGGCTCTTATTGTCATAGGCCAGAGCTATCAAACCAACGACGCCTTATTCCGGCACAATCCATTCTACTAAAGTATGTCCCGTACCTTCAGGAACCAGTACCTGATGCAGCCATGGCAGAACAGACCGCATCTGCTGTTCCAACTTCCACGGTGGGTTGATAACAATCATGCCAGATGCTGTCATACCACGTTGATCACTGTCTGGACGCAGACCTAATTCAATCTGCAAAATTTTGCGGATCCCTGTCGCCTCCAGTTCTTTAACTAGACGTCTAATCTGCTGACGAAGCACAACCGGATACCACAACGCATAAGTTCCCGTCGCAAAGCGTTTGTACCCTTCCAAAATACCTTTAACGACACTCTGATAATCTGATTTCAATTCATAAGATGGATCGATCAGTACCAACCCACGACGAGTTTTAGGAGGTAATTTTGATTTCAGTTGCTGATAACCATCTTCACGCAAAACACGTGCACGTCTGTCACGGGAAAACTCACTGCGTAATAAAGGAAAATCGCTCGAATGCAATTCACTCAGATTAAGCTCATCGTTTTCCCGTAATAAATGACGGGCAATCAACGGGGAACCAGGGTAGTAACGCAGAACCCCATTCTGATTCAGCGCCTTAACAACCCTCATATAAGCATTTAACTCTTCAGGAATATCATCACGTTGCCAGATACGAGCAATACCTTCCAGATACTCACCCGTACGCTCGGCATGCTCTCCGCTTAATTGATAACGACCCGCGCCTGAATGGGTATCCAAATAAAGAAAGGGCTTCTCTTTTGTCTTAAGTGATTCAATGATCAGGCTTTGTACAGTGTGTTTAAGCACATCAGCGTGATTGCCCGCATGGAAACTGTGACGATAACTTAGCATTAATTTATTTCCTATTGATTTTTAACTAGTTTTAGTTTGGCATAAGGCAAATAAATCATTTTATTACCCCACGAATTACCCCACAAATCATTGCACGAGCACTAAAACACAATAAAGCATAGTAACAAAGTAAGTGCAGTCACCGCATCCTAAAAAGAGTAAATGTAGGCTAAAGAAAGTGAAGTGTGGGGTAACGGATTACCCCGTGGGCCACCGTTGCGCCACCGACCGAAACAAGTTGTTTATATTCGTTGCGGCGAGTGGTTTTAATCGTACAGATTCGGCGCATGACTGACTCATCAGCCAGTTGCTGCATGATCTGCTTGTTAAGTTCAGGGATAACAGTATAACCGCCATCTGCGGTCATGGTGTCTTATGGTTATTTATTTTCCTCAAAGACACTATTTAATACTATGCAAAATAATTAAAAAGCCTCCAAAGTTTGGAGGCTAAACAGGACAAAACATAAAGACAGAATATTTACAAAAAATTTCATTTACACAGGGATAAATTTTTCACGTAAGTAGTTGGTGACATCCACGATATTTTATCACATGTCAGATAACCATCATTTTTTAACTTATAATCAACATAAAAAGAGAGAGGAAAACCAATTATAAATGATGCAATCATCAACCTACTCAGATATTTAACAATTATCTTGTTAAATTTAGGTAATCTATCAAATATAAAGAAAAAAATAGATCCTGATAAAGAATATAACAATAGAGGAGAAGACATAAAACCTATGATAATACCGCTAGAAAATGTTATCTCATCTTTCATGAATATTAATGAAAGAAAATAATCACCAATTAAAAACACAATAGGTGTAAATATAATTAATAATATTAACCCAGCTAATGCTTTTAAATATTTACTATTCACCTGATTCTTCCCATCACATTGAAAAAATATTGTAAGTCTGCTTCCGGTGTTCTTGGTTTTCTTTTCATTTCCTCTTTTAATAATGCTATTAACTTTTCACTTATTCCATATTTTTTATCAACATAGTCTAAACCAATGGTAATTAAAATACCCGCAAGAAGAACTACTCCAGCAACAACAATAATACTACTGCCTAAAATAGCTGTAGCAGTTAAAAATGTACCGACAGCCCAAGATGCAGCAGCAACAATAGCAGTTTTAGCCATATCTATTGTTATATTTCCGATAAAATCAGCTAAGGTATATTCATCCTTAAAAATACTTTCTATCAATCTATAGCTAATCGAAAAGACAATACAGAATCTAACACCTTTGATAATACTATTATTAAGACCCTGTTGTCCTATCCCCATGGCTAACATTTGAGGGTGGCTAGCACCGTATCGGGTTCCTCTGACAAGACGCCTAAGTCCCGCATGACCTGACAGGTGAATATATTTTTTCCCATTTTCTCCCACATAGGTTTTTGCAGTAATACTTAACCTCTTAAATTCCCGGCAAACTTCAGAGAATCCATGTGAATCATAGATATTTCCAGCATAGGTAGAAATAGGGTCTGTGACAGAAAACACTGCTGCCATAGGATTTTTCTTCTTATTTCTTACCTCGCTACTTCTTGCAAATTCTTCGCCATAACTTGGTTTTTGTGGAGGGCTAGGATTAATATCTTCAATAATACTTTGAGCCTGAGCCAATGTAAGCACATAGTGATACTGGGTATTATCACTTAATACCTTTTCTAACCCTATAGAATCAAAAAATTCATGTTGAGGAGTTAACTGGTTAATTCCTATTTTACCATTTAAGTAATCCCCTAGGTAACCGTCCCAAGTGGGATTATAACTTTTACGTCTTGTCATGTAAGCTCTCCATACTGTTTAATATTTCCAAATATCATCATAATACTAATAAAAAATCACTATCTTATACCCGATGACTCCCCAAAAATCTTTTTGAAGTCACTCACTGTACACACAGCGCATGATTTTTAAGAAGCCTGTTATATCTGGATTTGTGACCATTAACAGAGTATTCATTAACTATTCACCTGTTAACCAAAACCTTTTCAGATTATGTATAGTATGCATACTTGGTGTACAGAAGACGAATAACTATACATCCTATTTTTATATTTAAAATCAGAAAAATACGCTATTTAATGTACAGAGTGCATAGTTAAACCTAAAAACCTATCATGGTATAATATTGAGATTTTTATGCTCAGGTAGCGACGGCAGCCATTCTTCTGCTTCCTCCGATAGCTCAACATTATAAGAAGACCCTTTCTTTGTTCTCGTTTTTCGATAATCCTTCCGGCACTCCTGCATAATTTTAGGGATGGATTAACCAAATTTTGTCAGGGTTAACAGCCGCTCAAAACCGTGTGCTTACATAAAAGATAAATAAAAAGATAAAAGCCTCCATCCTCCCCTGTGAGTTGTAACTATGGTCAAATTTTTAGGATCAAATCCAGATCAGCATATAAAATTTTGGATAATTACCTTAAACCCATATTAGGAATAATTCATGAAGTCGAAAACTATGATCTTATCTGTATTGATCGTTTTCAGTATGAGTATTGCCTATGCAAACCCCAGTAAAGCTGGATGTGAGGAAAAAAAGAAAACACTAGAAAAACAACTTAAGTATGCAAAAAATGATAAGGATAAAAGATTGATTGCTGGGTTAACCCGAACTCTGGAAAGCCTCAATGCAACTTGTGAATGGGAAAGACGTTTAAAAAACCTGCAAGAACAAACTCCAGTACATCAAAGTAATTCGGCTTCTGATATTCCATCAAATAAAGTTAACTCCTCAAAAAATTCACGCTCCCACTCTAAATACAAAACAAAGAATAAAACTAAAAAAGTGCAGGCCAAAAAGAAATATTAGGACTGCACTGAAGCACCAACCAATAATTGAATGTATTTACAAGTTTTTTTCCTTAACCTGCTGTGGATTGGAAGGAGATAACTTATAATAAACTTTGTCACTTGCGGGAAGCCTCTTTTCAATTTTCATTGAAAGAATCGCGTTATCCTTAGAGACGACGTAATAATTTAAATAATTTACTTTACCATCATAAGGATACTGAAAATCCGGTTTCAGAAATTTTTTCTCATAAGTTTTTACATAGGGATCATACTCATCTTCATAAACCACTCGCTGATTTCTGACAAAAATAATCTTATAAAAAAGGTTGGCCTTTCCTGTAAAAGCAGCCCCGATAATATCTTCAATATCTTTATGATCCATTCCTTTATCCAGGATATACATTTTATCCCAGTCAAAGGGTGCGATTTTATTCATATCAATCAGACAAGCAGTATTCTTCTGACAATGTTTATCTGCATAATCGATAATACTCAACTTACTGTTACTAACAGATAAAAAGAAAATGACAATGCTCAATATTAATGTAAGTGCAACGATATTATTTTTGTTGACAGCATGGAAAAACATCATTCCCCCTTCATAATCAAATTTGATATGAGAAAACGGTTTTGGAATTTTACCCTTTTTAATCAACACATTTCTGCATCACTAAAAGCCTTGCTATGCCAATTTTATTACAATGGAGTAATCTCATACTCTATATTGATTGAATATCAATATAAAAATCCGTGCGAAAAAGTCCCTCAACTGCTTTTAATCAGCAGCTTTACTGTTACAAATTCACAAGATATTACAAGAATATAACTTCACTTATGGAGGAGATAGCTCCACATCACTCACAAAAATCGATTACGCTACACTGCTATTTCATGTCTTATGAGGGCTTATAAGGTAACGAATTAACCTCTATTATTATCATTTTCAGCATAAACAGCACTATGCAGGGGTGCTTTATGCAAAGGAAAAGTATATTAAGTCTACTAACAATTTTCCCTGTTTCAAATAGAAAAATATGGTAAACAAATAATAAATGAAACGAATTATTACTAATGTAATTTAGTGGTGATCTTTAGCTAATTAAGCATATTAAATTTTCTATAAAAAATAGATTTGAACAGACTCATCTGTAAATAAAATACTGTTTATTTATACAGATTCGTATTTTTTCATGGCGGATTTTATATTTTAATTTCTTGGGAAAGAAAAATATTTAATCAAAATTATAAAACTAATCTCTGAAAATTCTATCTCCTAAAAGTATTCGTTCTTTTGGCGATTTCTAATGAATCATCCTGATAAATTGTACATGCCACATCTTTATTTTTTTATTTTTAAATCCATAGCACAGTTTCTATTTAATAGAATTCATTTTAAAGAACTTCTAAAGTTTATACCCAATTCAGGTAAAAAAATCCTCACAATTAGTTATTTGAATCTATTTAATTATGCTATTGAATTTTTTCACTCAAACAGTTAATCTGACAACGCTAAACCATGAAAGCTATAGTAATATCATTCATATTTAAAATTATAAATATGAGAAAGAATAATAATTAATCAGAATGATTTTCAAAAGGTAGCATATGAATTGTTCAGTAGAAAAGTTGATTAAGCCGCTAATAAAATTTTGGGAAATTAGTAATGAGCCATGGGGGGCAAAAGATCATACCTCAAAATTTATATATGCTAATAAAAAATATCATGAATTACTTTCCCTTCCTAAAGGGTATGATGTAGAGGGCCATTTTGATGGTGAACTTCCGGCATCTACTGCAAATTTTCAGGATGAATTTCAGAAACACGACAGAAAAGTTGAAACATTATTAGATCGGGTCACCTCTATTGAGATTCATCCTTTTCAAAATCTCCCCTACCTTCAACCATGGTATTTCGACAAATATCCATTAATTGATGAAAATGGGACATGCAGAGGAACTATTTTCCATGGAAGACCAGTAGATACTATAACACTAGAAAAACTAAAAAAAATAAATATGCAAACATCATTAGTTTTTACACCCCCATCAGCGTTTTTTAGCAAAAGAGAATGGGAAATAGTGTTTTATATTCTGCAAGGTTTCTCCACTAAAGATATCGCCGAAAGACTATTTTTGTCCCACAGAACAATCGCCAATCACATCCAAAATGTGTATCAAAAAACAGGGGTAAAATGTAAGAAAGATTTGGTTGGATATTGTTATGAAAATAACATAGCTAACTATATCCCTGAAAGCTTTTTCAGGGAATCACAGTCTATCACTTTTGCAAAATAATTATTCACATATATCTGCAAAACATACTCTATCATGGGATAAATGGGACTCTGGGCATAAAAATATTAATTTTACATTTTCATGAGCAACAAGTTGATGTGCTGTATTTGGATAAATACAAAAAATACATCCTTGGGAAAATCGCTTTTTTTGGACATCATGAACCTCATTATCGATTACCTCACCTGTCCATATTTCTCCTTCACCAGAAAGTATTATATACCATTCATCTCCGCTACTGTGATTATGGCATCCAACTCTTTTTCCTGCATTGATAAACGTAGCATAAGCGTTTAGTCCTTCTTTTTTTATCATCTGCCTGACAGAAATACCAACAGCATCATCTTTGATAGCATCTTCTGTAGAAAAACTAGCAAACTCTATCACAATTACATCCTTATATTT
This sequence comes from Xenorhabdus indica, assembly GCF_014467235.1. Taxonomy (GTDB): domain Bacteria; phylum Pseudomonadota; class Gammaproteobacteria; order Enterobacterales; family Enterobacteriaceae; genus Xenorhabdus; species Xenorhabdus indica. The sequence goes on along the minus strand of NZ_NKHP01000002.1, from coordinate 15,138 downwards.
CGAATGAGTATTTTTTACTCTTTATTAAGCCAAGCATTCAAATTTAACATTTATGCACATGTAAAAAAACAAATTTTTACAATTATTATAACTCTGCCTCATTAATTTTAAAATATTGCTATTCTTACCTACACCAGGGAAAACGTGTTCATTTGAAATTAAAATTCTGGGGATAATCCACGGTACTCAACGTTTTCTGTCCGCTCCGGCATCTTCTGTTTTTGCACGCAGTCATTTTTAACAAGAGGTCGTCTAAGAAATCAGATCTTGGACATGTTTCAGTCTGAGCCCAAGGTTTAATCCCCATCGGACAAGTTCCGTAACCAGGATTGTATCGATTTGTCGTGCTTGGGGAGAGATTGAACCTTTTTCCGTTCTACACGGACGAGTTTTACTCCAGAATCGCTCTCTTCGAAAATACCTACAGCATCGTATCCGGTTCTATGGGCAAAAAATTCAGTTCACGTTCCTGCCGTTTTCAGGGTTGATCAGCGGTCGATACTCGACAATAAAGGTCCGCTTTATTTAACCTCCCAACCGATGAATATTCTTTACTCCAGTATTATATTCTGGCCGATGATGAAGTAGCACAGGCTTCCATGGCAATGAGGGTCTTAGGTGGAAAGTAAGCGCTCATTTAAACAGTGCAGTTCACATTATATCGCTGATATTCACATTCCACGGCAGTAGATCATGCAGGGGATCACCGGATTGGCGTTTGGGGAGTTCCTTAAAAATATGCCGGAAGTAAAAATACGGATTGATGTCATTGGCCCGGCAGGTCATCACCAGGCTGTATAAGTTCGCACTGGCAAAGGCGCCGTCTGCGGAGGTGGAAAAAATCCAATTCTTGCGCCCCGTGGTGAACGGACGGATATCCCGCTCCGTGACATTATTGTCTATGCTGATATGCCCGTCTTCCAGATAAACCAACAGCTTCGGCCACTGGTTCAGGGTATAGCTGATCGCCGAGCCGATAGCACTTTTCGGCAACATCGTCCGGCTCGACTCCGTCAGCCAGTCATGGAAGTCTTTCAGTACCGGGGTCGCTTTTTCCTGCCGTAACCGCTGTCGTTCATCGGGATTGAGTAACCGGGCCTCCCGTTCAATGGCGTACAGCCGGGCAAAAAATGTCAGCCCCTGCTCGGCACGTCCGGCTTTTTTACTGGCCTGCACTTTCTGGGCATCCGTAAATTTGCGACGGGCATGCGCCATGCAGCCGGCGTGCCTGACCGATTTCAGCGTATCGTAAGCCGCATAGCCATCCGTCAGCAGGTAACCGGCATAATCCCCTAAAAAATCCGCCATGCAACGCCCGCTGCGGCTCGGCTGATAGTCAAAAATCACCGCCGGATGCACGGCAAATTCCCCGCTGCGGTACACCCACATATAGGATTTGCTTTGTGCCGGGCGATCGACTTCGTGAAGCACCTGTACCGGGGTTTCGTCCGCACAAATCAGCGGTTCATCAAGTAGATGAGTCCGCATCAGTTCGACCAGCACATGCACCTTGCGGCCGAGCTGCACACACCAGTTCGCCAGCGTACTGCGGCTGATGTCAATGCCGGAGCGTGCCAAAATATCGGTCTGCCGGTATAGCGGCAGCGCATCGACATATTTCGCGGTGACAATCGCCGCCTGCGTTTCCGGGCCGGCTATCGTCCGGGGTAACAGGCTGGGCGGCGTCGGGGCGGTGATAATCCTGCTGTGGGTTTCGGTTTTTTCACACTGCCGGCAGGTGTATTTGGTGCGTTCATGACGAATGACGCTGACTTTCTGCGGCACGATTTTCAGGGTTTCTGACGTTTCCGTGCCGCAGGCATGCAGCGGTTCGCCATAACAATCGCAGTGCGGCGCATTCAGGGTATGATGCTGCACTTCCCGCGCTAATCCTGCCGGCAGCGGCTGACGCCCTTTTTTGTGGTGCACCGGGGCGGATTTCGGCAGGCTTACCTGCTGTTCCGCCTCGTTAAATGTGCCTTTATCGGCCTTTTCGCTCTGTTTGCCAAAGCGTTTAGACTTGCTGAGATTGAGCTGTTCGAGCAGGTGCTGAATATGATGATCTTTTTCCTGAATTTCGGCCTGAAGCTGGCCGATAAGGGCTTTCAGTTGGTCAATATCATCGGGGAGGTCAGTCATCATTCAGGCTCTCAGGGAAAAACCTGAGTGTGACAGCGCCCTCGGATCATGCAAGTCCAAATCCGGGATCAGTGTCACCGATCACACTTTGACTTCCCGCAGAGGCTGATGGGCACGGGGATGGGTTAATGCCAGCCCCGACAACAGCCAGTTCAGTTGCGGGCGCGTAATGTGTACGGTGCCGTCCGCCACGGGCGCGGGCCACTGAAAGCGGCCTTTTTCCAGCCGCCGGTAGTAGAGCCAGAAACCGTTGGTGTCCCAGAACAGGAGCTTGAGTTTGTCGCGATGGCGGTTACAAAAAATAAACCCGGCTTCACTGAGCGGATCCAGCCCCAGTGCCTCCACCACACTCGCCAGTCCGTCGATGGATTTTCGCATGTCGGTCTGACCAGAAACCAGATAAATGTTGCCCGCTGGGATCATTGCAGGGCCTCAACCCAGTGACGGATCTGCTCGGAAGATAACCCGGCAGGCAACTCCGCCCGAAGTCCGTTGGGCAGGCAAAGCGTGACGGTATGACCAGCATCTGAATGCTCATCAAGTACAATAGGATGCAGACGTTGAGGCGCGTGCTGTTGCCGACGTTTTTTTGCCCAATAATAAAACGTGGCCAGATTAATTTCATGATGCTGGCAAAATGCGGTTACCGTCAGCCCGCTCTGTTTCTGGGCATCGATGACGGTTATCCAGTGTTGCTGTTTTTCAGTGAGTGTCATGAGGTGTCTCCTGAATAAAAAGAAAACACACTATGACAAAATCTTAATTCGTCAGATAGGTGGGGTTAATTGAGCGGTTACGAACAAACAATATGCTGGATACGTTCCCATTCATCCATGATTAACTTGTTCTTTATCGGTTTTTTCAAAGAAATATGGAGTTTTTCACCCAGCAAGGTGATATCGAACAATTCTTCAAAGATTTTTTTGAACTTGGCATAACGAGGGGCAAACTGGTAACCGAAAATATCCAGCAAGGCAAAATTGACATTATTGATCCCATGATTATCCGTCGAAACCGAGAGCAGCTGGATATCACTGCTGTTGTTATAGAGCAGGTCAAAAGCAAAATGCCCCTCAAACTCATTCGGGGCGTTCACGGTAGTATTGATTGGAACATGATTGACGACCAGCGATAATGCTGATATCTGTGGCAGCCGGGCCTGCAACTGGGGCAGCCCTCTGCGCTGCTGGGCTACGGTATCGCGGAAAACGAACAGTTTGCGGATTTGGGCGCAGGTGCCGTGCCGGTGGCGTTCGGTAACTTTTAATTACTAAAAGAATCTTTTAGTAATTAAATTTTATTTATTAAAATAATTTTTTATTGACTTACTTAACAATATTTTTTATATTTATTAATATGTTTTACTCAATGTTTTAACAAAGAGGTAATTAAATTATGAAAATTAGTAAATTTTTATTAGTTAGTTTATTTTCTTTTGCAGGTATAGCTTCAGCATCTCCAACTTTATTTCAAAACAATAATTTCACTAACCCAACTTTTGACGCTGGTGGTGGAGTAATAGAGATTCCAATAACTCTATTATGTCAAGAAGGACTTCTTCCTAAAGAAGATTGCGAAAAATTACTAAAATAGTCATTTATGGCAAGATTTAGAATATAGTTAGTTGTTTAAAACAACTAACTTTTTATTTATTTAATGTCAAAATAACAGTTAGTTAGAAAAAGTTAAAAATAAATGGAAACTTTATGAAAAATTCTAAAATTTTTGTAAAAACTTTATTAACTTCTATAGTATCTCTAAGTTTTGTAACTTCAGCTCTTGCAAATTCAAGTATTCCTAACGATAATCAAACTCGAGTACATATGGTTAATAATATTGAAGTTGTTGATATAGTTAACCCAGATGATAGAGGGTTTTCTTTTAATAACTTCAAAGAATTCAACGTTAACGAACCAGGTATGGTTTTAAATAACTCAGTAAATGGCACTGTATCTCAATTGGCTGGACAACTAAATAAAAATTCTAATTTATCTAAGCCAGCTCGAGTTATCGTTAGTAACGTTACTGGAGGTAATTTCACTCAACTTAAAGGTATGCTAGAAGTGGCGGGAGATAGAGCTGCAATATTAATAGCTAACCCAAACGGGATTGTGGCTAACGGAGCTAGTTTTTCTAATACCAACCATGTTCAATTAAGTACTTCTACTCATGCTATAGTAAACAAAGGTGATCCTGCCACTTTTCAATTAATTGGAGGTAAAGTTGTTATAGGTGAGAAAGGTATAGATAGTACTAATGTTGATAATTTAACTATTGAAAGTAGAGCTATAGATTTGAACGGAATGATTACAGGTAAAACTGTCAGTTTAGATACTAATTCTATACTAGCGGGTACTGGCATCGGTAATCCTGAAATTTCAATAGATACTGGTGCTTTAGGAGGTATCTATGCTAATAAAATTATCGTGAAATCTAATGAAAAAGGAACCGGAGTTAACCTAAGTAATTTAACCGGTACAGAATCTTTATTGGCGGAAATCCGAGGAACAGCGAATCTTTCTGGTCAGTTCAGAGGCGATAACTCTCTCTTTATATTTGCTAATAAGTTAAATAAAGAAAATGCAACATTCAAAACAAATGGTTTCCCAATAGTTGTTGAAGCGGATATTTAAACTAAACCTATATAATTAATAATTTAAAAAGAAACGGATTTTTTCAAATTTTATGTTCATTAAAAACTGCGTTAAATCTTCTTTTTTCTATTTGATTATGTTAACTTCTAGTCAAGCTAATACCTCTATTCCAAGCTCCGCTAATACCTCTATTATGGCGGATCAAGAGATTATTAAGCAAAGACAAAAAGAAGTATTAGAGGAGTCCCAAAAACAACAAGATTTAGGGTCAGATCTTAAATTTAATAAATCGAAAGAGCCAGAGGCTCAAGAATCTAAATTATCTTGTCAGATAATCAACGATATCGTTATTGAAGGCGCTACTATTTTTCCCAAATCTAAGCAAAAATCGCTAATAGAACAAAATATCTCTAAATGTTTAACCCAAAAAGATATTGAGTCTTTACTAGCTGAGATATCTAATTATTACATGATAAAAGGTTATATTACTTCTGGAGCTTTCATAAAACCAAGAAGTATATTGGATATATCTAGAGATAATTTTACTATTCAGGTCATAGAAGGGAAAATCAATAATATATTACTAGATGGTGAGAATTTATTAGAATTAAAAATGGCTTTTCCAAACATGAAGGAAAATATTCTTAACTTAAGAGATATAGAGCAAGGATTAGACCAGTTAAATAGGCTACCTTCTTATCAAGTTAAAATAGATATTCGGCCTTCAGATAAGCCCGGGTACTCAGATGTAATTTTGAAAAAAGATTCAGACAGATTACCTATCAGTGTAGATTTAAGTTTTGACAATAATGGTCAAAAAAATAAAGGTAATAATCAATTTAATACTTCTTTACAAATAGATAATTTACTACATTTGGCAGATTCTTGGACATTCTATGGTAATAAAGATACTGGATTTAGTAACAGTTATAGAAGTTGGTATTTCAATACTGGAGTAAGCATACCTTATGGATATTGGTTATTTAATTATCAATATTCAAAAAATGAATCATATCAAAATATTGTTATAAATGATTTTGGATCATTTCGATATATGGGAAAAGGAAATTCTCATTCTGTAACTGCAAATAGAACTTTATATCGAGATGGAAAACAAAAATTAAGCTTAAATATGGGATTAACTAAACGAAAAACCGAAAATATTTTAGGAGAATATAAACTAGCTAGTGGTTCAGATTTAAGCACAGTAAATCTAGGATTTAATTATAGTTCAACATTACTAGGTGGATACTTTAGATCCAGCCCAACAATAGTTCAAGGGCTACATATACTAGGTGCCACTAAAGATAATGAGTTTAAAAACAACCCTAAAAGTAAATTTACAAAATTAACAGGGAGTTTGAGTTATTATAAACCTATAACTCAAGATATTTATTATTTTACCTCTGTTTATGGTCAATATAGCCCAAAAAATTTATATTCTAGCGAAAGAATGTCTATAGGTGGATTGTATTCTGTCAGAGGTTTTAAAGAACAATATGTTACTGGAAATTCAGGAGGATATTGGCGAAATGAAGTTAATTGGAAAGTAGCAAGTATTCCAAAATTAGGTGATATTTCATTAGTTAGCTCTTTAGATGCTGGATGGCTTAAAGAAGAAATAGCTAAATCTGCAGAAGGAGATACTTTAGTAGGAACATCTTTAGGGTTAAATTTGAATAATAAGATAAGTAATCATTCAATTACACTTGGAAAACCTTTAAAATACTCATCAGATCTTAAACCAGATAACTGGGTTTTCCACTGGTCTACTTCTTTTAATTTTTAATCAATAGGGTTATTATTATGACCATTAAAAACAAATTTAAATTAAGAGTGTTGTTTTCTTTAACATCCCTTGTGAGTATAAATATAGCTTTTGCAAATCCAGTTATCCCTAATGATAATAGAACTCAAGTAAATATAGTTAATAATATACCCGTAATAGATATAGCTACTCCTAATATTTCAAGAGTATCTCATAACGTCTATAAAGAATTTAATACTTCTGAAAAAGGTTTAGTGTTCAATAATTCATTAAATGGTACTACATCTCAACTAGTAGGACAACTAAATAAAAGCCCTAATCTTAGAAATAGACCAGCCGGAATAATTGTTAACGAGGTAGTTGGAGGCAATCTATCTCAACTTAAAGGTATGATTGAAGTAGCTGGCGATAGAGCTTCAGTGATAATATCTAACCCTAATGGTATTTCAATTAATGGACTTACTTTCAGTGATACTATTGGTGAAGCTAATTTCACCACTGGAACTATTACCTTTGATAAAAGAAAAAATTTAGAGGAGTCTAAAGTAACTAAAGGACATATTACTATTGGAGAAGATGGGATAAATACTAGAAATGTTAACTATCTTAATTTGTTTAGCAAAACTATCAAGATAGATGGAGATATTGAAGGAGATTATGTTTCTGTTCATGCTGGCGGTGTTTTAACAGATATGAAAAACCTTACTTATACTTGGATTGAATCTGAAGGTCCTAAACCTGAATTCTCAATAGATACTAGTGACATAGGTGGAATATACGCTAATAGAATCGTACTGATATCTACTGATAAAGGAACCGGAGTTAATTTAAATGATTTAGATGGAAAAAACCTGATTAAGATAAACGCCCCTTATAGTAGCACTGTAAATATTAATGGGGTTTTTAGAAATGATAATAACAATATAACTATAAATGCTAATAACTTAAATGATAATGGAACAAAATTAAAATGGTCTGATGATAAAAATAGATGGGAGCCAATTTAATATTTACCAGTCTTAGTTAAAAAGTATAAGTAATTCTATTAATTGCAAGAGACTTATATACTTTTCATAACTTCTTGCAATTTTTTTCTAAATGAACTAATGGCAGGAAATTATGAAAAAACCCAATAATCCTGATAATGTTAATCAGTTTACAAAAGCTTTAACCTATCTTCTGATATATCTAATAGGTATTTATCCTATCAGCATCGCTGCTGCAAATCCAATTATCTCCAATGATAACATAACTCAAATAAATGTAATTGATGATGTTCCTGTTATTGATATAGCTGCCCCTAATATTAGGGGGATCTCTCATAACGTTTATAAAGAATTTAATGTCGAAGAGCAAGGTGCAGTTTTAAATAACTCAATAGATACTGCAGTATCTGAAATATTAGGAGATGTAGATAAAAACCCTAATTTTCAAGATAGATCTGCAGATTTAATCATTAATGAAGTAGTCGGGGGTAATCAATCTCAGCTTAAAGGACCGTTAGAAGTAGCTGGCGATAGAGCTTCAGTGATAATATCTAACCCCAATGGTATTACTGTTGATGGCGGCGGCTTTCTTAATATGTCCGTTGCTACATTAACTACAGGTAAACCTACTTTAAATAATGATGGATTTTTAGATAACTTACGAGTAACTAAAGGTCAAATTAATATTGAGGGTGATGGCTTAGATGGCAGTTTTGATACTGTAGATTCTATAGATATAATCAGTAGAACTTTAAATTTATCTGGTAGGATAAATGGTCAAGGAAATAATATCAATACAATTCAAGGCACCAATCAAATTAATTATGGAGGTCTTGGTAACAATTATTTAACTGCAAATATTAAAGGTGAAGGAAGTTCTCCAAAACTAGCTATAGACACTTCTGATCTTGGAGGGATGTATGCTAATAAAATTAACATACTTTCTACTGAAAAAGGAGTTGGCGTTAATTTAAATAGCCTAAAGGCATCTGGTTCTGATATTAGGTCTAATGGGGGAGATATTTCTATTAACGTTAATGGAAATGTAAATCTTGTCAACCTCCCTAATAATAACAGAAATATTTCAGCTAGCTCTAATTTGAACATAGGAGCTGATAATATTTTTACTGGCGATAAAGCTGAGATTAACGCTGGAAAAGATATAGTTTTAGCCAGCAAAAATAGAATAGAAAATAATACTAAAATAACTAGTGGTAAAGATATATGGTTGTTAGGCAATAATATTGTAAATTTTGATAATTCTTTAATCTCGGCGAAAGATAATCTATGGGCTCAAAAAACTTTATATGGAGATAAATCTGATTCAATTAAAAACTTAGGTGGAAATATTAATAGCCTTAATGGAGACATAATACTTAGAGCTGCTCGTCTAGAAAATAATGGTATAGAGAATGGAAAATTTTTTGATCAAAGAATAACTTCAGGTAATAGTTTATATATCAATGCTAATAATATTAACAATTCTGCAAATATTACGGCAAAAAATGATTTAATTCTTACTGGACAAAATTTAAATCATCAATATATAAGCGATTTTCATTATGGTTCTGGAAGAAAATATGATATAACACCACAGTTAACAGCTGGAAATAAACTTCTTTTAGATTTTACTAACTCAATTAATGTAAATTCTAGTTTATTTAATAATCTCTCTTTCAAAATAGATAATCAAAAGTTTTATTCGCCAACTTTCGAAGGAGGGTCTGATTCTGATTCTATTAAAGGTAAAGATATTGTATTAAACGCTAATAACATTAATATTCATGGAAGAATAACTGCTAATGATACTTTAAAAATCATTGCGAATGACTCTGTAAAGGGAATAAAAACTGATTTAAATGCTAAAAATGAAGTATCGATTATAGCTGGCAACAATATAGATTTGAGGAGATTAAAATTAAGAGGAGATTCTCAGAATCTACTTAGTAAAGATGGAGATGTTAAAATTTATGGCATTAGTGATTCAGATGCTAATGATAAACACAATAATAATAAAAGACTCAAGAAAGATGGTGACGTTTTTATACCTTTTGATTTCGATACTTTTCCAATATTAGGTAGCATTATAAGAGCAGATAAAGATTTAACAATTTCTGCTGGAAGAGATGTCGTTTTAGAGAACACTGCAGTTTTTAGTTCTACAGATAATGGAAATACAGTAACAATTTTCGCTGGAAGGGATATTAACGTCGAAAATAATGATAAAGAGCTTAGAACCTTTACAATCAGACCTGCACATAATAAAACAGCAGAAGATTTTGTTGGAGGCCCCTTCTCTTTTAGAAGCTATATTAATGCTTCCAACGTTTCTATGGTAGCTGGAAATAATTTAGCTTTACGCGGTGTTCAGATAAATTGTTTAGGGGGATCAATAAATGGTTGCAATGGTAATAATGTATCGGTAAAAGATTCCGATAGTGTTAGCTTAACTGCTGGAAAAGACATCTTATTTAGTTTAAAAACTCGAAATTCTTCTAGCTCTGGTCTAATTTATGGTGATGATAGACTTACTTCTATTGGAAATGATACCTCTTTTGGGGATATTATGTTTTCAGTAAAAGTTATGGCCCAAGGGCCTAGAATTATACCTAACACTCCTGATGACCTCCATTACACAATTGTGAATCTCGGACCTGAATTTGGAGCTAATTCTCACGAAATTTTAGACTTAACTACTGCTATTAACTCGGGCAATGTCACATTAAATGCTGGAGGGTCGGCTATACTAAAAGCTGCCGATATTAAATCTAAAGAAAATACTACAATATTAGCAGGAGAATATATAGGTTTTGATCGGTATAATTATGGTAAACTAAGTCCAGATTTAAATTATTTCCTTACAGATAACTTAGTAACTTCTATTAAAACCGGTAAAAATCTTAATTTAATCGCTAATGATCATGTCGTAACCTCAGGATCTAAATTAATCTCTGGAGAAAATCTTTCTATACTTTCTGGAGGAGACATTAGACTTAGAGCTTTACCAAAAGAAAAATATACTAGAAGTAATGATAGCTACGAATATCAAACTATTGAATCAACAGAATTATCTGCCAAAGGTTTATTAACGCTTTCCGCTGAAGGAAATATTTTATTTCAAGCTACTAAATTAGCAGTTGAAGGACTAAAAAATATCTCATCAGTTATTTCAGACACTACTTTAAGAAATGCGATAGCTTCTGGAACTATGGATATTTCTGCTAAAGGCGGTTACATCTATGCTCAAGCTTTAAACGAAACAACGCAATATGAAACAGAGTCTGTAAAGCGAAATTGGTTAGGTGGAAAGAAAACTTTTAAGAAAATTAACCAAACTTCAACCCCAGTTGTTACAGAGTTTTCTGCTCCTACCGGTTATATCAATTTATTAGGTAGAGATGATGTTACTTTTGAAGGTAGTAAAATAGAAGCCGGCAAAAATACTAATTTAACTAGTCTTCAAGGTAAAGTTAACTTCAAAGCTGTAAGTTCTTTAGATTTTGAACAAGAACTTAGTATGTCTAAAGGGTTTTACATTAAGCAAAGAAATAAAGGTTACCAAGAAAATATTTGGTATTTACCTCAAATTAATATTGGAGGAACTCTTACTGTTAATGCTACCGGTATTAATGCTGATATAAAAACAAAGGATAATCAAAATCTTCAAGATGCCATTGACTTACTAAGCGATGGTTATGGTATGTCTTGGATAAAAGATATAAGCAAACGAAATGATGTTGAATGGAATAAAATACAAGATGCTTATTCTGAATGGAACATTAACAATAAAAACTTAAATCCGGTTGTAGGGGCAGTAATAGCTGTAGTAGTAGCTGTAGTCACCGCTGGTTACGCTGCTCCCTATGCAACATCTATAGCTGGAAGCAGTGCAGCAGCTCAAGGAGCTATTACAGCAGGTATGGCAGCGGCTGCTAGTAAAGCAGCGGTTTCTCTAGCTGAAAATGAGGGTAATTTATCTAAAATTTTTAAAGACATGGGAAGTAGTAGTACTATAAAATCTATAGTTACTTCAGCGGCTATTGGAGGTGCATTAGCTGGATTTGATTCTGCAATGGGTTGGGGTGAAGGGACTAAAGGAGGTGCAGCTATTAATAGAGGAAGTATGCCTCTATTAAGTAATCAAGATTGGGTAGCTACTGCCCAGAGAGTTGCCGGACAGTCTTTGATTAGCTCTGGAATAAACACTACTATTAATGGTGGAAGTTTTAAAGATAATTTTGTTTCCGCTCTATTATCTAATTCAACTAGTCAACTTCATGCTGAAGGAGCTTTCCAAATAGGTGAATATGCGAATCAGTTAACTGAAGTTGGAAGAGCGCTTAGCCATGCTGCACTATCTGCTATAATTGCAGAAGTTGGAGGAAATGATGGTAAAGCTGCCGCAGCGGGAGCATTAGCTGCTTCTTTAGCAGCTGATAGTCTTAGAAATACGTTTGATGATTCTAGAGCCACTCAAATAGGAGGTAAGATTGTAGGAGCTTTAGCTGGTGCAGCTATTACAGGGACTCCTGAAGGTGTTTATGCTGGAGCTAATGCTGGCGAATTGACTATAATATATAACCATGATGAACATACTATGGGACTGTTCGTCAATAAAGGTAAACCTGGAAGCATATTCCCCGAAGGATCTCTCCAAGATGCTGTAGATGCTTGTTTAGTTGATGCAACTTTATGTAATTTTATAGTAGAATTTAGTCCTCTTTCAGTACTTAAAGATGTTAAAGATGCAGAAACAGGAACAGATTATATAATTGCAGCGGCATCAGCAGCCCCTTGGGCAAAATTAGGAAAAGCAGCTGATAAAAGCGTTGAAGCTATAAAAACTTTTGCTAAAAATGGTAAGTTTGCTGAAGCTACTAGGATTTACAATGATTCTCTTAGAAGTATGGGTAAATTCTTTAAAGGGAATCATAGAGTTAATGATTTAAGTAAGCTTAAAGATATGAATTTAGAGCCTAATATGCTTAGAGCGGGGACTAAAAAATATCTTAAAAGTGAATTCCAAAAACCTGATGCAGCTGTTAGTTATGCTGCAGCATCAGTAACAGTTAATGGTAAAAAAGAATATTACTTATCTGTAAATGGTGCAGCTTGGTCAGGCAATTCTCCCAATGTCGTAAATATTAAGGGGGTTAATTTTAATGTGATTAGAAAAGATAGTGGTTCTATACCATCAGCTCCTAATGGAAAGCAAACTAACTTTAATCACGCTGAACAAAAATTATTTAGTCATTTTCAAGATAATTTTCAAGGTAAGAAAGTAGATATAAATATGTCTATTCAGAATACTAGTGCTACATCTCCAGGAATGTGTGCTGGCTGTAAACCTAATAGCAAAGTATTTGCAGATCAAAACAAAGATTTTATTATTAATATATTTGAGGGTACAACCGGTACAACCGGTAGAAAACCCTAAATATCTAGTGATAAATTCAATATAAAGACCTTAAATCAATATGAAGACCTTAAATAGAGAAACTGTATCTGGAGTTAGTTTTTATACTATCAGAATGACATATGAAGAATTAGTTGTTCTTAGGGATTGTTTATATGATATTTTGCTTAAATCTGAAGAGATTGAAGAAAAAAACCTAGATAAATTGTCCTGGTATAGATCTGCTTTTTTAGAAATATCAGATTATATACAATCCAATATTTCACATAAAACAAATATAATTTTGAAAAAAGAACATTTAAACAATGAAATATTCTATAACCTTAGATTCTCCTATGGAGAACTTAAGTTAATTATATACACTGTTATGAATTTGGAGGAAGATATCAATTATAAACCTTTTTATAGAAAGTTCTCTTTCAGTAAAAAATGTAATGCCAAATTATTGAATGATTATTTTCATAAATTACAATCTTTATGGTCAGTAGATTAATTGGAGTTATAAATGACTAAAACAGAATTAATAGAATATCTACATTCTGCTTACCCAGAGTTGACTATAGATATTACTTACATTAAGGGCTATTCAGAAGAAGATATAGTAAAATTAGAACGTTTATATGATATTAAAATTCAAGGTCAATTACTTGATTTTTTAATTCACATAGGGCGTTGCAGTGGAGGTTTTTTTTCAAATCAACCTTTAAGTTTTTATAGTGAAACTGCTAATATCAGAGATGAGATAAAATTTCAAATAGGATGTGAAGATGGATTAAGAGAAGTTCAACGATTTGATTTAGTAGAACAAAAACCTTTCTTTATTTCAATGGAAAATGAAGGAATTTTGCATTATTTCTTATTAACTGATTCAGATAATCCTGATTTAGTTTATTATCTTGATACTAACTATGACACAATAGTAGATACTGGTTTAACTTTTAATGAATATTTAAGAAGCGTTGTAGATTCTAGTAGAGGTTATGCTTGTAAAATCCCACTTGATTATACAGGAGACTTACTTAGAATATAACAATTAAACCTATTTCATTATTATTAGATCTGCTTTGATTTAAATCAAAGCAGATCTACCTAAAAAGAGGCTTTTATGAAAAACTTTAAAACTTTTACAAAGATTTCTACATTAACTTTGTTAGTTTCTACTAACCTAGCTTTTGCTAATGATATCATTCCTAATGATTTTAACACTCAAGTTAACCAAGTTAATAATATACCAGTTATCAACATAGCTACTCCAACTCTTAACGGTATGTCCAGAAATACCTATAAAGAGTTCAATGTTAGTGAAAAGGGCGTGATTTTCAATAATTCTATAGATTCTGTTAATTCTCAATTAGCAGGTCAATTAGAGAAAAATCATAATCTTAAGGATAGGACTGCTAGATTAATCATTAATGAAGTAGTTGGCGGTAATCAATCTCAACTTAAAGGAGCTATAGAAATAGTTGGGGAAGATGCTAAATTAGTAATAACTAATCCAAACGGTGTCTTTATTGATGGAGCTAAATTCATAAATATAAGAGAGTCTTTTATTAGCACTGGTAAACCTGTTTTCAATAAAAAAGATTTACTTAGTTTAGAAGTAACTAAAGGTAAAGTTACTATTGGAGAAAAAGGCTTAAATTCTGATAACCTTGTTGTTTTCAGTAGATCTCTTCAAGTAAATGGAAAAATTAATGCTGACACTATTACAGCAATGGTAGGTCCAAACTCTTTCGGTATGAAAATTCCAGGATTACCTACCAGATTTGAAAATGAAACTCCTCAATCTGGGTTTTCTATAGATACTGGTAGCCTCGGGGGAATGTATACTAATAAAAGCATAATACTTCTTAGTAACGAAAAAGGTGCCGGCGTGAATATAAGGGATTTATCAACTTCAAGGGGACAATTAACGGATGTTACTGTGCAATTAACGAAAGACTCTGGAGCCGTATATACTACTAACCAAAAACAAGATATAATTGTTGCAGCAAATAGATATTTTCACGATGGTAGAGAAATGGAACTTATTAATGGTGTTTGGCATCCTAAACAATAATTTCACCAAAAATTATGTCACTTAAAAAGAGAATTTTATGACTATTAAAAACAAGAATATTAAATCTCTGAGGGTTATAAATAAGCTTTCAAAATAGTAGATCACTTGGAGGGAACTCAGTCCAATTTTTGCGATCTGATTAATCGCCAAATCAAAAAAATCCCAAAATGGACTGA
>NZ_NKHP01000019.1 GCF_014467235.1 Xenorhabdus indica | reverse complement strand
AACCTTCACTCAACGTATTGAGCGGGAGAATTTGACGTTGCACAACCGACTTAAGCGACTCAATAGTAAAACGTTGGGTTATTCTAAGTCACCGAAAATGCATGATAAAGTCATCGGGACTTTCATTGAACGTGAATACTATGTTTAACACAAATCAACGGATTGAATACGTGACCAGAAAAAATAGTCAATAGAAGAAAGTCATTCAATATTGAGATGCTTTTTAATGCCAAACTATTCGACTGAAAGAATCGAATAATTTGGCGGGTTCTAATAATAGTTAATCGTGTTGCCTTCTTGCATTCGAGCAGTATCCCACCGATAACGGGGCCAAGCGCCGCTCCACCCGAAGCAACCGCTGACCAGATGCCGATGGCAAGAGCACGTTCATTCGGATCTTCAAAAGCCTGACGGACTATTGCCAGCGTTGCGGGCATCATCATTGCTGCACCAATGGCAAGTACCACTCGTGCACTGATCAAAGTACCGGAATTGGGAGCAAATGCGGCGATAAGTGATGCTATGCAGAATACAACCAGCCCGGAAGTAAATAGTTTCTTGGCACCGAAACGGTCACTTAACGCTCCTGTACCGGGAAGCAGGCCAGCAATGGTCAATGAATAGGCGTTCATAATCCACAGTTTTTCGGTGGAAGAAGCGCGCAGGTCATGTGTCAGGCGAGGCAAGGCTGTATAGAGAACAGTCATGTCGATAACGATTAGAAAAAGTGCGCTGGAAATGACAGCCAGCACGAGCCAGCGAATATTCGATTTCATGCGAGAACTCATCAAAATGGTTGAGGGATACTGTGTCGTTCAAGTTTTGACGGTACAATATCCTACCATTATAAATACATACGTATTGAATGAAAAGGAGTCTTCCATGGGACGACGTAAAACAATTGACCGGGAAGTTTTGTTGGATGCAGCGGAACAAATTGTAACAACATATGGTGCTGCGGCTCTGACTATTGATGCAGTGGCAAAATCGGTGGGGATCACTAAGGGTGGGGTTCAGTACAGTTTCAGTACGAAGGACGCACTCATTGATGCGATGTTTGAACGTTGGGAACTGAGTTACCAAGAGCAGTTTTGCACAATAGCCGGGGAAGATCCTGATCCACTGACAGCAGTACGTGCGCATGTTGAGGCCAGCCAGCATTCTGATGATGTATCATCTGCGAAAGCGGCAGGTTTACTGGCTGCTTTACTTCAAACACCTGAACATCTTGAGTCAAGTCGTGCCTGGTATAGTCAGCGTATAGCTGGTCTGGAGACAACGACGGAAGAAGGGCGTCGGGCACGCTTAGCTTTTCTGGCCACAGAAGGGGCATTCGTCCTGCGTTTCTTTGGATTAATGGAGATTGGTAAGGATGAATGGGCCGATATTTTCACCGATATTCTTGACATGATGCCATGCAAAAATAACGAATAAAACAGAGCCAATTAATCAGGGACGTTAATAATAACTTTGTTATATAACTTATTGATTGTGTTTATCGCAATCGTTTTCTTTTTTGACCTTGGAGGATAACGATTTGTTCTGATTTCCGGTAGGATAGGGCGAAAACTTCATCTTTTAGGAAATAAAATATCAATGAGCACACCCCATTCTGGCTCTGTAAATCGTCAGGGCTTACTTCAGCGCGTGTTTAAATTAGAGGAACATGGCACGACAATCCGTACCGAAATGATCGCCGGGCTTACAACCTTTCTAACCATGGTTTATATCGTCTTTGTGAATCCACAAATTTTGTCTGTTACAGGAATGGATATCAAAGCCGTATTTGTTACTACCTGCCTCATCGCTGCACTTGGCAGTATTATGATGGGAATAACGGCAAACTTACCGGTTGCTGTTGCTCCCGCGATGGGGCTGAATGCTTTTTTTGCTTTCGTCGTAGTCGGTGCCATGGGTATTTCATGGCAGGTTGCAATGGGGGCGATTTTCTGGGGCGCAGTAGGGTTATTAATCCTGACTATTTTCCGCATTCGTTACTGGATGATAGCTAATATCCCCGTAAGTTTGCGCGTCGGTATTACCAGTGGTATCGGGCTTTTTATTGCCATGATGGGGCTGAAAAATGCCGGCATTATCGTACCGAATCCAGATACTATCGTCTCCATCGGCAATTTTGCTTCCCACAATGTACTGTTGGGTACATTGGGCTTTTTTATCATTGCGATCTTAGCAGCACGTAATTTTCATGCAGCAGTATTGCTGTCCATCGTAATAACGACGGGGATCGGGTTTATGATGGGGTATGTGGAATATCAGGGGGTTTTTGATCTGCCACCCAGTGTAATGAGTGTTGTTGGTAATGTTGATGTGAAAGGCGCTCTGGATATCGCGTTAGCCGGGGTTATTTTTTCTTTTATGCTGGTAAACCTGTTTGATTCGTCCGGTACGTTGATTGGTGTAACTGATAAAGCCGGTATTGCTGACAGTAATGGTAAATTCCCGCGGATGAATCAGGCACTGTATGTTGACAGCATTAGCTCAGTTGCTGGCTCTTATATCGGAACTTCTTCGGTAACCGCCTATATAGAGAGCTCTTCTGGCGTCTCTGTTGGTGGGCGTACCGGATTAACTGCCGTTGTTGTCGGTATTCTATTCCTGCTGGTGATGTTTATTTCTCCATTGGTTAGTATGGTTCCTGCTTATGCTACAGCAGGTGCGTTGGTTTATGTGGGGGTTCTGATGACATCCAGCTTGACACGGGTGAAATGGAATGATCTGACTGAATCCGTCCCGGCATTTATTACCGCTGTTATGATGCCATTCAGCTTTTCTATTACCGAAGGTATCGCATTAGGATTTATCGCCTATTGCACTATGAAACTGGGAACAGGGAAATGGCGTGAAATTGGCGCTTGCGTTATTGTCGTTACTTTACTGTTTATATTGAAAATGGTGTTTGTGGATGCCCATTAAACACGATGCTGGCTAACCTGAAGTTGTGTTGAGAAGAAAAAGCCTGACGGTATACTCACTTTCAGGCTTTTTTGTGGTCACTGGAAACTTATTGAGGGTATTGACTGTTTTTGGGCGCAACAAAGCCGATGCAGACGATCTCAGGTTCCGCACTTGGCTGAGCTTGAAACGTAAATTCTTCTTTGTGATTGATCGTTAATTCAGTCCAGGTTGTCAGTGTTTGTTGAAAGTTTTCCTGTGAGCAATTTGTTCCCCTTTTTCCTACCAGTAAAGCACCATATTTCACAATATCGCTCTGTTTAATATGGCGGTTGTATATATTGGGTGGTGCACCATTGTCTATTTCCCATGGTTGTATGGTTTGAGGACGATAGTGACTGTAAAACGTCAGCCATTGGTGCAGATATTCACCTCCAACGTAATGCAGTGGTGTTGGGTACAATTCATTCCAGTGCTGATCAAGTTGGCTGGTAAAGGTTTTTATCCCTTCAAATTTTTCGCCAGCGCCCCGGACATTGGCCAGCATGACACTGGCATAGCCGATAAGAACCAGCACACCAAGCAAGGCCAAACCTCGCAATATTCCCAGTAAAGATTTATGGGGTGGTACAGTTATCGAACCTACCAGTAGTGCAGGTGCAACCGCCATGAATGGCTGGAGCCATTCAGTCATCCGTCCACCCTGATTAAAAGAGAACCAGCCATAGATAATCAACAGGGGTAACAGAATAACGATATTAACCAGCTTGTTGGATTGTTGCTTTGGCCAGCCAATTTTTCCACCTGACAGATAAATAATCACTCCTACGATGATGAGAGGATAGAACACCGCAAGTACCGCGCGTGTAGTATGCAGATTAAATCTATGCTCGATTTGAGAGTCTACCCATTTAAATGCAGAAAAATCGTTATGTGCCAGCCACCAAGCATTGGGTAATATCAGTATAAGCCACAATGCAATGGCGAGATAAAAGAGAGGCTCCCGATAATGACGTCGTACCTTGGGAACGAACAGGGAGAGCAAAAAGATTGAACCAACGATCGCCAGTGAAGAATATTTGCCCATTGTAGCCAGCCCTGTTGCTAATGCGAATGCCAGCCACCATTTTGGATGGTCATCAATGGCTTTCAGGAAGAACAACAGTGACCACGGCCACAGCATCACCAACAGGTAATTATCGTTATAAGGAATAATATCGAAATTAATGATACCAGACAGATTGAGTGTTAGCATGGCAAGCCAGGCTAATTCAACTTTGCCTGTTAACCGGAAGGCCAGACGCCAGACGCCAAGCATACCTATGGCAATGGCAACAAAATGGGTGAAATACCAGTAAAAGCTGAGAGAGATATGACTAATATAGATCGCTGGTAACATCACAGTGCCTACCAGCCACGGATTTTTCGGGGATCCCCATTCGCCATTCATGCCCCAGTTTAAGGCTTCAACAGCATCATATGGAACAGTCGGATCCAGTGAATAACTTGCTACTGTCCATAAGACAGCATAACCAATGCACCAAAGATACAGAGGTATGCGATAAGAAGTATCGAAGAAACGCATAGAGAATTGATGCTCATAATACTTAAGTTAAGATAACCTGAAATATTAGTCGAACTCGAAAGAATAAGTAAATGACGTTGGATGTTATAAGTGGATTCTGTTAGATTCCGCCGAAAATATCTTGATAACACGAGTTGAGTCACAAGCTATGAGTCAATTAAAGAAAAAATCCCCTGTAAAAACGTCAGTGGGTAAGCAAAAAAGAAAAAGCCGTGAAGAGTTGAACGCTGAAGGACGTGAGCGTAAACGCCAGAAAAAACAGCGTGGTAATCAAGCCGGTAGCCGTCACCAGGATAACAGTAATCAAAAAAAACAGTCGGGAACAAAGCAGGAACGAGATCCTCGTATCGGCAGTAAAGCGTCGGTTCCTTTGATCATCGGCGAAAAAGCGGTAGTAAAAAAAACAATAGTAAAAAAACCAGTAGCAGAGAAGTTTAAGGCAACGTCAAAACCTCGTTTATCTCCGCAGGAAGAGCTGGAAATGCTGGAAAATGATGAGCGTCTGGATAGCTTGCTGGCACGCCTTGAGCAAGGTGAAAAACTTTCTCAGGAAGAGAATGACTATGTCGATAATATGCTTGATCGTATTGATACCCTGATGGAACAGTTGGGTATTGCGCTGGAAGATGATGGCAGTGAAGAAGAACAGCAGGACGATATCATGCAGTTGCTGAAAGGGAAGTAATTCCTGATAAGTCAGCAACTTATGAGAAATAAGTCGTTCTGGTTATAACTTGTTGTGATCATAAAGGCGGGGGCAGCCCGGAATATACTCAATGATAAAGTCTATAACCATAGTGTTTGCATGGTATTTGTTATAGTAATTGGGTAAACTACGGTGGCTATTTGATGGGCTAAAACAACGGAAGGAGTAAGCATGTCAGAGCAAGCCATTGTCTGGGATCTGCCTTTGATCCAAAAATATAATTATTCAGGGCCTCGCTATACTTCATACCCAACAGCATTGGAGTTTAACCAACAGTACGGTAATACCGCGTTTGCACAGGCCGCTGCGCGTTACCCTGATCGCTCTCTTTCCCTTTATGTCCATATCCCATTCTGTCACAAACTTTGTTATTTCTGTGGCTGCAATAAGCTGGTGACTCGTCAGAAACATAAAGCAGATGAGTATCTGCAAGTTTTGGAAAAGGAAATCACAGCGCGGGCAAAATTGTTTGCTCAGAGGAAAGTCAGCCAAATGCACTGGGGAGGAGGGACGCCAACTTATCTGAACAAGACACAGATCAGCCGATTGATGGCAATATTGCGTAGTCACTTCCACTTTCTGCCTGATGCAGAACTTTCCATTGAAATTGACCCACGTGAAATTGAACTGGATATCATTGACCATCTACGTCATGAAGGTTTTAACCGCCTGAGTATGGGGGTGCAAGATTTCAATAAGGAAGTTCAGCGTCTGGTTAATCGGGAACAGGATGAAGATTTTATTTTCGAATTGGTTAATCGTGCCCGTGAAACTGGCTTTACCTCCACCAGTATCGATTTAATTTATGGTTTGCCGAAACAGACTGCGGAAAGTTTCGCTTTCACTCTGCAACGAGTGTTGGCGTTATCTCCTGATCGTCTGAGTGTATTCAATTACGCTCACATGCCGAATTTGTTTGCAGCACAACGTAAAATTAAGGAGATTGATTTACCGAATGCAGCACAGAAACTGGATATTTTGCAGCAAACAATTACTACTCTGACAGGTAATGGCTATCAGTTTATTGGTATGGATCACTTTGCCCGTCCTGATGATGAACTGGCTATTGCTCAGCGGGAAGGGGGGCTACATCGCAATTTTCAGGGATATACCACACAAGGAGAGTGCGACTTACTGGGAATCGGTGTTTCTGCTATCAGTATGTTAGGTGACAGTTATGCACAGAACCAGAAAGAGCTGAAAACCTACTATGCAGCAGTAGAAACGCAGGAGCATGCGTTGTGGCGTGGTTTGAATCTGACGCTCGATGATTGTATCCGCCGTGATGTGATTAAGTCATTGATTTGTAATTTTAGGCTGAATTTTGCTGATATTGAACAGTGCTACGGAGTGAATTTTACGGATTATTTTGCTGAAGATCTGCAATTATTGGTGCCGCTGGCGGAAGATGGGCTGGTCAAGGTCACTGAAACTCAAATTCAGGTATCACCGCAAGGACGTTTGTTAATCCGAAATATCTGCATGTGTTTTGACCGCTATATGCGTAATCAGATGCGTCAGAGACAGTTTTCGCGGGTGATATGAATCAAGCTCAGAGTTGAGTATACGGTTTATACTACTGCCTGTAGCGCTGATATACCGCCAAGGTGCTAATTGGTCTCTCGACGGGGTTAATACCAACCTGACAGTCAGTTGGGATAGCAAAGCTATTTGTTAACTTATCCCAATCCCAGTTCCTTCAATTTCCGCGTTATTGTATTCCTTCCCCAGCCGAGTAAACGGGCGGCTTCCTGTTTATGTCCATTCGTATGTGTCAGAGCGCAGTTAAGTAAGGTACGTTCTAACCGCGGTAATATATCAGAAAGGAGATCAACCTGGCCTTCCTGTAAGGCTTTTTCTGCCCATATAGCCAATTGCTGTGACCAATCTCCTGAGGATGAAGGGAAGGAAGCAGGAGGATTATTTGTTTGCTTAGAGGACTGACTTTCAATTAAATCTGTCGGTAAATCCTGCACCAGAATTTCCTTACTGGCTGCCATCACGGTCAGCCAGCGACAGACGTTCTCTAACTGACGGACATTTCCAGACCATGACAGGTGCATCAGAGCGGTTTCGGTATCAGGATGTAGTGTTTTCGCTTCAACGCCTAGCTCTTTGGCTGTTTGTTGCAGAAAATGTTGGGCCAGACGAGGGATATCTTCTGCACGATCTCGCAAAGGTGGTAACTGTACGCGGATCACGTTCAGACGATGATAGAGATCTTCACGGAATTTACCCTCTTTAACCCGTTGCTCAAGGTTCTGGTGGGTTGCCGCAATAATTCGTACATCAACTTTTACTGGTGCATAGCCACCTACGCGATAGAATTGCCCTTCTGCCAGAACGCGCAAAAGACGCGTTTGGATATCTAGTGGCATATCGCCGATTTCATCCAAAAACAACGAGCCTCCATTAGCTTGCTCAAAACGCCCGTGGCGAACCTGATTAGCACCAGTGAAAGCGCCTTTTTCATGACCAAATAATTCTGACTCAATTAAATCTTTTGGGATTGCGGCCATATTCAAAGCAATAAAAGGGGCTGCGGCTCTTGGACTATGGCGGTGCAGGGCATGGGCAACCAATTCTTTCCCTGTGCCTGATTCACCATTGATTAAGACGCTAATGGAGGAGCGGGAAAGCCGTCCGATAATCCGGTATACCTCCTGCATGGCAGGAGCTTCTCCAATCATTTCAGAGACTGATGACGTTATCTTAGAATTACGGGATGAGTGTTGTTGTTCCCGGTAATGACTTAATGCACGTTCAACCAACGCGACAGTTTCATCAATATCGAATGGCTTCGGTAGATAATCGAATGCACCGTGTTGATAGGCACTGACGGCTGCATCCAAATCGGAATGGGCAGTCATAATGATGACCGGAAGTTGTGGATATTTCTGTTTGATTTGATTGAGTAAATTTAATCCATCCAGACCCGGCATACGGATGTCTGACAGCAAAACTTCGGGACAACCTTGTGATAGTGCTGCCAATACGGAATCTGCGTTTTCAAAACTCGTGCACTCCATACCTGCGCCGCTCAGTGCTCGTTCAAGTACCCAACGGATAGAGCTGTCGTCATCAACGATCCAGATTTTTCCTCGTTGCATGGTATCCCCTATTTCTTGATAGGCAGGTAAATGGAAAACTCCGTATGTCCCGGCCAACTGGTGAATTCGATTTTTCCAGAATGTTGATCAATAAGACTGCGGGCAATAGATAAACCTAGCCCGGTTCCTCCCTCATGCCCACTCACCATTGGGTAGAATAGCGTATCCTGAATACTGGGAGGAATACTTGGCCCATTGTCTTCAATATCAATTCTGGCAGCTAAGCGATAACGCTCACCATGTAAGGTGATTTGGAATGCTGTTCGGGTTCGTAAGGTGATTATGCCACCTTTACTGCCTAATGCCTGTAGAGCATTGCGGGTAATATTCAATAAAACCTGTTCAATCTGATCAGGGTAATGGGACAGCTCCGGCAGGCTAGGATCATAGTCCTTGATTAATGTGACATTGTCGGGCATTTCCAGTGATACCAGTTGATAAACCCGTTCTACTACATGGTGAATGCTCTGGCGGATCTGGGCTCCGGGATGTTGTGGCCCCAGTAATCGATCCACAAGGGTGCGAAGCCTGTCTGCCTGTTCGATAATGACTTGAGTATATTCTTGTAGGGAGGGATCTGGCAGTGTTTTTGCCAACAATTGTGCGGCTCCCCGTAAACCTCCCAGAGGGTTTTTGATCTCATGTGCCAGCCCCCGAACCAATTCCCGCGCAGCCGCCTGCTGTGCCTGTTGTATCTGCTCTTGGCTTAAACGACGCTGGCTATCCATAGGAGCGAGTTCCAGCAGAATAAACTGTTCGGAAATTGGTTGGGCACTGAGCGACATAACATGTGAGTGATTGTTGATCACTAATAAGACTTCGTTATCCGTAAAACCATGCCCACGTATCAGACTGGAACGCATAAATTCCGTATCTAATGAGATATAGCTGAACAATACCGGAAGAGGAGTGCCGAATAATTTATGTGTACTTTGTGCCAGAAGTTGCATGGCGGAATGATTGGCATAGTGGATAATGAAATCGTTATCCAGTACCAACACACTGTTTATCAGTGAATCAAGAATCTGTTCTGCTTTGGGAAAATCAGCCATTTCTATCCAACCTTTCAGCCTTTGCACTTTTTTGGTGCATTGTATCTTATTTGATCATGAATTGGTCACCCACTCTATTGAGAAGGAAGGTTCAGAGGGAAAAGAGCCCATCCGAAGATGGGCCAAAAGTTTCACGGCAACAAAATAAAAAAGAAAAAGGGTAATACTTTTAAGTACTACACACTGTAATACAGTTCAAACTCCAGAGGATGTGGAGTCATACGGACGCGTTCGATTTCACTGTTCAAGACACCAATGTAAGCATCAATTGCATCATCAGTGAAAACACCACCGCGGGTTAGGAATTCGCGATCTGTATCCAGTGCAGCCAGTGCTTCTTCCAGAGAAGAGGCTACAGTTGGGATCTCTTGGGCTTCTTCGGCTGGCAGGTCATACAGGTTTTTATCCATCGCATCGCCCGGATGTATTTTATTGATGATACCATCAAGGCCAGCCATAAGCAGAGCAGAGAAGGCCAGATAAGGATTGGCGGCCGGATCTGGAAAACGTACTTCAATACGACGGGCTTTACTGCTGGCTACAACCGGAATACGGATAGACGCAGAGCGGTTGCGGGCAGAATATGCCAGCATCACGGGAGCCTCAAAACCAGGTACTAAACGTTTATACGAGTTAGTGGTTGGATTAGTAAAGGCATTCAGGGCACGGGCATGTTTGATGATGCCGCCGATATAGTAAAGAGCCAGTTCAGATAACCCACCATATTTGTCGCCGGCGAACAGGTTGACACCGCCTTTAGCCAATGACATGTGACAATGCATTCCTGAGCCGTTATCTCCGACCAGCGGTTTTGGCATAAATGTCGCTGTCTTGCCGAAAGCGTGGGCGACATTATGTACCACATACTTATAAATTTGGGTTTCATCCGCTTTTTTGGTCATGGTGTTGAAACGAGTTGCGACTTCGTTCTGACCCGCCGTTGCCACTTCGTGGTGGTGGGCTTCCACAACCAAACCCATTTCCTCCATAGTCAGGCACATTGCTGAACGCAGATCCTGAGAAGAGTCCACCGGAGGCACAGGGAAATAGCCACCTTTAACTCCTGGGCGATGGCCTTTGTTACCGCCTTCATAGCGAGTGCCGCTATTCCAGGCCGCTTCGGTATCATCGATATGATAATAAGAACCTGAAATAGAACTGCCGAAACGGATATCATCAAACAGGAAGAATTCTGGTTCTGGTCCAAACAAAACAGTATCTGCAATATCACTTGCACGCAGGAAATCTTCTGCACGTTTTGCAATAGAGCGAGGGTCACGACCATAACCTTGCATTGTGCCAGGTTCCAGGATATCGCAACGTATAATGAGCGTGGCATCGTCAAAGAAAGGATCAAGCATTGCGGTAGATGGATCTGGCATGAGTACCATGTCGGATTCATTGATACCTTTCCAACCTTTGATAGATGAACCGTCGAACATTTTTCCATCTTCGAAGAAATCTTCATCAATCTGGTGGGCAGGAATAGTGATGTGCTGTTCTTTACCTTTAGTGTCAGTAAAACGTAAGTCAATAAACTTCACCTGATGTTCTTCAATCATGGACAAAACATGTTCAACGGACATATGAGTTCTCCTGGTTTACGTAGGCTGGATAAGGCGCTGACTGCCTTATCTTAAGTGGCTGATAGCGTCTTTGTATACAGCCAATTTTTATTGCAATTTTCAATGCCAGAGTACAATGCGAAAAGTGTGCCAACTTTTAAAAACCATTGAATCTGAATGTGTATATTTATAAACAGGTATAAAACTCAGCAAATGGATAAAAGCACACAGGGATAGTTAAGTATATTTGCACCAAATAGGTGAATAAAAAAGATGGTATGCACCATTTTGGTGAAAATAAATAAGGTTTAGCTGTTACAGATACTGTTATTATCACTTGAAGTTATGACACGTTTATATTCAGAAAATAGATAAACTTCAAAAGTGATGCACTTCACATTTATTTCACTCTGTAGCTATAACGTGTAAAATAGCACCATATTTGTGTTAAATGAGAGTAGCGTTGCGACCTGCCACGCTGTCTGTATTTAATATTTCTTCAAATAGCTAAAACGGTAAAAATACTTGTCAATTAATAACTTAAGAAATATTGCCATTATCGCTCACGTTGACCATGGCAAAACTACGCTGGTTGATAAACTCCTACAGCAATCCGGTACATTTGATGAGCGTACAGCGGCAACCGAGCGCGTGATGGATTCTAATGATCTGGAAAAAGAACGTGGTATCACCATTCTTGCAAAAAACACGGCTATTAAATGGAATGACTACCGTATCAATATCGTAGATACCCCAGGCCACGCCGACTTCGGTGGTGAAGTAGAGCGCGTGATGTCAATGGTTGACAGTGTTTTACTGCTGGTAGATGCGATGGATGGCCCGATGCCGCAGACTCGCTTTGTAACTCAGAAAGCCTTCGCCCACGGTTTGAAGCCAATCGTAGTTATCAACAAAGTTGATCGTCCTGGTGCTCGCCCTGATTGGGTAGTCGATCAGGTATTCGACTTGTTCGTAAACCTGGGTGCAACCGATGAACAGTTGGATTTCCCTATTGTTTACGCATCTGCACTGATGGGGATTGCGGGTAACGACCATACAGATATGGCAGAGGATATGACCCCGCTGTATCAGGCAATCGTTGAGCATGTTGAGCCGCCTAAAGTTGACCTTGATGGCCCATTCCAGATGCAGATTTCTCAATTGGATTACAACAACTACGTTGGGGTTATCGGTATTGGTCGTATCAAGCGCGGAACAGTAAGACCAAACCAGAACATCACTATTATTGATAGTGAAGGTAAGGCGCGCAATGGTAAAGTGGGTAAAGTTTTCAGTCACCTGGGATTAGATCGCATCGAATCTGACAAAGCGGAAGCAGGTGATATCATTGCGATTACTGGTCTGGGTGAACTGAACATCTCTGATACGCTGTGTGAGATTAATGCGGTTGAAGCTTTGCCGGCTTTGGCAGTTGATGAGCCTACCGTTAGCATGTTTTTCTGTGTTAATACCTCACCTTTCTGTGGACGTGAAGGTAAGTATGTGACCTCGCGCCAAATTCTAGATCGTTTGAAAAAAGAGCTGGTCCATAACGTCGCACTGCGCGTTGAAGAAACTGAAGATCCAGACGCTTTCCGTGTATCTGGTCGTGGTGAACTACATCTCTCCGTCCTGATTGAGAATATGCGTCGTGAAGGTTTCGAATTGGCGGTTTCTCGTCCAAAGGTTATTTTCCGTGAAATTGATGGTCGTAAGCAGGAACCTTTCGAGCAGGTAACACTGGATATCGAAGAGCAGCATCAGGGTGATGTGATGCAGGCGCTTGGTGAACGTAAAGGTGAAATGCGTGATATGTTGCCGGATGGAAAAGGTCGCGTGCGTTTGGATTACGTGATCCCAAGCCGTGGTTTGATCGGTTTCCGTACTGAATTTATGACCATGACTTCCGGTACGGGTCTGCTGTACGCAACCTTCAGCCACTATGATGATATCCGTCCCGGTGAAATTGGTCGTCGCCAGAATGGGGTACTGATTTCCAATGGTCAGGGTAAAGCCGTTGCTTATGCTCTGTATGGCTTGCAGGAGCGTGGTAAGTTGTTCCTTGGTCATGGTACAGAAGTTTATGAAGGCCAGATCATTGGTATCCATTCCCGCTCCAATGACCTGACCGTAAACTGCCTGACAGGTAAAAAACTGACTAACGTTCGTGCTTCTGGTACAGATGAAGCGACAACGCTGACTCCACACATCAAGAAAACATTGGAGCAAGCGCTGGAGTTCATTGATGATGACGAACTGGTTGAAGTTACACCGCAATCAATTCGTCTGCGTAAACGTCATCTGACTGAAAATGATCGTCGTCGCGCAAGCCGTAGTAAAGAAGTTTAATTTCTTTTGAATAGCTTAGGGTGCTTCGGCACCCTGAGTTTTATCAGCGCTCTTCTGAGCCTGACCAAACTCTTCTCCCTGTTCGCTTACCTGCATTAGACTGCTAGTATTACGATTTAGTTAAATTGTTAACTGTTTCAATGACAATTGCTCAATAGCGTAATTTGTCTGTTCTTTGTCGTCTTACCCTTTTTTCTTGATTAAATTATGATAAAAGTACAAAACCATAAGCACCAGTCAGGAGGGATTATGCTGTACATTTTCGATATGGGTAATGTGATTATTGATATTGATTTTAAAAGAGTACTGGCTGTCTGGAGTAACTTAAGTGGTACACCACTGGCAACGTTGACGACCAAATTTACAATCGGAGAGGCATTTGAAAAGCATGAATGCGGGCAAATCACGGATACAGAATTTGTTGAAGCGTTGTGTGATGAAATGGAAATCTCACTCAGCTTTGAGCAATTCTCTGAAGGTTGGAACGCGATTTTCATTGGCGTCAGGCAGGAAGTCATTGAGTTAATGAATAAACTGAGGGAGCAGGGGCATAGAGTTGTTGTATTATCCAACACAAACCATTTACATCTCCAGTACTGGCCACAACACTACCCTGAAATCACTGCATCGGCAGATTTTCTTTATCTGTCCCAAGACTTGGGAATGCGTAAACCGAATCAGGATATTTTTAAATATGTGCTTGAAAAAGAAGGTGTAGCTGCTGAGCAGGCTGTTTTTTTTGATGATGTTTTGGAACATATTGATGCAGCAAAAAAATTAGGTATCAATGCCATTCATGTGACTGACAGGAAAGTCATTCCTGATTATTTTAAAACACATGACTTCTCACTTCCCAAAGCAACATAGTATCTTTCACATAACCGTTCTCATGTAACTGTTTCACATAACAGTTAACAGGTTCTAAATGGGATGGCATCTTGGCAAGCAAGGTTCTATCCCTACAGGTTACTCTATCTTTTATGGATCACTCACAAGAAAAATGATTGCATTAATTCAACGTGTAACACAGGCAGAAGTTGTTGTTGAGGGCAAAACTGTTGGGGAAATTGAGCAGGGGCTGTTGGTTTTTCTGGGGGTTGAAAAAGAAGATGATCAACAAAAAGCTCAGCGTCTGTGTGACAAAGTAATGGGATATCGCGTGTTCAGCGATGAGTATGGGAAAATGAACCTGAATGTCCAGCAAGCTAATGGGAGCTTATTGGTTATTTCCCAATTTACCTTGGCTGCTGATACTCAAAAAGGTTTAAGGCCGAGTTTTTCTGGTGGCGCTGAACCTCAAAAAGCTAACCAACTTTATCGCTATTTTGTTGAACAGTGCCGTGCAACTGGTATAAAAACAGAAATGGGGCAATTTGCTGCGGACATGAAAGTGAGTCTGACAAATGACGGGCCTGTGACTTTCTGGTTGCAAGTATGATGTTTACCTAATGGATTTCAGGATGCAGTAAACAAAGCTGCAATTTGAAAGACACCGGGTATAAGTGCGTACTTTATTCGGGAGCGATGAACATAACAAAATAAGATAACCATCGTTTGCTGTATGCATTTCCTTGACTACACATGACAACACGCAAAGAAGGGGCTGTTTCTATGTATCACCTCAGAGTACCTCAAACCGAACAAGAGCTGGAAACTTATTACCAATTTCGTTGGGAGATGCTGCGTAAGCCACTTCATCAACCGATTGGCTCAGAAAGAGATGCTTATGATTCGATGGCTCATCATCAAATGGTGGTGGATGAAATAGGCAAACCAGTTGCTGTTGGGCGTTTATATATCAATGCAGATAGTGAAGGTGCCATCCGTTTTCTGGCTGTTGACCCTAATGAACAGCAGAAAGGGTTAGGCACACTGATTGCAATGGCATTGGAATCTGTTGCCAGACAAGAAGGTGTAAAGCGGATTGTTTGCAGTGCGCGTGAGGATGCTGTTGATTTCTTTAGTAAGTTGGGTTTTCAAAACCGGGGCCTTATTAATGGTGCTCAGTCGTCTCCTATTAATCACTTCTTGATGATTAAGCCGATTATGAGTCTTGATGATATTTTACACCGCCCGGACTGGTGTGCGGAATTGCAACAGGCGTGGTACAAGCACATTCCCTTGAGTGAAAAAATGGGGCTGCGTATTACTCAATACACAGGGCAACGTTTTATTACCACAATGCCGGAAGCAGGTAACCAGAACCCTCACCATACTATTTTTGCCGGTAGCTTGTTTTCTCAATCGACATTAACAGCGTGGGGATTGATCTGGCTGTTATTGCAGGAGCGCCAATTGGGAGGAGATATCATTCTGGTTGATGCAAATATTCGTTACCATAAACCAATCACTGGCCGACCTAGTGCTGTCGCTGACCTCAACAATATGAGCGGTGATTTAGCCCGACTTGCACGTGGCAATAAAGCGCGTGTTAAGCTGGAAGTACAAGTAAGCGGTGAACTGGGTGTGGGTAGTGTGTTCACCGGTACTTATATTGTATTGCCTGCTGAACGGACTTCTACAACCTGAATCTGCTATAACCTGGACTGCTATAACCGAATAGTAGTACAGGTTTTAGCTTTTTCTGTTTCTGTGGTAGAACTGTTTGCGCTGTCTTTTTGTAATTGTTCTGTTTTTTGTGATTGCTCTGTATGAGATTGCCCTGCTTCGTTAGATTGGTCTGCGTGAGATTGTCCAGCAGGGCAGTTATCGGTTGAAATTATCCCTTGTTTAATCGATTGTGACTCTTTATTGGATGACCTGCCTTCAGCAGCTAATGTGCCACTAATGGTATCTTTAATATTGTCAGTTGAGAGATCACCAGTGATAGCCAGTGAAAAATTGCCATCGCCATGTACATTGAGCGGTATCCAACCCCATTGTGGCAGAATAGCCAAGTCTACATTCATTCCCTTGAAGTTGAGCTGAAAAGGTTTTTGAGAAGCTGACTGTTCAACCGTACCGTTAAATTGTAGTACTCCATCACCCGTGAAGGCATTTATTTTATCAACCACGACTCTGTCATCTGTAGCATGTAATTGCAGGTAGGGACGAGCGATTTCTACTTTATTGAATGTTCCGCTGGCTGCTTGTAACGATGCTTGCCCACTCCATAGTCCCCAATGACCCTTTTTCAGGATATCCATAGCATCGATATAGCCTGATAGTGTGGTGAGCTGAAATGGAAAATCAGGATTCGCATCAATCAGGAGTGTATTGTTAATACTGACATTGTTTAATTTTAGTGCTGAAATCCATTCTGGTGCGGGGTTTTTGATATAGCCATGCCACTCTGCTGGCAGGAAGTATATCAAGCCTGTCACTGAACTGTCGTTGAGGGTTAACTGGCGGCTCTGGCGATCCCATTGAGCTTTAACATTGAATAAACCTTTCTGGTAATGAGTTGTCAGATTGGCGATGGTAAAAATATCACCGGAAAAGCGTAACTTACCCAATACATCCCGGAACTGAGCATCATTGAAGGTCATATTCATGGCATTAAAATCAATCAAGCCATCTTCAGCCTGCCAACGCCCATTAACTAACCCCAGTCCCTTGATGGTTGTATCAAGATAATCGACAGACCAATCTTTCCCTTGTAGTTTGGCGTTAGTGAGATTGAGATCTTTAATGCGGATGGTCGGGAGTTTATGCATTTTTTCTACAAGAGCAGCCAGTGCCATTGGGGACTGCCAGCGTATATCATTGATCAGGATATTATCCCAGTTCCAACTGCCATCAGGTAATTGTTGTCCGTTTCCAGAGATGAAACCTTTCAGAAACTCTGAACCAAAGGAGCTGATGGTCAGACTGTTATTCTGGTAATTCCCCTGCATGACGACCTTATTAAACGGGAGCCCATTGATACTGATTGTACTGGCACTGAACTGGTACTGCCCCGAACCAAAAGGAGAGTTGGTATCAGGTGTCCAGGGGGTGATGCCGCCGATAATATTTTTCCCCTGAATTTGCGAATGAGGGGTTGTTAACTGAATATCTATCTGATTCAGTTGTAAAATATCGGCTTTCAAAACCGGAGGAAACTGATTGTCTGACAGTACTAACTTACCTTGTTGTAATGTCAGCTTATGGAGATCTGTGAATTTGGGCAGGAATTGCCATTTGAGATCCAGATCGACCGTATTAGCATTGAGCGAGAAAGACCCCTGTTTATCGCTGATACTCACATTATTGAGCATTAGGGTCATAGGCCGGAGCCAACTGTGGTCGATATTTTCAATATTGACCTGATAATGGCCTTGCTTGTTGATCCACTGGCTTATTTTTTTTGCTCCCCAGTGTGTCTGGGCAACAAAATAAATAATGATAATTGCCAGAATCAGTAATAACAGTAGAGTAGCAACGCATTTCCCTAACCACTTCATGATCTCACCTCAATACGCTCGTCCTGAAAATAATCTCTTTTATGCCGTAAAACGGATCGCTACTCAATAGTCAACACTGAAAAAGCACGCATTCCGGCAGGCTGACAAGAAAATTGCGAAGAATATTGCAAAAAAATATGCGAAGAATTACACCAAAAAACTCCCGCTATATAAGCGGGAGAAGAAGAGCCAGGCGAAAATTACGACGATTTTTCTTGAGGAAAAATCAGATTTAGGAGAATGGCTGTGAGCCCGCCAGCGGCAATGCCAGAAGAAAGCAGGTTTCTTACCCATTCAGGTGCATATTGTAAGATCAACGGTTGTTGAGAAACACCCAACCCCACAGCCAGTGACAAAGCGATGATCATAATGGCACGTCGATTTAAAGGTTCACGGGAAACAATTCTGATACCAGATGCGGCAATCGTACCGAACATCACAATAGTCGCGCCACCTAATACGGGTTCAGGAATATGCTGTACAAAACTTGCTACTGCCGGGAACAACCCTAATAGAATCAGCATGGAAGCAATAATGTAACCGACATAGCGGCTGGCAACACCTGTCAGTTGGATTACTCCATTATTCTGACCAAAGCAGGAATTCGGGAATGTATTAAATACAGCAGAAACCATCGAATTGAGACCATTTGCCAATACACCCCCCTTAATGCGCCTCATGTACAACGGGCCGCTGACAGGTTGCTCAGAAACATCTGACGTTGCTGTAATATCACCAATTGTCTCCAGTGACGTCACCATAAAAATCAGGACAAGCGGGATCAACAAATTCCAGTCAAAAGAGAGTCCGTAATACAGCGGAGAAGGAATAGTGATAATGGGTTTGTCTTCTGTTGTGGTTGAATGGGGTAGCATCTCCATATACCAAGCGACTAAATACCCTACTGTCATGGCAATAACCAGAGATGCAATCCGTAAATAGGGATTATGTTGGCGATTCAGCAGCACGATAATGGCAAGAACCGTGCCCGCCAGTAAAAGATTTTCGGGGGCACCAAACGTACCTTGCTGAATAGCGGTATAACCGCCGCCGATAGAAGTTAACCCAACCTGAATCAGTGACAGACCAATAATCATCACAACAATGCCGGAAACTAGAGGTGTGATGATTTTTCTGGCCAGATGCAGTATGCGGGAAAGAAATATCTCAGTGGTTGCGGCAAGCATCAACGTCCCAAACAAGGCAGCCATCATTGTTGGAATATCGGCACCTCCATTTTTCAGGGCCAGGCCACCAATGATAAGAGGAGTTACAAAATTAAAACTGGTTCCTTGAATGGAAAGCAAACCTGAGCCGATTGGCCCCCAGGAACGGATTTGGATAAGTGAAGCTAACCCTGAAGCAAACAAAGACATGCTGATAATGCGTTGTGTATCTTGTTCGGGAAGCCCAAGAGCCTGACAGATCAATATCGCTGGTGTGATGACAGCGACAAACATTGCCAGCAGATGCTGACAGGCGGCAAACAGAGCATGTGGAAGAGGCGGCTTGTCTTCCAGACGGTAAATTAATTCGCTACCCGATTTTTCGGGGATTTCTGATACTGAGTGTTTGTGGGTTGAGGTGGCCATGGTGTGGAGTTTCGAGTCAACAAAAAACACATTTTATTGATCTGACTTATAAAAGCAATCGTTTGCGTGAAGTTTTACCTATGGGTTATAACTTTATTTCGTCACATTTTTAAATGTTTTATCTTGTGTTTATCAGTAAATTTTTTTCTAATCCAACCCTTACCTGCTCTTGGCGTTTTTATAGGATGATTATAACGTCGCATTAAATTCACATAATTTTAACAATAGATGGGGTACATAAATGTATCATTTGGATATTTATGGCACGCTCGTTGCGGCCACACTTGTTTTGCTATTGGGAAGAAAACTCGTACAGTCAATTTCATTTTTTGAGAAGTATACGATCCCAGAGCCAGTCGCAGGTGGCTTGCTGGTTGCTTTTGTTCTGCTGATAGTTAAACAGTCCACGGGTTGGGAAGTCGGCTTTGATTTATCCCTCAAAGATCCTCTTATGTTAGCATTCTTTGCTACTGTAGGCTTAAACGCTAACCTTGCCAGCCTGAAAGCAGGTGGAAAATCCTTGGCAATCTTTGTCGTCGTTGTTGTGGGCTTACTGTTGGTGCAAAACACAGTGGGGATTGCATTGGCGAAAATACTTGGGCTTGATCCATTGATGGGGCTGTTGGCTGGTTCAATCACCCTTTCAGGAGGACACGGAACGGGTGCTGCTTGGGGTAAGGTATTTACTGAACGTTATGGTTTTGAGAATGCCACTGAAGTCGCAATGGCATGTGCAACATTTGGTTTAATACTGGGAGGCCTGATTGGTGGCCCTGTTGCCCGTCTGTTGGTAAGAAATAACAAAACACCTGGCCTGGAAGCTGAAGATACTGAAGTTCCGACTGCATTTGAAAAACCCTATACTGGCCGTTTAATTACACCATTAGTGATGCTCGAAACCATCGCTTTAATATCTATCTGTTTGTTAGCGGGTAGCTATCTTGAAAAGGTTCTGGAAGGTACGCTCTTTTTGCCAACTTTTGTGTGTGTTCTGTTTACCGGGGTAATACTCAGTAATGGCTTGTCCTTGCTTGGTTTTTATCGGGTATTCGACCGGGCTGTGTCAGTGCTAGGTAACGTTAGTTTGTCTCTCTTCCTGGCAATGGCATTGATGAGTCTTAAATTGTGGCAACTGGCGTCCCTTGCGCTGCCGATGTTGGTAATCCTTGCTATACAAACAGTGGTTATGGCTCTGTACGCTATTTTCGTCACTTACCGAGTGATGGGTAAAAATTATGATGCGGCAATATTGTCAGCCGGTCACTGTGGTTTTGGTTTGGGTGCTACACCAACGGCGATTGCAAATATGCAGGCGATTACTGACCGCTTCGGACCATCACATGTGGCGTTTTTGCTCGTACCGATGGTAGGTGCGTTCTTTATTGATATCGTTAACTCAGCCGTTATCAAGATTTATCTGTTATTACCGGTATTCCCATCTGTAGCAGGCTAACTTAACTCACCTTTGCTTTTGCCTGATATCTTGGCTAAAAATGCCGCTGAAATTATCAGCGGCATTTTTTTTAAATATCTTATAAGTATGATAGCTCATTGATTAAGCATGACTGTATTGCGAACGGTCGGATAGCCAGCGTTCAATCAGTGCTTTGGCATGTTCAGGATAGTGTTGATGGATATAGTGGGAAATACGTTGCACTTCGGGGAGCATTCCCTGATCCCTTAATAAATCGGCAATCCTAAATTCGACGTTACCAGTCTGACGCGTACCAAGCAGTTCACCTGGTCCTCGAATTTCCAGATCTCTTTGGGCAATGACAAAACCATCATTACTATCCCGTAGGACTTGCAGACGTATTTTGGCTGTGTGGGTCAGCGGTGTTTTATAGAGCAGGACACAGTGGGAAGCTACAGCTCCACGCCCGACACGGCCACGGAGTTGGTGTAACTGAGCCAACCCTAATCGTTCAGGATTGTCGATAATCATCAGACTGGCGTTAGGAACATCCACACCGACTTCAATCACCGTGGTGGCAACCAATAACTGTAATTCACCTCGCTTGAAAGCCTCCATAATGGATTGCTTTTCCGCCGGTTTCATCCGCCCATGCACGAGGCCGGTTTTCAGCTCAGGTAGCGCCAGGGCCAATTCTTCACTGGTAACTTGAGCAGCTTGTGCTTCCAGAACTTCGGAGTCTTCAATCAGGGTACATACCCAATAAGCCTGACGTCCTTCATCTAAACAAGCACTTTTAATACGCTGAATAATTTCATTCCGACGAGTATCAGGGATAGCGACAGTTGTTACAGGTGTTCGTCCTGGGGGAAGTTCATCAATAATGGAAGTATCTAAATCGGCATAAGCGGTCATTGCCAATGTTCGTGGAATAGGTGTTGCGGTCATGATCAGTTGATGAGGATGAAACCCCTGTTCACGTCCTTTTTCCCAAAGAGCCAGACGTTGATGAACACCGAATCGGTGTTGTTCATCAATAATGACCAATGCCAGCCCGGCAAATTTAACTTGCTCCTGAAACATTGCGTGAGTACCGACGACCATACTGACCTGACCACTGGCAATGGCTTCTTGTTGCGCTTGGCGCGCCTTGCCTTTTTGCTTACCCGCAAGCCATCCTACCTGAATACCAAGTGGTTCAAACCACTGGCGAAACGTGTTGGCATGTTGCTCCGCAAGAAGTTCGGTCGGAGCCATTAAGGCAACCTGCTTACCGTGTACAATCGCCCGTATTGCAGCGAAAGCTGCCACCAGCGTTTTGCCGGAACCGACATCACCTTGTATCAGCCGCATCATCGGGACATTTTTTTCCAGATCATGCTCTATTTCCCTTACTACACGTTCCTGCGCACATGTTGGCGAAAAAGGGAGTTGATCCAGTAATTGCTGTTTTAACGAATTATCTGCTGTGAGCGGTTGGGCATGGAAACGTTGAGCTCCGGCTCTGACCGCCAGCATACTTAAATGATGAGCCAGCAGCTCTTCCAGAATTAATCGGCGTTGTGCTGGATGTTTACCATTTTCCAAATCCGCCAGAGAAATATCTGGGGGTGGACGGTGCAGAGTACGCAGAGCATTGGGAAGGCTGATAATGTGCTGACTAAACTGATCTGGCAATAATTCATTAATTGCGCAAGTATCAAGTAATTCCAGAGCTTGTTCGATTAACTTGCGTAGTGTGGTTTGGCGCACACCCTCTGTCGTGGGATAGACAGGTGTTAATGTATTTTGCAATTGAATACGTTCAGCGTGTTGCTGGATTTTGTATTCTGGATGGATAATTTCGGTGCCTTGGGCGCCGCGGCGGATTTCCCCATAAGCAATGATATGCTTGCCTTCCGCCAGACTATTCTTCATGGCAGCAGTGAAATTGAAAAAACGCAGAGTTAATATGCCTGTTCCGTCGCTGATTTGACAGGTCATTATGCGCCGCCGCCCAAAAGTCACATTGGTACGCAATATTTCACCCATCACTGTAGCATAAATACCGGGTAATACATCGTTAATAGCATATAGGCGGGTTTGATCTTCATAACGGAGAGGTAAATGCAACAATAAATCCTGTAGATTGACCAATCCCAACTTGGCAAGTTTAGTCACCTGATTGGTTCCAACACCATGTAAAGTGGTTAATGGGATGGCATCAAGTAATCGGCCTTTCATACCTATTCTCCGTCAGTGTGATTGATTTCCCTGTTGGTGGTGGTCGTTGCCTGCAATGTTGCCCACCAAGATTCACTTGCGATAATTTGCCCTTGTTTATTAATGAACGGTCGTTCCAACCCTTTACGATGTGCGACCGCAGCTAAAACAGGGTATCCGCCTTCAAACAGTAACTTTTGTTGCTCCTCTTCGGAGAGAGTACTTTCCTCCCGCTGATACATACCAGCGAGTTGGCGTTGCCGTTGTGCTTCATACAGGATCAGAGCAGAGGCAACAGAGACATTCAGTGACTGAACCATACCTGCCATCGGAATGATAATGTCATAATCTGCCAGCGCGATAGCCTGTTTGGAAATCCCTTTCTTTTCCTGCCCCATAATGATGCAGGTAGGTTTAGTGTAATCAATTTGACGGAAATCAGCCGCTTTATCAGAAAGATTGGTGGCTAATATCTGCATTCCGGCTGTCTTAAACTGGCTAATAGCGTTTTCAATAGATGAGTGGGTTTCTACTTGAACCCAACTGTTACTACCTGCCGCAGAGGAGAGTTGAGTCTGTAACTGATGAGCAGGCCAAATGGCATGGATTTGATGAATGCCAACTGCATCCGCAGAGCGAATAACTGCGGATACATTATGGGGCTTATGTACTTCTTCTAAACAAATCGTCAGGTCAGGTTGACGCATTGCCATCATCTGACAAATACGTGCATAACGTTTAGGATTCATAACCTCTAGTTTCGGTTACGGCTGACTCGTAGTACATCCGGCATAACACGTATCTTACGCATGATATTTGCCAACTGGATACGGTCTTTGGCTGTCAGCCTGATGAAAGCACAATAAACACGGCCATCTTTTTCCTCGGTATTCATGCTTTGGATGCTGGAATTTGCATCATTAATCGCTGCTGTCAGATTTGCCAGTGCTCCCTGATGGTTAAACATATCAACTTTAATTTCAGCGATGAAATCGCTATTGATATCTTTATCCCATTCAACAGGCATGAATTTTTCCGGCTCTTTTTGATAACCACGGATATTACGGCAAGATTCGTGATGGATAACTAAACCTTTCCCCGGACTGATATGGGAAATAATCGGGTCACCCGGAATCGGTCGGCAACACTTAGCAAAGGTAATCAGGATGCCATCGGCACCTTTAATTGGCAGCTTACGGGATTGACTATTACTACCATTCGGAATTTTTTCTGTAGCACCCAATAGATTATGAGCAACGACAACACTCATCGCATTACCTAAACCGATCTCTGCCAGCAGGTCATCAAGTGAAGCGAGTTTCATTCTTGCCAATTCTCTGTCGATATTTTCCTGTGGAATATCGTTAATTTTCAGACCATTGCCAAGTGCATGATTGAGCAGACGCCGTCCCAGACTAACGGAATCATCCCGTTTAAGGTTTTTCAGTAACTGGCGTATTTTAGCGCGTGCTTTAGAGCTGACGACAAAATTCAGCCATGCCGCATTAGGGCGGGCGCTTGGGGCGGTAATGATTTCGACAGTTTGCCCGCTGCTTAGGGTCTGAGATAGTGGGTAAGGCAGACGATCAACTCGAGCCCCGACACAAGCGTGACCAATATCCGTATGGACAGCATAAGCAAAGTCAACAGGTGTTGCACCTGCCGGTAATTCCACAATACGTCCTTCAGGAGTAAAAACGTAAATCTCATCAGGGAATAGATCAGATTTAACGCTTTCAATGAATTCGAAAGAGCTACCAGCGCTCTGCTGAAGTTCCAGCAGGCTTTGCATCCAACGTTGGGCACGGACTTGCGCTGTAGTGCCTGATTCCCCTTGTTCTTTATAAGCCCAGTGTGCCGCAACCCCCATCTCTGCCATTTGATCCATGTCTTCTGTCCGGATCTGGACTTCAACAGGTACTCCGTGTGGACCGATAAGAGAGGTATGCAAGGATTGATAGCCGTTGGCTTTAGGAATGGCAATATAATCTTTCACCCTACCGGGACGGGGTTTATACAGACTGTGCATTTGCCCTAAAACACGATAACAGGTATCAAGGTTGTCGACGATGACACGGAACGCGTAAATATCCATAATGGAATGAAAACGCTGTTCTTTCAGGTGCATCTTGCGATAGATAGAGTAGAGATGTTTTTCCCGTCCATTGACGGTACATTGGATGCCCGCATCCGTTAATCTGCCTTCAATTTCTGCCAGAATTTTCTGTATCATTTCCTTACGGTTGCCACGAGCAGCTTTAACAACCTCTTTAATCACCCGATAGCGGTTAGGATACAAAGCTTCAAAACCAAGCTCTTCCAGTTCTGTTTTCAGGTGATGAATCCCCAGTCGATGGGCCAACGGACTGTAGATTTCCAACGTTTCCCTGGCGATGCGCCGCCGTTTATCAGGGCGCAGAGAACCAAGGGTTCGCATGTTATGTGTTCGGTCTGCCAATTTGATCAGAATGACACGGATATCCTGTACCATTGCCATGATCATCTTGCGGAAGTTTTCGGCCTGAGCTTCCTTTTTATCACGGAAGTTCAGCTTGTCCAGTTTGGAGACACCTTCCACTAATCCGGCGACGGTGGTGCCGAATAATTGCTCAATATCCTGAAATGTTGCTGGTGTATCTTCAATGACGTCATGCAGAAGTGCGGCCATAAGTGTTTCATGGTCAAGACGCATCTCAGCCAGAATACAAGCAACAGCGACAGGATGAGTAATATACGGCTCACCACTGGATCGGGTTTGCCCTTCGTGGGCATCCCGTGCTACGACATAAGCCTGCTTTAATAGATCAATTTGATCTTCAGGCAAATATTTAAGTACAAGCTGGTTCAGGCTTTCAAACAGGTACAAGGCAGACCTACCGTAAAATTAACGACGACCGTCGGCGATAGCAGAAACAGCTTTGATTTCTGCAGCTTCTTGCTCCTGCTGCTCTTGACGTTCACGAACATCAAGAATTTTATTATTAATAAGACCTTGCTCGATTTCACGCAGAGCGATAACAGTCATCTTATCGTTTTCTTCTGGAACAAGAGGATCTTTTCCACCTACCTGCAATTGGCGTGCTCGGCGAGCAGCGACCAACACCAGGTCAAAACGGTTACCAATTTTTTCTACTGCGTCTTGAACAGTTACGCGTGCCATATGTGTGCTACTCCACAGATAAATAAATGACTGGGCATAATACTGAAACTTAGTTCAGTCTGCCAATAATTTGCTGATTAACGCATCATGTCGTTGAGTCTGCCTTTCTAATCGCAGACGTTCGGAACGAATAATCGATTGTAAATCGGCCAGTGCTGTATTGAAATCATCATTGATGATGACATAGTCATACTCTCCATGATGTTCCATTTCTGCAACAGCTTGATACATTCGTTTAGCGATGACTTCTTCGCTGTCCTGACCACGGCCACGCAGACGGCGGAGTAATTCTTCCCTTGAAGGAGGAAGAATGAAAATGCTACGAGCCGCAGGCATTTTCTGACGGATTTGCTGTGCACCCTGCCAGTCAATATCAAGAAAAACGTCAACACCACTAGCGAGAGTATCTTCGATAATTTTGCGGGAAGTACCGTAATAGTTACCAAAAACACAGGCATGTTCCAAGAATTCATCATGGTTAATCATATTTTGGAATTCATCGACTGTGATGAAATAATAATGTTCACCATGATTTTCGCCAGGGCGTGCCGGACGAGTTGTATGTGAAACAGAAACCTGAGTGTCATACAAAGGCTGGGTTTTTAATAAAGCCTGAATAAGGCTTGATTTACCTGCTCCACTTGGGGCAGAAACAATATATAACGTTCCTTGACTCATGCTGATTTCTTGACTGATTGGGGTATTAATAAATGCAAGCGCAGGAAGATAAATCCCACATAGTATACACGGATACGCTAATCCATGCAGCGTTACAATACATGTCAACGGGCATTTCAACAAAATTTTTTCTTAACAAACAGATATTCAAGCAATATTTTTCGAAACAATTTCAGAAAAAATAAACGGTTGCAGAAATTGCATCATTATTTTTCGAAACACTTCGCAAACTCCTTTCTTCTATCTTGGTATAAGCCAAATTTCTTTTTATTCTCTGCTCGTGTTTAAGGGACATATGGAGCAAGGATGCTTAATTTTCTGATTATAATTTTGGTATTGCTGTTTGGAATGCCGATGGGATTAGCAGATTGTTCGGCTTGGCCAAAGGAAAAACTCCAGCTTGAAATAGAACGCTTGACACCACAGATAGCGAAATGGGAACACCTTTATCGTCAACAGGGAATCAGTGAAATAGATGATGAGATTTATGATCAACTATTGGAAACCTTAACGCACTGGCAGGATTGTTTGAAGCAGAAACAAGACAATACCCTTGCTGTACCAGCCTTATCAAATAAGACAGTATCGGACAAGGCTTCTGTGATAGATAAATCATTCTCACCGGTGGTGCCACATAAGGAGGGTCTAACTAGCGAAAGACAGTTTCACCCCGTCCAGCATACAGGCTTGCATAAACTAAAAGGAATAGAGGAAGTTCGCCGATGGTTACAAGGACGCTCAGCCGTTTGGGTACAGCCCAAAATTGATGGAGTTGCAGTTACGTTGGTTTATCAAAATGGTCTCTTGGTCGGATTAATCAGCAGGGGGAATGGTGCAGAAGGAACAGATTGGTTGGATAAAAGTGAATTTATTTCCAGTATTCCTAAACAGATAGAAAATGCACCGGATCATATGGTGTTACAGGGAGAACTCTTTTGGCAACAGAATAACCATCGTCAATCTATTGCAGGTAGTCAGAATGCACGCAGCAAGGTAGCAGGGTTGATGATGCGTAAAACTCCTTCATCGGAACTCAGCCAAATAGGGATATTTATATGGAGCTGGCCGGATGGGCCAGATGAGATGGCAGTTAAAC
Source organism: Xenorhabdus indica (assembly GCF_014467235.1). Taxonomy (GTDB): domain Bacteria; phylum Pseudomonadota; class Gammaproteobacteria; order Enterobacterales; family Enterobacteriaceae; genus Xenorhabdus; species Xenorhabdus indica. Next base: position 56,922 of record NZ_NKHP01000019.1, on the reverse strand, counting down.
TAGAGAAACTGACATCAATGGGATTTCCCGTTACACAGCAATATAGCCATCAAATTTTCAGTGCAGAAGATGTGGAGAAAAAGTGGAAAATGTATTTTACCCATCCTCTCCCTTTTGCCACAGACGGTGTTGTTTTAAGGCAGGAAACTGAACCTGCTGGCAGACAATGGCGTGCTGGTTCAAACAGTTGGTCGATTGCGTGGAAGTATCCTTTGCAACAGAAAATGACAACAGTAAAAGATGTTCAGTTCAAGATAGGTCGGACAGGAAAAATATCTGTTTTACTAGAGCTGGAAAAAGTGCAATTAGACGATAGACAGATTAATCGTGTTCATATTGGTTCAGTAAGACGTTGGCAGCAATGGGATGTTTATCCGGGAGATAAAGTGACTGTAACACTGGCGGGGCATGGCATACCAAAACTCGATAAAGTGGTATGGCGCATTGCGGAACGTCAAAATATTCAGCCTCCTAATATGCAGCAGTTTCATTCGCTCAGTTGTTTTGTATTGAATAACCAAGATTGCCAACAACAGTTTATTGCTCGTCTGACATGGATGGGAAAAAAGTTGAAAATGAAGGGTGTTGGACAAGGTATATGGGCTGCTTTAGTAAGGGATGGACGGGTAACACATCTGGCGGGCTGGTTGGCATTGAATAAGAAGCAACTTGCTGAAATACCTAATATTGGCTCTAAACGTGCGGCGCTAATTTTCACCCAATTCCAGCAGGCACAAAGACAGTCAGTCTCATTATGGCGTGAAGCGATAGGGATGCCTTATGCCAATAGATTTATGGATGAAGTAAATCAGTACAGGGATGTACAATTATCAGAAACAAGAATCGGCAGTACTTTAACAGCAAAACAAAGAACAAAAATTGAGGAGTTTTTACAATACCCTGAAGTTAAAGAACTGGTTGAAGCATTAACGTTACAAGGAATTAATATTAATGTGCATGGAATGGCTTTGCATGACGTTGATTTACATGCAGTACCTTCACAGGAAGCGGTTTTTTTGCCGTAGTTCTCTTTGTCGGGAAGTTGGGAAATGTAGAACGGGAAAATGCAGAAAAGAAATCGGTAGACAGGTAAACATGCAAGAGCGAAGGAGCAAGCACTTGCTCCAAACGCCCAGATTAATATCAATGGTCAGCACCATCATAATTGAAGATAGGTAATCCAAGACGATAGCGAATAGCAATCAAACGGGCGGTTAGGCCTGTGATAAGGGTGATGATAATTACGCTGTTTGGATGCAGTGGCGTCTGTAGTAACGCGATATATAACCAAGCAGCCGCAAAAGAGACACCAGCGTAGATCTCTTTCTGGAACACTAATGGAATGGTGTTACAAAACATATCGCGCAGTACTCCACCAAAAACACCGGTAATAACAGCGGCAATGGCGGCAATGATTGGGCTGTAGTGCATATCCAATGCGATTTGTGCGCCAATAATTGAAAAAACAATTAAACCAATCGCATCAAGAATAAGAAATAAACGTCGAAGGTGTTTCATCATTGGGGCAACCCAAATGGTGACTACTGCGGCGCAGGCAACAGTCACAATGTATTCTGGGTTTTTAACCCAACCAAGCGGATAGTGGCCCAGAATAATATCACGAACGGAACCACCACCAATGGCTGTTACAGAAGCAATAATAATTACGCCGAACACATCCATTTTTCGACGACCTGCGGCTAAGGCACCTGTCATGGCTTCAGCCGTGATACCAATGATATAAAGGACACTGAGTAGCATAAATTTTAATTAAATGGAATATAACGTGAAGTAAAGAATAATGCTGAAATAATAACGTCTCGATTGAAATTTTTTAGTTAAATTTTAATAGCATTAGTTTTTATTATCCGAAACCTCAATTATTAAGGTAGGAAAATGATTTTTAAGGAACGTCAGATTACATTCGACAACCGTAGCCATCAGATAACTAATATAAATATCTGGACCCCTGATAGCCAGTGGTTAGTCTATGATGTACGTCCTAACGGGGCAGACTTTACTGGCTTAACGATAGAAAAAATTCATATAATTAATGGGCAAACAGAGATTATTTATCAGGCAAAAGACGGTGCGCATGTTGGTGTTGTAACAGTTAGTCCGCAGGAACCTACTCGTTATGCGTTTATTCATGGCCCGGAAAATCCCGATGCTCACTGGCAATACGATTTTCATCATCGCCGTGGTGTCATTGTTTCCGATATTCAGCCAAATGTTACTGTTAATATTGATGCGTTGGACATTACCTCACCTTATACAGCCGGAGCCTTGCGTGGTGGTACACACGTGCATGTTTTTAGTCCTGATGGCAGCCGTTTAAGCTTTACCTATAACGACCATGTTATGCATGAGTTGGATCCTGCACTTGATTTACGCAATGTAGCGGTCGCTATTCCACTAAGAGCGGTGATATCAGCCAAAAAACATCCAAGAGAATATGATGGAAGCTATTTTTCGGTGGTAGTGAGCCGCACTACAGCATATCCACACCCTGGTAGTGATGAGATCAATCGTGCATATGAAGAAGGGTGGATTGGGCAGCAGGGTTATCTTAAAAAGAATGGGCAATGGCAGCGTTGGGCTCTGGCTTTTATTGGTGATACATGCGCTGAAAATGGTGAAAAGATCCCTGAAATTTACCTTGTTGACCTACCTGAGCATGATGAAGATTATGCGGTTGAAGGTAACCAGCCATTAACCGGAACGGAAACGACCTTACCTGCACCACCTGCGGGAGTGAAACAGCAACGTTTAACATTTACCCACCGTAATCGTTGGCCGGGAGTGGTCAGTACTCCCCGTCATTGGTTAAGAACATCTCCAGATGGCAATAAAATTTGTTTTCTGATGAAAGATGATAAGGGAACTATCCAGTTATGGTATGTATCCCCAAAAGGGGGAGAACCAATACAGGTCACGCATAATGCATATGACATACAATCTGCATTTAACTGGGATAGCCGGGGCCGATTTATTGCTTTTGTCTGTGATAACAGTGTCATGCTTTGTGATAGCCAAAATGGTGAAGTTCAGCGGCTAACGGCACGTACTGACCTTGCTCCATGTGCAGATGCAATAGTGATCTCACCTGATGATCGACATGTTGCTTTTATGCGCGACATTAATGGCTATCGTCAGATCTTTATTGTCGAGACAGGCATCGCTGCACCATCTTTGTGCAGTAACGATGCCTGAAAAAACATATGAAGACGATTTTCAGCACAATGGATACTGGTAGAGTTGGGATTGATAGAGCAATGAAGAATCAGTCCGCACCATTTATGGGCTCATCTGATATCTGTTGTGTATGAGTTGAATTTTTTTCCAGTTTTTCAACACGAAGCTTAGGTGATTTTCTTGTTTGATCCTGATTTGAGAAAGCATAATCATAAGGGAGCAAAAGAGTATCTAACAGGGCTGATAAGGGTAGATCTACTGCGAGCAAAGGTTTCAGAAACCATCCCGTTTTATCATCTTTTAACATGTTAATATTAGCCTGTGCCCCAGAATAATATCCTTGATTGGGGCCACTATGTGTCATGATACTGGAACAGCCTGTAAGCAGAGACCATCCAAGTATAGTAGCGGATAATAGAAGCAGTTTACTGTTTTTCATCATTTCTATTCCATGAACCCAATGAGTTAATTTGCCGATATCCAAGTTCTTATATCTACTTTAGCGTTACTTTTCCTAATCATAAAGATAACTCTATATGATTATTTACTATAGTCAGGTTATATTCAGTTTGCTATAGCGCTTATTGTTAAATGCAATAATTTTTTTCGTCAGAAGATTTTTAAATTTTTTTATATTTTTATTTTTTTTAATAAAAAGTTAATAAAAAGTAAGAACATATATAAATTATTACTTGTAAATCTATCAACATTATAAGCAATTACTCAAATGAATATTTTTCATTGCTTAAATTAGTCACTGAGTTTGAGGAAATAAGGTTTGGGCATTAGGTGTAGATGACTACTTTCTGTGAGATGTGAGGGATTAAAGACAATGTTAAATAATTAGGCATATGTGTTTCATTCATTAAATGTGCTTTAGATCACATAATACGTGGCAATCATCTTAATTTCACCTAGTAGAGGCAATTTAAAGTTAAAAAATCTTATCTATTCAGGCCATTAGATTTTTTATTTTCTGGTTAAATATGCCGAGTTCAGGGAAAGTGTATAAACAAGGATTGTTTTCCTTTCCTGCTATGTGTGAAGAATTCTTTTGGGATTCTAATAACTACTGTCCTGTTCTCAGGTAAAAAGTCCTCGTTATCATTTTACTCCCTCACCTTAAATGAGGGAGCTTTTTTATTATTTTGATTAGCGATCTGTTTCTTTATGAGCGATTTCAATTTCTTCGGATAAAATTCGAACACCTTCTTCGATTTTCTCTAAATCAGGTACATAGTTCATACGCATACATTGATGGGCGTGAGGCCAGTTGTGTTCCAAGCCAGGGAAAAAGTAGTGTCCCGGCACCATCAACACTTTTCGTTTTTTTAATCGCTGATAAAGGACTTCTGTCGTAATAGGCAGATTTTTAAACCATAACCAGAGGAATATTGCTCCTTCTGGTTTATGAATAAGGCAGTGTTCTTCTGACATATAACGGCGGATGATCTCAATTACGCGATCTACCCGTTTCTTATAAAATGGCTGAATAACATTCTGGGATAAACGGAACAGATCATTACGGCGGATCATTTCCAGCGTAATAGCAGAGCCAACCCCGCCTGGTGCCAGACTAATAACGCCATTCATGTTACTGACAGCATGGATAATTTTCTCAGTAGCAATGATGATTCCACAGCGAGTACCCGGTAGCCCCAGTTTGGATAGGCTCATGCATAAGATAATATTCGGATTCCAAAGAGGCGTTGCATTACTGAATACAATACCTGGGAACGGTACACCGTAGGCATTATCGATCAGCAGAGGGATTTGGTGTTGCTGTGCCAACGCATCCAGGCGCAGTAATTCTTCATCAGTGATGACATTACCTGTTGGATTAGTTGGACGGGAAACACAGATCAAGTTGATATCTTCAGAAATATTCAGATGATCAAAATCAACCCGATATTTAAATTGGCCATTGGGTAGTAATTCAATATTGGGTTTATTGGCAACAAATAAACCTTCATCCAGGCCAGAATCAGAATAGCCAATATATTCGGGTGCAAGAGGAAACAGAACCCGTTTCATTGAACCATCTTCAGCACGTCCCGCTAATAAATTGAACAGGTAGAAGAAGGCGCTTTGGCTGCCATTAGTCAGGGCAATATTTTGTGGGTGGATTTCCCAACCAAGTTTTTCTTGTAATTCTTGAGCCAATGCTGCGATTAAGGTGTTTTTTCCCTGTGGCCCATCATAGTTGCACAGTGTTTCGGTCAATTGACCGTTTAACGCTAGATCTGTCAATAGTTGTTGGAAATAGTCATCCATTTCAGGAATATGAGCAGGATTACCACCACCTAGCATAATCGCGCCGGGTGTTCTCAAACCTTTGTTGAGATCATTCATCAGGAGAGTAATTCCTGAATCTTGCGTGAACTTGTTTCCGAATTGAGAGAATTTCATAACAGCAGCTATGTCTTTTTTGTAGGATAAGAGGACACCATACCCCGCACCTTATTACATTGTCACCTGTTTTTATGCATTGATTTTCAGTTTTTCGGTTTTCAATTTTTCGACATTTTTAATTTTCCGACATAGACAGTTTGCGATGTGATCATCGACTAAACCCGCAGCCTGCATAAAGGCATAACAGGTAGTGCTGCCGATAAATTTAAATCCGCGTTTTTTCAGTGCTTTTGAGAGTGCATCAGAATGGTCGGTTTTGACAGGCACTTCTGCCCGTGTTTTCCAGTGGTTAACTTGCGGATCGTTATCAACAAATTGCCAGATAAACTCACAGAAATCTTCTTTCTGTTCGGCCATTTTCAGGTACGCACGAGCATTATGAATAATGGCATTGATTTTAGCGCGGTTGCGGACAATAGCAGGATCTTGCATCAGTTTCTCGACATCATCTTCATCCATTTCAGCAATTTTGACAGGATCAAATTGATGGAAACATTTTCGATAACCCTCTCGTTTTTTCAGAATGGTGAGCCACGATAAACCTGCTTGTTGCCCTTCAAGGCAAATCAATTCGAAAAGCTGTAGGCTGTCTTTTAGCGGTTTACCCCATTCATTGTCGTGATAAGCCAGATAATCAGGATCAGATGTAACCCAGCCACAGCGAGTTATTTCCTTATTCATGAATTGCACGTCTCCACAGATAATGGTGAATAATTACGCTAATTTTAGCTGTATAAATATACAAATAAAGTGGCAAGGGTAAGATTTTTTTATACTGTGACAAAATTGGGCGTGATCAATGCTGTATATCTTACAGTCAGAAGGTATACTGAACGCTTTCGTTTAAATTTATATGTATCGCGTGCGAATTCAACATGCAAAAGTTTGATACCAAAACCTTTCAGGGGATCATCCTGACATTACAGGATTACTGGGCGCGTCAAGGCTGTACCATTGTCCAACCATTGGATATGGAAGTCGGCGCAGGAACTTCTCACCCTATAACCTGCTTGCGTGCTTTGGGGCCGGAGCCTATTGCCGCAGCTTATGTGCAACCATCCCGTCGTCCAACTGATGGGCGTTATGGTGAAAACCCAAACCGGCTCCAGCACTACTACCAGTTTCAGGTTATCATCAAGCCATCTCCAGATAACATCCAGGAGCTTTACCTGGGTTCCCTGAAAGAGTTAGGGCTTGATCCTACCGTTCATGATATCCGCTTTGTTGAAGATAACTGGGAAAACCCGACATTAGGTGCTTGGGGACTGGGATGGGAAGTTTGGCTGAACGGCATGGAAGTGACCCAGTTCACTTACTTCCAACAGGTCGGTGGTCTTGAATGTAAACCAGTCACTGGCGAGATTACTTATGGTTTGGAACGTCTGGCAATGTATATTCAGGGCGTAGACAGTGTGTACGATCTGGTGTGGAGTGATGGTCCGTTGGGTAAAACCACGTATGGCGACATTTACCACCAGAACGAGGTTGAGCAGTCTACTTACAATTTTGAACACGCTGATGTCGATTTCCTGTTTACCTGCTTTGAGCAATACGAAAAAGAAGCGCAGGAATTACTGGCGTTGGAAACTCCACTGCCACTTCCTGCTTATGAGCGCATTCTAAAAGCGGGTCACACCTTCAACTTGCTGGATGCCCGTAAAGCGATTTCCGTGACTGAGCGTCAGCGTTATATTCTGCGCATCCGTACTCTGACCAAAGCAGTTGCTGAAGCTTACTATGCCTCCCGTGAGGCGCTTGGCTTCCCTATGTGTAACAGAAAATAAGAGGCCATCATGACTCAACAGACTTTCCTTGTGGAAATCGGCACCGAAGAGTTGCCACCAAAGGCACTGCGTTCATTGGCTGAATCCTTTGCGGCCAATTTTGAAGTAGAACTGCAAAACGCCAATCTGGGTCATGGTGAAGTTAGCTGGTTTGCTGCTCCTCGTCGTCTGGCGTTGAAAGTGGCAAATCTGGCGGCGGCACAGGCTGATCGTGAAATAGAAAAACGTGGCCCTGCTATTGCTCAGGCGTTTGATACGGAAGGAAAACCAACCAAAGCAGCGGAAGGTTGGGCACGCGGTTGCGGTATTACCGTTGATCAGGCTGAGCGTATGGTAACTGATAAAGGTGAATGGTTACTTTATCGTGCTCAGGTTAAAGGCCATGAAGCGAAAGAATTGCTGGCGGATATGGTAAGCAGTGCGTTGAGTAAATTACCGATCCCTAAACTAATGCGCTGGGGAGATAAAGAAACCCAATTTGTCCGTCCAGTACATACCATCACTATGCTTCTGGGTAGTGAAGTGATTGAAGGCGAAATTCTGGGTATCAAATCTGATCGTATTATTCGTGGTCACCGTTTTATGGGAGAGGCGGAGTTTTCCATTGATAACGCAGAGCAGTATCCGGCAATTTTGCAGGAGCGTGGTCGGGTCATTGCGGATTATGAAACGCGTAAGGCTTTGATCAAGCGTGATGCAGAACAAGCAGCGACACAGCTTGGTGGTGTGGCAGATTTGACTGACAGTTTGCTGGAAGAAGTCACTTCATTAGTGGAATGGCCTGTTGTTCTGACAGCAAAATTTGAAGAAAAATTTCTTGAAGTGCCTGCCGAAGCGCTGGTTTATACCATGAAAGGCGACCAGAAATATTTTCCGGTTTACGATAAATCCGGCAAGTTGATGGCGAACTTTATTTTTGTTACCAATATTGAATCTTCTGATCCTCAGCAGATCATCACAGGCAACGAAAAAGTAGTGCGTCCACGTCTGGCAGATGCTGAATTTTTCTTCAATACTGACCGTAAACAACGTCTGGAAGATAACCTGCCACGTCTGGAGACCGTTCTGTTCCAGAAACAACTGGGTACACTGCGCGATAAAACAGACCGTATTCAGGCTCTGGCTGGCTGGATTGCTGAAAAGATCGGGGCAGATGTTACTCATGCGACCCGCGCAGGTTTACTGTCTAAGTGTGACTTAATGACTAACATGGTTTTTGAGTTCACCGATACGCAGGGTGTGATGGGAATGCACTATGCTCGTCATGATGGCGAAGCTGAAGATGTGGCTCTGGCACTGAATGAACAGTATCAGCCGCGTTTTTCTGGTGATGATCTGCCATCTACCGGAGTTTCCTGTGCCATAGCGATCGCCGATAAGATGGATACGCTGGCAGGAATTTTCGGCATCGGTCAACATCCTAAAGGGGATAAAGACCCCTTTGCACTGCGTCGGGCCGCGTTGGGTGTGCTGCGTATTATTGTTGAGAAAAAACTGCCTCTCGACCTCCAGACTTTGTCTGAGGAAGCTGTGCGTCTGTATGGTGACAAACTGACCAATGAAAACGTTGTCGATGATGTGGTTGAGTTTATGCTCGGTCGTTTCCGCACCTGGTATCAGGAGCAGGGCTACAGCGTTGATACTATCCAGGCCGTACTGGCACGTCGTCCGACTCAACCGGCAGACTTTGATGCCCGTATGAAAGCGGTCACGCATTTCCGTACATTAGATGAAGCAGTTTCTCTGGCGGCAGCGAATAAGCGTGTTTCCAACATTCTGGCAAAATCAGAAGAGAAGCTGAATGACACTGTTCAGGCTTCAGTGTTGAAAGCAGCGGAAGAGATCCAACTGGCGACTCACCTTGTTGTATTGAAAGAGAAGCTGGTACCTCTGTTTGCAGAAGGTAACTATCAGGATGCGCTGGTTGAACTGGCTTCTTTGCGTGAAGCTGTGGATGCATTCTTCGATAATGTAATGGTGATGGATGAAGATCTGCAAGTAAGAGCAAATCGCCTGACGCTATTGAGTGAACTGCGCGAGTTGTTCCTGCGGGTAGCGGATATTTCACTGCTCCAGTAATTGCTGATAAGTTTTATTGAGTTAGTGTAAGTACCTTTAAAGCTAATTACTATTAAGACAGAGCCTCGCGGATCATAGCGGGGCTTTTTGCTATCTGAAGATATTACAATGTGTAAACTTTGGACGGAATATCATCAAATAACCACTTATCTTTAAAAAGATATTGACGATCCGTGATGTCGGCAGTAAGATGCGCTTCGTTTTCGGCGAGTAGCGCAGCTTGGTAGCGCAACTGGTTTGGGACCAGTGGGTCGGAGGTTCGAATCCTCTCTCGCCGACCAGCATTCTGAAACCCCGCTCTTTGAGCGGGGTTTTTTCATATGTAACAAATGAAAAATAAACCGCATTCTTACTTTTAAACAGGCTCAAATGTGTTTTTGCCTCGTGCATATTTACTTGAATAGTCATGCCTTTTTACTTTTACTTAGCCACTAATTTACTTAGCCACCCAGTATGAACTATGCCCAATTTGGGCAAAATAGCACCATGAAATTCCATCGTTTTCATAAATAGAATTTTCATATTAAATGACTAATTTAATTGATGATGTTATTAATTTCATCTGAATTGAATAAATTTAAAACATTTATTTCTCTTGATTCGATTCGGCACCTTGTTCCACGTCACCCTTCTGATAATTTTTTCTGTTCATTATTTAAGTATCCGGTCACAAATTTAAAATTATAATTTATAGAAATTAATTCTTTCAATAAGGGATATTTCCAGTTTTTTTATCTATATCTGTGTCTGGTGTCATGTTTTTTAACCAGAGTTGTTAGCGTTTTTTTTCTTTTATGTTTTTTTGTTGTTGCATGTGGCATGGTGATTATATTGACGTCAGGAATAACAATTGATTAATTGATAAGCGACAAAAATAACACAAGCCGGGGCAGTGATATTCAGGCAGGAAACTCTGGACTTGGCTAAGGCACAATAAACATCACAAACGGAGTTTAAGTAATGATTATCTCCAAAAAGAAAAAGCCCGGTTTATTGAAATTGGGTATTGGTCTTGTTTCATTGGCTGTAGCAGCCAGTGTGCAGGCAAAAACACTGGTTTATTGCTCTGAAGGTTCACCTGAAGGCTTTAACCCGCAGTTATTCACTTCTGGTACAACTTTTGATGCAACTGCCAGACAAATTTATAATCGTCTGGTGGACTTCAAATCAGGTACAACAGAGATTATTCCAAGTTTGTCTGAACGGTGGGAAATCAGTGACGATGGCAAAACCTACACATTCTATTTGCGCAAGGGCGTAAAATGGCAGAGCAGTAAAAATTTCAAATCCACACGTGATTTCAACGCCGATGACGTTATCTTTACCTTTATGCGCCAAAAGGATAAAAATCACCCGTACCATAAAGTATCCGGTGGCAGCTATGAATACTTTATCGGCATGGATATGGGGAATATCATCAGCAAAATAGAGAAAGTGGATGACTATACTGTCCGCTTTGTGCTGTCCCGTCCTGAAGCGCCTTTTCTGGCTAATATAGCTATGGATTTTGCCTCAATTCTCTCCAAAGAATATGCTGATGCCATGATGAAGGCTGGTACGCCGGAAAAAGTGGATCTGAATCCGGTGGGTACAGGGCCGTTCCAGTTAGTGCAATACCAGAAAGACTCCCGCATTCTCTATAAAGCGTTCAAAGATTATTGGCAAGGGCCGGCGAAAATTGATCGGTTGGTCTTCTCCATTACCCCTGATGCTTCTGTACGTTATGCAAAATTGCAGAAAAATGAATGTCAGGTCATGCCATACCCGAACCCGGCTGATATTGCGAGTATGAAGCAGAATAAGGATATTGTACTGAAAGAACAAGCAGGGCTGAATGTGGGTTATCTCTCTTATAACGTCTCCAAGAAGCCAATGGACAACCTCAAAGTTCGTCAAGCGTTGACGATGGCGGTGAACAAAGATGCCATCATCGCGGCTGTGTATCAAGGCGCCGGTCAGAAAGCGAAAAACCTGATCCCTCCTACGATGTGGGGCTATAACGATGACATCAAAGATTACTCCTATGATTCGGTGAAGGCTAAAGAACTGCTGAAAGAAGCGGGTTTCCCGAATGGTTTTGAAACTGATCTTTGGGCAATGCCGGTACAGCGTCCTTATAACCCGAATGCCCGCCGTATGGCGGAAATGATTCAGGCTGACTGGGCTAAAATTGGTGTAAAAGCCAAGATTGTCAGTTATGAATGGGGCGAATACCTGAAACGAGCCAAAGATGGCGAACCTCAAAACGTCATGATGGGATGGACGGGGGATAACGGTGATCCTGATAACTTCTTTGGAACTCTGTTTAGTTGCGCAGCCAAAGAACGAGGTTCCAATTATTCAAAATGGTGCGACCAACAGTTTGAGGACATTATTCAGCCAGCACGTACAACGGCTGATATTGTCAAACGCACAGAGCTTTATAAGCAGGCTCAGGTAGTAATGCATGAGCAAGTCCCTGCATTGATTATTGCCCACTCTACGGTTTACGAACCTATTCGTAAAGAAGTGAAGGGTTATGAGGTCGATCCACTCGGCAGGCACCTCTTTTACAATGTAGATCTCGAATAATCCTGTTCTTGATTTGTTTTGATTGAAATTTGTTGTGATTGACCATCCCCCCGAATATTTCCGGGGGGATGGTTGCGTTTCTCTGGTGGGCAAGCAGGTCTGTGTATGACATAAACAGCCTGAGAGCTGTAACTGATAACTAAAAAGAGAATTCAGGATATGCTGCAATTTATCCTCCGGCGTCTGGGGCTGGTGATCCCGACGTTTATTGGTATTACCCTGCTGACTTTCGCCTTTGTGCATATGATCCCCGGTGATCCGGTACTGATTATGGCGGGAGAAAGAGGTGTCTCTGCCGAGCGCCATGCTGAACTGATGGCAGCAATGGGGTTAGATAAACCTCTTTGGGAGCAATATCTTCATTATGTCAATGGCATACTGCATGGTGATTTAGGCATCTCCCTGAAAAGCCGTATTCCGGTGTGGGATGAATTTGTTCCCCGATTTAAAGCAACATTGGAATTAGGCATTTGTGCCATGTTATTTGCCATCTCTGTCGGTATTCCTGTTGGCGTGCTGGCAGCGGTCAAGCGTGGTTCTGTCTTTGATCATACCGCTGTAGGCCTATCACTGACGGGTTATTCAATGCCTATTTTCTGGTGGGGCATTATGCTTATCATGCTGGTTTCCGTTCACTGGAACCTGACCCCGGTTTCCGGCCGAATAAGCGACAGTGTATTTCTTGATGATAGCTATCCCCTGACCGGCTTTATGCTGATTGATACCCTGATTTGGGGGGAAGATGGTGACTTCATTGATGCTGTGATGCACATGATCCTGCCTGCTGTTGTATTGGGTACGATCCCATTAGCCGTGATTGTACGTATGACTCGTTCTTCCATGCTGGAAATATTGGGTGAAGACTATATCCGTACTGCACGGGCAAAAGGCCTGAGTCGTATGCGTGTCATTATTGTCCATGCATTGCGTAATGCGTTGCTGCCTGTGGTCACCGTGATTGGCCTGCAAGTGGGTATTATGTTGGCGGGCGCTATTCTGACTGAAACCATTTTTTCATGGCCGGGATTAGGGCGTTGGTTGATCGACGCTCTCCAGCGCCGTGATTATCCAGTGGTGCAAGGTGGCGTATTGCTGGTGGCAACAATGATCATTCTGGTCAATTTTGTGGTTGATCTGCTGTATGGCATTGTCAATCCACGTATTCGGCACAAGAGATAAGGAGCGCATGATGACTCAACTAACAGAGCCACAAGCAACTGAGCAAATAACATCAAGTGCACCTAAGCTGATGACGCCGATGCAGGAGTTCTGGCATTACTTTAAACGTAACAAAGGTGCCGTCATTGGTCTGGTCTATATTGTTTTGATGCTGTTGATCGCGTTGCTTGCAGGGGTATTGGCACCACATGGACCGGCGGAACAGTTCCGTGATTCCCTGTTGAACCCGCCGGTATGGCAGGAAGGGGGAAGTTGGCAATTTATTCTCGGTACTGACGATGTTGGGCGCGACATCCTTTCTCGCTTGATGTACGGAGCACGTCTCTCCTTACTGGTTGGTTGTTTGGTTGTTGTAATGTCGCTGGTGATGGGGATTATTCTGGGATTGCTGTCGGGCTATTTTGGTGGAATTGTTGATACTGCCATTATGCGAATAGTCGATATCATGCTGGCCTTGCCAAGCCTGTTATTAGCATTGGTATTGGTGGCTATCTTCGGCCCATCTATTGTCAATGCGTCACTGGCGCTGACATTTGTTGCACTGCCTCATTATATTCGACTGACAAGGGCGGCAGTATTAGTTGAAGTGAATCGTGACTATGTGACCGCTTCTCAGGTTGCTGGTGCGGGGGCAATGCGTCAGATGTTCATCAATATTTTGCCAAACTGCCTTGCTCCCCTGATTGTACAGGCCTCATTAGGGTTCTCGAATGCGATTCTCGACATGGCTGCCCTGGGTTTTCTGGGAATGGGGGCACAGCCACCAACACCAGAGTGGGGAACTATGTTGTCAGATGTCTTGCAGTTTGCCCAGAGTGCGTGGTGGGTCGTGACTTTCCCTGGGTTAGCTATCCTTTTGACGGTACTGGCATTTAACCTGATGGGGGATGGGTTGCGTGACGCGCTCGATCCTAAGCTCAAGCAGTAGGGGTATGAAATGGCATTGTTAAATATAGACCAATTATCGGTGCACTTCGGTGATGAAGATACACCATTCCACGCCGTTGACCGTATCAGCTACAGCGTTGAGCAGGGCCAGGTTGTCGGTATTGTTGGGGAGTCTGGTTCGGGCAAATCTGTCAGCTCACTGGCGATTATGGGGTTGATAGATTATCCGGGCAAAGTCATGGCAAAGAAGTTGGAGTTTGATGGCTGTGATCTGACAAAAATTTCCGAAAAAGAGCGCCGCCAATTGGTTGGTGCAGAAATTTCGATGATTTTTCAGGACCCAATGACCAGCCTTAACCCTTGTTACACTGTGGGATATCAGATCATGGAAGCGCTGAAAGTCCATCAGGGAGGAAACCGGAAAACCCGTTATCAACGAGCCATTGATCTGCTGACTCAGGTAGGAATTCCTGATCCAGCCTCTCGCTTAGATGTATATCCGCATCAATTATCAGGTGGAATGAGCCAGCGTGTGATGATCGCGATGGCGATTGCTTGTCGTCCGAAGCTGTTGATTGCTGATGAACCGACAACAGCATTGGATGTGACTATTCAGGCACAAATCGTCGAATTGTTACTGGAGTTACAGCAGCAGGAAAACATGGCACTGGTCTTGATCACCCATGATTTGGCTCTGGTTGCGGAAGCTGCTCAGCATATTATTGTGATGTATGCAGGGCAGATAGTGGAAATTGGTAAGTCGGATGAAATATTCAGAGCACCACGTCATCCTTATACACAGGCATTGTTGCGGGCATTGCCAGAATTTGCGGTAGATAAATCCCGTCTGGCTTCGTTGCCGGGCGTTGTGCCGGGTAAATATGACCGTCCGACAGGATGTCTGCTCAATCCTCGCTGCCCTTATGTCAATGAGCATTGCTGCCAAGTAGAGCCGGAATTGAAAGTTGTTGGAGAACGTCAGGTTAAATGTCATATGCCACTGGATGATGAGGGGAGGCCGACAGTATGAGTGCTCAAGAAGTAGTTATTCAACAACAAAACGGGCAGAAAAAAGACACGGTTCCTTTGCTAAAAGCCACTGAACTGAAAAAATATTATTCGGTTAAAACAGGCATATTTTCACCGGAGAGGATAGTAAAGGCACTGGATGGTGTCTCATTTGAACTGGAGAAAGGTAAGACACTGGCAGTTGTTGGAGAATCAGGTTGTGGGAAATCCACCTTAGGGCGTTTGCTGACCATGATAGAAAAACCAACAGAAGGCGAACTTTATTATTTGGGGCAAGACTTACTATTACCAGATAAGGCAGCACCAGATAAAAAAGCAGAAAAACTCCGACGCCAGAAAATCCAGATCGTATTTCAGAATCCTTACGCATCCTTGAATCCGCGTAAAAAAGTGGGTCAGATTCTGGAAGAACCTTTGCTTATCAATACATCACTGGCACCGACTGAACGCAAGGGAAAAGTTCTGGAAATGATGGAAAAGGTGGGATTAAAGCCTGAACATTACCAGCGTTATCCTCATATGTTTTCTGGCGGCCAGCGTCAGCGCATTGCGATTGCTCGTGGGTTGATGTTAAATCCTGATGTGGTGATTGCGGATGAGCCAGTTTCTGCTCTGGACGTTTCCGTACGGGCGCAGGTTTTGAACCTGATGATGGACTTACAGCAGGAATTGGGGCTGTCATATGTATTTATTTCCCATGACCTCTCAGTGGTTGAACATATTGCCGATGAAGTCATGGTTATGTATTTGGGACGTTGTGTTGAAAAAGGTGCGAAGGAAGCGATTTTCAATAACCCACGTCATCCTTATACGCAGGCATTGTTGTCTGCAACGCCGCGATTGAATCCGGCACTGCGGCGTGAACGTATCAAACTGACAGGGGAATTGCCAAGCCCGATGAATCCACCTCCGGGGTGTGCTTTTGCAGCCCGTTGCCGTCATGCATTTGGCCCATGCACTCAATTCCACCCTAAACTAAAGCAATATGGTGAGCGACTTGTTGCCTGCTTTGCCGTTGAGCAAAATACAAATCCACCTGCATAATTGTGTCAGATCGTAGTATAACGTTATCTGATTCATATCGAATGGACTTCAAGTGACTGTACAACGTTAAATGAGTCACTCCCCGGAAGCTGAAGGTTATAGGATAAGGTTACAGTCATAAAACCTATGTGACCGGGGAGAATGAATATAGTTAATAAAGCAGTAACTTGAAGATGAAAGGGATGAACGTCACAAAAAGCAAATACTATATTGCAGTCATTTATCTCACTTGCATTTATCAAGACAAGACGATAGCAAGAAAAATCAAGTATACTCAGTCGCATTATTAAGGTGTGGTAGCCAGTCTTTGGTCAAGTATTGGTTTGGATAAAATGAAATTGCGAGTCAAACGTTCGTTAACCATTAAACAAATGGCGGCAGTGACAGGAGTCACTTTGGTCACTCTTGCTATTTTCATTACTATCCAATTATCGCATTTGTTGCAGCAACGAAAAGATGATTATATTAACCAGCTCAATAATGCAGCAGTTCAGATCCAGGCTCCTTTGACAGATGCTTTGCTGAGATCTGATCTCAATAAAGCGAAAACGCTACTGATTGGGTTAAAAACGTCGGGCATCTTAGGGCGAGCTGAACTGATATCGCAGAATAACTCCCGGATTATGAGTTTGGACTTCGCGACTCATCGGCCTATACCTGAACTGGCAAAGCGGGTTTTTGGTATTCCGGTTGAGTTAAATATTCCTTTACATGTTTATGGTATTTCATCAAAAGACATAGCATCGCAGGGGCATCTTATCTTGCAGGTTGATTCCAACCGTGTGTACCGATTTGCTTTGAACACACTGGCATTAATGTTAACCACTTATTTATTGCTTGCACTTATTCTTACCGTGTCGATAAGTTGGTGTGTAAATCGTATCGTCATACATCCGTTGCGTGACATCGCACGAGAACTGAATGAAGAGCATGTTCCTGCCCCTATGCCTTGTCCCAAAAATCACCAAGATGATGAATTGGGGTTGTTGATGAAAGGTTATAATCGTCAAGTTAATAAGCAAAAACCTCCATCAAAATGAAACCTTATAAGGTGAATAAAGGTCTAATTTTCGGTGATAATATCCAGAGGCCTTTTATTGGTTCAAACAAGGATAAAACTAAATAGGTAGGGGTAAGTAAGAATGCAAGGCAAGAAAATCGGATATCTTATTGGTGGCACCATTCTGGCTACGACTTACTTTGCTCAGGCGGAAACCTTACAGCCTGATCCAGCCTGGCAACAAGGCAAACTGGAAAATGGGTTCAGTTGGCAAATCCTGCAAACTCCACAACGTCCCAATGACAAAATACAGTTGCGTTTAATGGTGAAAACGGGCTCTTTGGCAGAGAAAAATCAGCAGCAAGGTTACACCTACCTTATTCCCAAGATCGTCTTATCTTCCAGTAAAGATTTATCTTCACAAAAATTAGAAAATCTGTGGTACAACGCAGTAGATAGCAAAAACCCCCTTCCCCCTGCCATAGTTTCATATGATTTTACTCTCTATAGCCTGAGCTTACCCAATAACCGCCCTGAATTATTACAGGATGCGCTGATCTGGTTATCCGATATTGCGGGAGGGGCAGTATTTACGCCACAGACTTTGGCTCAGGCTATGAAAACGTCTGAACATCTGGTATCGACTTTGCCAGCAGATGTCCAGGATCCGGCATGGCGTATGCGCCTGCAAGGTTCGACCCTGCTTGGTCATGATCCCGGAGTGCATGTATCAACATCTGTAGATGTGAAAAAAGTCGAAGAATTCTATCGGCAGTGGTATACGCCGGATGCAATGACATTATATGTTGCCGGCAACGTTGATAGTCGGGTATTGCCAGAACGGCTTAATCAGATATTTTCATCATTAGAAGGCAAACGTCAGACACCTGTTGTTGTTCCCAGTCTGTTGCCAGTAAAAGCAGAAGTATTGGGAGTGAAAAGTGATAAAGCTAAACAAGATCGGCTTTCTTTAGTTTGGGATTTGAACTGGCAACCGATTAATAACTCTCAGGCATTACTTCAGCATTGGTCAAACGAACTTGCCCGCGAAGCTTTTTACCGTTACTTACAATTGTGGCTGAAAGAAAAGCAAAATGACGCAAAATTAGATCTGGATTGTCGGGTCGTTTACCAGCGGGCGAATTGCTATCTGAATCTGGACACATCATCGGATAAATTGACGGAATCCACACTTTACCTGGCCTCCGCGCTGGTGTCATTACGTGAAAACGGATTGCCACAAAAACAATTCGATGAACTGTATAATCAGAAACGCCTTCAGCTTCAGCACCTCTTTGCAGCATATGCGCGTACAGACACGGATATATTGATTAACCAGCGTCTGCTTTCCCAACAAAATAATGTGATAGATATTGCCCCTGAGCAATATCGCAGATTGCGGCAGATGTTTTTGTCTTCCCTTACGCCACAGGTTTTGAACAAAAAACTGAAAGAGATGTTATCTCAGGAAACGGCATTTATTCTGGTGCAACCTAAAGGTGAAGCGGCTGTTGATGTGAATCAGCTCAGGAACAGTTTTAATCAGATTATGAGACCAGGACCGCTGCCGGAAGAGCCGAAGACTGGGGTAGCTGAGGCCCAAAAAACTGAAGGTTAGTCATTATAATGATAGTTAATTTGGACAGTTTTTTGGCAATCCTTGCAATAATAGCGAGGTAAATAAAGCTGCTAAAACAGAACGTTATTATACCGTGGGATACGTGCCGCAGAATGACAAGGCCACAGCCCCGCCCGCAATACACCTTAAAGGCCAGTGGCTTAAGGCGGCAGGGTTTGATAAGGGCTGTACCCTCACGGTCAAAATTATGGACGGCTGTCTGGTGCTCATCCCTGACAGTGATGACACCCGCGCTATCCGGCAACAGTACCCGCGTCAGCAAGACCAGCTCAGTGAGATCAAGCTGAGAATGCGGGAACTGCTTGGCCGTCATGCGGCCCGCATCATCATATTCAAATAAATGCTGGCCGAGTTGGCCTAACCGGTGGCACCAAAAATTCTCCCTGGTTTATCCGCCACCGACTTATTTGGCAGCACGGTCACGCTGTTCAATCGCATGACGCAGGCGGTCATAACGGCCGAGCAGAGCGTTAAAACGGTCATCGATTCCTTTCATCAGTACAGGCGGAACAGCTTCACCTTTTTCCGCATGGGTGCTCAACTGGCGCAACAGCTCTTCCAGCGGTACTTCGCTGCCGTGGCTGCGCTGGATGTCGTAAATAGCAGTCTTAAGATAAGAGAGGGTAAAACTGCCACGGGTGCGTTCCTGCAACAGAATTTTGTCCGCCAGTTGCTGGAGTTGATCACGAGTGGTGTACCAACTGCCTTTCAACGGTACGCTGTCGATACGGGCAGTCATTTGTTGTTGCCAGTGACGGGTGGCGTTAACCTGCTCTGCCGATTGGGGCCACTGTTTCTCAGCGGTTGTTGTTACTGTCCGGGCAGCCTCCCATGTGGCGAGTGGAGATGTCTCTGCCAAACGATCAAGTTGGAATGAGTAGTCTGTTAAGGCCGGCTGGTAAAGCCACGCCAACCGTGAGCCTGCGGGTTGTTCTGTAATGGCATTCAGTTGCTGTTGTAACGGTTTGTAGAGCAGCAACCAGCACCCTATCAGTACCAATATCCCCAACAATGCCCCAAGCCCAAAGCCCTGCCATGCTGTCAGGCCGCGCGGCGGTTGTTCAGGAAACTGCACTTTGACCCTCTGTTGGTTATCCGTCGGAATACTTTCAGGATGCGTCGGTAGAGAAGATGGTGATGTTTCCGGCTCTGATTCGGATTTAGACAAGTAGACCAGTGGTGGCATCTGTACCGGTTGTTGTACCGGTTTCGCGGCCTGGCGTGGTTTTTCCAGTTTTTTCGCCGCGTTCTGGAAGAACCACAGTAAGTTCTCCACCCTCGGTAGGCGTTTCAGATCGGATTGCTGTAATCGGTCAACAATAAGCTGGAGTGCACGCTCGGCACGATAAATCATCCGCAGGTCACTGGCGGCAAAGTCCAGTTGACGCAGTATGCTACCGGTACGGTTGTGGAACCATTCCAGCAAATCAGTACGTACCTGCGGTTGCGGCGGCCACAAAGCATCCCATTCACTGACGATAACACCCGCCAGCAATTCACAGCCCTCGGTGAATCCCGCCAGTCCGTTTAGCTGCATTCTGGCTAATGTGTAATAAATTGCCGTCTGTAAATCGACGCCATTGGTTTTGAACAAGGTCAGTGACAGCGATTCCACCAGCATCCAGTTCACTTCCGGTTGTGACGGATGACTGGTTTTATTGATTTCGTCGCGGATAACCGCGAATTCCGGCAAGTTCAGTGGACTGCCACCCGCCCGGATAATGAGATTTTCAGGGTGCCCGCTCATGTCTGTTTTTTCTCCTTAAAAAACCCCTGCCCGAAGGCAGGGGGAATTTTGCTTTCAAGACTGACCCACACTTTCACCTCAATAGAGGGTGTCCGGCAGTTTGAACTGGCTGAACAACCCACCGGCAAACGGATTGTCCGATTCATCCACGTAGATGCGGTAGGTCACCTCACCCCCCTCTACGCTAAAGCGTACGTCGAAGGAACCCGGTTGAACGTTGGTCAGCTTGCCGCTGTTAATCAACCGTAATTGCGCCCACGGCCCCACATAGCTGACAGAACGCGGTGCCTGGTTGCTTCTGTCCGGCATCAGAGTCAGCTTACTTTCTGTACCCGCACGCATGGTGTTCGGCCATATCAGACGCGCAACATTACTGCGGCCGTGGGTATAATCCACCAACTGACCATCAAGGTTCAGCAGAGCTCGGCGTTTGTTGCCGGTCAGATTCACTGGCTCAATGGCAAACTGGGTTCCCAATCCGTTTTGTGGTGAGAAGAAAGTGGTGCGAATGCGGTTCGCATTCTCCAATTGTTTCAACACGTCAGGGCGGATCAATTCACGACCATCCGTACCCGTAGTGAGGTTGTTCGCCACAAACGGTTTCAGGCTCTGCTTGTAGAAAGTATCCAGTGTGCCGTCTGGCCGGAAGAAGCGCTCAAATTCGCTTAACGGTACTTCTTCTTTAGCATCTGGATTGAACGGGTAACGGCCAGCCAGATAGGTGTTGTACTGTTTGACGACAGTATTTTGCCATTCCACTTCCAGTGAGCGTACCGCCTCCATCATCACCACACGCCACGCCTGATTAGCTAGCTCCCCAACCCAACGATCCAATGGCTCAGGCAGATTTTTCGCCATTTGCTGTACTTCAAAAATCGCATCACTGTTGTTCTTATCCAAACGCATCTGAACTGCTTGCAGTGCCGCTTTACCGGGAGTTGGTGAATTCTGGATAGCCAGCAGATAACGATGCAATGCCATCAATTTCTGGTAGACGCTTTGCAATGTACTGCCCTTATCACCATGCTCAATCAATACACCGGTTTCCTGTGCAAAACCACGGCTGATATCTGTCAATAAGCTGTAATCCTTCTTCTCCAACAACGCATTTCTTTCCGTGTTGCCCAATGAGCTGTCGATCATCGGCGGATTGGTGTTATCGCTCAGGATTTGTAACGCCCGTTTGATCGGCTGTTCACCACTAATCACCTGTTCAATCGCACTGATAGCCTGTGGCAAATCCTCAAAATCACGGACTTCGAGGTTGTTCATTGCTGCCCGCCATGTTGCGGTGTAATCTGCCAGATACAGTTCAGTGATTTCACTCTCGATCCTTTCTCGATCTGCTTTACTGTAATTGTCCTTACGCTGTGACGGCTCCGACTCTTTGTATTGTTCTTTATTCTTCGATAAGTTCAGCACCCAACTATCCATCTCGGTCAGCTCTACCAACTTATCACTCTGCTGGACGAAGTAATCCATAAGGCCATGACGGGTCAGGAACTGAGGTATCACCAACCGTTTTTCGTTACTGGCGACAAACACGCTGTCAAAACTTGGGCCAATCTGATCACGCAGATTGATAGGCGCTGACAGAGTATCCTGAGCCTTGATACGCAGGTTCTGATAAACCCGTTGTTTGACGGAGAGCGTACTCAGTTCCTGCTGAGCCTGTCGGATTGGTTTCGCAAACGGAACGAAGCTATCAATGGCCTCCCTATCGCCTGCATCACGTTTCTCTTTCCATTTAGAAAGATCCAACGCGTAATTCAGGTGGGTCAGCAGGGCATCCTGCACATCACGCTGGCCATAGAACGCTTTACTCCAGCGCTCACGCATATACTGTGCCACCAACCCTTTATTACGTTTACTCTCATCTTCCATCATGCGCATGACACGCAGAATTTCGAGTTTTTCCTCACTGCCTGTCGGTGCCTTATTCAGGTCATCCAACAGAACACGCATCAGGGATGGCAGGAAATGCTGCTCCAGCAGATTCAGATACGTGTTTTCCACTTTCTTCCCTACACGGCTGCCCTGATACAACCCCATATCCGTCAGGAAAGATTTGTTCTCATAATAGTTGCCGTAAGCCAGTGTTGCGTCACGGATCGGGTTCAGCAATGGTAGTTGGAGACTACCGTAGTTGTCATCGCCTTTCGGAGCAGGTACAGAGAGGAATTTTTTCGCCTCTGCCAGTACCTCTTCCCCGGCCCGATAGTTTTTCTGGTAGAAGTAATGCCAGCCCCCCCACATTGTCAGTATGACCAGTGCACTAACCGTGGAGAAGGTGTACAACTGGCGGCGATTGCGACTCAGCCAGATACGGTTTTCTGCCGCCAGATTCGGTTCTGCCAGCAATACGTCTTCAAACAGGGATTGAGTGAAGTATGGCAAAGTGTCACCCGTCGGCCATGTCGGAAACGCCTGCGTACCGAGGTGATACTGCGCCGAGGCCGATTGAGTAAATATATCGTCCATCTGTCCCACCTGATGGGCGGAAGTCAGGTAAACTCCGCGCAGCTTCGGACGATGGTTTTCGTCGTTGTACAGGATGTCTTCCAGCATCTGCACGATATAACTGTGCAGGCCCTGAATCTGACGGGTGAAACTGAACAATGCGCTGCGCTGGTTGGCATCAACACTGTTCAGCATCATGTCCGGCATTGCACCGTTCAGGTTGTTCATCCACTGTTGCCAGAATTGTTCCAGCTCACTGCGCCATGCTTTTTCATCACGGCTGCTAAGGTGATTGTTGAGACTGAAAGTCACACCGAGGATCTGATCACGCTGTTTGCGATCCAGTGACTGGTACATTGCCTCAAAGCCGTGCAACAGGTCAATCTTGGTCATTACCAGATAGAGCGGCAACTGACTGTGGAAAGTCAGACGGATTTCTTGCAAACGTTGGTGGATTTCCCGTACGTAACGATCCCGTTGTTCGCGGTTATCCGTCAGTAAACGCAAGGTATCTACGGTCAGAATAATCCCGTTAAGCGGCTGACGCTGGCGGTTTTCCGATAACCAGTTCAGCAGGGCTTCCCACAAGCGACTGTTGATCTGCGGTTTGTCACTGTTCAGCGGAATAGGCTGGTCAATCAGACGGCCTCTGGGGTCAATGATGACGGCTTTTTCCCCCAACCAGCAACGCAGCAACAGAGGGATTTCCCCGTCCTGACGCAGATATTCTGGTGCAGCAATTTCAGACAGTTTGTAACCTTCCTTAATCAGGGAGGTTTTACCGCTCTGTTGGCTACCGATCACCATGTACCACGGACGTTCATACAGGTAGTTGTAAGAATCCAGGTGGCGCTGTAACTGAGATTTCCAGTGATCAAGGTAACGGTCTTGGTATTCAATATCTACACGTACCGGATCAACCACTTTCAGTTCAACGTCAAGGTTCAGTTTTTCAAGCTGACGCAAGCGACGCCATGCTTTCATGCCGATCCAACCTAGCACAGCCATAATGATAATGGCCGTCGCCAACCAACGGGCAGCAAGGCTTTCCAGCGGGTAATCTTCACGTATTTTCCATTCCGGTCCCCACCACCAGACCGCTATCAGAAGCAGACAGGGAATAAGCGCCAGAATAAGTGCTGTTGTTGCCTTAAGGCGTGGCATGGATTTAAATTTCCCTAGCGCCGGCAAAACCGATTTCAATTGAGAGATTGATGACAAAGAGGGCCATTTCATGGGTTAACGCTCCTGTTTGAAGCAGTATCCTTATCAAGCGAAGGGATTTTTTCAGCCAGTAAAGTTAGCAAGCCGGGTTCCCATTGAGTCAATAACATGTGTTGTCCAGTGTGTAACAAATTCCGGTAATGTTGCTGTGCCAGTGCCGTCATGCCGGCTTCTTCAAGAAGTTGAGCATTGAGCAACTGACCATAGAATTGATCACGGGGTTCCGTGAGTTGTTGCTGGTGCTCTTCCAGCATCTTTAGGGCGGCTTCCAGCCCTTGTTGCTGGAAACATTGCCAGATAGCCTCCTGATCAGCGGACATCGAACCGCCTCCGGTTGATGCAGTCGGTTCAGGTGCCAGCCAATTCAGGGTCTCTGTAGAAATGAACGGACTCATATCGGAAAAATTTAAGGTTTTTAATATGGGTAACCGTTCTAAAAACGCATTCAGTTCGTTACGAATGGCCTGTGCAACATTTTTATAGCCCAGTTGTAACGCTGCCTGAGCTGCAATGGCGTGCCCATCCAGCCAGTAAGGTGCAAGCGTCAGGCTCTGCTCAATCTGAGTCAGCAGCTTGTTATCCGCTGTTGGCAACCTTGACAAATAATCAGCAGTGCGATCAGCAGAAGTTGGTGCCAACGGTGTTTTGCCCGTGGTATTCGCCATGGGTGCCGTCGTGATGGTATGCCAGACGGCATGTCGGCGCAGACAATAACCGATAGGTGATTCTGGATATCGTTCACAAAGCAAATCAGAAACCGTCATCAGAGTCTGCTTCCACGCTTTTTCGCTGGAGCTATTGACGTCCACTTCCGGCATCGGTGCAATTTCATTTACCGGATGTGAATCTGTCTGATGTGAACCTGTCTGATATGAATGTGCTCCAGTCTCCGCTTTGGGTGCCGTTGATACCGCAGAAACAGGCTGTAATGGTGCTGTGTCTGTTTCTGGCTGACGGTTATAACGGGTACGCAGTTGATCAATTTCTTTTGCCAGATCAGGTTCACTGGCGTGCCAGCACTGTGCAAGATGAGCTAATACTCCTTGAGCATCATTCCGTTGATTTTTGCTGGATTGCTCTGTAAAGACTGTCTGAGCAGAATCAAATCGTTTGATCACCTGCTGTGCAAGACGGCGCTTTAACAACGGCTTGCTTGGCCATGCTTTTTCCCAGTAGTTTTTCACGTATTCAGTCAGCAGCTCCATCGCCAAGAGCAATTCAGCAGGATGCCCTGCGTGTTGCAGCGTTCGCAGCAAGTGCACCATCAACCGAAAATCTTTGCTGGTTTCGCTGAAAAGTTGCAGAGCCTGTCGCTGGATTTCTCCAATATCCAGCGAGCCATGCGATAGCGAGCCGAATTTAATCATTTCACCATCAATAAATTCCCATGCGGGCTCATTGTCATCCAGAGCTTTGCCAATTTGTTCGTCGGACAGTGGGGCCAGCAGGGAGCCGAACCAGTCGAATTGTGTTCTGATATCCATGTCGATTACCAACGACAGGCTTCGCGCAATGGTTTCGCGGCCTGCTCCAACTGAGAAATGTTAAAGGTTATCTGGCTACCTTGATTTGGTGTGATAGTCATCTGGTCGCTGCCCATTAAGCGTTTGATTTCATCAATCCCCGGCAAGCCACGGCTGGATTCCCATAAGTAACCACGTTCCCGCAGGAACCATTCGGTTTTAAACTGGGTTTTGTTTGTCATGATAGTGACCTCCCCCGACTCTGCCGGTTTAGGCAGAGCTACCTGCAAACGGGTGATGCGATCAATACAGCTCAACATCAAGACAGGACGCGGTGGCGGAACCCCGATTGCAGGGGTAGTCAGGACTATCCGGGTTGTACCGTTTTCCCCCTGCGTGACGATGAAACCAGTGGAATAATCGGTACGTTGCATTTCCTGCTCCATCGCTTGCCGCCACAAAGGTCCCATGTTTTCCAGTGTCACTGGCAAGGCATTGACCTTAAGGTTATCCAACTCCTTGTCATAACATGCCAGCCGGATAAGAGGAGATGGCTCGAAACGGCATTGTTGCAGTGCATCTAATTGTTTTTCCTGTTGTACAACCACTTCTTGTACAACCACTTCCTGTGGCTTGGACTCTGCGATTTCTTTTTCCCCTGCCATTTCCGCAAGTTTGGGATCGCCTGCCAATGACGCAAGTAATGAACTGATAATTAAAACAATATTCATAATCTACACCCGTATTTTGCCAGTTTGTAAACCAACGTGCGCTGAGCAATGCCCAGACTTTGAGCAATCAGTCTGGTGTCATTGCCGTACTGACGCTGACGTTGAACCAACACGGCACTTTCAAATTCTTCTATGGCCTTTGGCAGATTATCGATGTGACTGTAATCCACGGAGATACTGCCTGCCCTTGAGTTTTTCGATTCACTCAGGGAGGCAAGCAGTTCATCCAATTGTTTTTCTTTTTGGCGCTGGACCTGAAATACCTGACGGATCTGGCGTAACTGCCCACGCAGTTGTTCAAGCTCCTGCAACTTTTTCAGACGGTGCTGCATAACATGGCAATAGATGCCGAACATGTTTTCATTGTTGGTAAAATGGCTGACATTTTCGGCAAAAATGGCAATCACACCGCAAGCTTGTTCGTTGTGGTCAAACAGAGGAATACCATACAACCCGCAGTTATGCGGCAGCTCTGCAATGAATGTGCGGAAGTGAATATCGTCAATACGTGCCCCGTGGTTAAGGGAATCCCATAACGTTGGGGTTCCCTTACGCAACACTTGTATCAATGGGTTATTAACATCATCAATATCCACATGCAGCTTGCGAGAGTTGGTTTGCTGATGTTCTGGTAAGTTCAGATCTGGCAGACTAATGTTTGGCAGATTGATGTTTGGCAAATTACAGCATTCCAGCCTGTTTTCATTGATGTTAAGCAGGAAAACCAAAAGGGCATCAAAACGCGAGCTTTGGCTCACCAGCAAAAAATGGTCAACCAGTTGTTCAATGGTGTTATGTTCCAATAACGCTAACGCGCTTTTCAGCCTCTGTTTCATTATTCTGCCTCCTCAACCTCTGCGTGGAACTCATGCTCTGCCACGGTTAACCGAATGGCACTGATTGGGGTGCCTGTTGCCATTTTCTGCAATAGCAATAGTGAAACCGGTGGCAACAGTGCGCCATCAATGATGGATTCCAGCATACGGGCACCGTTTTCCGCACGGGTAGCGCGTTGCAGGATCTCTTCTGCCACATCATCGCTGATGGTGACTTCCGCGTTGAAGCGCTGTGACAACAGGTTGTCCAGTCTGTCCAACTTGGCCCGAATGATAGTCTTCAGCGTTTCATGGCCAAGCGGCAAGTAAGGGATCACTTCCATACGAGCCAGCAGGGCAGGTTTGAAGAATGCCGCCAGTTCCGGGTAAAGCTGATCATTGATCTGCTCTGGTTGCTCGGCGTAATCAACAATGGTTTGGTAACCCAGATTGGAGGTCAGGAAGAACACAACGTTTTTACAGTCGATGATACGGCCTTCACCATCTGCCAGTTCACCTTTATCGAATGCCTGATAGAACAGATTCAAGACATCAGGGTGAGCTTTTTCCACTTCATCCAACAAGACAACGGAATAAGGTTTCTGACGGATAGCTTCGGTCAACACGCCGCCTTCTCCGTATCCCACATAACCCGGAGGAGAACCGATCAGACGTGAAACCGTGTGTTTCTCCTGAAACTCAGACATATTGATTGTCGTGAGGTACTGACGGCCACCAAACATCAGTTCGGCAAGTTGCAATACTGTTTCGGTTTTGCCGACACCACTTGGCCCTACCAACAGGAATGCTCCCAGAGGACGCCCCGGACGACGCAGATCAGCACGCGCGGTCAACAGGTGTTTATGCAGGTATTGAATAGCAATCTCCTGCCCTTTGATGCTTTGGCCCAAATGGATAGGTAATTCAGTCACAATTGATAATTCGCTCTGTGACAGACGGTTCAACGGAACCCCTGTCCATTCCGCGATAACAGCGGCAATCTGGGTTTTGTCCACATGCGGAGAAACCAGTGTTTGTTGCTGCTGAAGTTCAGCCAATTGTGCGTTGAGTTGAGCCAGTTTTTCGATCAAAGCTGGTTCATCGGCGGGTTCTGTCGCAGGTTTTTCTGCTTCATCACCAGATAACAGTTGGCGGCGCAATTCGATGATCTGCTTCACCAGTTCTTGCTGTTGCTGCCAATGGCTTTCCAGTGTGGTCAGTTGTTCCTGGATCTCTTGTTGCTGGTTTTGCAGCTCTTCCAGTCTTTCTGCATGTTCGTTCAGCCCCATCCGTTGTTCTCTTTCCAGCACATCGATTTCCATCTGCATTTGATGAAGTTCGGTCGTCAGGGAAGAAATCTGACGCGGTGGCGATGTCAGGTTAATCGCTACGCGGGCGCAAGCGGTATCCAGAACATCAATCGCTTTATCTGGCAATTGACGACCAGAGAGATAACGGTCACTTAATATGGCTGATGCTTTCAGTGCTTCATCGTCGATCAGAACACCATGTGCCTGCTCGTAGATGGCTCTCAGGCCACGCATAATGATGGTTGCTTCTGCTGCACTAGGCTCAGAGACTTTCACCAACTGAAAACGACGAGACAATGCCGCATCTTTCTCAAAGTATTTTTTGTACTCGCCCCATGTCGTTGCAGCAATGGTTTTCAGTTCACCACGCGCCAGTGCAGGTTTCAGTAGGTTGGAGATATCCAGCCCGCCGGCCTGATTACCTGCCCCAATCAAGGTATGGGCTTCATCGATAAACAGGATGATCGGTACAGATGATTGATGGATTTCAGTCATGATGCCTTTGAAACGTTTTTCAAACTCACCTTTGACTGCGGCCCCTGCCTGCAACGCACCGAGATCCAGAGTCAGCAATTCGCTGTTGCGCAGTTTATCCGGTACACGATCATTGATAATCCGCAGCGCCAAACCTTCAATCAGGGCACTTTTACCTACACCCGCCTCACCCACAACGATGGGATTGTTTTTACGGCGGCGGCAAAGAATGTCGATCATCAGGTCAATTTCATTATCACGGCACAGTACCGGATCGAGTTTGCCCTGACGCGCCTGCTCAGTCATGTTCTGGGTAAAACGCGCCAACAGGCTGTCACTGTTTGCCGGGTGTACACCTTGCCCCTCTTTATCGCTGACACTGAAAGGCTGTTCGGCAGAACCATTTGTCCATTCAGTAAAGTTCTGGCGCAGCAGTTCACGGTTAATGCCCGCCAGCAGACGCGCAGACTGCGGAGCCAGATAGCGCAGAGGGCTAAACAACAGGGCAATCAGCATTACGCCACTGCGCAGTTCGGTATGCTGCATCTCAGTAGAAGCCAGCAGCCAGCTATCCTGTAACCATTCCACCAGCATTGGAGAAAAGTTCGGATAAGTTTGTACAATCGCCTGATGATGTGTGACCACCTGATCGAGTTGCTCTTTCAGCAGATCTTTATCGACGTCTGCTTTATTAAGGATCAAACGCACATCACTGAGTGGTGTATCGATCATTTGAAGCAGTAGCTGAGCAACCGTGATCTCAGGTTGCTGCTGACTGACGCAGGATGCCGCCGCCGCTTCCAGTGCATGACGGGTCATCGGATTTAAACGGTTTACAAGAGTGGGCAGATCAATCTGAATCATGGCGACTTCCTATCTTAATAAGTTATTTAGCTGCTTTAATATGTCTTGAGTCTGATCACCGAGGCGGATGGCATAAAAACTATAAATCGCAATCAGCAGACCGACGCTTATCACAAGCAGGTGTTTGATTTTCAAACGCCTGCTCAGGCGATAGCGTGTATCTTGCTCGTTGATATTGACATACAGCGTAGTCGGCGGTACTTCTCCACGCAGTGAGTGAAGCTGTTGCTGCAAGCGGCGGAACAAGCGATCAAAGTCATCATTTTTCTGGGTACTGACTTTGTAACGTCCGCGATAACCAAGACAGAGGCAGAGGTAAATGAACTCCAGCAGATGCTGGTAGCGCTGAGCCTCTCCCATCAGGCGTTCGAGCAACACAAAGACTTTCTCACCGCCCCAAGTTTCATTGTGGAAGTGCACCAACAGTGATTGCTTCAACCATCCATTCTGGCTGTTCCAACCGTGCCCCAATGCGGTTTCATCAATGAAGGTACACAGTACGTAACGGAATGAAACAATCGCACCGGGTTCATAACCTTTAGTTTGCAGAAGCTGCTCAATAGCGCGAATGTCAGTAACAACCTGTTGGTAAAGCTTATCTGGCAGTGCCTGATCACTCATGTCCTGCAAACGCAGTACCATCCCCAGTAAAGGCGTGGCTGCGTCGATCATCGGGTTAAGGCTTTCACCACGTAACGGTAGCTGGTACTGGCGCTGAAACGTTCTCAGCGTTTCAGCCTGTTTTTCAAATTTTTCCAGTGACGGACTGTCAACATTGATATCACTCATGACTAATCCTCATAACTAATCCTTACCGCCCCTGATAGCCCAGAGCTGCATATCTAAGTCAGGGAAATCCCCTGATACGTGGAACGCGATGGAATTGCCCTGCTGGATCTCTTTCCATGCCGGACTCTTCTGATCCAGACGGAAATAGGTATATCCAGAGTGATATGGCAACTGACGAGGTGCTGCGGACAACGCAATCAGTGGTACGCCGGGCAACTGGACGCTGACCAGATCACGGATACGTTCCATAGACGTGACTTTGGTTTGCTGTACGAACTGACGACGCAACTGTTCCTGTGGTGTGCTGGCACTGATAGCCAGAACAAATTCGGCTTTGCGCAACAAGTCGTTGTCGTGGAGTGTTGCGACACGAATGCCCCCTTCGTTCTGTTTCAGGGCAATTGATGTTGCACGTGGTGTCAGAACAACGTTCAGTGCATCGCGGATGGCGTGCATGGCGTCTTGGAAAGTATCTGTCAGATTATTGTGGTCATAGGCCAGAATATTTCCCGGCAGACGGCTTGCGTCCGTGAAGGTTCTCAGTTCACCACAGGTTTGGATCAATTGGGTATACAGATGCAACGGGTGCAGGACGGTTTGTTTAGCATAATGATTGAACAAAGGTTGAACGCGGTTCAACAGTTGAAGCATCATGAATTCTGCCACATCTGCAACCCCCTGCTGACCTGGAGAACCGATGCGTTTCGCCAATGTTCTTGAACGTTCTGTCAGTAACCCGTCAATTTCCACCATGAAGCGCTTTAGTTTATCAGCGACAAAAATGGACAGGCAGGTTGGGATAAATTCGTTATCCAAAACGATTGTGCCATCTTTCTGCTTTTCTTTAATGCGGCACAGCGGAATGGCAGTGTAGGCACTCATATCTTCAGAACCCTGCATCAATACCGGAGTCAATTGAGCAAGATTAAGAATGGAGGAATCACCGCCTTTAGTATGCAGGTCACGAATATCGCTCGGCAATTCGCGATAACGTACCGCGCTTTGAATCTCAGCATCCCGATCAGCCACTTCACGAATGGTATCGCTGGACATCGGTAATGCCAGATAGACGTCTTTACTTTTCAGATCATTGATATTTTCAATATCCAGCGGTTTTGGCAGCAGATCCTGACTCGGTGCTGAAAATACCGTACCGTCCGGCATGATACCGCTGGCTTCGGTGATACCGATGCGTCCTAGTTTGAGCAAATCATCATTGATACTCACGGAGCTGAAACCATGACCGTACGCTGTTAACACGGAGACAAGACTATGAGCCAGATAATCATTGTGTTTTTGTTGTTGTTGGAAATGTTGTGGCTTGATGAATAATCCTTCGTGCCAAATCACCCGATTTTTTCCTGGCATGATTACTCTTCCTCCTCTTTTCTAAGTTCGACGTCGTTATTTCTGACATGCACCAAAATGTTGTAATGGCGACCCATGTCTTTTACCCGGATGATCTTTTTCCATTCAGACTGATTGACGCCTGCATAATGAACGATGACACCGATGTAACGGTTCTTCTTTTCCAATGTGATTGTTTCCAGCGGCTTATATTGCCCCGGTAACAGGGTGTAATCCTGATGATCGATGTAGTTTTTCCCCAGTGCTTTTTCGAGCTTGTCACTTTCAAGCTGGTCATAGTCGGCAGCCAGAAAACGCGAATCTTCACTGAGATAAACCAGATTCATCTCAACAGGCGCTGGTTCACCACTTTCATTGGGGTTGATATCGGGTTCAGCCAGCAATGTGATGTTGGCGATTGAGGCTTGTTCACTCGGCCTTCCCACAGGAGTGGAAGGGTCCCAAATGACCTGCCCAACTTTTTTAGTGGCGTTCCATGCGCTGCTACAGCCGTTCAGTAACATCACTGACAGTAATAAGATCCCTGTGGTCCATATGCGCTGACTACCGGAACGTTTCATCACTGGTGTCCTCTAAGCCCTGACGCAGTGCGCGGTCATAAGCCTGCTCGTACACCTCGCGGAATAACTTTTCAAACCCCTGCTGGCGGCTGGAAGCTAATTCGCGGTAATAGTTGGTGTACATTTCCCACGCCCAGGACGCATCTTTGTTCCTGACCTCATTACTACGGCGATAATGTGAAAATCTGCGGAGTAATTGTTCAGGGGAAAAGGCTTCCAGCATGGTATCCAACGCCGCGGAAATCGCTGTCCGGTTGGCCTGATAATGCAGTTGCAGATTATGCAAGCTTTCTGCTACAGCAGCGGGTGCTGACAGGTGTACCGGACTTTTCTGCTCGGAAAACATCACCTGCATGGTGGTGTCGTAATCCATATTCAGACGTAGTGGGTTATCCTCAATAGGACGAAGCTGTTTATCACGTAATCCGTGCTGTTCACGCTGGAGCGCTAATAGCCCTTCGATTGCCGCTTTCATGGTCTTACCCATCTCTTGCAGAAAATCGTTGGCCTGCTGTGTGTCATGCAGAGGCAACTGCGTATCCAGCCCACGCATCAAAGGGGTAATGGCGACATGATCAACATCCATATCTTCGTACTGCCGCTCGGAAGCGATATCCGGTAAGTCAAGAAACTCCTGATCCATAACACTGCCTCGGTTATCAGAAATAGGGTTAGCAAATGGGGGGGATTGATAATGATCCGGCGGCAAAAGCTGCTCCGTATCATCGGCTTCAACCTGTGGTTGCAACGTAGTCAGACTCTCACTATCAAGTACTCTGAGAGGATCATCGCTGAAACGGTGCATGACGGTTGGCGCAATACTGTCATCTCTGGCAAACGCGGATTTTTGCAGCGATACACCTTCCATCATGGCATCCAGCGGATTTCTGTAACTGGAAACCAGCGCCTCCGGTGATACTGTCGAAGGATCAACCTGATCCGATTCAGAAAAACTGATGTGGATCTTGATGGACAAGTTACCCGCTTTAATCTGATCTCCCTGTTGCAAACGGATCAGACCGGATTGCGGTGTTAATGGGGCATTATTTATCTGTACCGGCTCAGCAAGCACTTGCAGGCAGAATGAACCATCACGCCATTGAATGGAGAATTGTGACGGCTGGATATTGCCCTGGCTGTCCTGAACAGACCACAAGTGACTTTCACTGCTGCCGACCGTACCGCCCTGTGTCGAAAACTGGTAACTGGCGGCTCGACCACTCTCTAGTTGCTCACTGTTGAGCACCCGCAATGAAAGCGTTGGTTGATATTTTTCCATAGTCGTTATTCCATAACTGAAATTGTGACAGAGGGTTTCTTTTCTGGCTCACCAAGAAAGCTGGTCCACCCCAGATGGTTATTCTGCTTCGCCCCCAACACCATGCCACTAACCTGATTTTCCGCCAGGCCAAGACGCAATTCCCAGGCAAACTGGCTGCGCATGACGAAAGAGATAAACATCACTAACGGGAGATAGTTCTTCCCGTCCGGCAGAAATGACAGGAACCGATCACGGGCCAGATTGTTGATACTGAGCAGAAACTTTCCGCTGTAATCCCCGATCCATGATCCGATGGTGAAGTTCTGCCCCAATACGGACAGTTCGGTATCACCAATCTTTTGCCCTTTATTCGTGCCACCCAGTCGATTCTGTTGATCAACGGGGATGATGACTTTTCTGAATTGCCAGCCGTGCAAAGTGACATCCTGCAAATCAAAACAGTGGGAAACCAGGCTGCAGATCACTTCCGGTGAACGACCGGGGCTTGCCAACAACCCGGCATACGCCAGCATTTTGCTGTGGTTGATGTTCAGCATCCGGCGGTTGACATCACTTCCCAATCCCACCAGCGAGAACATGCGCTGAGAGAAGCTATCTTCCCCGCCTTGCTTAAAGCAGATGTAATAGCGGTATTTCCGCCAAATCTGGTGCAAGAGCGTGATTAAGCGGTGATTAAACAGATTGAGGAAATCCGTCAGTCGGTTTTCGCCCTGTGCGTCTTCCCACGCCAGTGAATCCAGGTAATAACCCGGCATAGGAGATTGGCTGCCATGTAGCCCCATGAAAGAGACTTCCAGCTCAAAATACCCTTGCCTGGATTGCTTCAGTGCAATCACATCACGAGTAGGAAATGCCAGACTGGCATTGGATTTAAAACGGACAGATTCACGATCAGGCCGATCCGTCTCCCCGGTTTTTTCCCACGCTACCGCCAACTGATTGAGCAATTCGACCAGTTGATAAAAGTTGTATCGTGAGATGTCCAATGCCAGTGGTGTGGCAGGATCTTGCTCAGTGATTACATCAACGAGTGTTGACCTATCTGTACCGGCCATTCATAACATTCCTGATTATCTAAATTGATTACCTTCAACATATGAAAAGCGTTGACGCTGGCATACAGTGAGAAAAACCGTGACAGAATCGTACTGAACAGATACAGCTCACCTTCCGAACTGAATGCCTGTTGCCGGATATACAAAGTAGAACGCAATCCACGCACAGGATGGCCGCGGAACAGGCGATCTGTTGGCTCTGTCTCAATCTTTTCAATGGCATCAAGCCGTTTCTGTGATGATCGTTTGGACTGTCGGTTGTGAATACTTGGGAAATCGTAAGTACGCAGAACCTGTTTCAGCGCATTCTTATCCAGCAATGACATGTAGTTCAGCGACATATTTGACAGCAACGACCAGTGCAGACCACCATCCAGCAACGGATAAAGCGGTACTGACGGACGCGTGATATTGCGGAATGTCGCAAATGACGGGCTGCCGATAGAGGGGTAATTAATGTCGCCGACACGAAGCTGTAACGGCAATTCACGGTTGGTACACGTCAGGCTGATAGAGACGTTTTCTTTTAATTTGAGCCTGAGCAGGTCTGATTCATCGCCACGTACAAATGAGATGAAATGTTCCAATCCTCTGCGGAAAGGTGACTCTTTCACTCGCAGACGGTAATAGCGCATTGAGTGTTCATTTTCGTTATCAATCTGATGATTGAAACTTTCAAACGGGGTGTAAACCCGTTCACCGATACGTGCCCGACTGCGTTCTCCATTTTCTCCCGTCAGCCAACTTTCAACACCATCTACAGAAAAGATATCGTAGTTATCCGGAAAGCTATAACTGGCCTTCAGTGGGTATTCCGTCTGACTGCCATTCAGTTCAATCGCTTCACTGTCCATCGGAAACAGATTAATAGCCGGCGTACAGTGCAGGCGGAAAGTATCGTGGCGAATCTTAGCTTCTGGGGGTAACGCCTGAGAAAAATATAAATTCAGTTTGAAATCTTTGGTTTTGAGATCTTCAGACAGTTCAGGGAATCCCTTAACGTCAAAAAACAGAAAACTTTCCGCAAAACAGAAATATTCCTGCAAAATGCGATATCCCATATAAGCATTTTTAGGATAAGGCAACAGGGCATCTTCCCGTTCGAATCCGACCGGTACAAAGTCAAAATCTGGCAGAGGAATGACCGTATCACCAATAACCAATTCCGCTTTTCTGAAGTAATAGCAGAGCCAGAAATAGAGTTGAGAAGTGGTATAGTCATCGCCACTCAGATAGAACCGCAATTTACCCAGTTCCAGTTCATGCAGGTTCAGTTCCGTTTTCGACGCAAAATTCAGGCCAATAATCCCTTGCTCATTACTGTTATTAACGGAAATGTCCTGAATGGAGAGAGGAAAAAGCCAGACATCGCGGCACAATGTAAAAGTGCAGCGGCTATGATCGTCTCTTTTGCCACTCGATTGTCCATTCAAAGAATGGTCGTTCGAGTAAATATCATCATGAGTTGACAGCGGATTACTCATAATCTGTGTGCCGCGCTTAACCTGTGTTGCTTTTGTCACAACACTCTCATCAGGAGTATATTCGATGATGGTCATACTGGGCGTCGGACGCAGATAATTAGGCCAGAGCATATTAAGCAAGCCGTGAGTCAGTTCAGGGAACTGATCGTCAATCTTTGCCCGCAGATTGCCTGTCAGAAATGCAAAACCTTCAAGCAAACGTTCAACGTCAGGATCAGAGCCTTGTTCAGACAGAAATGCGGCAAGATGAGGACGCTCAACTGCGGCTTCTTTCCCCAGTTGTCGCAAATAGTTCAGCTCATCTCTGAAATATTTTTCAAATGACATTTATTGAGTTCGCTCCAGGCAATAGCGCCGGTTGTTATCCAACTGGATGCTGAATTCGACAACATCGTTGATATCATCCAGGGAAACCTCAGCACTGATATGAAAGCTCAATAACAACGGATCTGAATCATCATTGATGGCACTGACAGAAACCGCTGATATTCTGGGCTCATAATTTCTGATGCACTCTTCTATCGCCCATTCGATACTTTGCTTGAAATCCACTGACGTTGCGGTTGCATCATTGAGATCAATGACACCCAATTCAATGGCACTCTGGCAGGCACCAGGGCGCGTATTCAGCACTTCGTTCAAATGCTTCTTAATAGAATCAAGCAGTGCACGCATCCTTGACTGACGGGAAGAGCCGAGGCTCTTCCCTTGAATGCGCTCGAACAGACTGGCAGAGCTGCCTCTGTTCCAACTGTACAGCGCAGCCATGATTATTCCTTATCCAAACGTCCGACCAGAGACAGTTCGAAACTTGCACCCATGTATTTGAAGTGTGGGCGAACCTGCATTGCCACCTGATACCAGCCTGGATCGCCTTCAACGTCCAATACCTTGATTTCAGCAGCGCGCAGTGGGCGGCGGCTACGAACGTCAGTCGGTGGGTTTTCCTGATCAGCAATGTACTGTTTCAGCCACATGTTCAGTTCGCGTTCCAGATCCTGGCGCTCTTTCCAGGAACCGATCTGCTCACGTTGCAAGACTTTGATGTAGTGTGCCAGGCGGTTGATGATGAACATGTATGGCAACTGAGTGCCCAACTTGTAGTTGGTTTCCGCAATTTTCCCTTCGCGGGTATTTGGGAAAATTTTTGGTTTCTGAACCGAGTTTGCAGAGAAGAATGCAGCGTTATCACTACCTTTACGCATAGTCAGAGTAATGAAGCCTTCTTCCGCCAGTTCGAATTCACGACGGTCAGTGATCAGTACTTCAGTTGGGATCTTCGCCTGAATCTGGCCCATTGCTTCATACAGATGGACCGGCAGATCGTTTACTGCCCCACCACTTTGTGGACCGATGATGTTCGGACACCAGCGATATTTAGCGAAGCTGTCAGTCAAACAACTTGCCAACAGATACGCAGTGTTCCCCCACAGATAGTGTTCGTGGTCACGGCTGACATTTTCCTGATAGTTGAAGTTTTTGATTGGATTTTCAACGGTGGAATATGGCAGACGCAGCAGGAAACGTGGCGCAGTTAAGCCCAGGTAGCGGGAATCTTCTGACTCACGCAATGAACGCCATTTGGTGTGTGAAGGGCCTTCAAATACAGATTTTAGATCTTTGATAGCCGGCAGATCAGTAAAGCTGTTAACACCAAAGAATTCTGGTGAAACAGAAGACAGGAATGGCGCATGAGCCATTGCACCGACCGAACTGACATACTGCATCAATTTGATGTCAGGCGTGGTGTTGCTGAAAGCATAGTTACCAACAACGGCAGCAACAGGTTCACCACCGAACTGGCCGTAACCCGCAGAATAAACATGTTTATAGAAACCGGATTGGATGATTTCAGGAGAGAATTCAAAGTCTTCCAACAATTCATCTTTAGTCGCATGAATCACGTTGATTTTGATGTTCTCACGAAAATCAGTGCGATCCACCAGCATTTTCAGTGAACGCCAGGAAGATTCCAGCTCCTGCAACGGCTTAGCGTGCATGATTTCATCCATCTGCTCACTCAGCTTTTTATCAAGCTCAACGATCATTTTATCAACGAGAAGTTTGTTGATCGGTTCTTCGTTAGAGCCTGTGTCCAGAATGCTGCCAATAAAAGCTGCTACACCCTGTTTTGCAATGTAATAGCCATCATTTTCAGGAGTCATCCTCGCTTGAGACATGATTTCATCAAGCAGAGAAGTCGTTGCGCCAGAAGCAAGTGCTGTGCTGTTTTCTTCGTGCTGAGCCATTTAAAATTCCTTTAACGAGTTATTTTTTATTGATGATTTCAAGTTCTTTCAGGAGTTGCTCACGAACGGATTCATCATCCAGCAGTGACTGCAAGCGAGCGCGAAATGCAGGGATATTTCCCAGAGGGCCTTTTAATGCAACTAATGCTTCACGCAGTTCCAGCAGTTTATTCAGCTCTGGTACCTTCTTAGCGATATTATCCGGTGAGAAATCACTCAGTGATTTAATTTCCAGATTAACTGGTAGATCTTCTTCACTATTTTCTTCAAGGCGATTAGGGACGTTAAAAGTCAGGTTGATGTTCGCCTCATTCATTACCGCATTAAAATTATTTTTATTAACGGAAACGGTCTGTCGTTCTTCAATTGGCGTATCTTCTTTCTTTCCTTTCAAGTCACCAATAACCAGAAGATTCAGAGGTAATTCAACTTCTGCGGTCTGGTCGCCAGTATTAGGAACATATTTAATATTAATTCTTTCTTTCGGAGCTACGCTACCAGGACTATTCTTACTCATATTTCAACCCTTTGGCTAATACAACCATGAACTGTCTAACAACCCATTATTGGAAAGAGAATAATTACAATGTTTAACCGTATAACAAATGCAGCAGGCTTTCCTAAAGAAATAGGCTGCGGAAGACAACTGTATTTGCAGGAACAAATAGATTTTTATATATCAGCATATAGATAAAGATACAGAGATATTCTATCCAATCATGGAAGTAACATCGATATAAAAAATCGTCAATAGCGAGTTTGACACTTTATTTTTTTGATGTAAAGCCAAAACACTTATTGATAACACCCTCTATTCTGGCTTTTAGTACTTTTATCGTGTTTTCTAGAAACTTATAAATATTTTCCCCTTGCAAAATAGATAAAACTTTGTCTTTACTCTCCATAAGAGTATACAGACCGATTACCTGTCAATTGTATATAAGGTAATATTTTTCATATATTATGAATAAAATATAGTCTGCAAGTTTGTGTCCTATCATTATTATCAAGTATATTTTTTATTTATTTAGATTAATTGTTCTCCATTAAAAATCTTATCCAACTCATATTTTTGACGTACATCACACTTTATAAATGATCATAAAAATCATATGATTTAAAAATTAAAACACATTATTTATCAATTAATTATATAAATCAAAAATATGAAGATTAATTTTTATACAGAAAAACAATCTTGCTTTTTATAAAAACTCAGTCATAAATATCACAACGGCAATGATTATAAAATTTTTATTTGTCATTGAATTTGAACTCGCGTTGCAATTTACAAATAACTTTGCATTAGACAATTTCAGCTTTATTATTCGCCCCGAGTGTTCGGCATCGCTAATTTTATTTCATCAATGAATGGAATAATCACGCAAGGAATGAGCACTTACACTTATATTGGTAAATTTTTATAGGATATTCATATGCCAACTCCATGTTATATTTCCATCAACGGAAAAACTCAGGGTAATATCACTGCTGGCGCATTCACTGCTGAATCAGTAGGCAATATCTTTGTTCAGGGTCACGAAGACGAAATGCTGGTTCAAGAATTTGACCACATTGTTACTGTTCCAACTGATCCACAATCTGGTCAGCCTTCTGGTCAGCGTGCACATAAACCATTCCGCTTCACCGTTGCACTGAATAAAGCAGTTCCTCTGCTTTACAACGCACTGGCTTCCGGCGAAATGTTAACAACTGTAGAACTGAAGTGGTATCGTACTTCTATCGAAGGTAAACAAGAGCATTTCTTTACGACTAAACTGATAGATGCAACTATCGTTGACATCGACTGCAAAATGCCACACTGCCAGGATCCGGCAAAATCTGAATTCACTCAGCTGGTTCGTGTTTCTCTCTCTTACCGTAAGATCGAGTGGGAACACACTACTGCTGGTACTTCTGGTGCTGACGACTGGCGCGCGCCAATTGTTGCTTAATATCTTATTCATCAAGTTTTAGATAATAAGTTTTTAGCAATAAATTTTCAGCCAATGAATATTATTCATTGGCTGAATAATACTCTCCTACATTACCTCCCCCTATTAATTTACTTTAATTCATTTTTTCCTTGTTTATATTTTATTTTTTTGTTTTTTTTAAAAGTGAGATTTTTATATAGTGATTATTTTCTCAATAAATAAGAATATATAAATTAATAATCACATGTACTATTAATAACCAATGTCACATTTTTAAACATGAAGTTAAAAAAAACAAAATTCATGTCTTTCCACCATTTATTTGAAATTTCAATTAAATCTACTTCTCATTTGAGTTAATTCTAAATTATGCGGTAAAACATAACTAAAATGGGTGATAGTAAACGGTTAAGTTAAATATATAACTATAAATAATCATATAAGACAGACTGCTCCCGTTAATCAGAGCCAAATAAAATAATTTCTATGCTTTAATGATTAATTAGTGAACCATTATAACTATATCTGATCGATCTCAGGTTACATTTCAACTTAACCATTGTCATTTGGGTGTTACGATGTTTAAAAAAACAGCAATCCTCATCTTATTATCTACCTCTATTCAGGTAATCGCTTTGCCTGAAACACCCGACTTTGCA
Source organism: Xenorhabdus indica (assembly GCF_014467235.1). Classification (GTDB taxonomy): domain Bacteria; phylum Pseudomonadota; class Gammaproteobacteria; order Enterobacterales; family Enterobacteriaceae; genus Xenorhabdus; species Xenorhabdus indica. The sequence goes on along the minus strand of NZ_NKHP01000019.1, from coordinate 15,631 downwards.
CTATCTATGACTGAATCCGCTATGGCTGAATCCGCTATGGTTGAATCCACCATGGATGAAGCCAGAAGAACCTTACAGGACAGTTCACGAGAAATAGGTCGGTTAATTGAACAACGCCGACACCAAGGATTCATTGATCGTACTGATACCACTGCGCCACAAACTGTATCACCCGTATTGGTTGAAGCCTCACCCTGTCTGAATATCAATGGTGTTTATCTTCAGGGGATGACTCTGCTCTCTCTGACAGATTTAGATACACTCAGTGCATTACCCGATCATTGCATTACTAACAATGACATCAACAAACTGACAGCAGAAATCACTAATCTCTATCTTGCCAAAGGCTATATTACGGCACGGGTACAATTTATTCCCCCCAATCATCGTGGAGAATTGGGACTCAATGTTGTTGAAGGATTCGTCGAAGCCATTGAAGGCGGTGATCACTGGGTCAACAGCCGGATGTTATTCCCCGGATTGATCAATCAACCTTTGAATCTTAATCAGTTGGATCAAGGGCTGGATCAGTCGAATCGTCTGCAATCAAACAAAACAACGCTTGATATTCTGCCCGGTTCAGTTAATGGTGGTTCTATCATCAGGCTGCATAATCAGCATTCCACTCCGTGGCGGATCACCACAATAACTGATAACTATGGGCAAAAAAGTACCGGCGAATGGATTGGCCGACTGAATACCAGTATAGACAGCCCTCTGGGATTATCAGATTTCATCAGCTTCAGCGGTGTCAGTACTCTCGATAAACCCAATACCCAATATAACCGCGCCGCCACCCTATTCTATTCGCTCCCTTACGGTGCTGTGACTTTCAGCGGCTTTACCAGCTATTCCCGCTATACAAGCCATCCAAAATTGCCGAAACACTCAATCAAACTGCACGGTAATTCACAACAGTCGGGCGTACGTATGGATTGGATATTCCACCGTAATCAATCGCAACTCTCGACGGTCAACAGTCAATTTGTCTATAAGAATTACAACAACTATTTCGGTATCGAGAAACTTAGGCACAGTAGCCAGACATTAACTGTGTTTTCACTGGGAATAAGCCACTTGCAAATTATTCCCAGTGGTCTTATCACTTTTGATGCTGGTATTGAGCAAGGAACACCGTGGTTCGGTGCCCAAACCTCCACAGACAACCTGAATAAACAATTTACCAAAGGGAAGCTATCGGTAAATTTACAGCAGCACGTCAAACTACTTGCCATGCCGTACCGATTTAACAGCCAGTTTTACGCTCAGTACAGTCCAAAAGGCTTACCCAGTGTTGAGTGGCTCAATATTACCGACCGTAATACGGTGCGGGGGGTCAGTAATAACGTCCTTTCCGCAGATAACGGCTGGTATCTGAGAAATACCTTATCCCACTCAATACCATTGTCTGAAAGTTCACTTACCCTGCGTATCGGCGCAGATATCGGCCAGATCAAAAGCCACAACCGACAGGAATCATGGAAGAGCAATGCGGGATTAAGTGTTGGTATGACTTTGCGCTATCAACATTTTTTCGCCGATGTTGAGATGAGCCGTGGCAAAACGCTGGCCCATAAAAATAAAGGTAAGGATGAACCCATGCAACTATTAACCCGTTTTTCTTACACTTTTTAGTTTATTAAATCATCAGTTTTTTAACCGTAGCCAACTTGGAAGCCTTCTTCCAAGGTAGCTGCACACTCACAAGAAAGAAAGTAAACAGAGGTAATAATATGAAGAGAAAAAAGTTCAGATTATCTCCTGCGGGGAAACTTGCTGCATCAATGGCAATTATTCTGACAACTTGTTCAACCAGTTTTGCCAACGGCATTACACCTGGTGGTGATGCAGATCATCGCCCGGATGTCACCATTGCAGAAACAGGCGCTACAGTCGTCAATATCGTCGCCCCTACCGATTCGGGTTTATCTCATAACCAGTATCAGGACTTTAACGTCAACCAAATGGGTGCTGTATTAAATAACTCATTGGTTAATGGACAATCGGAACTGGCCGGGCAGTTATCCGCTAATAATAATTTGAATGGGCAAGCCGCCAGTATCATTCTGAATGAAGTGGTCAGCCGTAACCCTTCATTCCTGCTCGGTAAACAAGAGATCTTCGGCATGGCCGCCGATTATGTGCTGGCAAACCCCAATGGCATCACCTGTAACGGTTGTGGCTTTATCAACACGAATCAGGCATCTCTGGTTGTCGGTAACCCGTTAGTTGAAAATGGTATCCTGCAAGGATTCAAGAATTTCGATAACCAAAATGCTCTAAATATCAAAAACAATGGCTTGTCCCATAATGATGTTCTGAACCTGATTGCCCCCAGAGTTGATATCAACGGCAAAGTCATCACCCCAAAAATGCTCAATATCACAATGGGAAATAACCAAATTGCAGCGGATGGCCAAATCCTGACATCACAGCAATCTGTCATGGACGCACTTGATAGTTACTATCTCGGTAGTATGCAAGCGGGACGTATTCGTCTGTTGAATACTGCGGAGGGAAGCGGAGTCAATCTGCAAGGTAAGATGAGTGCCGATGATGGTATTTACCTGACCTCCCACGGTGACGTGAAATTGGAGGCGGCTAACCTGCAAGGCGGAGATATTATATTGCAGGGTAAAAACCTGCTGTCTCAAGGGCGCCTTAACCGGAATTCATCACATGAAACAGGCGAAGATAACTATGATAGCCGTTTTAGTGGTGTTCATACCTCGCAAAAGCAAATTAACGAATCCATTGCCCGCACTCAACTGACCGGTAAGAACATCACGCTGGTCGCCCACCAGAATAATCAGGTGATGGCAACCGATATTGAAGGGGATAATATCAAACTGACTGGCGCTAATCTGAAACTGGATGGTCAACAACTTCACCAGCTTAACCGTAACGTCGATAACAAATGGCGATTATCCTGGCAGTATGATGTCACCAATGAGAATGAAAAATATCAATATGAAGGAAATTCCCTCAACGCACGGGAAAATGTTCATCTGACCGCCAACGAAGGCAATGCAGAAGTGCTTGGCAGTAAAATTATCGCCGGAAACCAACTTTCCATATCCGCTAAACAAGATGTAAAACTGGCTGGTTTAGTGGAATCAGAAATGACCGTTGAAACAGGCTATAAAAAAAATCACTCCCTGGCACTGCAAACCGGTAACTGGACAACGGTCAATACTACTCAGCGCAGTGTCAACAGTGAGTTGAACGCAGGGGGAGATATTGGGATCAACGCAGGAGCTAATGCCGAAATTATCGGCTCTCAGGTACATTCAGGCAAAAACCTGATTGTTTCAGCGGGGCAACAGGTAAAAGTCACTACGCAATCTCTCGTCAATGATCTTCACGTTGAGAAAAATAAACACTATTGGGGTGGCATTGCAGGTGGCAGTAATAAAGACAACCAGGATAAAGTGGAAACACACCATGCTTCTGACATCAAGGCAGATGGGCATTTACTACTGAATGGAATAAATGGTGTCACGATTACCGGCAGTAAGGTAAAAGCGCAACAAGGAGCGTATGTTGAAGCTAATGATGGGCAGTTAGTCATCGATAATGCCGTTAATCATGCCTATAAAAAGATTGATGAGAGAAAGGGAACAATCTTTAATATCACCAAAAATTCCAATCAGGAACAAACAAACCAGCAAACCAGTTCCGGTAGCCAGTTAATTTCTGATACTGACCTGAAGTTACTCAGTAACAAAGATATCAATGTTATTGGCAGTCTGGCGAAAAGCGCAGGTGAACTTAATCTGAACACATCAGGCAATATCAATGTACTTGCCTTTGATGCACAAAATAAGTATCAGCAGGAAAAAACCAATCTTGGCTGGAACTATTACGCTAATGAGACGAAAGATAAGCAATACCGCGCTGGTGTAGGTTTTGAGCATACCTCCGATAACCAGAACACCCATTCCACTGCACAACATCAAGCCGAGTTGCAGGGTGGTCACCTTTCCATTAACTCAGGAAAAAATGTCACTATCACAAGCACAAAGCTAGTCACAACACAGGGTGATGCCAAAATTACAGGCGATAATATCGCATTGCTGGCAGCAGAAGATCATGCAACAACCGAAAATTCACAAGCCAAAGTCCGTGGCGGTGTATTCGCTACTGGTGGCATGGATAGGATCGGGGGTGGAGCCGAAGGGGGGTATTCCAATAATGTTTATTCCCAGAACCGTACTACTGCGGTAGTGTCAAACGCTCAAGTCAATGGCAACCTTGAACTGAACGCAATGGGAGAACTGAAACAACAAGGCACTCAGTATCAGGTACAAGGAACTTATCAGGCGAATGCGGGCAGCATTAAAAATGTTGCGACGGCCAATACAGAATCAGCGTCTACAAGCCAATTACAGGTAGGTGGTGAAATCAGTGGTTCAGCCGATTACAGTGCAACGTCCCGCCCGGTGGAAAAAACGGCTAAAGCGGCAACAGACGGGAAATTGGATACCGCGATCTCAAAAACCGGATTGCCAAATGCGGGTCTTGAGCTTGCCATGAATGGCAAAAGCAATAACACCAATACTTATCAATCAAATGCTGTAGTAACTACTGTTAAAGCTGATGATATCAAAGTAACCACCAATGGAGATATTTACGATCAAGGAACCCAGTATCAGGCGAATAAAGGCGGCGTGTCACTAACTGCGGGCAGCCATACCAGTGAAGCAGCCTACAATCGTCAGAACAGCAATTCATCTAATACTGTTGGCGACGCTCGTCTGCGCATTTACACCAGCACAGGCAGTGACCTTTCTGTCAATGGCAAAGGTAACGGCAGCTATCAGGCAACATCCACCAGCGATAATCATGCCGTTACCAGTGGTATTAATGCCCAAAATGGTATTCACGTTCAGGTGACCAGAGACGCACGTTATCAGGGAACATCCATGAATGCGGGCAATGGCGGAACAAACGTTAATTCTGGCGGAAATATTCAGTTCAATCAGGCTACCAACCACAGGGAACAAAACAATTACGGCTATAATGGAGAACTTTCCCTAACTGTAGGCACTAATCCAGATGGTAAAAACTTCAGTGGCAGTGCAGGCGCAGGCTATAACACCAGCCAACAGAACAGTACTACAGCCCAGACCAGTGCTATCACCGGCGGGCAAGGTATCAATCTGAATGCGGGCAATAATTTGACACTACAAGGTGCGAATGTCTCTGGTAAACAAGTGGATTTAACTGCGCAACGTGGTGGAATTGAACTGGCTGCTGCTCAGGATACAGTTAACAGTAATGGCTGGAACTTTGACGTTAAAGGCAAAGGTGGCGTATCCAGTAAAGTCCGTAACAATGAAGGCAGTGATAGTACGGGAGATAATGGAGAAACAAATAACAGCATCATCGACAGCAAATACGATATTGGTGGTGGAGTTAAATTCGGTGTCGATCACCTGAACAAAGTCACTCACCATAACAGCCAGGTTTCTGGTGGTCATGTTGTATTGACCAGTGCCCAGGACACATCCCTCAAGGGAACTAATATTACCGCAGATCAAGTGACGGGTAATATCGGTGGCAACCTTAATGTTGAAAGTCTCAAAAATAGAACTGATAGCCTGAATGTCGGTCTGGATGCAGGATTAGGGTATAGCAAAACCGTCAAAGGAGATAATTCTCATAAAACAACACTACCGATTGCTGACAGCAACTTACCCGAAAACTCACCTGAAACAGCGGCAACCAATGATGAAAAAACCAATGCGGAAGCCCCAAGTCTGACTGATCGCCTGACCGCGGCCTTCAAAGGATACAATGGGAAACTCAAGAGTAATTACGATACTCTCGATCAGGAAACCATTGGTGAGCAATCAACCATCAACGGTGCTAATGGAGTGAATCTGGACGTCGCGGGTAAAACCCAATTAATCGGCAGCCGGATTGACAGCACACAAGGGCAGGTATCCGTTAATACCCGGCAAATCGAGCATCAATCTGTAACAGGCTACGATAGAAGTAAAAATATGGGAGTTAACTTGCCGGATTCCATCGCAGGTCTTGCTAACGAAGCTCAGAAAAATGTCTTCTCCGGCAAAATGCCTTTCGTGAAAAATGAGAATCACAATACAGAAATACCCGCTACACATAGTTGGATCAAGGATCACCCGTTGGATTAATTGACCTCTCTTTAATTCACTCACATCGCACATAATACATAGTACGGTAGCCGGCAGCGTAGCTACCGTACTTTTCCCCTATTCGGCCAACCAATTATCCTCACCCCTTTCCCCTCTCTGGCAATAGGATTGGGATAAGTAAACATGATAAAGCTGTAACTTGGAAGAGGGCGGCTATAATGGGCTACATTACAGTCATATCAGGTACAGTCATATCAGGCAAAGCCAAGGGGATGTAATGCCAAATGATTTCGAAAAAAGGGAACATTCCAGCAAAGGAACAACCAACACACCATTACAGAAAGGGCTAGATGGCAGCAAAAAAGCGCTTTCGGTGACGATCCGCATTGGCAACGATATCCGCCACATACCATTTATTGCCCATCTTATCCGGGCAGCTCAACGTTTCAATGATCGAATGGGAAGTCAGTTTGGTGCAGCGATTACCTATTTCTCCTTTCTGTCACTGATCCCAATACTGATGCTCTCTTTTGCTATCGCAGGTTTTGTACTGGCTTCCAATCCTGATTTGCTGGCAAAACTCATCAACGGTATTGCCAATAGCATCAGCGACCCAACGCTGGCAAATACATTGAAAAACAGTGTGGATACTGCCATAAAACAGAGGACAACCGTTGGATTGACAGGCTTGGCGATCGCGCTCTACTCAGGCGTGAATTGGGTCGGCAATCTGCGGGAAGCGATCCGAGCTCAGTCCCGTGATGTCTGGGAACGTAACCACGAAGATAAAGAAGAAATCTACTCTCAATATATCCGGGATGTTTTCTCTCTGTTTGGCCTGCTATTCGCATTAGTGATAACACTTTCCCTAAACTCCATCGCTGGCTCTGCTCAGGCAACCATAGTCCATGCGCTTGGCTTAGAAAGTATCGAATGGCTACGCCCCGTATGGACATCCATTGGCATGACGATTTCCATTTCCGCCAATTATTTATTATTTCTATGGATATTGTGGATCTTACCTCGTCATCGGCCTGAGCGGAAAGCCCTGCTTCAGGGAACATTAATGGCCGCCATTGGGTTTGAGATCATCAAATCGATTATGACCATGATGCTGCCACGCCTTGCCAGTTCACCTTCTGGCGCAGCCTTTGGCTCAGTAATTGGCCTGATGGCATTTTTCTATTTCTTTGCCCGACTGACCCTGTTTTGCGCTGCCTGGATCGCCACGGCAGAGAAAAAAGAGTAACAAAACAAAACCGCATCATAAGAATCATTTTATAACAAACCTAAAAAGGAGTTATTTATGCCATTTGTGAACATCAAAATCACCCGCGAAGGGGCAACTGCTGAACAGAAGAAACAACTGATTGAAGGTGCAACCCAGTTGCTGGTGGATGTACTTGGCAAGAATCCGGCAACAACATTTGTCATTATTGATGAAGTGGAAACGGATAACTGGGGAATTGGTGGCAATAGTGTGACGGAAGTACGGGCTGCTGCAAAGAAGTAATGCATATTTAAAAAATGAACGATTAGGGCGAATATATCGCCCTTTTATTTTTTTAATATCAACAAAACCCTAATCAATATGGTTATTATTTTTATTGAATATAATAAGAACATTAATGATAAATAAACAAAGTAAGTTATTTAAAATAAAATACTATCGCGAAATAACATGGATATTCATCTACCAAATAGCCTTTTTTCGAATGATAGAAAATAAAACATACAAGATATCATTCTATTAATTACCAAATTAATCTTTATAAGAGCAACAAACTGGTATTGCGCCATGGGGATAAGTTTTGGATGAACGGGACATAAGGAGGGAAACCATGTCAGATAAGATGCTCGTCACACCCGATAGCAACGATGTCAGAGCCGAAGAATATTGTAAAGAATTTAACATTCGCACACAGGCTGAGGCGGAGAAAGCGCTCAGCAATGCAGAGACATTATACCGGCAAAGCGCCCGCTTTTACGGCAATGACGGAGACGACCCAGAATTAGACATTCACTATAATCCGGCAGACGCTGACTTTGAAGCTCAGGCTTTTAAGAAAACGGCTCAGGATACCGTTGAAAAATTCAAAAGGGGTGAATTTCCAAAGGAAGAATGGGAAGAAGAGAAAGAAGACGACAATCATCCCAAACCCAATGATGCATTGCCGCAAAAGCCACGAGACGATAGCCCGACCGGAGAAGGTAATACAATTGGTAGCATTGTCGGACAGGCCCCCCAGTCCGCCTTTCCTCCGCATGCAGCTAATCCGGCCATTCAGCCAGAGGTACCGGCGGAAAAAGGGATGTGGGATAAAACCGTTGACTGGTTTCAGGAAACCGCCGATGACTTCAATAAATGGGTTGATGAGAGTAAACATAATCTGCAAGCCGCCTGGGACAGTCCGGGCGAAGCGGCTGTCGGGGCAGGAAAAGCGCTCTGGAATACCGTTCCTGAAATGGGGGAATTGCTTGGCAAGGGAGCCGTAATCATGACAACGGCACCGGCCGTTGCTGCCGAAAAAGCCTGGGAATATATGGGAGGCTCTCCTGTCGGTGTGTCTGAATTGCAGCAAAAGGCCGTGGCAGCGGTCAATGCTGATGCGATTAAGATGGAAATGAAAAGCGATGCCGAGAAAGGGGGTAATTTAATATACGAAGGAGCTTCTTTAGCGACAGGTCTTCTTGGACTTGCCAAAGCTGTTGCCAAAAAAGGTGCCAAAATCAAAGGCCAGTCGCCAGAAACCGCCAACCCCGCGCCGGCCAAACCCAAAAACACCGAAAAAGACCCTGTTGACAACAAATCCACCGATAAAGATGGTAGCTGCAACGGGACTTGTAGCACAAAAAGTGAACCTGTCGATATGGCCACCGGCGACTTCCTGCAAGTCTGGCCGGTTATCTCTATCCCCGGATTGTTGCCGATTACCCTGACCCGCACCTATCGCTCCACCGCCAACCTAAACGGCCTGTTTGGCCCGAAATGGGCGGATGACTGGTCACGCCAGCTAGTACTGACTGACGGCAAAATCAATTTCACCGATGCAGACGGCGTCATCTATGATTTCAATACGCCGGATAATCAGGTACTCGCCCGTAATCAGCATATTCCCTATTACCTGCTGACCGGCGAATTAACGGGTGAACTACAACTGACCGACCGCCAGTCCCAACTCAGCTATCATTTCAATCATATCGTTGGAAATATTCGCAAGCTATCCGCGATCACTGACCGCCGTCAGAACGCGATCCGGTTTATTTACGATAAACACTCACAACTGATCGAAGTCACGCGCACGGATGGCTTCCGGCTGATTCTGGGTTATCAGGATCAGCAACTCCAGACAGTGGATTACCTCAAGCAACAAACACACCAACGGCTGGTGACCTGTCACTATGATTCACAGGGTTACCTGCATCAATGTGAAGCGTTCCAGCACAACCATTTGTAGCATGAATATGACGCTCAGGGGCGGATGACTCGCTGGCACGATACCGACCAGACTGATCTGCATCTCACTTATGATAAGCAGGGGCGGGTAGTGAGCATGATGTCCCCCAGCGGCTACTGGAGTGACCGTTTCCATTATGACGACCAGGCGCGTATCACCACTGACCGGGATGCTGAAGGCGGTGAAACCCAGCACCATTACGATCACAACGGGCTGGTGATCCGTGAAGTCGATCCGCTGGGGCGCGTCACACGCCGCCAGTGGCGCTACAGTCAAATCGTCTGGGAAGCCGATGCTGCAGGTGGGATCACGACTTTCGATTACAACCCTGACGGTGCCCTGACTGAAATGGTCCTGCCGACCGGAGAAACCTTTGCTTACGGCTATGACGAACACGGACAGCTCATTGAAAGTGTCCTGCCAACCGGTGAGTGCTGGCAATTTCACTATGACGAACAGGGTAACCTGACAGCGCTGACTAATCCATTGGGGCACAAAGAAGAATACCAATACGGCACGCACGGTGAATTGCGTCAGCGCCTGCTACCGGACGGACGCCAGTGGCACTATGCTTATGACGAGCAACAGCGACTAGCCGCAGTGATGACACCGGACGGTCAAACCACCGGACTGCAACTGGATGAACTGGGCCTGCGCCAACTCACCGATACCCTGAAACAACAAACCCGCTACCGCTACAGTGACGACCATGCCAGTCTCAACGGCAGCCTGACGGAAGTCGAACTGCCGGATGGCACCACGCAACAACTGGCCTATGACAGTGAACGGCGAGTCGTGGCCGTGACTGACGGCGAAGGCCGTACCACCCGTTATACTTACGGCGCGTTTGACCTGCTGACTCAGGTTACCCGGCCCGATGGCACGGTATTACATTTTGGCTATGACCGGCTGACCCGGTTGAACTCAGTGACCGCCTCCACCGGCGAAACCTATCGTTATGAGCGGGATGCCGCCGGGCAGATTATCCGGGAAACTGATTTTACCGGGCGTACTCTTGAATATCAGTACGATAAACTGGGACGCCGCACACTGACGCAATATCCCGACGGACAACAGCTCCGCTGGCATTATTCCACTACGGGTTTGTTGATCAAACAGGAAAGCTGGCAACCGGAAGAAAACCAATGGGTACTGAAAGCCACAACGCGTTACGAATACAACAAGCGGTATCAGTTGGTGAAAGCCACTAATGCCGATGCTGTTGTGGAATATGAATATGACAAAATCACTGGTCTGCCGACCTGTGAGCGTATCAATGGGCGGGAAATTACGCGCGAATGGGATAATCTGACCGGACGTCCTGTCAGCGAAAGTGTCGATGGCAATACCCTGCACTTCGGTTATAACCTGTCGGGGAGTCTGAATCACTTTCAGCTTAACCAGCATGCGCCACTGACATTCCAGCATGATGCACTGGGGCGGGAAACGGTGCGCGAAAGTGCCAACGGTTTTATCCTTGCCAGTCGCTACACCGCAACTGGCCTGCTGGCACATCAGTCAGCGGGGCAGGCAACTAAATTTTTCCGGGAAACGCTGGCTCAAAACGATCCGCACTTCCCACCCCAGGCAACCGCCGTCAACCGGAGCTGGCAATACGACCGAGCCCATAACGTCCGTGTGATTGACGACAGCCGCTGGGGGCAAACCCGCTACCGTTATAATTCCAATGACCAGATACTGCATACCCTGTTTGATGGCAACCGTCCGTATGAAGAACAGTTCCGTTATGATGCCAACGGTAACCTGAGCCAGCATATTCCGGTAGATGTCCAGGGCGCAATGATACAAATTACTCAGCGCCAGCAATCCGGGCGGGTGGTGCAACGTGGCAATGTCCGCTATCGCTATGATGATAATGGCCGGCTGGTGGAAAAAACCGAACAGCGTGACGGCTCCGGCCACAAATCTGGCGCTACCGCTGGGATACCCAAAACCAGCTTACCCACTGCGAAACGCCGGACGGCTCGCGCTGGCACTATCGCTACGATGCGTTCGGACGGCGTATTCGTAAGCTGAAAGTACATGATGGCAAACTGGCCACCGCCAATTTACAGCGCTGGCTGGATGGCAAACCGGATTTAACAGTGAAACCCGATGCCATTTTGGGCTATGATTATTTGTGGAGCGGTGACCAGCTCATTGAGGAAACCCTGCTTTATGCCGATGGTACACCGGTGGAAAATCAGCGCATCCGCTGGCTCTACGAGCCGGGCGCACTGACACCTTCGGCACGCGCTGAGCGGGGCAAACTGCACTATATCGTCTGTGACCATCAGGGTACGCCGCGCGAGATGCTCAATGAGGAAGGCGGGCTGGTCTGGGCGCAGCGGCTCACCACCTGGGGCAAAGCAGAACGCTTGCAGGTCATCGCCTCCAATGATGTGGATTATCATGTTAACTGCAACCTGCGTTTTTTAGGCCAATATTTCGATGAGGAGTCGGGGCTTTTTTACAATCGGCACCGCTATTACTCGCCGGAAGCCGCGCAGTACATCAGCCCTGATCCGTTGGGATTATTGGGCGGGTTGAATCCGTACGGGTATGTGCATAATCCATCGAAGTGGGTAGATCCTCTAGGATTAGCCGGTGATGATTGCGATAAGCTGCTTAAGCAGTCTTCCAAAAAACCTGTTCCTCCGATAAATGACGAACATGTTTTCCACGGCGAAGTTAACAGGAGGGGGAATGCGGTTGGTTTTCATCATGAAGGTGATCATCATGGAAAAGCACGAATTGTTCAAATGACAAACCCACCTAATTCACAGGGCATTTATACCGGTAAAGTAGAAATTCGTAATGCTAAAACAGGCCAATGGATACCCAAAGAACGTGAATCATCATTTTATCCAGAATCGTGGAGTCAACAAAAAGTTCTAGATGAGATTAAAGGTGCTTATCAAAATGCCACAATACAGCCAAATGGGAAATGGTCTGGAAAAGCACCTAGCGGAATTAGAATAGAAGGATGGCTTGACGCTTCGGGTAAGATGAATACCGCATATCCTATATATATTAAGTAGAGGAAATATGAGATTTTTTATTGATAAAGATGGATATCCAGCAATCGATATTGATTATAATCGCCATGTATTAGCCGATTTTTTAAGTGGTGATATTCAAGGTAGTATTTATAGTGCGAACGAACTTATTGATTTATGCGAATCTATCAAAAATGGCGTGTTACCCCTATGGGAAGGCACAGGCAATGCCCACACTGTTACCATTAAGCCAGACGGCGTTGAGATTTTTAATGAGTACACAGAAGAAAGCCTAAAGATAGCTACTATCGAAGAATTCAAAGGTTATCTTGAAAAGTGGAAAGAATTACTTTTGAGTAGAGAATAAGCCTCAAACAGCCGGAAAGATCCCCGTGATCTTCCGGCTTTGTTCTTTTTAAGAGCCGCTCACTCCCTGCCCTTAGTTGCTGTTGTAGTCGCCAGGCAGTTCCCGCATCCGCAGCTTAATTTCACTGATTTGCTCTCGCTGGCGCTGGTATTGCTGTTTGAGGCTGTAAGTCTCGTTGCTGTCAGGGATGAGCACTAAACAACCGTCCATAATCTTAACGGTCAGTGTGCCGCCAATTTCAAACCCGGCCTGCTTAAGCCACTGCCCTTTCAGGTGTATCGCAGGCGGGGCATTGGCCTTGTCATTTTGCGGCACGTATCCCATGGTGTAATAACGTTCGGTTTTTGCCGCTTTATTTACGGCACGGTTTTGCCTAGAATGCGCCTTAGCCATCATTCAACTCCTAATCAGTTGGTTGTGGTGAGCAGATTGCCAGTGTTGACGCACTGACAATCTGCGATCGTTTTATCGGCTACTCTTTCTTCTTAGTGGCCTGCCTTGCTGAATCCCAGCGCCGTGATTGATATTTAATGATCAGGCTTTCCAATACTTCCCGCACAATACCTTGCTCATCTTCTGGAAGCTGGCTGATAGCTTCAAACTGCAATGAAAGCTCACCTGTTGGCACACGTTCATGTGTATCAAATAACAAAAAATCCGTGCTGACATTCAACGATGTTGCAATCTTCTTCAATACCTCAAGGGAAGGCTGCGCCTGCCCTGTTTCGTACTTCTTCCAGCTATTAGCATGAATGCCAATCGCATCCGCCATTGCCTGTTGGGATAGGCTGCGTTGTTTACGTAACGCAATGAGTCTTTCAGATAAAGGCATAGGTAAACACCAGTAAATCGAATGACTCATGATTCTACCCCCAAAAAAATAATCGCTTGACGATGGTACATGTATATGTTCCATAATAAAACATATAAATGGTCTTGACAAGGTTTTGAGGGAACAAAGATATGGCTCGCATTCCCGAAGCAGAATTACAGCACCTGAAATCCGCCGTCTCTTTAGTTGCCATCATTGAGCAGCAGGGACGGCAGTTGTTTAAGCGCGGCAAGGACATGACCGTGCTGTGCCCGTTCCATCAGGAGAAAACGCCCTCGATGGTCATTACCCCAGCGAAAAATCTCTATCACTGCTTTGGCTGTGATGCGGGCGGGTCGGTACTGGACTGGGTGATGCAAACCGAAGGGCTGAGCCTGCGCCATGCTGTGGAACGCCTGCGTGCCGTGCTGGGGCACAATCCGGCGGTGGAGCCGCTGGTGCAGCCGGAAGAGCTGGCCAGTGATGCCATCGGGCAACAGGGGTTGCTTGTCACGGGTGGTTGCGTTTTATCACCATACGCTTTTGAATGCGCCGGAGGCACAGGCCTATCTGACCAAACGGCGGCTCAATCATCCTGAACTGGTTGCCCACTTTAAGCTGGGCTTTGCCAACCGCACGCTGGGCTACCGTCTGCCACCGAAAAAAGTCAAAGCGGGCGAGGAGATCCGCCGCCGCCTGCAAGCCATCGGGGTGCTGCGGGAGAACGGGCGGGAGCATCTGCGGGGTTCGCTGGTTGTGCCCGTTATCGGTGCTGAGGGGCAGGTGCACGGGCTGTACGGGCGCAAAATCGGCGACGACCAGCGTCAATCGATTATCCGTCACCTGTACCTGCCGGGGGCACACAAAGGGGTCTGGAATGAAGCGGCGCTGGGTGCCTCCAAAACGCTGATCCTGTGCGAATCGCTGATTGATGCGATGTCGTTCTGGGTGACGGGGCAACGCAATGTCACGGCCGCTTACGGGGTGAACGGCGTCACCACGGATCACTGGCGGGCGTTCGAACAGCACGACATTAAGCAGGTGCTGATCGCTTTCGATAATGATACCGCCGGTAATGATGCCGCGGTGAAACTGGCGGCAGAACTGGTTGCCAAAGGCATCACGCCGCTGCGTGTCGTGTTCCCGCCAGAGAGGGATGCCAACGGCTATGGATTTTCGCATGTCGGTCTGACCGGAAACCAGATAAATGTTGCCCGCTGGGATCATTGCAGGGCCTCAACCCAGTGACGGATCTGCTCGGAAGATAACCCGGCAGGCAACTCCGCCCGAAGTCCGTTGGGCAGGCAAAGCGTGACGGTATGACCAGCATCTGAATGCTCATCAAGTACAAGAGGATGCAGACGTTGAGGCGCGTGCTGTTGCCGACGTTTTTTTGCCCAATAATAAAACGTGGCCAGATTAATTTCATGATGCTGGCAAAATGCGGTTACCGTCAGCCCGCTCTGTTTCTGGGCATCGATGACGGTTATCCAGTGTTGCTGTTTTTCAGTGAGTGTCATGAGGTGTCTCCTGAATAAAAAGAAAACACACTATGACAAAATCTTAATTCGTCAGATAGGTGGGGTTAATTGAGCGGTTACATTGAACGGGAGGCCCGGTTACTCAATCCCGATGAACGACAGCGGTTACGGCAGGAAAAAGCGACCCCGGTACTGAAAGACTTCCACGACTGGCTGACGGAGTCGAGCCGGACGATGTTGCCGAAAAGTGCTATCGGCTCGGCGATCAGCTATACCCTGAACCAGTGGCCGAAACTGTTGGTTTATCTGGAAGACGGGCATATCAGCATAGACAATAATGTCACGGAGCGGGATATCCGTCCGTTCACCACGGGGCGCAAGAATTGGATTTTT
>NZ_NKHP01000018.1 GCF_014467235.1 Xenorhabdus indica | reverse complement strand
ACTCTTAGTGTGCGTTGAAGAATTTATGACCGCCTTTTCATCAGGGCAACAGCCGGGAGTGAGAAAAATGAGTGTATCGTTATTATGAAAGCTTATTTATTGATAATCAAATCTATGTTGATAAGTGATTATCTATGAAATATTAAATATCATTCCAGGAGATATCCCCTTTGTCTTTCACATTGCCTCTCACCAGCGCCCAGCCTTTGGCTGGGCGAATTCGTTCCCGACGAATTCCTCATTCCCTTGCCGCCGCGATGCAACTTGAAATCCATTGGGTATAGATGTTAAGCAAGCTTCATATGTAGTAACGGAAATGGATTTCCTTGCCCATCAATCTCTGAGCGGGAAAAAGTTTTAAACCCCATATGCTGGTAGAAGTCAACACCCTGTTGGTTTTGCTCGTTCACATCCAGCTCTTCAATCTGCAATTCATTGATTGCAAATGTTAACAACATCTTGCCAATCCCTTTACCGCGTGTTTGTGGTGACACAAATAGCATTTCAACTCGATTTTGATCGATACCAACAAAACCCACAGTGACATGTTGTTCATTCACTGCCTTATATACGACCAGATTGGGTAAGTAATTGTTCTGGATTAATGGACGTAATTCGTCGATCATACCCTGAGGCAGAAAATTATGAGTCGCCCGGACAGAGGCTTCCCAGATCTGGATAAGTGTCGCGAAATCATCTTCGGTGGCTTTCTGTATCTGCATTAATTACCTCTACATTAATAAGTTAACTTGCCAATACACGATCTTTGCGGCAAAGACCTGCCAGCAGCATATAAACCGCAGTGGTCAGTAAGACAAGGAAGAAGAAGTTCATTAACCCATTGTTTTGCATAGTCCCGCTGTGCTGAATCGCATTGTGTTGAAACATAAAACTGCCTGCTCCTAATGGGCCGATAGCAGAGCCGATGCTATAACTTAACAACATAACTTGTGTCGCTGCGACAATATAGGATGAATCAAGTTTGTCACAAGCAAGCGTGATAGCAATTGGGTAGAGGGCAAAAGAAGACATTCCTAAAAGGGCCAGTGCCACAATCATGATCAGGTAACTTTCAGAAAGATAAGTTATGCCTATGGCAAACACGCCGAGCAGTGAAGCCATTGCTAATAACAGTATCTTACTTATTATAATAGACAGTTTGCTGATAATCGGTTGAATTACCATCCCACCCAGAATAATCGCAGCCATTAATACCCCAACCTGTTCAGTATTGAACTTACTTTGGCTTAATGATAGCGGCATCAGACCGTAGATAGTGCCCATCACAACTCCTGATGTCATACAGCCGACAATTGCAGGCTTACTGAACCGGGTGATTTTTTTTAGCGATAAGCGTTGGTGATTCAGTATCGGTGGCTGTCCATGACGTACAAATAACGGGGGCAGAGTGGCAATCAGTAACAGAGCCAGAATAGCGGCGAAAGGTATTATTCCCTGCGTACCAATAAAACCGATGCCCAGTTGACCGAGTGTTGTCCCCCCATAGAGTGATGTCATATAAAGACCCAGACGCCTGGCGCGCTCTTTGGGGCTATCGCCAATCAATAACCAAGATTCAACCACCACAAAAATACCGGCAACGGCAATTCCCGCTATACAACGAACAAGCAACCAGATCTCTTTATTGGGAAAAAAAGGTAATACCACAACCGTTACAGCTAAAAGCAATAAAAAACTGACAAATGAAAAACGATGTCCTATTTTGGCAATAACAGGCTCAATCATTATTGATCCTATTAATAAACCTATGTAATAAGCACTGGCTAACCAACTAGCATAGCCAGTATCGATGCTGAAACCTGCCATCGATAATGGAATTAAGCTCATCAAGTAACCAGAAGCAATCGCAAATACAGTCAAGCCCGCGACAGGTACAAATGCACTGTCATTTTTGCGCAGCAGTTTCACTACTGTCGTCTCCACATAAAAAAATCAGCCAGATATGCGCTGCTTCTCATCAAGATCTTGCTGAATAGCAATAACGATATATGCCAAGGACTGGTATATATCTTGGTGATTTAAGCAGTAGATAAGTTGCTCAAGAATCTTGAGTTGTGCGGACTATAGACCTTTCTATCAGATAGATACAATGAGAAAAACTAATACTGATGAATGAAAAGATTTATGAATTTAGCAAATAGCTGGCAAGACCAGCAACTTCATGGGTTTGCCCCATACGTTTCATCGGGATCATATGCATCGCTTCTTTTAAAACAGGCTCTTCAATTTGAACCATATCTGTGTCAATCAGCCCCGGCGCGATGCAATTCACGGTGATTTTTCGTTTTGCCAGTTCGATTGCGAGCGCTTTTGTTGCTCCTATAATCCTTGCCTTGGCAGCACTATTGAAGAAATTAAGCAGGAGCCGATTCGCTATAACTCAGAATTTGGCACTTATACCAATTTTACCAATCTGGCCGATCTCGCCGCACTCGCTTTACCTGCACCTTTCCGGTCTGATGGGCTGCCAGCAGGTATTACCTTACTTGCGCCTGCCTGGCATGATCGTGCACTTGCATCCTTCGGGCTCCGTTGGCAACAGCACCTTACATTGCCTCCAGGGGCATTATCTCTTGGTGCATCGTCTCTTGAAACAACAGGAAAAACATGTACTGGAGCCGGAACAGAATTATTGCCGTCGGAACAACATATTCGTGTAGCGGTGGTTGGTGCTCATCTTCGGGGCATGTCACTGAATTACCAACTCATTGATCGTAAGGCCGTATTTGTTGAAACCACTCAAACAGCCGGTTGTTATCGGCTTTATGCGCTCGCCAATACTCATCCCGCCAAACCCGGATTAGTGCGTAGTGTTGAAGGTGCTGCGATAAGTATTGAGCTTTGGGATATCCCACTGGCCTATTTTGGTGCATTTGTTGCCGAAGTTCCTCCTCCACTTGGCATCGGTTCACTGGAATTAGCGGATGGACGATGGGTAAAAGGTTTTATCTGTGAACCGATAGCATTGAATGGTGCAACTGATATTACTGAATTTGGTGGCTGGCGTAATTGGATCATCAGTCAGGAGGCGACAGATGTTTAAGACCGTATTGATTGCTAACCGTGGTGAAATTGCCTGCCGTGCGATCCGCACTCTGAAACGCCTCGGTATTGTTAGTGTAGCTGTGTATTCAGATGCAGATAAAAATTCACAACATGTTAAAGCAGCAGATATGGCATTGCCGCTGCATGGGGAAAAAGCCGGTGAGAGTTACTTGTGCATCGATAAAATTATTGATGTGGCGCAACAGAGTGGTGCAGAAGCTATCTGGCTGGGGTATGGGTTTCTGTCTGAAAGTATGTTGTTTGCAGAAGCGTGTGAAAAAGCAGGTATCGTCTTTGTTGGCCCGACATCACAGCAAATTGCCGAATTTGGTCTGAAACACCGGGCTCGTGAATTGGCCGCAGAAGCGGGTGTACCGATGACACCGGGAACGGGGTTGCTTAACTCACTGGATGAGGCACTTAGTGCGGTTGAGGTTATCGGATATCCCGTCATGCTGAAAAGTACTGCGGGTGGCATTGGCCTGAGCTGCTGTCATGATGTCAATGAACTGCGTCAGGCATGGGAAAGTGTACGTCATCTTGGGGAACAGTTTTTCAGTGATGCTGGCGTATTTCTGGAACGATGTATCAGGCAGGCTCGTCATATTGAAGTACAGATATTTGGTGATGGTAAGGGCAATGTCGTGGCACTGGGAGAGCGTGATTGTTCTTTACAGCGTCGCAATCAAAAGGTTGTGGAGGAAGCTCCTGCTCCTAACCTGTCAGAACAAACCCGAACTGCGTTATTGGCTTCCGCAGTACAATTGGGCAAGTTAGTGAATTATCGCAGTGTAGGTACGGTGGAGTACATTTACGATGTTGAACAGGGTGAATTCTATTTCCTTGAAGTCAATACCCGTCTGCAAGTTGAACATCCTGTAACTGAGTGTGTCACCGGACTCGATTTAGTGGAATGCATGTTACGGGTTGCTGCTGATCTGCCAATCGATTGGCAGTATTTAAACCGTGCCCCAGTCGGTACTGCCATTGAAGTTCGCCTGTATGCAGAAAATCCGCTGAAGAATTTTCAGCCCAGTCCGGGCGTACTGACAGAAGTTAAATTTCCCGATGATGTACATATTGAAGAGGTACGTATTGATAGCGGCGTGAGTACGGGCAGTGAAATTTCTGCACTCTATACTGATTCTACGCCAGCCGTTGTTTATCGTCAGGCGGGTGACAGCTATATTTTGATTGAATATGGCGAGAATGTTCTGGATCTGGCATTACGTCTGCGAATCCACTTACTGATGGATAAACTACATGACTTAGCAGAGGCGGGGATCAAAGAAATTGCTCCTGGTGTACGCTCCCTGCAAATCCGTTATGACAATCGGCAAATTGATCAGCAGAGACTTGTGGCTTTATTACTGTCTTTAGAGGAGCAACTTGGTGATGTCAGTACGATGAAAGTACCATCACGCGTTATACATTTGCCGATGGCATTTGAGGACAGCGCAACACTTGGTGCTGTCAGTCGTTATCAGGATACTGTGCGCACCCGTGCGCCTTGGTTACCTAATAATGTTGATTTTATTCAGCGCATTAATGGATTGCCGGATCGAGAAGCAGTACGCCATATTATATTCAATGCCAGTTACCTGATCCTCGGTCTGGGAGATGTATATCTAGGGGCACCGTGTGCGGTTCCTATCGACCCCAGACATCGCTTGTTAAGTTCGAAATACAATCCGGCACGAACCTTTACCGCAGAAGGAACCGTGGGTATTGGGGGTATGTACATGTGTATATATGGCATGGATTCCCCAGGAGGAGGAAAGCGCGGTTTTAAACATTGAGGAACAATCTCAACGGCCTGATATCAATGAAAGTGGAGTACAAATCAGTGCGGATATGAATGGAAATATCTGGAAGATATTAGTCAAACCCGGTGATGAAGTGACAAAAAGGCAGCCGTTGATCATTGTAGAGGCTATGAAGATGAAACTGGTTATTTATGCACCACAATCTGGGCGAATCAAGCGTATCAGTTGCCAGCCGGGTAACACCGTGAACCCCGGTGATGCGTTGCTGTGGCTGGAACCAGAAAGCATCTGATGTATCAGTGATATCACATATCCCTATTAAATAAGAACACACACGTTTAGGGTAAAATACGCAACAACTTGAAGTCACTGAAAATAAATTCTTTGGAAATAAATAAGATGCGCGTATTAAAGATTATTTGCCCTGAATGTGGTGCCAAGGCTGCCATCAGTAAAACCAATCGAAAGCACCCTGAAATTGCCGATCTTTACTGTATGTGTTCTGACATTGAGTGTGGTTATCGATTCGTCATGAATCTGATTTTTTCGCATACCTTAAGCCCCAGTGCTAAAACTGGCGATAAGTTATTGCAGACCGTGATCAACAACCTTAATCCACAACAACGCCAAGCAGCATTAGATTTGTTGAAAGTCAACTCTGTTGCTTGATATAAAGTCATATTTTATCGAACTCATACCCTTGGGGTGAATTCAGTCACCCCTATCACTTCCATCAACTAGCCGCAATTTCTTCATATTTACATCTCAATACTTACCTCTCATCTCTATTTTGTTTGGTTATTTAATCATCAACAACTGCTTTGTCGGATAATGACGTTATGGAGAATCAGGTCATCAAGAAAGAAGCACCTTAAATTGCAGATGATTTCGCTTTGAATCGGCTATTGAGTTATATCCGAATTTATCAGAACTAAACCCTTCGCAGCATTTTAATAGATCCGCAATAATACATTTGATTCAAACGGAAGGGGTTATGTGTAAGAACGCATCGGCGAAGGATTGCCACCCGCTTATGAGCTAAGGCGGCTTTTTACCCGTAGTTTTTTTACCCGTAAAAATGAAAGGATTGAAACTGAAAGCGAGATGGATGAAATGAATAAGTTACAGCAATTAACAACATTTTTACGGGAAAACCTACCAGAACTCACGTGTAAAATGGAATTTACCAGTGAAATGGGAGAAATCCGCTTTATTCCGGCTCAACGGGATTTAGGGTTGGGACAATACCAGATGTTTATCCAAAAGTATAAGGCAGTGATTAAGTGGGGGAGTTTTCCATACAGAGAATACGATCCTCGATATATCTCACTGTTAATCAACGCCTGGCTGACAGAGCAAAATGATGAATTGAGGGATCGCAATCAGGGACAGGAATGCCCAACGATGACTGTCAAAGTGAATGAAGAAACGGCCGTTGTTGTCGTGTCATTATCACTGTCAGAACCTGTGATTATGCGTGAGGATAAAAACGGTATTGTCCCCTTTGATGGCAAGCGTTGGCTGCTGGCAACCCCTGAAATCTGGTTTGCTGAAAACGGTGTTATTCATATTGTGGACGAATCAGGAACACCTGTTGGACAAATCTGACGACGATTAATGGGCAGATTTAAGGAATGCAAAACACATCTGCAACCTTGAACAAATAAAACATAAATAAAGGAATAAATTATGTGGCCACATGTGCAGGTTAACCAAGTTAACCAACTGCAAGGCGAAACCAAGGAAATAGAGCGCGTATTGCTCTTTGTTGGGACGGGAAAAACCAACACAGGCAAAACGATCTCTGTAAATACTCAGACGGATTTTGATTCTGTATTGGGAACAACAAATACCACTCTGAAACGTAACGTACTGGCGGCGATGGCAAACGCAGGACAAAACTGGTCTGGGTATGTCCATGTTTTGCCGGAATCGGCAGATGAACTGGCCTTTGTTGAAGTGGTAACAGCAGCACAACGTGTTGCCAGTGTAGAAGGATATGTGCTGACAGTTGGTGCAACTAAAGCCATTATCAAGGCTGCACAGACTTTGCGGGCAAATACCATTGCTAAATTTGGACGTTGGCAATGGGCTATTTTGGCTGTTGAAGGCCCACAGCCGAAAGAAACCTGGTCGGATTATGTTACTCGTCTGGCTGATCTGCAAAAAGGAGAAGCAGTTTCATCGATCCAATTAGTGCCGTCTCTATGGGGCAATGAAGCCGGTGTACTGGCTGGCCGTTTGTGCAATCGTGCTGTCACTGTGGCTGACAGCCCGGCACGAGTTCAGACAGGGCCATTGATGGATCTGGGATCAACAGATTTTCCGCTTGATGGTGCAGGGAAGCCGATTGATTTAGCAACACTACAAGCATTGGAAAAATTACGTTTCAGTGTGCCAATGTGGTATCCCGATTACGATGGTATGTATTGGTCAGATGGTCGCACATTGGATGTGGAAGGCGGAGATTACCAGAGCATCGAAAATCTGCGTGTTGTGGATAAGGTCGCTCGCCGTATTCGTTTGCAGGCCATCGCTAAAATTGCTGATCGCAGTCTAAACAGTACACCGGGCAGCATCGCAACGCATCAGGCATATTTCGCCCGTACTTTACGTGAAATGTCCCGTAGTACGGAAATTAATGGTGTGACATTTCCGGGTGAAGTGAAATCACCTCAGGATGGTGACATTGTTATCACATGGCGTAATAAAAACACGGTAGAAATTTATATCACTATTCGCACTTACGAATGCCCGAAAGGGATCACGGCGAGTTTGTTGCTGGATTTGGGAGGGAATTAAATGAGCCAGCGTATTTCCGGTCAGTCGGTCGATTTTAATATGGATGGGGATCTGGTTCATGCGGAAAAGGTCAGTTTGTCCGTTACTGACAATACAGCCGCTGCCCAAACACAGGGCATACCGGATGGTTATATCTCCGGTGATGTAACAGCAGAAGGTGAAATTGAACTCAGTACTAAGTATTTGGATATCGTGACAGCGAAAGCGCGTGCTGCGGGTTCATGGCGCGGTATTCAGCCTGTTGATCTGATGTGGTATGCCAAAGCAGGAAATGAGGAAATGAAAGTCGAAGCTTACGGTTGCAAACTGATCGTGAGTGATATTCTGGATGTTGACCCTAAAGGTGGTAGCGTGATGACACATAAAATTAAATTTGTTGTCACTTCACCTGATTTTGTGCGTATTAATGGTATCCCCTATCTCGAAGCAGAATTAACCCGTAATCTGATCGGGTAAACACAGATATTTATGGAAGAGGATGAGAAAACTTTTATTACATTCGTGTAATTAAGGATCTCATTGCATCAGGGACGATGCTTATCAAAATAATCGAATAAACTATCAATGGATAAAAGAAAGGAATTAAATCATGACCAAAGAAAATAAAATGATTACTTTAATGGTTAGCGGAAATGAAATTAAATTTGAACCCAATATTGTCGCTTACAATAACATGATTAATGACATGACAATGGATAATAAAATTGTGCCGATTGTGACTTATTTGCGACGTATTGTTCAGTCTGCTTCTAAACCTGCTCTTGATGAACTGTTACAAATTCCGGGTGCAGCAATGCAGTTGGTTGAAAAAATTAATTCCGAATATGCACCAAAACTGGAAATTGAAATAAAAAACTAAATGCACGGGTTAGGGCTATCGACAATAGCTTATTCGAGCAAGCCTTAACTTTGCGTCGTCATTATTTACCAAATGAAAATGATGATACGGAAAATTTAGCCCGTGCAATTTGGTTAGATAATCGACATTGGGAATATACGCGTATTGCAACTGCAAATGGAATTGCATTGGCATTAAAAGGTGAGCCATGAGTCAGCTCGATTTTATATTAAATCTAATCAATAGGGTTACAGAACCACTTGATCGTATAAAAAATGCAGTCTCTGGCGTTGCAGAGGAATCACAAAAGGCATTTGGCAAAATTTCGGCGGGTGGGAAAACAATCGCTGACTCCTTCTGGTCAACGCATAGCTTCCTTGAGCCAGCCATTCAAATGGATGATGCCCTGCAATCAGCCTCATTACAGGGAATTGATAGCAGCATTATGGCAAAAATCGCCAAAGATTCTGTCACCTTTAGCTCACAATATGGCAAATCAGCCATTGAGTTTGTGAAATCAGCGACGGAAATTAACAAGGCAGTACAAGGGCTGGAGCAAACGGAATTGCCCCAGATGACCAAAATTGCCAATACCACCGCCGTTGCTTTGAAAACCAGCTCAACAGATGCGGCAAATTATATGGGGAAAATGTTTGACCTGTTCTCCGACCATGCCGAGTCCGTAGGACATCTTCAGTTTGCTGAGGAGCTGTCAGGCAAGGCTATTTTTATGGCGCAGACATTCGGCACCAGTATGCCCGAAATGACACAGATGCTGGAAAATACCCGTAAAGCAGGAACAGATTTTGGTGTTGGGATAGATGAACAGTTGGCTGTATTGGGGCAGTTACAGAGCACGTTGGGAGGCGATGCCAGTCGCGCTTATGAGACATTTTTATCTGTCGCGACGGGTGGAGCGAAAAGTCTGGGACTGAGTTTTGTTAATGCTTCCGGCCAGATGCTTTCCATGCCGGAAATGCTGCAACAACTCCAGGCCAAATATGGTACAAGCATCGAAGGTAATCTGAAAGCTCAGGCTGAGATTGAAGCAGCATTTGGTGACTCTGCTGTGGTAGTCAAAGCGCTTTTCAACGATGTTAATGTGTTAAACAAGAACATGGCTGCATTAGGTGCAAATGATGGGATGGAACGTACCCGCGAAATGGCAGCACAGATGGCTGATCCGTGGGAACGGCTACAGGCAATCTGGCAAAACCTGCATATTCTGATTGGTTCAGCATTACTGCCGGTTATAAAACCCCTGGTTAACCGGCTCGCCGATACCAGCCAGGTATTGGTGCGCTGGATGAAATTGTTCCCCAATATCGCTCGTTGGGTTGGGTATATCACGCTTGTGATTATGAACTTTGCCGTTGTGGGGGCTGTCGCCAATATAGTGATGGGAATCAGTAAGTTTGTTTGGATGGGATTGATTGCCGTATGGAATACGGGAGCATTTATATTATCTTTGCTAACAGGAAAGTTCCGTGTGTTGGCAACAGTCAGTACAGTGTTGAGTACGGCATTAACTTGGCTGCGCTCCACACTAATTTTCACCAATATAGCAGCTTGGATGGCAGCGGCTGGACTTACTGCCGTAACATGGCCAGTATTAGCAATTATTGCTGTTATCGCTGGGTTGGTTATTGCAGTTATTAAGTTCTGGCAACCCATTAAGGCCTTTATTCAAGGTTTTATTCAGGGCTTTGGTGAAGCTAGTGGTGCACTTTTTCCAATTGTATCCCTATTTGGTGCAATTGGTTCTGTCATCAGTATTGTTTGGCAGTGTGTTAAGAGTCTGTTTGGCTGGTTTGCTGATTTGTTAGCGCCAATACAATACACCAGTGAAGAATTACAAGGTGCCACTGATGCGGGACGTTCTTTTGGTCATGCTGTGGCTGGAGCTATTGAAGTTATCATGGCTCCAATAAATTTGGTTATTCAGCTTATTAATGCTCTGGTTTGTCTATTTGAGTTGGCAGCAGAAAAAATATCTAATTTTTTTGAAGATTTTTCTCTGAGTAATATGTTCTTCGCTCTTGGCGATATATTAAGTTTTATTCCCGGTTTCGAAATTGGATCTATTGGAGCCAAAGTAATTGGAGAAATGATTAATGATCCAATGGAAAAAACAACGGCTTCTAATATAGCAGTAGGGAAAAATACTCAAAAGTTGATAACTCAGCCTAATAATATGTTGCAGAGCCAATCCCAAACTCTATCTCAGCAAATTATTCCTCAGACTGTGCAATCAGTTAATCCGTTGGAAAGTGAAGGCATATTAACAGGCGGAAAAAAATTGGGTATTAATAGAAATGGCCTGATGAGTGAAGTAGCGAATAATTCACAGACTATTAATGATAACAGCCGCCGCATTGAAAGTGTGACATTCAATGTTTCCAATGGCATGACGCCGGATCAATTTACGGAATGGGAACAAGTGGCCTATGGATGAGCCTAAATATATTGATTTATTAATTAATGAGCGTGATTTCACGCTCAATTCAGGGAATGAACCGCATTTTTGTAATAACCGGATTTCTATTGGGCAGGATTGTGTTCACGCGATTATTGAAAGTGGTCTGGCAACAAATTTAATTGCTGAACGCAGTCCGACATTACGGGCGGATATTCAGACTCAAATAGTGATTCTAATCGAAAATGATGAGCGGATTATTCCGGGCACCGTCAGCATCAATGAAGAATCACCGACCAAATTATGGATCACGGCAGAAACCTACGATTTTGGCCGTATTAATGTGAGTGTGGGAAATGGACACTAAACCAACCATTGATTATGAAAAGGTGTTGCGTGACAGCGGGATGCCGACCACAGAGGCCGATATCAGCAAAGCCTTTGCCAACGTGGTGGATGAGGCGGGGCTGATCACTAACACCTCGCGCATGTCCCCGTTCTGGCGGCTGATTAACACCCTTGTCACGCGCCCGGTGCTGTGGCTCAAAGAGGCATTAATCAACGTGACACTGAAAAACATGTACTTAGCCACGGCATCAGGTTCATGGCTGGATATGTTTGCCTGGGGCGTCAACCTGAAACGCAAGCCTGCTTCTGCCGCACAGGGCGTGATCCGTTTCTATAAGGCGGCGGGGGCTTCGGCGGTAACAGTGCCAGCAGGAACGGTGATCCAGACTGAGCGCATTAACGGCGAAATTTACCGGGTCAGCACCACGGAAAGTGTCGTGATAGCCGAAGGGGTCAGCAGTGCCTTGTTGCCTGTCGCGGCCGATGCCGCAGGCGGCGCCTTTAACCTTGCACCCGGTTATTTTCGTATCCTGCCTGTAGCCGTTTCCGGCATTGCACGGGTACAAAATGAAGAAGGCTGGCTGTTAACCCCCGGTGCGGATGCGGAATCCGATGATGATTTACGCGACCGCTGCCGCAACCAATATAACCTCGTCGGTAACTATCATACCGATGCGGTTTATCGGGGCATGATTGCGGCAGTGGCGGGCTTAAGCATTGATCGCATCTTCTTTCTGCATGACGCGCCTCGTGGGGCTGGTACAGCCAATGCCTATCTGTTGTTAGATTCCGGCGTAACCAGTCAGCCCTTTATTGAATCGGTCAACGATTACATCACCAATCAGGGCCATCACGGGCATGGCGATGATATGCAGTGCCTGCCGATGCCGGAAACCCAGCATGATTTAGCGGTCACGCTGTTTGTGGTCAGTCTGGCGAACTACAGTCAGGAGCAAATCGCTACCCTGAAACGGGATGTGGAAAACCTGATCCGCTGCGCATTCCGGGAAAACAGCCAGTATGCGGTGAAAAAAACGTGGCCCTACTCGCGCTTTTCCTTTTCCAACTTAGGGCGGGAAATCCACCGTGAATTCAGCGAGATTGAATCCCTGACCTTTTCACTGAGGGATATTCTCAGTGACTTAAGTGTGCCGAGGCTGAAAACGCTCTCAGTGGAGGTAAAGAATGTCTGAGTTTACGGAACGCCTTAAGCGACTGGCCCTGCCCTCATGGATGGATAAGGGCGAACCCGCCAAACTGCTCAATGCAGCACGGGTATTCTGGGCACAGGTTTACGGTTGGCTGACATGGCCACTGGCGCAACTGGACGCCGAAACCTGTACTGAGTCGCTGTTATCGGTACTGGCCTGTCAGCGGGATATCCAGCGTTTTAACGGCGAACCGCTGCCCCTGTTTCGCAAGCGGGTGAAGTACGCGTTTATCAACGCGAAAGATGCCGGCAGTATCGCCGGGTTTATTGCCATTTTTGAGCGGCTGGGTGTGGGTTATGTGGAACTACTGGAACGCCAGCCGGACATTGACTGGGATGTGATTATCCTGCGTCTCAGTGATAGCCAGATAGCGGCTAACCCCGATTTGCTGATGAATATCATCCGCCAGTATGGCCGCACCTGCCGCCGTTACCGTTTTGAAGTGATAGCCAAAAACCAACTGTTAATGCGAGTGGGTAGCGTGGGTACTGAATATTGCACTTATGCCGCTGCCATCCCGACCCAGCCATTATTATTGAAAGTGGGGCATATCGCAGGCGTTGCCGTCTGTGACAGTGCCCGCCTCAAGGAAAGTTCAGCACCGAATATCACCTACGGTGCGTCATTATAAGGAAATAGTATGTCTTCAGTGATCACGACAGACTTTGAAAAATGGAAGACCCAGCAAGTGGCCGCAGGCAATCCTGTGGTACTGGATGAATTTGTTTTCGCGTATGTACCGGATTTAGATCCCGCTCAACCCATCAGCCGTGATGAGAAATTGCCTGCTGCAAATCAAATTGTACACCGTCAGGCAGTCAATAAAACCGGACTGGCCAGTGAGAACGCGGTGGCTTACAGCGTCACATTAGGGACGGAGGTCGGCAACTTTGATTTTAACTGGATTGGTCTTATCAATGAGGCGTCCGGTGTGATTGGGATGATCACCCATGCCCCCACCCAGAAGAAAATCAGAACCGCCAATGGCTTGCAGGGCAATGTGTTAACCCGCTCGTTCCTGCTGGAGTTTGACGGCGCGGCAACAGAAACCGCGATCTCGACCACGGCGGAAACATGGCAGATTGATTTTACTGCGCGTTTGACGGGCATTGACGAAATGCAGCGTCTGATTAACACCGACAGTTACGGGGAAGCCGCGTTCTTCGGTGATAGCTTTGCGGTGGTGCGTCAGGGCGAACAGTACGTTGTGAAAAAAGGGCTGGCCTATGTCGGTGGGTTACGCGGGGTATTAGAATTTGACCAGACGTTAAACAGCTTGCGCAATACCCGTGTGTATGCGGATTTTAGTTATCAGGGTAATTTGGTGAGTCAATGGAAAACGGCCGTTAAAATTACAGTCGCTAATGAGCTGAAAAACTATATCGATGCAGCAGGGTATCCGCATTATGTGTTTGCCATTGCCTGCATTGATGGTCAGGGTAATGTGATTGATTTACGCAGAAAAGGTGCATTAAGTGACCAAAATTTAAAAGCCCTTGAAAATCAGTTACAACTTGATCTCAATAAAAAAATTGATCGAGCAAACATCACGGGGCGGCTGGGAAGCAGTAATGAGCTAGTCCCTAGTCAGAACCTACTAACGACAGAGTTAAGTAAAAAAATCAGCATTGAGCCGAGTGTGTTGAATGGCTCAGCATTGATATCTGAACAATTGATGAACGGCTTTGGTATTGCAATACGTGGCATTACACCACTTCCTGCTGACGCGCCTGCAGTTGACGGTGCGATAAAAATCGTGCAAATAGGCAATAATGCTTGGCCGACATTATTGGCTTTTAGTGCCTACGAAAATAAAATGTTCATCAGAACCAGAACGACGAGCAACGGTGCATGGAATGACTGGCTTGAGATAACAGACTACGTCACCAACGCCTCATTATCGTCCAGCCTCAGTGTGAAACTGGATAAGTCATCCGTTGTTCATGCACCGGGTTCATCGACAACACAAGTGATGAGTCAAAAAGCGGTCACGGATGCGTTGGCGGGTTACGCAACAAATGACAATGTCGGCAGTAAGTTGAGACTCAAAGTCAATATTGAACCGCTGGTGCTGGATGGCTCAAAACTGATATCTGAGCAATTAATGGGGGGGTTTGGTGTTGCGACACGAGGGATTTTGCCGATCCCGGCTGACGCGCCAGCGGTTGACGGCGCGATAAAAGTTGTGCAAATAGGCCATAACGCATGGCCTACGCTGCTTGCTTTCAGTGCCTACGAAAACAAAATGTTCATCAGAACCCGAAAGACACGCAACGGCGCATGGAATGACTGGCTTGAGATAACAGACTACGTCACCAACGCCTCATTATCGTCCAGCCTCAGTGTGAAACTGGATAAGTCATCCGTTGTTTATGCCACGGGGTCATCTGCAACACAGGTTATGAGTCAGCAAGCCGTCACTGACAGGCTGTTTGGCATCAATCAATCTTGGCGTGATGTGACAAATCAGCGTTCTTTCGGCACCACATACATAAACA
This sequence comes from Xenorhabdus indica, assembly GCF_014467235.1. Classification (GTDB taxonomy): domain Bacteria; phylum Pseudomonadota; class Gammaproteobacteria; order Enterobacterales; family Enterobacteriaceae; genus Xenorhabdus; species Xenorhabdus indica. The sequence goes on along the minus strand of NZ_NKHP01000018.1, from coordinate 79,833 downwards.
AGACAGAAAAAGCGCTGGCTTTTGTTGTGACGGCAAACTCGTATGGAGATGGGTGTGCAGTAGGCGTGAGTGTCAATGGCATCGAAAACCAGGGGACATTTAACTACAACGGGAATGCTTTTTCTTCCTCTTCTCTCATGATAGTACCGCCTGGGTCATCCTATTCGGCGCATATCTCGTCTGGTTCAGGGCGTTTAATTACATGGTTGGAGTTAAGCTAATGAGCGGCTACATGAATTATTACAAAAATAAAAATAACGCAGTCTGGGGATACGACAATGAATCACTTTCAATAGTCGAAAGCATCACTGAATTGGAGCTACTCATTGCTGAGAAAGAACCGGCCTTTATTGATGCCGGGACACAATTACAACATGCCTTATCAGAACTGAACGAATTAACCGTTCAGTTAAAGAAATCGGCTGAAAACGGGTTATCAGAGGGTGAGATTGATAAACTGTATCAGCAAATTGATGCTGCCACAGTGAGACACGATGAGGCTTTCGCGGCATTCAATCATGCCCAGTCAGCCTATCAGCCATTGAAAGCGGAGTATGACGCTATTTCGCCAGTCTTTTTCGATATTCGTGAAAAATTAAAAAGCATGCAAAAAATGACTGCCAAAGAGGTCGAATTGCATATCAATCCGCCCGTTTCTCAGGAACAGCATATCGCTACGGCGGAATCTCAAAAGCGTCAATTGTTGTATCTGGTTAGAGAAAAAATTGATATCTGTCAGGATGCGGTTGATTTGAACATTGCTACTGAAGCAGAAAGGGAAGTCTTAACGGAATGGCGCAAATACCGCGTCATGCTCAATCGGGTAGACTGCTCCACCGCCCCCGATATCCATTGGCCGGAGCAACCCGAATAATGCACTGGCAGCGTAAACGAATGCAACTGTCCCCGGATTTATCGGGGATAACCGCCGCCATTGTGCCCGTTCACCCGTTTATCTATGGTATCGGGCAACAAACCGACAGCGGCAGTTACCTAAGCCCGGAGAACGCCATTGACACGCTGGCGAATAAACTCACGGGTGCGGGCCATATCAACAGCCTGATACTGATGGTCTGCGCCAAAACCCATGCTGAATTTATGCAGCAGCTTGCACAGTTTGCGGCGGTACTGCCGCTGCCTGTGCTGGCGCAGGTCAAACGGATGGCAAAAACGGCGGAAAGTCTGGCAACAACTAAAATGCAATTGCCGGGCAAGCTGGGCGGTGGTTTACCGCTGCCACAGCCCTTATCAACTGCTGCCAGCCGTCTGGCGGTCAATGCGCAATTGATCGCCAAAGCCAAAGCACAGGCCAGCGCAGGCAGCAGTATCGCGGGGTTAAAATCCCAGTTAACCGCGTTTACCTCCGCCCGGCAATCCGCTTTACAGCAAGTCACTGATGCCATGAGCGGGCTGGCGGGAAAATCTGCCACGGTCTGGGCGTTCGCCGGGAAAGGGAACGGCGCACATGTGGCAGAAAAATTACGTAAGAACATCCCCGAACCGGATGCCGTTTACACGCTGGCGATCCTGTTTGCCGGAGACGATATCAGCCCATTAGAAAGGATGCTCCATGAGCCAAATTATCACCCTCGCCCTTGATGGCGAGGCCATTCCGTTAAAAAGCCTGACGGTCACGCCGTCCGTGATGTTTCAGGATCAAGACCAGAGCGGCCAGTCTTCCAGTACCGCCGTGGCCGAACAGGGCATCAAGCCGAAAGAACTGCGTATCATGGGCATTATTCCTTTTACCGAACAGAAAACCCTGTCCCGCCTGTTTGCGCTGGCGGAAGCCAAAGACAGCGGTAACCTGAAACGCTACCGGGTGGCCAACCTGACCGCACAGGCCATTAACTTTCGTATCGGAACTTTTACGGGCACGATTGATGCCAGTAAGGTGGACGGCAAACAGGCATGGCAGGTGACGTTTACCTTGCGGGAGCATTTATCGGTGGCAGAAAAACGCGATGCCCGTGCAACTGGCTCTATTCAGGCTAAAAAACAAACCGGACAGGGTGGCACGAAAGCCGGGGAAGACCCGGAAAAGTTAAGCTGGTTTGAACGCAAGGTATTGAAACCGATTAACGACAGTATCGGAGGCGCAAGCGAATGAAGCCTATCCAGCGCCTCTACTTATCTGGTGATGAGGTTCATGTGGTCGATGCCAATCTCATGCTGGAATTGTCCGCCTGTGGCCGGGGCTTTATCACGGCAGAGACGACCACCGATTACACCGGGAAACTGGTGCGCCTGGATGTGGGCTATACGGATTTGGTGCTGCGCTGGTTTACGGGGTATGTGGAACGTTCACAGCCTGCCCAGAACGGTTACCAACGCCTGTTTGTGCGTGAACTGGTTGGCGTGTTTGATCGCCCGTGGCCGTGTTCGTTTCAGCACCCGACGTTACGCCAGATGGTAGCGTGGTTGCAGGAACACAGTGGCCTGACGTTCACGCTACCAGATGCCCCCTATACTGATAAACCCATCCCGCACTATACCCATAATGGCACGGGCTGCCAGTTATTGGGCAGTCTGGGCCCGCTTTTTGCCATTGAGGACTATATCTGGCACCAGTTGCCGGATGGTTCGGTGTATCTGGGCAGTTGGGGACATTCAATGTTTACGGGCAAGCCCGCTGAAATCCCGAATGAATTCAGCCAGAGTCAGTCGGCAGGCAATGCCATGACCATTCCCATGATCCAATCCCTGCGCCCCGGCTTTGTGGTCAATCAGCAGCGGCTGACCAAAGTCAATCTGATGAATGAAAACATGAGCATCACGTGGCAGCCGAAAGGCCAGACGGAGAATAAAACCCCTGTTCAGCGTCAGATTGATGCCGCTTACCCGGAATTATCAGCGGGCACACACCTGCCCAAATTCGCCCGCATTGAAGCACACACCGAAAACACCGTCAGCGGCGATATTTCTGACCCGTTCCGCCCGCGCTATGCGGTTGATGTGCAATTGCTGGATGATAACGGCAAAGACGCCGCTGCCCCGGTTTATCGTGCCGTACCGCTGCCTTTGCCCATGGCGGGCAGTGAATCGGGTATGTTTCAGTATCCACCTATTGGGACGGTGGTTGAAATTGCCTTTGAAGGCGGACGGCCCGATAAACCCTTTATCCGCCAGACCTTAAGTCAGGGCAACACCCTGCCGGATATCAAACCGGGCGAACAATTGCAGCAGCAGCGGGCGGAAGTGTCGCAGCGGGTCACGCAGGAGGGCAGTTGGGTGCGGCAGACTGACCAGACCATTAACGAATCGTCCATGCACCGCGAAATCAAAGCCGACACGGAAACCCGCACCGTGGTTGCTCGCGACACGACGATTCAGGCCACGGATAAAATCACGGTCTTGGGAACGTCCACGCTATTGGCAGGTGCTATTCAGCAAATTACAGAGGGTGACTACAGTGTGGCAACCTCAGCGAATTTCGTTGCCAGTGTCGGGAAAGAGGCCCATATCGATGTCGGCCAAAAGCTGATAGAGAAAATTGGCCTGCTTAAACAGAGCATTGCTGGAGTGAAACAGGAAATTGTCGCCCCCGTGGTCTGGGTGGGCAGCCAGCAAATCAATGTGATGACCCTGATGTTAGACACGCTGGACGTGGTGAAAGAACTGGCGGAGCTGACCGCCGTCCATATCCATCACAACACAGGCACCCCGGAGAACGCCAGCGCCATCAGGAACACAGCCTATAAATCGGACGGGCTGAAACAGAAGTATTCGCCTGTGATTGGGTGAGTATTAATATTACAAATGAGTGAGATTGCTAACTTAAGTGGTAAGAAGTAAGATTGAAGTCCTATTTCAGAAATGCACGAATCAATTCTAATGTGCAATTAACACGCTGAGAATGATGATGGCGGTGTCAATAAACTTTCATCCGTTGGCTCCTGGACACCCCTTATCAACCTAAAGACAACGCAATCAACCTCACCAATTGATTGCCTGTTTATCAAATAACCTCGCTCCGGCGGGGTTTTTGTTTGCCTGCCCGCCTTTAGGTAAACATAAATGTTGACGAAGTAAGCGTAAATGTTTACTATAATTCCATGTTCAACAGAATGGAGGAGCAGTGAAGCAAAGCGAGTTTAGACGGTGGCTGGAAGCTCAGGGCGTCGAAGTTTCAAACGGAACAAACCACCTGAAACTAAGATACAAGGGAAAATGCACCATTATGCCAAGACACCCCGCCCATGAGATAAAAGAACCACTGAGGAAAGCAATCATCAAGCAGTTAGGATTGTAATAAAAACCCGTCTCATCAGAGGCGGGTTCTCGCACAGCTTCACTATCAAATACTATGCGATATCCCGTAATACTCGAACTTGTAGAAGAAGGCGGTTATTTCGTCTCGTTCCCGGATATCCCCGAAGCCTTAACCCAAGGGGAAACACGGGAAGAAGCGCTGGAGATGGCGCTTGATGCGTTAATAACGTCTTTCGAATTCTACTTTGAAGACAGTAAAAAAATACCGTTACCCAGCCCGATAGGGCAACGTGACGATTATGTCGATGTGCCCTTAAGCGTGGCCTCAAAGGTGCTGATGCTCAATGCGTTCGTTGACTCCCGGTTAACGCAAACGGAGTTAGCCCAGCGTATGGGCGTGAAGAAGCAGGAAGTCACCCGTATCTTTGACTTACACCATTCAACTAAGATTGATACGGTGGCGAAGGCGGCAACCGCGATCGGGCATCAATTCACGTTGTCTATTGAGTAACGAAGATCACTATTAAGAGGCTGCGTTAAACCGTGGCCTTTTTTACTTCCCAATAAAACGCCACCAGATGCACGCAGCGCCATTCACATATAAACCTGCTCCCTCTGCGATTAATTTGGATCGCGTCCCTGCGTTGCGCTCATGCCGCACAATTCCCACGAAATAAACGTCAACCTGACGTAAAACGCACTACACCGCACCCGCCTGCACGTTTTGGATCAAAAAATTTTTTCAGTTTTCAAATCCTACAAAGCGAATCGCCAGAGCGCACCCGTACTGGCGCTGTGGAAAAAATCCCAAACTGAAAGGAGTGAAAAGATTTTCAGGGGATTTCAGTTTTTGGATCAAAAGCGGATCGCGGAAAAATATCAATGCATTGATATTAAAAGTAAAATTCTATTTTACGTGGAAAAGAAGATCACGGAGAGAAGCCGCTTGGCTACACCCAAGACAGGATAGATGCGGCTTATAAAAAATTATAAGATGAAATTTATGGAACTATTTTTCCAAGCACCCATTCATGCATGGGGCTACCATCTCTATCTGTGCCGCTTGCGCAACCGAGTAATATCCATTTTTTCGTGGCTAATAATTTATTGATAGCAACTTCTTCATCAGGCCAAATTGAAGAAGAAAAAGTTTTTATCTCACTGACTTTATGTAGGGGGTTAGTTTCCATCATGACTCCTGTACGTTAATGAATGCAGAAAATCCCTGTCGCCATTTTATCGCCACTGACTTATAAAAACAAAAAAGCCACTTGTCTAAAAGTGGCCTAATGTGCTGATTTAACAGCTTAAATTTGGTGGCCCCTGCTGGATTTGAACCAGCGACCAAGCGATTATGAGTCGCCTGCTCTAACCACTGAGCTAAGGGGCCGTTGAATTGGGAGGATTATACGGTACTGTGTGGCACCAGGTCTAGCCCTCAAAATTCATATGCGTGTTTTATAGACAAAAATCAGTGCTTTTTAACGTATTTAAACTATTTATAGTTACTATAAAATATTTTTTAGTGATACTGATTGCTTTTTTGATAAATTTCTCTGGTTATTTATTGTATCTTGATTATTGTTTGAACATAAAAATATTGTTGATTATGTTTCGTGTTTTTTGATTTGAAACCGTTCTTATATTTTCCTGTAAAAATATTTTCGTAATTCAAATATGAGCATATACAACTTATCAGAGGCTGTTTTGGCCCATCGTAAACTGGAAGATTATTTTTTCTCATCTATCAGCCGAATGTATCAACATATCAGCACTGGGGTTCGAGCTTATGTAACAGGTGTTGAAACTGATGCATTAAATTTTTTGCTGGTGGTAGATGGACATGAACAAACAGCAGAAGAGCTAAAAACAGGGATTCAGTTACTTGATGAGAAAGCGAATGTTCCGTTTTTGATTGTTACCGTAGTGCCAGGTAGTCAGGTCTTAGCGGTTATCCAGCAGGCAGGGTTTGTGTTTGATCCTGATAGCATAACTACCGTTATGCAGCTCGATTTGATGAATTGGAATATCGTGGATGAGGGTGTTGAAGGGTATGAAATCCAGCGTGTTGACCATTGTTTGGTTGATTGGGCTATTCCGGTAGAAAGTGCATTTGAAATAGGTCATTTTATTTCCGGACAGTATCAGCAATGTCATCAGATGGCATTGAATGCTGGAAAATGTCTGCAACATTACGCCCTGTATGTAGATGATCAGCCAATCTGTGCCCTAACTTTATCAAGGCTGGACAATATCATCCGTCTTGATGATATCGGTACAGTGAAGGAAAAGAAGAGAAGGGGATATGCTTCTGCTTTGATTAATTATGTACTGAAAGAAGCTAAGCTGCATAACGCGACTATGTGTTATCTGGAGGCTTCGCGTGATGGAAATGGCTTATATCGTCGCATTGGTTTTAAACCATTATTTGAATGTCAGGGATTTATTCGTGAAAAGAAGGCTACACATGAATAATAAAAAAGCGTCTGCCAGAACAGACGCTTTTCAGGTTTTTCAGCAGATCCCTTTAGTCATCAAGGAAGCTGCGCAGTACTTCCGAACGGCTTGGATGACGCAGTTTGCGCAGAGCTTTAGCCTCGATCTGACGAATACGCTCACGGGTTACGTCAAATTGTTTACCAACTTCTTCCAGTGTATGGTCAGTGTTCATATCGATACCAAAACGCATACGCAGAACTTTCGCTTCACGTGCAGTTAAGCCTGCCAACACATCGTGGGTAGCAGAACGCAGGCTTTCTGATGTGGCAGAATCCAGCGGCAGCTCCAATGTGGTATCTTCAATGAAATCACCGAGATGTGAATCTTCATCATCTCCAACTGGTGTTTCCATGGAAATAGGTTCTTTGGCAATTTTCAGTACTTTGCGGATCTTATCTTCCGGCATCAGCATACGTTCTGCCAGCTCTTCCGGTGATGGTTCACGTCCCATTTCCTGTAGCATCTGACGGGAAATACGATTGAGTTTGTTGATCGTCTCAATCATATGTACAGGAATACGAATGGTACGGGCCTGATCCGCAATAGAACGGGTAATAGCCTGACGGATCCACCATGTAGCATAAGTTGAGAACTTATAACCACGGCGGTATTCAAACTTATCAACCGCTTTCATCAGGCCGATATTACCTTCCTGGATCAGGTCAAGGAATTGCAGACCACGGTTGGTGTATTTCTTGGCAATAGAAATAACCAGACGTAAGTTCGCTTCAACCATTTCTTTCTTCGCACGGCGGGCTTTTGCTTCACCGATTGACATGCGACGGTTGATATCTTTGACTTGATCAATAGTTAAGCCAGTTTCTTCTTCGATCTGGCGCAGCTTTTGCAGGCTACGCATGACCTCTTCTTCAACTTCTAGCAGTTTATCAGACCATGGTTTGTTCATCGCTTTTGCAGCAGTAAACCATGTATCATTCGTTTCATTGCCAGAAAACAGAGTGATGAAGTTTTTCTTTGGCATTTTGCTCTGTTCAATACACATCTTCATGATTTGACGTTCTTGAAGACGTACGCGATCCATCATGGAACGCATGTTATTGACCAAGTAATCAAACTGTTTTGGTACAAGACGGAATTGCTTGAATACTTCGGACAGTTTTAAAATTTCCGCTGCAGTATTTGGATGGCTGCGACCGTATTTTTTGATTGTCTGACGGGTAGTTTCATGTTGTTCACGCAGCTCCAGAAATTTCTGGCGAGCCAATTCTGGATCGATGCTGTTATCGTCTTCACTGTCAGTATCGTCATCGTCATCATCATCATCGTCAGAATCATCAAGCTCTTCCTGAGGAAGTTCAGAACCAACATGAGTCGCTGTCGGTGCAAGATCTTCTTCTGCATTAGGATCAACGAATCCTGTGATTAAATCAGACAGGCGGCTTTCACCTGCTTCAACAAGGTCATACTGCTCTAACAGGTAGGTAATCGCTTCAGGGTATTCGGCAACGGAGCACTGTACTTGGTTGATGCCATCTTCAATGCGTTTTGCAATGTCAATCTCACCTTCGCGAGTCAGTAGCTCAACTGTACCCATTTCACGCATGTACATGCGAACCGGATCGGTAGTACGACCGATTTCTGACTCGACACTGGATAACACTTGCGCTGCTGCTTCTACAGCATCTTCATCGGTGTCGTTTGTGTTTTCTGCCAACATGAGATCATCGGCATCAGGTGCCTCTTCCATTACCTGGATGCCCATGTCATTGATCATTTGGATGATATCTTCTATCTGATCAGAATCGACGATATCTTCCGGCAGATGGTCATTGACCTCAGCATAGGTCAAATAGCCTTGCTCCTTACCTCGTGTGACAAGTAGCTTTAGCTGTGACTGCGGGTTTTGCTCCATAAGACGGTATCCACACTTCAGAGTATTGGTTGGTGTCGGTCGGCGAAACAAATTATGCCAACAATAACATTTAGGGGCATTTTCGTTATATTGCCACTGCCCTCAATAGCGGCAATCGTAGGGTTATCTCCCTACCTCATTCGGCATTTAAGCCGTAAATTCTGTATCTATGATCCGAAATTTTAATTCAGAGTCTGTTTTATCTGGCTGTTTTCAGCCACCCAGTTTCAGAAAATTAATTTTATCAAACCATGTTACACATATAGAGTTGGATCAGATCTGTCAGGTAACTCAGCTTTAATTGAAATAACATTTATCTTTTGGCTCCAGATTCTGTGATTAACCGGACTTCTTCACGTTCTTCCGGGGTCAGTCCTTCTGTTCTCTCTTTAGCAATCAAAAAATTGAAACGCTCATCCAGAGCTGATGCAAAAAGATGATTCAACGCATCACTAAACGTTTTTTCAGCAATTTCTTCTATTTGTATATCGTTCCATGCGGCGAGTTTTTCAAGCTGTTTTGCGTACTTATTATCGCGGTATTGCTCCAAAAGCTGCCCGGTTGTTAAGCCTGGTTGGGCAAGGCATGTGTCGACGAGCTCTATAAATAACGGTAATCCCGCTATCTGAGCAGAAAACATTCCCTGTAATGAAGGAACTAATGTCGCTAAATGCGGATTTTGCACCAGCAATGCGATAAGTATACGCATTGTTGTTGGTTTCAGTTTTAGCGCCTGATATGTATTGGTATCTTTTTTGACAAGTTTTGCCAGAGATCGTTCCAATTGTGTCGTATCAGGTATGCCCAGTAGTCTCCCAAGTTCTTTAAGCAGATAGAGCCGCAACGCTTCTCCCGGAACCTGACTAATCAATGGCATAGCAAGTGAGCTAAGCTTAGTTGCGCCTTCCGGGGTACTCAAATCAACCTGTGGTAGCAGTGAATCGAACAGAAATTCAGATAAAGTTTGTGCCTTTTCCATTCTCTGTTCGAAAGATTCACGCTCTTCTTTACGGATCAGTGAATCCGGATCTTCACCATCAGGCAAGAACATAAAACGTAATTGCCGGCCATCATTCAGATAGGGTAGTGCTGTTTCCAGTGTTCTCCATGCAGCATCACGACCTGCGCGGTCTCCATCGTAACAACAGACGACGTTATCGGTTGTCCGGAAAAGTAACTGAACGTGCTCGGCAGTTGTGGATGTTCCTAGCGAAGCCACGGCATAATCAATGCCAAACTGAGCTAGCGCGACAACATCCATATAGCCTTCAACCACCAATAACCTTGAAAGGGAATTGTGGTTTTGCTGTGCTTCATAAAGGCCATATAATTGACGGCCTTTATGGAAAATCTCTGTTTCCGGTGAATTGAGGTATTTGGGAAGTGCATCTCCCAGCACTCTGCCACCGAATGCAATAACACGGCCCCGGCGATCACGGATAGGGAACATAATACGTTCACGAAAACGGTCATAAGTACGACCGTTGTCATTCGTGACCAGCATTCCGGCATCGTTTAATTGCTTGCGGTCTTCGGCGTTATGGGCAAACCGTTTCAGGGCATTATCCCACCCCGCGGGAGCGAAGCCGATTGCAAAACGCTGAATGATTTCTTCACTGAGTCCGCGCCTGGCCAGATATTGCCGGGCTGTCTGTCCGTTTAGTATTGTCAGTGAATGTTGATAGAAACTGTTTAGTTTATCCATCAACTGGTAAAGATTTTGTCGTTGGTGGCGCTCAATATGGCTGCCGCCAGAACTTGCTTCATAAGGGACTTCCAGCCCGTGCATAGCAGCTAGCTCTTCAATGGATTCGACAAAGTCTAACCTGTCATAATTCATTAAAAAATCAATGGCATTACCATGCGCCCCACAACCGAAGCAATGATAGAACTGTTTATCGCCATTAACAGTAAATGAAGGGGTTTTTTCATTATGAAAAGGACAACACGCCTGATGGTTTTTACCTTTCTTTTTAAGAGGCACTCTGACATCGATAAGATCAATGATATCGGTTCTGGCTAATAAGTCATTGATAAATGCGCGTGGAATTCGTCCAGCCATAAGCCCTTTTACGCCTGTTGATGAACGAGAATAAGCCGCGCTTTCTCTGGGAAAGCACGGCCTTTAACTGCAGTAGTTTGTCAATATAACCACTATGCGGATAGACCGCAAAGATTAGTACAAACGAGTGCGGCGTGCGTTTTCACGAGCCAGCTTTTTAGCATGGCGCTTAACTGCAGATGCTTTAGCACGTTTACGTTCAGTCGTTGGTTTTTCATAGAATTCACGACGACGAACTTCTGCTAATACGCCTGCTTTTTCGCAAGAACGCTTGAAGCGACGCAGAGCTACGTCAAATGGCTCGTTTTCACGTACTTTAATTACTGGCATGTGCCTCTCACCTCAATAGAAATCGGGTTTGTCGCTGGCGTGATAGTGCCAGCCGTCTTTAAAAATGGTGCGGAATTTTACTTCAATGAACACGGCTTTGTAAAGTGCCGAGGAAAATTGAAACATACAACGCCACAGATTATAGTTTGTTTTTTGGGACGTAAAACGAACAATCTAATGCTGGCGTTATTAACATTAACCACACAGGATATTCAAAGTAGGAGTCTGATTATAGACTAAACAGAATAAAGAGTCAGCATGTAAATGGAGACGATTGTAACTGAGTTGATGTGAATAGTGGTTGTAAGTAGATAGTGATACACTGGCGCTTGCTTTAATTATAGTGGTGAGTGCAAGTACAATGCGAGTCTTAGGTATAGAAACGTCCTGCGATGAAACCGGAATCGCAATTTATGATGACAAATCCGGTCTGCTAGCCAATCAATTGTACAGTCAGGTAAAACTACATGCTGATTATGGAGGAGTTGTGCCTGAGCTTGCATCCCGTGATCACATCCGTAAAACGGTTCCGCTGATTCAGGCGGCCTTGAAGGAGGCGGGCTTAACGAGTAAAGATATTGATGCTGTTGCTTATACCGCAGGTCCGGGCTTAGTAGGGGCATTGATGGTTGGAGCAACTATTGGCCGTTCATTGGCTTTCGCGTGGGATGTTCCCGCCATTCCTGTTCATCATATGGAAGGCCATTTATTGGCACCTATGTTAGAAGAAAACAGGCCTGAATTTCCTTTTGTCGCATTACTGGTTTCTGGTGGGCATACTCAGCTCATCAGTGTGACGGGTATTGGTGAATATAAATTATTGGGTGAATCCATTGATGATGCCGCAGGTGAAGCTTTCGATAAGACGGCAAAATTATTGGGACTGGATTATCCTGGAGGCCCGGCTCTTTCCCGCATGGCACAGAAAGGTAAGGCAGGTCGTTTTGTTTTCCCCCGTCCAATGACGGATCGTCCGGGACTGGATTTTAGTTTCTCCGGTTTGAAAACTTTCGCAGCCAATACGATTCATAAGCACATTCGTGGTGGTGATGCTAAACAAGATGAACAGACTAAAGCAGACATTGCTCATGCATTTGAAAATGCTGTTGTTGATACGCTGACAATAAAATGCAAACGGGCACTAGAGCAGACTGGTTTTAAACGATTAGTTATGGCGGGAGGGGTTAGTGCAAACCAGGCATTACGTATTAGTATGCAAAATATGATGGAAAAATTGTGTGGTGAAGTGTTTTATGCCCGCCCTGAATTCTGTACTGATAATGGAGCAATGATTGCATTAACAGGGATGATCCGCTTGAAAAGCGTTACCAAAGACGCTTTAGGTGTGACTGTTAAAGCTCGCTGGCCATTGTCTGAGCTTCCTCCGTTGTAAAAGTAATTTACATGAAAAAGTAAAGCAGAGTGTTCATCGAATGAAAGAAGGAAGGTACTAGTCAATATTCAATGACATGTAATATTTGAGTAATATCTTCCTTCTGTTCAAATTAATAAATTTAAAATATTGCTATTTGTTATTTAAAATCTATATCCTATACCGACATTAAATCCATTAATATAATTGTTTGTGCCCTCACTATATGGAATTGTGTCAGTAAATTTTGACAATGTACCTTCATAAGCGAGGTAAAGAGTGATATTTTTAACGGGGTTAATTTCAATGCCAGCACCATAGGCAATGTTATTAGTGCGCAGAGAAGATTTAGTATTATTATGCCTGTTATCAATATATTCCACCTCACCTACCGGAGTAAGACCTCTCCACGTCCCCTCGAATCCAGTACTAGGATTTATATTATTAATATTATCACTCACTCCGAAGGGAGCATTTATATGATATGTTACATGAGAAATACCAAGCAGACCATAAATGCTCAGATAATCATTTATGCGGTAAGCTGGGCCTGCCATTAGGGAAAAATATTTTGCTCTATATGAATTTTTTGCCTCAAAATATTTAGGCGCACTATCAGACATAAAAGTCCCAACCGTATTATAAAACGAAAAACTCCTGCCACCACGACCCTGCATATAAGTGAACTGACCAATTATGCTGACTGGGGAGTCCCATTCATAACGATAATGAATGTTAAATCCATTGAGATTAATCTTATCAGCAGGTTTGGTTATCTTGCCTCTTGCATACCCAGCAGCTATGGTATGTGTATCAGCATTAGCTAATGAACCATACATAAAGCTGAATAAAGCTAAAATTGTCAGAAGCGCTTTTTTCGTTACCATGATGAGAGACCTTTCATATTGTTAACTGATCTAATTATAGGTGATTTATAAAATATGAAAAAACTGTTGTTTATTTTATTCACACAGAGATTCATGTTTTTCTAATTAGAACTTATATCCTATACCAATATTAAATCCGTGTATTAACTTAGTTTTGGCTGAGTTTGTATCATATGGTCCATTTCTGCCGTTAGCAAAGGCCTCATATGCAAAGGGGTCAGTTGTCATTTTTTGGTATTTTGTTATGGAGCCTTCATAATTGAAATAAAGGCTGATGTTTTTAACGGGATTAACTTCAATACCGGCACCATAGGCAATATTATTTGTCTTTTGAGGAACCCGAATAGACACATGTTTCCCCACCTGAGCACCAGCCCCGACAGATATTCCCGGATAGCCCGGATAGTCGTTGGTATCTCTATCTCTAACGCTGGCTAGATAAGGGCGATTTTGAAGATAACTATCTGTCCATCGCTTTGCATTGAATGAGGTATGTGAAATCCCCAGTAAACCGTATATGCTCACATAATCGTTTATACGATAGGCCGGTCCCAGCATCAGAGAAAAATATTTTGCATCAGGTTTTTCCGTTACTGGCCCAGAGTATTTCGCGAATAATTTTCCTTGAGGGATTCCATGAACAGTCGCCAGCACGGCTCGTGAGCTGTAATAATCCAGGAAACTTGGTAATGAATCATCTCCTCTCATATAAGTGAACGTTCCAACAATACTGATTGGAGAATCCCACTCATAGCGATAGTAAACATTAGCTCCCTGAAGTTTTGTTACTTTGGCTATCTTACTTTTCGCATATCCTATTCCTATAGTATGTGAATTTGCATTGGCTAATGAACCATATATAAGGCAGGACGTAGCCAACGTTATTAGAAGCGCTTTTTTTGTTACCATGATTTATACCTTTAATATTTATTAGCTGAACTAAGTATAGATAATTTATAGAATATGCAAGTGAAAATTGCCAATTAAGTTACTAATATTAATTTATTTATATTTTTTGTTATTTTTTAAATATTGATTATTATTTTTAATAAATTAGGTTGAATAACAATTCGTAGTATATTTTTTTGATACTTTTCTTATTTGTGTGTTTTGATGTGTTGGTTGATTAAATTTCTTTATTTGTTGTCTTTGGGGATCTCTAAATACTTCACTTGGAGTTATAACCAAATTTATAGATTATAAGTCTGATTAAGGGGTCGTAATATCACTTGCATTCACATAATAAGTGCAACACCGTTATGAATGATTAAATATCCAGGTCACAAGGGGGAAAAGTCGCAATTTGGGTCATGCTTCCAATAGTTAGATCGCTTAGAGAAAGTAGTATTCACGCTCAATAAACGTTCCTATCACTTTATCGTGTATTTCTTCAGATTTGGAATAGCCTATCGTTTTTCGATTCAGCCTCTTTATCCGGATACGGAGAGTGAGATTAGTTCTCTCAATACGTTGGGTAAATTTCTTTCCAGTGAGATGTTTTCCCTCAGGAAGGCAGTTGTAAACGGCATAATTATCCGTACAGTAGAACTGGATGTTGAAAGGAGACAGAAGTGTCAGCAGTTTTTTCAACGTCTTCCTGCTGCGATCACCCAATACATGTGCCACTATCCGCTTCATCGTTGGCTCCCAAGCATACCAGAGCCAGCGTGGGTTTTTCTTGTGACCGACAAATGACCACTGCTCGTCTATTTCACAGATAATATGGATGTCACTTCCCACCAGAGGCCGCGAGGTTACATTTTCTGGTGTGAGTTTTTTAATGTGCGAATGACGGTGTTAATGCCAATTTTCAGAACACGAGCGGTATCTCTAACACCAGAGTTATTCATTGCCATATCAACAATCTGCTCTTTCATGCCGGGATGGCAGGCTTGATAGGTGTAATTCAGTTGAAAGGTTTTATGGCAAGCATAGCAGTGATAACGGGGATGACCACGACTCCCTTTTCCATGCCCTTTAACATCCTCTGATTTGTGACAGTAACGACAAACCACATCAACTTTAGCCATATTTCACCCATAATAAAAAATGGGAAGTTTATCACAATATCTAATTATTGGGAGCATGACCGGCGCACCAGATAACAGCGCACCAGATAAATGCCAGCAGTCAGAAGCTAGTGTTTATCTGGTGATGATGGAAGATGAAAATGAAAAAGTCGCTGCGTGGCTGGAATGCTTTACATCACAACAGATCCCAATAGGGTCTTACGCTCGCTATCCGTGATCTTCGGGATCCCATAAAAAGGAACAACATTGACAGGATCAATACCGACTAACCCGAGTGTTCCGAGCGTCATACTGCCCATAAACTGATCCACGTCCATCCCGTTTTGCTCTAAAACATGTTTTTCAGTTCCCAACGTGACGTACACAGTGGCTGATTTTCCGGTCAGATAAGGAATAAAAGTGCGTTCGTCTTCGTAATAAGCAAAACCATTAGAAAATACCCGGTCAATCCATCCTTTAAGAATAGCGGGCTGACCAAACCACCAGATAGGATAAATAAAAATAAGGTGATCGGCTTCTTTCACCATCGCCTGACTTTTTGCAACATCAGCTAATATTTCTCCCCGATGCAGAGCTTCAAAATCCGGGCTATCAAGTATAGGGTTAAACTTCTCGTCATAAAGAGAAATAAAGGAATATTCCTCACCTTTTTTAACAATTTCACTAATTATTTTCTCTTTAATGGCAAAATTAAAGCTTTTAGGATTCGGATGAGCATAAATAATCATGTGCTTCATTTTTACTACTCCCATTTTTACTACTCCTTTACGAAATAAAAAAACTAACAAATGCCCGGTGGACTAATATGTTACATTCCTCTCCTTTCCCCCCCATCAATGATTATTCCCTGGGCAGTGATCATAGCAGCATCAGGAGAAATGAAAAACATTACTGTACCGGCAACATCCTGTGGTGTAATTAAACGCCGTAATGGAATACGCTTAGCCGTTCGTTTTAATAAAACGGATGTTGAACACCCCAATAATTGTGCATGGGGTTCCAGCCCTTTTACTAACATAGGTGTATTAACCCAGGCCGGTAATACCGCATTGACGGTAATTTTCCTTCCCGCCAGATCCAGTGCTAAGCCTTTTGTTAAACCCATTAAAGCATGTTTTGATGCACAGTAAGCCGTATTCCGCGTTGTTCCCATTTTGCCAAGAATAGATGAAATAATAACAATTCGCCCGCCCGAAATAATATTAGGTACAATATGTGAAAATAAACGCTGGGTTGAGTGCAAATTCGTGGTCAGAACTAAATCCCAGATATCATTTTGTTCGATATCATTATAGTCGGCTCTACCATGACTCACCACAATGCCCTGTATTTCACGTTCTTTTATTAAAGGCATTAATTGGTTGATTATTGCATGCTCTTCAACTAAATCAATTTGTAATGGATAAATATATTCGGATGATTGTTTTACTAATTCATTTAACCCTTCTGAATTAATATCAAGTGCAATGACATAATATCCAGCCGCAACCAGTCTTTGGCAAATGGCAAAACCAATTCCACTGGCAGCGCCAGTAACAATAAATGTTAGCATTATTTTTCCTTACTTAACTCAGCCAAATTCCGCCATTAATATTAAGGATCTCACCCGTGATATAATTATTTTCTATCAGAAAATGTATTGCACTGGTAATTTCATTAACATGTCCGACGCGTTTAAGCAGCACTTTATGATTGATAAATTCCTTATGAATACTTAATAAATTTTCCGTCATGTCAGTTTGAATAACACCGGGAGCCACTGCATTAACCCGGATATTTTTAGGTGCGACCTCAACCGCCAATGCCCGTGTTAATGACTCAATGCCACCTTTGGTTGCCGCATAAACAGATTGACCCTTATTTGGTTTGGTGGCGGATATGGATGAAATATTAATAATATGGCCGCTGCGTTGCGATATCATGACTTTTAATACCTCACGGCTACACAAGATATAACTTAATAAATTATTATTTATCAGCAGGTTAATATCTTTAATATCCATTGTCGCCAATAATCCATCCCGAGTGATTCCCACATTATTGACCAGAAGATCAACCCGACCAAACGTATCAACGACGTTATCAATAAACATGTTGACGTCTTCAACACAGGCTAAGTCAGCCTTAATCGGTAAAATATCCGGATAATTCTGCTTCACTTCGGCGATAAACGCTAAGAGTTGGGGTGTTTCATGGCGATAACAAAACGCGACCCGATACCCCTTATCCAACAGGCTCAATACAATGGATTTGCCGATTCCTTTACTGCCTCCCGTGACAATCGCATTTTTCTTCTGGATATCTGATGGGCATTTTTCAGGAGTGTTCATAGGCTTGAACTCTCTTTGATATTAGATAAGCTGAAATGGTGTTTTTCAGCAATAGCCATAATATCCATCACTTGGTTCGCAGAAATATTCCCGTATGAGAAATTTCCCTGATACTCTTCCAGCCCCAATAAAAGCGTTTCAGCCATACACGCATAAATCTGGCCTTCTTTCAGGTAGGCGCGTACACGGGGATCTAAGCTGTCATGGTGAGGCGTCTGAACAATACCGCCGCGTAATATTTTAAGATCAGGGCGTTTAAGCACATCCTCATCGGAAAGATTATGTGGCACGGAAATATCACAGATAATGGCTTCGTTCTTGATTTTCTCAACGGACAAAAATGCCTCTGACGCATTCGATGCACACACAATCACATCACAGTTTTCAATATCAGAAATATTTTGCGAGGTATGGATAAAGGTCTCAGTCGGGTAATTCTGATGCAGATAGTTATCTATCGCCATTCCTACATTGGCCTGATTCGTCAGGTAATCAGCAGGCATTGCGGCAAGACTGTCTACAATTCTTTGCACCAATTCACCGGTTACTGGCTGCCTATTAACCGCGCTGCTAACGATGAATTGTTCATAAATATTTTGATAAATGCGGTATTTCACGCCATCCAACTTTTTCAGCGAGCCGTGGTTACTGCTTCCTATCAAGACTATTTCCCGGAATTTTGGGCCTAATATCTCTGCGTAAACACTGCCGATATTCCCGGCGCCCCCTACAACAGCAATCCGCATATCAGCCATGTTACGCCCGGCGACATTTTTCTGTAATGCTTCTACGCCCATACCGACTGTCAGTGCATTGCCTGTCGTCACGCTGATTGGCGGATTTTTTAACGACTTGCCATTATTGGTAATGATGGAGGTAAACATCCCCAGCCCGACAGCGATATTTCCCTCTGAGGCCGCTTGCGTCACACGAGTACCAATTTCATATCGCAGCCGCTCCAGATCATTTTCATCCAGTGATTTTTTAATCATTTTTGACGTGATTGTCAGCGGATATAGCGTAAATTCCACCGATTTACCATTACTGGAGCGGATACGGGCCGCTTTGAAGGGTTTTGTGGCGAGATTAAAAGTCGAATTTTCGACAAATAATTCTAATTCGCTGTCACTGAATATACTGAATGAAGGATCGACTTCTCTTAGCCCGCTGGCGGATATCAGATGATTAATGAAGGCAACTTTATAGTCAGCTTCGCTATTCTCATCCTGAGGGCTTGCTACGCGCCGATAATCTGTCGATAAAGTCAGATCCTTTTTCCCAAGCAGAGGAGCAATAATAAACCCTGTGTCAGCATGACGAATCGCCAGACAAACACCAGAAAGCGCAGTAATAAGCGGCTGAATCTGCTTAACGTCCAAAAATACCGAAGGTTCTATCCGAACCACATTGGCTGCACTGGCGGAAGGGGCAACCCGAATATTGCTGCCACACAATAAATACCCGCTGATGATGTAACCCAAACTGCCCTGCACCGCAATATTCTGCATAACGTAGGAATCAGAATTCATCACATCATAAAACTCTATTCCCCAAATCAATCCTTTGCCGCGAACATCGCGAATAACATCAGGATATTGTTCTTTCAGTGCATTTAGTTCTGTTCGGAACACCTCACCCAATTGCTTTACCTGCTTCAGTAAGTGGCGTTGGTCAGCATGGATCAAATTGAGGTAATCCAGTGCGATCCGGCAAGAAAAATCGTCTTCGCCAAAGGTGGAACTCTGAATAACATCGAATCCCGGCGTGAAACTTTCCTGACGAACTGCTACCACGCCAATTTTGACATATCCGGCTCCCATCGCTTTCGAAAGCACGTAATAGTCGGCATCAAGCCCTGCATCACTGGAGGCGACTAAGAAACCACATCGTCCTGATCCCGATTGCACTTCATCAGCTATCACCGGGCAACCCAATATCTGTTTTAAGCGATTAATCCCACTGACTTGTTCTGCACTCAGTGGATGAACACCCCCTTCCCCCTGCACTGGTTCAACCAGAAATGCAGTCACGACTCTGAATGGTTTTTTCGTAAAAATAATCTGGTTATTCTCTTCCTGTGGCAGCCACAACCAGCTATTATAGAAATCGTTTGCTTTTTCGCCCATATCGGCAAATTCGCTCAGCTCTTTAGCAGACAGAAAATGGGTATCGATTTTGATTCTTTTCAGATAATCACGGTACATCGCTCCACTAGTGCAACTCGCTGTCATGATGGTTTTGCCATGAAACGAGTGTTCCAGTGCCAGAAAAATCGCTTTCTTGTCCAATTGATGCCGGGTAAATGTTATCAGTGCTGATTTTATTTCATCGACTGATGCCTCTTTCTCCAGTTGCAGAAGCTGGCATTGTTCTTCTGTCAAGCTAATTTTGTGATCATTGCTGATTCTGGCGATGGCGGTTAAAACTTCTTGTTCTAACGCTTCAAGCTGGGTATGACGGGTAAATTCAGCACTTTTCAGCGCAATTTCTATCGATTCTGCGCCTGTACTCGCAAAGAAGAATATAAAATTACTTTTTGTACCGGTTTCTTCTTTTAATAATTCATTCAAACGTTCAGCCAGTAATGCGGAGGATTTTTTGATAGAAAATTGGTTATGAATCGGGATTTCTTCATCAAGATACTGCTTTATTTTTTCTCTTATTACGGGTGAATTATGACCGAATAACGTTGCGCCATATCCACCCAACAGATCCAATACCGGGGTTTCTTTACCGTTTTCATCGTAATAATAGAGAAAATTACCTGCTGCCCGATGATAAGTTCGGTTCAAACCCATTGAAATCAAGGCTCGAGTCAACTGAGGTCTACAAAAAGTTGCATACTTTTCCATCGTTATTCCTATAATTAATTAACCGATTCAATATGTTTGTGAGTCTCTATACGCTCAGCGAGCTCCTTGATGAAAAGAAGTGTTTCAGCCGCATAGTTTTTGTCACGGTAATGTTGATTGAGATGTGTAATATCAATGAGATAAGTGGGATCTTGTGGCGTAGTATTTTCAACTCTGGTGAGAATGAACGTTACACCGAATTCAACATATTCTCCGGACAAATCAGGCTGACATTCCTGAGGAACATGGCCTATTCCTGATGCAACAACCAGCGCATAATCAATTAAGTGACTATTCAGGTTTAATTCAGCCTCACTCAATGCTGCCAGTAACCCGATATTTCCACGCAAAAAAGAAGCACAGTCGCATTGCACCTGTAATTCCTGAGAAAGCACGCCTAGCAGGTTATTACTGAGTGACAGCGTGACTAAGAAAGGATTTATCTGCTCGCTTTGCCAGATAGTCTTAAAAATACTGTTTGCGCTGTTTTCCTGCTTTTTCGCTTGAGTTTGCGTATCTTCTGGCAATAACTCCTCAGGTAACGGATGCAAATAACCATACTGTGTAGCGTACAGGCCGAATTTCATTTTCGGATCATGGATATCTAATCCCGCTAAAATTAATGCTTTTCTGGCAGAAATAACTCCTTTTTGTGTTCCTGTTGAATAAAATCGCCTGAGTTTTTCATTTCTAATCAGATTATTCTCTTCTGTTTCATCACTGGGATCATGAAACAGCGAGCTGAGAGTGGTGACATTATGAGCCACCAGTTTGATTAATTTATTGTTTACTGATTTTTTATTCATTGTAATCCCCTATGACTAAGCAGGAATTAATTCCACCGAAACCAAATGAGTTGGATATTGCATTTTTCACAGAAAAAGACCGCCCTTTATTGGGAACATAGTCCAAATCACAAAGTGGATCAGGCGTTGTAAAATTAATAGTGGGTGGAATGAAGTGATGTTTTACCGTCAAAACCGTAGCGACCGCTTCAATAGCGCCTGCGGCAGCTATCCAATGACCTAACATTGACTTGGTTGATGAAACCAGCGGCGGCCGGGAACCAAAAATGCGCTTTATCACAGCGGATTCCTGAGCATCATTCAGTGGCGTTGACGTACCGTGAGCATTGATATAATCGATCTGATCCAGTGATAAACCACTGTCTCCAATTGCCCGTCTGATGGCATTTTCTGCGCCGATACCATTGGGATGCGGAGCCGTTAGTTTATAAGCGTCCAGTGAAGCGCCATAGCCTTTAATTTCAGCATAGATCTTAGCGCCCCGGCGCCGGGCATGCTCTTCGCTTTCAAGCACTAAAAATGCTCCGCCTTCACCCGCCACTAATCCACTACGATCTTTATCAAAAGGACGACAAAGTGTATTTCCCCACTTTTCTGTTGTTGCGGTAGCACCCAATAATTTTAGGCCGATTAGGGTATGCAGATTGATGACTGAATCCGCACTTCCCGCCAGCATAATGGCTGCTTCACCTCTTTTGATCGACTGACAGGCCAGTCCGATAGCATGGGTTGCTCCGGCACAAGCGGCATTCAGGTTTATTGCAGGCCCCGATAACGAAAATTGGCTCGCAATGGCATTAATCATCCCATCGTTACTGCACCTGATACCGGAACAAAAACTCAGGTTATGACGCTGCCTGAATAACGCCTCAATATCTTGTGGGTCGGTATCTTCTACCTGGCGGCTTTCACGCCATAACTGTCTATCATTCTCCGAAATTTCACTGACACCACTACATCCATAAATACCAATATGCTGTTCATTGATGTGTGGCAGTGCCAGTAATCCCGCATCCTCTAATGCCTTAAACGCTGAAATAAATCCCATGACTCCCCGCCGATCGGTAAGACCGGATGCGGGTAGGTAAGCTGAATTTTCAGCCAGTAGGGTATTGAAATCGATTCGGGCAGCATATTTGATTGGCAGGGTTCCGTTATCCTCAAATGTCAGAGGGCTGATAGCGGATTCACCTGCACAGAGTTTTTTCCAGACAGTATCAAGCTGAGTTCCGAAAGCACTCACAACGCCCATACCGGTCACAACAACACGACGATTGGATATCATGATAATTCTCTCCCGGGCATGTTCATATCGAGCAAAACAGCAATGCACTGTTTTTCCAGACCATGAACCAGTATCAGCACCTTTGGCGACGCTTGCTGACAGGTCAATCGGGTTTGGATGTGAGTATGGGTGTTATCTAGTACCAATGATTTTTGGTGCAATTCGATGGCAAGATTACTTGCAATAAAAACAGCCGCTGGCCCGGTGTATCCGATGGCTTTATCAAGATGAAACTGAACAGCCTCAGGAAAAATTGCGTATGTCAGCGGAATAGCGTCATGCTCTAGCCTGCCGACATGAATAATTTGATAGGGTGACCCGGCATTCAGTGCTTGCGACAGAAAATGCTGATAGTGATGACTGCTATGAATAATCGTGCGGTTAACATAGACCAACTCGCTATCCGCATTCCGGTCATCATGATGTAACGCAGTAAACGAAGCAGCTTCCGCAGGTAACCACGGCGTGTTCCCGATTAACCGCTCATAAGCAAGATAGTACCACGCTGAAATTTTCTGGGCGTTGCCACCACAAAGCACAAACTGGCTTCGTTTTTCTTTGATGCTGTAATAACCTTCCAGCAGAGCATGGCCTCCCGCATCAACTTGCGGGGAAAAGAAGGCATTATCACCCATTATGTTCAGATGTTGTGACAAATGGCTGGCTGTTGACGTATTCAATAACATCAACCCCATCAATGGTGGTCTTTCGACTAACGATCTGGAGACATAATCCCCATCATTTTTTGCATCAGAAGCAATAAAGTAAGCATTGTTATCCGCATCCGTAGTGCCTAAGCCAAGAAATAATCCCCGTTGTTCAGGAGGAAAATGCTCTCCGATACCCTTTTCCCAAGTTTTAATTCCCGTATAGAGTACCCACTGGCTTTGCGGATGGCTGGCTCGCCGGATTATCTTATCGACAGCAGGCATAACAAAATCCCCTTCTCTAATGAATCTTTCCCCTATAATCTGAGGCAAATGTGGTGTATTGCCGGATAAAACAGCACCTTTAATATTTCCATCAATAATATTGCTCATGCTCAGATTATCAGGCAATAAGGTGCAACCGCCGGTGATATAAATCGCCATGTGTTACCCCTCTGCACGTTTTAAGATCAGGCTGCTATTTTCTCCGCCAAAACCAAAAGAATTACTGAGAATATGGTTAGCATGTATGGCTCTTGCCGTTTTGTTGACATTGATAAGGCCATCCGTTTTCCCCGACTCAGAAAAGTTAAGGCTGGGGAGCAGTTGATAATTATTCAGCGTTTCGATGGTGAGTATGGCTTCCAATAATCCACTGGTTGCCAGCGAATGACCGATTGCTGATTTTGTGGAAATAACGGGAGGCTTATGTGGAAACAGGTCGTGAATCGCTTTACTTTCCGCCAGATCATTACTGACCGTTGAAGTACCATGCGCATTGATATGATCTATATCTTCAGGGCATAATTCAGCATCTTCCAGCGCCGCAGACATAGAGTTGAGATAATATTGCCCCGATAAATCCGTTGATGTCATTTTGTAGCCTTCAGACTGACGGGACATTCCGGCAATCTCAGCTAATATCGTGGCGTTGCGAGCAAGAGCATGAGAATAATTTTCAACCACAAGAAATGCGGAAGCATCTGCTAAAACACAGCCTGAGCGGTCTTTATCAAATGCCCGTGATGATTGATTTAATTCAGTAAATTCACCGTTATAAAGAGCTTTGACTTTTTTAAATAATGCCTGTGTGACAGGATGGGTAGCTTCTTCAGAAGCACCAACCAGAGCGATCTGACTTCGGCCGCTTTTAATTGTCCGATATGCAGAATAGAGTGCGGCCATACCTGCGGTACAGGCATCACCGTATACTCTTGTCTGCCCCGATAAATGGAAATGCTTAATCAATTCTTCAGAAATTTCATACGGACGGATCAGTGAGGCTATATTTTCAATATCAACGGACTCTGACAAAGACTGCTCTTTATTGAGATATTGACTCAGTGTATTACCATCAATAAGTATTTTATTATTGGCAAAAAATAATTCACATTGATATTGCATCAGTTCTTCACGGCTTAACCCTGCCATTTTCAAACTGTTTTTGCTGGCACAATATGCCATCAGAAAAACAAGGTTATTGGCAAAATTATCTGTTGAACTAAATTGATTACGCAGTTGGTTTATGTCTTCGGAAGTTAATTTTGCACTTGGAATATGACTTATTCCATTCTCTTTTAACAACTCATCTTCACAGATAAGTGATTTACCCTCCATTAATGAATGGAATAAAGTATGTGGGCAATTATGATTACGAACAATTAAACCATAACCGGTTACAACCACTCTTTCTGTCGTGATACCAGCCATTTTTACTACCACCTTAGTAAAAATATCAGATTTGACTTAAATTAAAAAAAATCAAATCATTAACGGAGAGTTAACGAAAAATTAGTATAACATTTAAATGGCTGTCATAAATTTATGATTTGGTTTTCATATTATGACAATATTGTTCAATTTCATCTAAAATGATCTTATCTGCATTTTTACTCTCTGATTCAAAAACGCTTTTACATAACGAAGCCCAGTTATGAATGTTCGTCTCACCAAATAAATCCCCTAGTGTATGGATAGCATCCAATTGTTTTTGTGTGTATTTATAACAACCAAAAGCAAGTAACCCTTTACCCTCTTCAGTCAGTACATCGCCAATAACTAGGTTATTGATAATATCTTCAGGCGCAGTTTCCATCACATGAGTGAATACACTCTTGGTAGGCATAGTAATTTTAAATTTTTTACCCAGATTAAAAGTAAGATCAATAATATCTAAAGAATCCGCACCTAATTCATTAATTAATGAAGAATCTTCATTAATCATATTTTTATCAGTAAGAGTAATAGAAGAGACTTCATCACATACCGCAGAAATATATTTTTCCATAAGCAAATCCTCAGCAATTTAATATAAAATATAGTTTTCATGGATGATGAAAAATCAAAAACGCTGTACTTTTTATCAGTAAATACGCATAAAAACCAGTGCAATATAATTATGATGATTAATAAAATAAATCACATAAATAAAAATAATGACGTAAATAAAACATAGAAGTTGAATATAAAATAATCAGAACATTTCAATTATTAGAATATTTGATCGGATATGATGAGTTATTTCAACTCAAAACTGATATGTAAGAGGATATCTACTGCCAGATTTGCAGGATTTGGTCCGACAGATTTAGCAAGACGGAGTGCTTTCAGAGCTTCATTATTCATCACACTGTTGCCGGAGAACTGAGTAGCTCTGACAACGGTGATCGAACCGTCGTCCTACAAAGTACAGTTAAGCCATTGTCGGCTATCCAGGCATAGTTAGAGTCGGCTGGAAGAACTCAGCCTGTTTTACATCTTCCTGTCATGATGAAGTAGCGGCCAGTATGACAGAAAGCACTTTGAATATTAGGAAAATTATCAAGTTTATAACGTCCGGTTCACGTCCTGAGACATTCGACAAGCTTTTTATTCTTTAAGCAAAGACGAATTTCGATCTTTGGGTGCCAGTAAGTATTTTGCTTCGTCGTAACAGGTTCTGGTTTTCCAACAACGGTAAATGATCCTGATCCATTTAAACGCCAGTGCTCGGATAGCGGATTAATGAGACTTAACTGGCGAACCCAAGATTCCATTGCCGATTTACTCACATTCATCGCCTTCGCGGCTTCTCTTATGCTGTAATGCTGGTCAAGGACTAGCTGGGCAGATTCCAGTTTAAATTCGGGGCTGAAACGTCTTTTCATCATGTCACCTATTTGCGTGTTGAAGTGAGAATATCACTTCTATAACGGTGACCAAAATCATTGGACCACATCAAATTTCCATTTCCCCTAGAATATCGCGCTGTTCATCGCCGTCTTCCTGTGCTGCATCGGTCTCCGGAATATCGGTTTCATGAATACGTAATTGTTTGGGACTGAGTTGCAGCAGTTGATGCGCATCGGCAAACAAAGCCAGACTGACGCCACAACCCGGTTTGATACCGATTTTATTCACGGTCAGCCCCAGACTGGCGTAATAGCCTGCCAACAGCCCAAAACTGTTCCCCGCTTCGACAATAAACAGGCGCGGTCGGTGGATCGCCATCAATTGTACCAGCGAGGCGCACAATGTAGCGGATTTGCCTGCGCCGGTCGGGCCAAACAGCAATAAGTGGGCATTCTGGGTGCGATCCTGTTTGTTCATCGGATCAAAGGTCAGTGGCGCTCCGCCGCGATTAAAGAAGCTGAAGCCCGGATGTCCGGTGCCGGTTGAACGCCCGGCGACCGGCATAAGTCCTGCCAGATGCTGTACCCACATCAGGCGACTGTACCCGTGTTTTTTGTCTTTCTGCGGGTTAAAGCACATTGGCAACGCCCGTAAATAGGCATTCAGCGGAGACACACTGAATTCCGGTCGCACAGGCTGTAATCCGGCACTCAGTAGTGTCGAAGATAACTGATGCACCCGCTGGTTCAGATTACCCAAATCCTTACCGCGCACCAGAAAGGTCAGTGCACTGCGGTACAGTTTATGCCGTCGCCCCAGTAATTCCTTCACCTCCTGTACATCCTGCCGGACACGCAGCGATTCGGTATTTTCTCCCACCGCGTTTTTTGCCAGCCGGGTAAAGCTCTCTTCCAGTGTATCCTGAGCCTGTGCCACAATGGTCAGCATGACCACGGTGCCTTCCGGCATCATATCCATCAGGGCATTGATATTGTCACCCCGTTTCACTTCCCCTGTCAGGGTGCCCGGCTCTGGCGGACGCCGCAGGCGTTCAACCGGAACGGCTTTATGTGGCAAGCCGTCAAACCACCAGAGACCGTTGTCGGGATCAGACACCGGCGGGGTAAACCACAGGCTTTCGGCAAAATCATTGTTAACCGGGAGATCGGACGATGCGGGCGGTTCATAACTTACCGTGCGGTAAAAATCGGCTTTTGCCATGCCCCAATCCGGTGCGGGATTAAAATGACGCAGTAACCAACTGTGGATCTACTCACCCTGTTGCCGGATTGCCACAATACCGGCTGATGCCAGTGAGGAAACCAGTCGTTCACAGACCTGATTGAGTGCCGCCACCGATGATTCCGTTTGGTGGTGAACCTTCGATTTATGCGCAGGCAACCAGCGGTAAACGACCATGCGGGTCTGGCGCTGCTGCCCCCGCCACGGCTGACCAGTAATCAGAGAATCCTGAAATATTCCGTCAGGCTGGGCGATATTGTTCAGGTGACGTTCTGATTCCGCCAGAAAAGCCTCGGTAAAGTCTGTACCCTGTGCCCACGGTTTCACGTAGTCCCGCAAGGTATTGAGATAATCGGCAGGATCATCGTCATCCTGACAAAAGAACTGCACCACCCACGGCGAAATATCATCCTCGTCCAGACTGTCCTGAACCGCATCTTCCAGTTGATCGCGAATTTCAATCAACCGTTTAGCTGGACGCCCTTCGGTAGCGACCGGTTCAATTTGATAAACTGCCCCCACGGACACGCCATTATCCAGCAACAGACACTGCCCGTCTTCCAGATATTCCACCCAAGGCAGGTAGTCGATAATGGACGGATTTACCCGGTAAATCGCCGCTTCATCCGATTAACGCAGTTTGCCGGGGCGCTGCAATGCGTTAGGATTGGTCATTACCGTGCCTCCGTGCGTTCACCCGGCAGGGCATACTGCACCTGCTGATAAAACGGGAACACCGTGTTGTAACCCGGTATCGGGGTCTTACCAGCAACCAGATGCGGATAGACATACATCACCATATCGGGGTTGGGTAAGAGGGGAAACTGCTGACTGATTTCATGTTCAGCCGAACGGCTGTAGCTGTCAGGCTCACTCAATGCCCGACTCCGTTCGGCCGGGGTTAAGGCCCGGCGCAAAATTTGCCTTGCCGAGGTTGTGCTATGCCCCGCGTTGCTTACCTGCCACATCGCCAGTACCGTCTGTTCTCCGGCCGGGAGCAACGTCTCTTTCGACGTCGAACAGCCTGCCATCAGCCCCGTCAGGCCTAATACGATAGCGCAGGTTATTTTTCGCATCCCTGAGCCTCCGTGCCACTAATAAGGGTAAACGTGGAAAATTCCGGGTGTACCGCCAGTTCCGATAAGGTAAAGGGCAGACGTTCCCACTGTTCAGGTGCTGGCGTGGCGTGACTTTCCACGACAGTCTGCCACTGGGTGTCGGTCAGACGAAAGACGGTAAAATCACCGTCATTCAGCAATCGGCTCTCATTGCTGCTAAAGAGAGTCAATTGACTGCCTTTGGTACGGGCAGAGCGCCAGTCAAGTTGAACCAATGTCGGTTCAGCCTGTTCCGTGATATTGATTTGCAGGCAATAGGGCGGGCTGGCACAAAACAGCCATGGAGAAGAAGTTGTTTCCATTAATCTAAGGCTTCCTGATGATGACGTTGAACTGGCTCACTAAAACCGTAACGCACCTTACGGCCTGTCGTTTCATAATCAATCGCCAGACGTTGTGTGATATGCACCACTAACTTAGCGCCGGGCGGGACGTAAACCGTATCGAACGTCTGGCTGTAACGCTGCTTGAGCCATTCGCTCATCTCATTCATGCCACCGGCCACAGCTTTGCCTAGGGTTGCTTGTCCGGCATTGTCGGTTAATGCGGACGTGATGCCGCCGGTACCGTTGGTTTGTGCGGTTCGCTGGCTTTCGTTCAGGGCATCGCCGGCAGAATTGGCGGACAGGGCAAACAACGTCGGCAGATAGGTGCTGGCATTGGATTTGCGCTCACCGCTGATACAGGGAATGCCGTTTTCATCAGACAGCTAGCCGATACCCTGCTGATGTTGCCCGCTGCCCGGCAACGTGCGCACAGTGCCATCCTGAAAAACAAAAGTGATGGAATTGGCCTGACCCCCGCACGCAGGACAGTGTCCAGTCACCACTGGCAGAGCCCGACACCACCGCTCCTTCCACCTCCGGCAGCTCGATACCGTTAGCCGTCAGGTTGTCTTTGCCGATAAGAATTTTGAACGGATACGGGTCAGTGACGGTGCCATTAATCGGCACGCGACCTAATAACGCGGTCATCGCCTGACTGCCTACCAACGTGGCATTTTCCGGCAGGGTATAAACCGGTTTTTCATGCTTTTCCTTTAGCGCCGGGGCATTCTGTACTTTTTGCCCGGCGGTGGATTTTTCGCTTAAAAATGAAGTCGGAAATGGCGGCGGGGTTTTGCTATTGCCGGCCGTTTGCATATCCGGGACTTTTTCATCGGCAGGGATGACCCAGATAAGCTCATCCTGCCCTCTGCCTGTTCCGGACGAATAGGAACTACCAGCCAGCCCGATGCCCAGCGGTATCGGATTATCCGGCGCAGACACAGGCGTTGAATGTAATCGCTCTGTCAGCAAATCAATCTGTGCCAGTAATCCCCGTTGGTCGTCCTGTAACTCGCGCTGGCGCTGTTCATCGTCCTGACGGATGGCAGCCACGGCTGCGTCTATCTGGCCTGCCACATCCTGACTCTGATTTTTTAACTGGTCATTTTCTTTCAGAATATCGGCGTTCTGCTGACTCAGCTGTTTCTGCTCTGCCCGCACTTTATTGAGTGTGCCCACCAACGTGCGCAGGGTATCTTCCGACGTGTCGCCACCCCCCCAGCGCCTGCAATTCCTCCGGGGACAGTGATGCCAGTGCATTATTCTGGGGCGTGTCGGGCGCGGTATTGTCTGTTGAGCTGCAACTTTTAATCCCGATAAACCCGCCAATCACCAATACGGTCGGCACCAGAATTTTCACCAGACTGTTGGATTTAATCTGCATCGCGGCCTCCCGGTTTTACCGAGACCGGCTCAGGAATAAACGCATTATCCGGCTGCCCTTGCGTGACGAGATACAGCACCATGGTATCTTCCGCTGTTCCGGCTTTTCCCAGCCAGCGATGCTGGAACGTTGCGGTGACAAAGTGTCCCTGCAAGGCGCGTGGGTCAAGCGTGATAGTGCGTCTGGCGGTATTGCGCAGTTTCAGGGCCATCACTGTGTGTGATGACCCAGTCGCCAGCCGGCCAGCGGCGTCACGTCAATCGGCTCTGACGGATAGAGGGTAGTGATGGATGAAGCCAGATGCAGGTTCACCGGCTAAATGCCGATAACCCGTTCGACGGTACGTAACGGGGCATACAACTGCTGGGCGGCATAACGGGTTAGCGCTACCGGCACGGGTGCAGATAACTGGGATTTGTTCTGGGATTGTGGTTCTTTAGTTGAATCGGTTGATTTTTCATTGGGATAAATAATCCGCACTGGCTCAGTGGCATCGGTTTTTCCCGCTGTGACATCCAGTAAGATAATTTTGCCGTTTTCACTGTCCTGCAATTGATGAGCGAAAATCCGTGGCTGTACCAAATCTATTTCGCTATTGATATCCATGGCAGCATGAATGAAAGCGTTGTTAACCATAGCGTGTCACGTATCCTTGAACAAAACTCAATGTTACGCACTCAGTTTGATCTTGATAGCAATCCGGTTTGTAGCCGAATTGTACCCGCATCAACGGTAAATATTCCTCTTCTGAATGCGGTATTGCCTGAAGAGCGCCCTTTACGTGACAGCGTGTTGCTTGAGATTGCGTGCCGTGAGTTAGCGAACTTTGAACAATTATCATTAGTAAATTTCTGGCTGCTTGAGAACACTCCGGATCATCATGTCCTCTTGTGCAGAATACATCACACCCTTTTCGATCATGATGCTATCACGCCTTTCTTTCAGCAGTTTGTCAGCTATTATCAAGCGTTCCTAGCTGGCGATGTCATGTATAGTATTAAAGCAGGCTGGCAATATGCCGACTATTCAACCAATTGGTATCCCGACTACAGATCGTGTCTCACAAGAGGATGCAGATACTCTTGGCTGTTTCGTCAATATGACCAGTTTCTTTATCGGTATTAATAGTGAAGAGCCTTTTAGCTATTTATTATCTCGTTGCAAAAAGCATGTGTTCTCATTGCTGGAAAACCGACAGTTATCTTATCAGGACATAGTTAATGCATTGCGGCATTCTCCTGATGAGTGCCTTTTGTATTTTTCGGTAGGATTTAATTATTTAACGACACTTCCCGAAATAAAACATATCAATAACTGTCAGTTAAGCATCATTGATATATATAGCCATTATTCTAAGCTGGATTTAACTTTACTTATCCAAGACGCCGAAAGCTTTACGCTGTGTTTTAATTATAATCCGCAGATATTCTATGAAAGTAATCTCAAAGCATTATCCAAAGAATATCTTGCGTTGCTGTTAAGGATAGGGAATTGGCTAGCAGATCGTGCAGAGGATCGTTGTAGTGACGTTTGAAATTAAGATAGGTTTTTAGGCGACCACACAGTAATGCCAGTAACGTCCATTCCTCGCGCATATCGGAAGACCTCTAAAATTGAATGGGCCGGTTTTGCAGGATACTTATAATATCTGTCGATCCCTGGGAGATTAGTGTCTGATATTGTCATGATCTGCAGCTAATGGACATCAGCTGCAGGGTGTTTAAGTAGTTTAATTGGTTAAAATAAAAAATATAAACGTTGCTAAAATAATTTATCTATGTCTTAATGTCGCCATCGGTTTGGAATACAGACCTTATGAAAGCAGTTTTAGTAAAGCAGTCCTCAGTTCAGGTGTTATCTACAGATATCCTTCTTCATGAGCCTCCTCCTAAGTGCCAAATAAGTAACTCGAATTACAGGCCATCATCGCCACTCTTAGTGGCTTATCAATAAAGGAAGTATCTATGTCTAATAAAATGACTGGTTTAGTAAAATGGTTTAACGCAGATAAAGGTTTTGGCTTTATCACTCCTAACGACGGCAGCAAGGATGTATTCGTACATTTCTCTGCTATCCAGAGTGACAACTACAAAACGCTTGATGAAGGTCAGCAGGTCTCCTTCACTATTGAAAATGGCGCTAAAGGCCCTGCAGCTGGAAACGTCACCGCGCTGTAAGCGTCGCTAATTATTAGCGACACTTACAATAGCGATGAAGGCAATAGTCTGAGCAGCTAAGCTCTGCTGATAATAAAATGAACCCGCCTTGTGCGGGTTTTTTATTACATTAATTTCGCGTGATAAATGTCCTCTTTTATTGCTGTCGACTTGGACGCGGGACATTTCAGAGTTAATAGTTGAATCACTACTGGTAACGTAGACACTTTGGACTTACACCATGTCCGCTTTTCGCTCATAGCTGACGGTCAAGTAGAATAGTAATTAATTCCGATAATTTACCTTTTATCAGGGAAAAATAGTGTTATTCTGCCTCATCTATCTGGTAATACACCTGTTTGATGTAGCGCCCGCGTCCATCACCATGCCCCAAATCCATTGATGCCAATGCCAGTGCTTCCCGCTCACTGAATCCCTGCGCTTTGTAATATTCACCGGACTGCAGGGCAAAATGGTAGCGCATACTGTGCGGGGCATTCTTACCCGCCAGTCCAGAGCTTCTGACAATATATCGGTAGCGGTCTATGGCCTGCGTGATCGTCAGTTTATCAATCAGTTTTCCACCCCGCTCTGCCTGCTCTCGCTCGGCATAAGCAATGGCATGTTGCAGCGCTGCCCGATCCAATATGGTCGTAAAGGCAGACCGAATGCGTTCTGGACGCTGACGCCCGGCGACGTCACTTGGTAATCGCTGCGCTTTAACGCAAGTGACGCCGCGCCATTTTCGGGACGTTTATCGTGATGAATTCAAAACGCAGATGAATGTTGTACCGATGAAAACGGTATCGTTTAACGTAAGACAGAGCATGTCCTGCTCGGTTATGTGGATAGTCGGTGGGAATCACACCGGGAGACTTTCATCATCAGACGGAGGGTTAGGTGTCCGAGGATATCTGCTTCCAAAAGTGCGCAGATTTACCGCAATGCTTGCACTCCCTTTCAGGCTACGGGAGTTTTGTTTCGCCGCTTAACGCTGATCCTTGCAGACGACAGATCATGAGTAACAGTTAAATACCTTATCGGTTGGACTGAGAAAGGTCAAACTTTTGTTCGATATTAAGGTGAGAAAGACCGTACCATTCTTTTTCTTGATGAACATAATTTCTCGTCTATTCATCCCCTTGATTAGGCTCTGTGATATATCCCGAGTGATGGCTCCACGACAAACCCGATAATCAGTTAGCGATCCTCTTAAAGAAAGATTTAACTCAAGCATAAGAAAATAATCATCATAATCGTGACAATACTCTCAAAATCAAACTGTTGTGATAGTCATGTCGAGTGCTTTAAATTATTAATAGACTATCTTTACGGGTATTACTCACACTTGAAATTAAATACTCAAAAAGGTAACCGCGCCGTACTACATATTTATCTAAATCCACACTTAGATATATAAATCACCACAGATACCAACTTAATAAATGTTAAGTTGGTATTTCCCGACATCTGATACTAAAAAAACATTCTGTCAGCAATAAAGTTTCCCTGATGAATATAAAATAACTCATTTTCATTTAGTTCATTAGTAAAGAACTAAAAATAAATAGATTATTCTCAATTTAAAACACTTGGATTCAACATTGCAGCATCACTCAAACTTAATGGTGTAAATCCCATCATAAAGAGTAAACCCATATAAATATCTCTCCTGAAATAATAGCCTGGTGTGGCTTCGCTAATAATTTTATATTGTAATTATTTTATTCATATAATACTTAATATTTTTAGTCTGTCAGATACTACTGCGAGTAATTAAGCATGTATCACTCAATAAGGTCAACATAAAAATGGTCAAAAAGTGCATGATATTGTACATTCTTTGCATACTGTCATGTTTTTTATGTTAAAAAAGATTGTTACAGACTATTCTTATAAAGCCACATATCGAAAAATATTATGGAAAGTAACAAGTTAATCATGTAATGTCCGAAAAAAAACTAACAACATTATTATTTTCCGAAATGAAAACATCAGGAATAAAAAGAAAATCTAATATTATTAGTAACATTGAGTACATGATGAGAAAAAACGGTGAGAATAAATCTTCACTGGCTATGCGCTCAGGTGTTACAAGAACAACGCTCTATAAAATTCTTGATGGCCAAATAAACAAAGTCCAACATTCAACTATCACCCGGATTGCCGATTTTTTCGGTGTCAGGTGCGATGTGATAGAACATTGCAACATCGAAGAACTGGATCGTATAGACAGTACCCTCTCTGTTGAAGGTAACAAAAACCCATCGGCTATTCCGCTTATTCCCCAGTCAGATGTGTTAGCCAGTATGGAGGATCGTATTGGTCAGCTTGTCATGAAATACCCCGTTATCTGGGCCTTTGAAGAAGGAACAAATCTGATTGGACTGACGGTAGAAACTGAAATTGATAAAATTTTTTTCCCTGGCGATACATTAATCATTAAGCGCTATGCCGCATCTGTAAAAAACCAGCCATCGCTAATATATGCACCCGAAAAAGGATTTTATCTCCACGATGTGTCTGATTGCACAAAAAAAGTGTCAATCATCAACGAGCAATTAATTGGAACCATCATTGAAGAACGCATTTCGTAAGCAAAGGAGCATTAGCTGTGTCAGGTAATCAAAAATATAAACTACTGGGTTTCAGTCGCTCTTCCGACGCGATAAGGGCAAATCTCATGATCCTGTCTACGGGGAAAAGCCTCAGTATCCCGTTAAAAGAATTGGAAAGCAGCCAAATCTCAGAGGATCTCAACAGGAATGAACTCAGGGAGCTCTATCGCCGAATTTATGGCAGTGAAGATACGGTAACCGCCTATGATCTTACAGATCGACATGAACGTTCCTGGTTTGCCTATCTGGTCATTGCGCTTTCCCTGGCCGTTATTTATATTTTTTGCACTGTGACAGGGATAAAACCCATCAGCATTCCCTATATTAATATGGTGATACCTGCGGCAATCTTTTTTTATCCCCTCACATTCATCCTCGTTGATATACTTAATGAATTTTACGGCCTTCGTCTGGCCAGAAAGGCAATTCTTTTTTCGTTTATTACCAATATCCTGTTTGTTCTCGGCCTGATGATCACAGTAGTACTGCCTGGCCTTAAAGAGTGGGGGCTGGCAGAAGCTTATACTGAGATTGTCCAGAGTATTACTGCTGTCCTTGTCGCCTCTTCAGTGGCTTATATTGTCTCTGAGAATGTCAATTCATGGCTGTTATGTAAAATTAAAGAACTGACCAATTCCCGTTATCTTTTTATTCGTATCATAACCAGCACAACAATAGCGGCCGCACTGGACAGTGTTATTTTTTGTACGCTGGCATTTTACAACACGCTTGACACTGACACGATTAAAACCATTATCTTTTCCCAGTTTATTATCAAAATGACCTACGCTATTGTCGGTGTTGGACCTATCTATGCTACCCGGGCTCTATTCAGAAAATATATAAATTCATAGGAGAGAAGCAATAATGGATATTCAAAAATCAATAACCCATCTTGGAACAAAAACCGATTATAGATGAAATTACTCTCCTGAATTACTTGAAACACTTCCGCGATCACTTGCGCGTGATGTTATCAATATCAGTGCTGATTCATTGCCATTTCAGGGTCTTGATCTTTGGACCGCGTGGGAACTTTCCTGGCTGAACAGTAAAAGAAAGCCGGTCGTTGCAATCGGTGAATTTATCATCCCAGCAACCAGCCCGGGACTGATTGAATCTAAATCATTTAAGCTTTATCTCAACAGTTTCAACCAGACTAAATTTGAAACAACGGATGATGTGATCCAGGCCATGAAAAAAGACCTGTCTCAGACAGCCGGCCAAACCGTGGAAGTGAAACTGTATCCTCACCTTGAAGGATACGGCCATAAAATCAACCAATTCTCAGGCCAGTCACTGGATGACCTGGATATCGAAATAGACGGGTATGACTTTGATGCGACAATACTGGCAAATTCCGTTTCGACAGAAGCGGGTAGGGTCTCCGAAACATTACACTCAAATCTCTTAAAATCAAACTGTCTGGTCACAAACCAACCTGACTGGGGCAGCGTTGTGATTCGTTATGAGGGTGTAAAAATTAATCATGAAAAACTGCTGCGCTACCTTATCTCATTCCGAACACATAACGAGTTCCATGAACAATGTGTCGAACGTATTTATAACGATATCATGCATTATTGTGGACCGGAGAAATTAACCGTATTTGCCCGTTATACAAGGCGTGGCGGTTTAGATATTAACCCTTTCAGAAGTCATTATGAAAGTGCTCCACAGACGGGACGGCTAATCCGCCAGTAAGCAGTGTCATTCAGAGTGAGACGTTACTTGCCTCACTCTGTTTCCCTCTGTCAGGATAGCAGTGATATCCTGCCCTCCCCCACATGCTGGCTGACTGTCGGCAATACCCTGCGCTTTGGTTCATTCAAACCCCAGACCAGTGCGTCCAGCCAGATCACCGACAACGCAATAAACAACGTTCCCATCACCAGCCACGTAATTAAATCGTCCGGGGCATTCTGACAGCCGGCTGGATTCAACAGACTGTGGGTTTCTGAACCGGACAAAGCGGCCAGCAGAAAGCTGTTTTGCCGGCGAACTACGCTCCATCAAAAGGTGAGAAAATTCAGCGAAAAAGTCTCAACGTCAGGGTAAATACGGTCTTCAACTCATAGTCCGTAACCTGCCAGGAATACCATTCCCTTATACTTTAATCTCTAAAGGATGTTTATATTTAATGCCGGTTAATTCTGACAAATCGACCTCTTTTCCTGTCGTGAGAAAAAGGTTTCTGCGCCTCAGGTTGTACAGGTGAAGGCAATGCTCACACATATCAGCCACATTCGCCGGATTTTTGATTGCTTTGAGTGTCCTGACTGCGTATTTACCACACCGGCACCGCACGGCATAAATGGCACTGTTTTTATGGTTACCCCGTTGCGATAAAGGACGACCCCCTAACACGGTAAAAAAGCCATATTCATAACCCTGGACCTGCATCAGTATGTTGATTAAATTGAGTTCTCTTTTATTTAAACGCAAATCATACGTCGTTTTGTAAGGAATAAAATGACTGGATCGTTTTTGAATTTTCTTTCTCTTATCATTTTTATCGGTATCACTCATCACTTTTCCTGATCCATTTGAGAATAGATTAAAGTTTTTTCAATTTAACTCTTTTTATTATTAATTCAATAGCGAAAAAACTAAATGTAATAGGCAGATCAGATCCAGAGCTGTGTATTCTCATCACCATAAACGGCGAAGCCTCAATGGCTTCGACCATTGAGGCTTCTATAAATTGTCTACTACCATAAACAAGAGAGTTTAATATAATAGAACATGACAAGTATAACACTTTTAGTGTAAGTCACCTTGAGTGAAATGGCATTAAGTCATTTAGCTTTTTGTGATACAGCTCATTAATATTAAGCTAATGCAATTCCAACATGAAATATAAAAAGACAGAAAAGGGATATAACCCCACCCTGAATTAATAAAAATCATAAATTAATTCAATAATACATTTTCGTTAAATAACTCACTTATCCACACCGTCAAGAATATTTATCTTATCTTTAATTACCGAAACAATGACAAACAGATCAAATAGGTTAAAAGGTAAACTTAATCGGCAAATTGGGTTAAGCCATACCCCGCGCGGTGCGCAGGCGAGTGCGATCCTCTACAGCGTCATTGATACGGCAAAAGCCAATGGGTTGATCTCCTTCTATTATGTCATGACCTGCCTGGATGAGTTATGCCAGCCCGCTCCGTATCGTAAACGTCCGGTGATCTCACCTTGCTTTATCAGATAAAAACAAAGTGGGATTTAGCTAAACGGGTTCTCAGGCCAGGGCAGGAGTTCATTCAACCGATTGTGCGGCCAGGTGGGTAACCGACGGAGGACATCACGTAACCAGACCCCGGGTTCATGGCTATTCGCGTGGGCCGTTTCCAGCAAACTCATCACCATGGCGGCCCGCTGCCCGGCGGCTAATGAGCCCGCAAACAGCCAGTTTTTTCGCCCCACAGCCACACCCCGGATCGCATTTTCCGCCCGGTTGTTGTCTATCGGCACGTGGCCATCATTCAGGTAGCACACCAGCGCCGCCCAGCGTTTCAGCGTATAGGTTATCGCCCTGTGTAATCCCGAGTGGGGCGCGGTTTTGGCCTGATAGGTTTGCAGCCAGGGGCGGAACTCATCCAGCCAGGGGCGCGCATAACGCTGCCGCCATTGACGCCGTTTATCCGGGGGCCGCAGTCGGATTTTTCGCTCTAGTTTATACAGCTCCCGAATACCGTCCAGCGCCTGTTTCGCCACCGGGCTTTGGCTGGCCTGGTAATAGTCAAAAAACTTGCGCCGGGCATGCAGGGCGTTGTAGCCGGCATAATCATCCGTGACCAGTGTGCCCTCGGGCCTGTTTTTCAGGCAAGACTCGGCATAACGCCCGCTGCGGCCGGGATGCAACTCATAGTACACCACGGCGGGGGCGTGATCGCGTCCACTCACATACGTCCACAGATAAGCCCGCTGTGTCTGTCCTTTCCCCGGCAGCAGAACCGGCAGCGGGGTTTCATCGGCATGCAGAATCGGCGACATCAGTAAGGCCTGTTTCAGCGCGTCGGCCAACGGTTACAGGGCCAGTGCCACTTGTCCCTCCCAGTCTGACAGCGTGCTGCGCGCCAGGGTCACTCCACTTGCGGGCATAGATTTGCTGCTGGCGGTAAAGGGACAGATGATCCCGGTATTTGGCGACCACCACCTGGGCCAATAAGCCCGGTTCTGGTCGGCCATTCTCAATAAGATGCGCGGGCTGGGCCTGGGCATGAATACCCTGGCAGGCCGCACAGCTGTACTGCGGACAGACATAGCGCCGGACGATAAACGTCGCCGGGCGGTATTCCAGTCGTTCGGTGATTTCATCACGCAGGAAGCGCAAGGGATAACCACAATCAGGACAGTTCTCCGTGTCCGGCTCGAACCGAACCGATTCACGGGGTAATGCCACTGGCAAGGGCTGACGTTTGGGCCGGGCCGGGGGCGCCTCTTCCATGAGATGCAGGCGTGAGCCTGTCAGGGTTCGGTTGTTCTTTGGCTGCGGCGTCACTTTCAGCGGTAAATCCGCAAAAAGTGACGCCTTGAGTTCTGTGAACGGACAGTAAAGGCCGTGCAAGCGTTGAAATGCCCGCAGGCACAGCAAAACGCCGCAAGGTTCAGTGTCAAACGGTAGTCATGAGTTAATAGTTTAGCGGTAGAAAAATTACCTGTTGCATAGTGCAAACAGGAATAGATAAAAGTATGAACGGATGCGCAAAAGCCATCCCGTTGTTCATTGAAGATAAAAGAAAATAGGAGTTATGTTGCTTTGAAAAGTCAGTGTATGAATCCACGGTCAATACACTTCGGTGGCAATATAAAATACCTTTTGGTGTACTTTTAGTTTAAGAGACCTTCATTGCCAGACGAGGGGTTAAGTGTCCTGACAATATCTGCTTCCAAAAGTGTGCAGATGTACCGCAATCATGCTCTCCCTTTCAGGCTACAGGAGTTAATGAGATGGTCTTCCCCACCTTGTGAACCATACTCTTTATAGAGTATTTTTTCTGGAGAGTCCATCATGCAAAACGTCACCCTTATTGGTATCGATCTCGGCAAGCATTCTTTCCATATCCATTGTCAGGACAAATTCGGCAAGACTATGCTGCGTAAACAATTTACCCGTCCAAAATTAATGGAATTTTTAGCTGGGTGTACATCGACTACCGTCGTGATGGAAGCTTGTGCGGGTGCACATTTTATGGCTCGCCGGATCGCTGATTTAGGCCATGATGCGAAGCTGATATCTCCGCAGTTTGTTCGTCCTTTTGTCAAAAGTAACAAAAATGATTTCGTTGATGCAGAGGCGATATGTGAAGCGGCATCACGCCCCTCAATGCGTTTTGTCCAGCCGAGAACGGAGACGCAACAGGCGATGAGAGCACTGCATTGTGTCAGAGAATCACTCATCAAAGATAAGGTAAAGACCACTAACCAAATGCACGCCTTTTTGCTGGCGTTTGGTATCAGTCTGCCAAAAGGCGAGGCGGTCATTAAACGGTTATCTCTGGTTCTGGCAGAACACGACGTGCCCGATTATCTGAGCCGTTTGCTGATGAAATTACATGCCCACTACCTTTATCTTGTCGAGCAAATAACCCCGTTGGAATTAGAATTAAAACAGTCCATCAAAGCGGACGATGCGACTCAACGCATGATGACAATACCGGGGGTGGGACCCATTACCGCCAGCCTACTTTCATCCCAGCTTGGTGACGGAAAACAATTTTCATGCAGCCGGGATTTTGCTGCTTCGATGGGGCTTGTTCCCCGACAATACAGTACAGGGGAAAAACAGACTCTGCTGGGTATCAGCAAACGCGGCAACAAAAATTTGCGCCGATTGCTGGTTCAATGCGCCCGGGCGTTTATGATGCGGCTTGAGCATCAGCATGGGAGACTTGCCGAGTGGGTTCAGGCACAACTGAGCAAGAAACATTCGAATGTGGTTGCCTGTGCACTGGCTAATAAGCTGGCACGAATAGCCTGGGCAATCACTACTCGGCAAAATGAGTATCAGGCCTAATAGAGGCTGACTGATTCAATAACTTGATGATTAAAAAGTGAAATACACGTTACCTATCTGGTTTTGCGAAGACTGATTATTGATGACATGAACGGCCAATCGGCCTGATGAATAACCTAAGAAACAAAATGGCTCATTGAAGCCGGGGAGTTTTTAAGGTTCATCAGGCGCAGAACTCATCGTGGCGCGGGCATCTATACTCATAGAGACGCCGGATAGATTTAAGCAAGCCAACCATACATCAAAATGAGTGTTGCAAAAACGGGGAAGACCATAGATTTGTTTCGCCACCCGATGGGTGATCCTTGCAGGCGATGGGATCACTGAAATAACAAGAAATAGGTTAATGATTGCATCAATCCCGGTCAACTTTTTGTTTTACCTTGTTCTTTATTTTTTACCGGATATTTTCAGTTCAATTAAATATCTGTTTCACCAAAACAGATAAAAATTATCAAACGGCAATATGACACTGAATTGTAATAGGTTCTTTATCTCAATCTTAAGTTTAAATTAACTCAACAACCACCGACTTTAGTCGGTGGTTGTTGAGTAATAAAGGAGAGACTGCTGGCATTTCAGAGCAAACAGTCCTTCATGTACTAATGAAATGGACAGTCCCTAATAAATGCATCATAATTATTCTACCCCTATAAATAACTCTATCTTCCCATCTTGGTGAAAGACTTCATAGTCCGTCTTCCAGCTACGCTGATGTGAGCAGTCGGGTTGTTCAAAATATTGCCATACCTGCTGCCATAGTTGGAAAACGGGATTATCCTCACCCGCCAAACCAGAGAAAATGACATATCGGCCTGCTGCCAGCTCGATCTTATTAAATGAATAATCTGCCAGACTGTTGTCATTTTCATGCTCTTTTACTCCGGCAATCACGTCAAACAGCCCGTTTGCACCAGATTCATAGTTAGAATAAACGCCATAGACAATATCGCCTGACAACCGCTTAGGATAGATATCCTGATAGAAATGTTGCCAAAGTGGCATAATTTTCGCTGTCGCAGCATCCATTTCATGAGCATTTTTTGTACGCGTAGATACCCCTACTAAAGACAGAGCTGGGCAATCAACAATTTTCATCTTAACAATCTCCTTTTATTTTGCTAATAAAGCCTTAGCATCTTTATAAGCTTGGTACGTTTTGGGTAAAGGACTCGCTTTCAGCTCAAACCATGCCTGTAGAGCTTCATTCTTACCACTTCCTTGGTTTTCACTGTCTGAGATGTAATCACTGATAAAGTTATTCATTCTGGCTGATGGGATTTGCGGTAACCTCCCCTGCGTTTTTTTCAGGTTAGCCAAGTGGACCACTAAATCACCGTAAGTAATTGTTTTTCCATCAATAATGCATTGCTTGCGCCAGCTATTAAGCCAGTACCATTGGCCGGATTTATCCGCTAATGCGCCAAACTGTTGCTTAACGGCGGCCAGTAAAAATGATTTGGTCTTTTTGTCACTAACATAGTTAACCACGGGGGTATCCAGCGTGAGTAAATCACGGGCTGCGCTATTCTTTCTATTAGGAACGGCAACGGGAAGCTCGCCAGAATAACCAAATAAATGTGCCTTAATGTGCAATTCAAGCTCATTTTTTTTCAGATTACCCACGGTAATGCCCAAAGTTTTAGCAAACGCCTTAAGCTCTGTAGCATAAAAATAACCACCGTCAAACTCTTCTTGACTCATCCCCTGATATAGCTTACTCACGCCTCTTCCTCACTGTTTTAACTACGCCGAAACAGCCTCGTCTTGTTCAATTGCCTCCAGTGTTAAAGTCGCAATTCGATCCAAGAGCAGCTGCATAACTTGCCACGCCTGTTCGCAGATTGCCTGTAATTCAATGCTGCGTTGGTGAGTGATATCTTGATAGAGTTCACTCCCCAGCAAAGCGTGCCCGTGATCTAACGTTGCATGTGCCTCTATATACTCACCAGGCTGCTCAGAAGTATTCTTAGCCAACCAATGGAAGGCATCTGCACACTTTTCTAGCACCAGATGAACGACAGCCAATTTTTCCACATTATCAAGCTGGAACATTTTTAACACAAACCAATTACCATATGAATCAATTTTAGCATCCCATTCTTGGCTCTTAGGTAATAATTCGTCATGGCCTAACTCTTCTTGAAAATGTTCAAGAAATAAAGATCGAAACGTAGGATCCACCACGGTAGATTGGCGCGCATACATGATGTACTGGAAAATTTCAGACCACTGCCTCAGACGGGTTTTAAAGAGAGTCATGTGGTGTTCAGTTTGGATCTGCCCTTCTCTAAATAGCGAAAAGAACTGTGTTTTTTCCACCTTTGCGCACCACTGCTCGTTAAAATTTAGCAGCGCTTGATAAGGAGTTAACTGAGGAGTAAACACAATATCAGCCTCTTTTTCAAACAGAGCCAACGGTTCATACTGCACGGATAAAGCATCTAACGGCTCGCCGAGATCGCAACAAAAGCCGTGCCAGCACCCGGCAGGAATACAGACTACATCACCCGTTTCAATCTTATCGGTAGCATCCCCCAGCAGCGTTGCCTTACCAGCCATAACGATAACCATACTATCTACACTGTGCTGATGCACCTGATGTGTTTCACCCTTTTCAAGACGTGTAAAACTAATGCTAAGTGGTTCGTTATCTTTTCTAAAATGACGAAAAATAGCGCTATGCGCTAAAGGCTGCACTGCGCCGATTTTGTGCTCTTTCCCTGCAATAAAAATGGAGTTAATTTCTGGAATAGAAGCGCGCTTGATAATATTGATCATAAAAATTTCCTAAATATCGTCAGACAGTGATGAATAAGCATCAAAGAGTGAGCCCATAAATTTAGATAGAACCGTTTTTGCCCCTAATTCGATAAAGAGCATGGGCCCCTGCCGGTAAACAAATTCAATGCATGACTGCCAATGAACAGGCTCAGTCAGTTGTCTGACTAAGTTCTCCGTTATACTTGTTGCTCTATAAGGCTGGCTGGTTGCATTAGCAATCACGGGGATTGACGGTGGGTTAAAGTGAAACTGCCCGAGATACTCCTCAA
Organism: Xenorhabdus indica; assembly: GCF_014467235.1. Classification (GTDB taxonomy): domain Bacteria; phylum Pseudomonadota; class Gammaproteobacteria; order Enterobacterales; family Enterobacteriaceae; genus Xenorhabdus; species Xenorhabdus indica. The sequence continues at coordinate 35,611 of NZ_NKHP01000018.1, read as the reverse complement.
ACGCAGTACTGATTTCTGCCATCAGCGGCGTATGAAACGGGCCAGATACGGCTAAAGGAACGTATTTACCCGTTCCCTGTTGTAATATTGCCTGTTCAATACCACGCATAGCCGTATTATTACCGGAAATCACCGTTTGCTCCGGTGAGTTCTCATTTGCAATATAAACACCAGAGTACTGTTCAATCAGTTGCTGCACAGCCGAGCGTTCAACATTCAAAATCGCCGCCATCGTTCCACCATCCCGAACACTGGCCATTAATTCAGCACGTTTTTTTACCACCGCAACCCCCGTGGCGAAGTCAAACACACCCGCAGCAAACAGCGCATTAAACTCGCCTAAAGAGTGCCCCAGCAAAAAATCCGCTTTTATCCCTTTATCCTTAGCTTCGAGATGGCTTAACGCGTTAACAACAAATAGGGCAACTTGGGCAAACTCCGTCTGCGTTAAACGTTTGCCTCCTTCGTTGCACAGTTCAGCCAGATCGTAGCCTGCAACTTCACTGGCTTCCTTTACCTGACGAGGGTAGCGAGCAAACAACTCTGCCCCCATACCTTTAAATTGTGAACCCTGCCCTGGAAACATAATGGTCAACATTGATTTTCATTCCTCTATTAAAAACGATCTTTGAAAATGACCGCGTAATGGTGAAGCAACCTTAACAACGCCTGTTTTTCGGTTTGAATAAAAAAATGTCCGCCTTTCAGCATGTGTAAATCAAATGAGCTGTGGGTATGGCGCTGCCAGGCATAGAGTTGCCCGATATCCGTTTCCGGATCGTCGATTCCCCCTATCACAGCGATCGGAGCCTGTACCATAGAATTAAGAGCGGGTCGGTAGCTTTCTAGCGCTTGAAAATCCGCAGATAACACCTTATAAAAGTGCTCAAAAACCTCAGGATTGCGCAGTACTGCCTCCGGTGTTCCCCCTAACTGGCGGACTTCTTGGCGCATTCGTTCTTGGTCAAAATGCCGCCGCCCTTCTGTTACAGAATGAAAAGCGGGTGCTTTACGCGCCGCCAGCAGCAATCCAACCGGAGATACCCCACAACGTTGCTCCAACCGCAGCGTTAGTTCATAAGCCAGACAAGCCCCCATGCTGTAGCCCATCATCAATAGCGGCCCTTCACTTGCCAGCCGGACGAGATCAGGGAAAATATCTTCAACTATCTCATTAAAATCAGTCAGTAAAGCTTCGCTGGCCCTGTCAGCACGCCCCGGCAACTGCAAAATATCGAGGGAAAGCCAATCATGCCCCGGCAAATCCCGCAGCCAAGAATGAAATGCCGTGGCATTGCCTCCCGCAAAGGGAAATACCACCATTTTCATTTGTTCGTTTTGAGCGTGACGAGACAGCCCAGCCCAAGCATGAGACGTAGACATTATTCTTCTCCATTAATAAGAATGTTTAGTTATCTACCGCCGTAGTTCACTACGGTGGGATACAGAGCTTAGACTTCTTCGATAAACTCACTCACCGGCACCCCGACGTGGCGGCCTGAATTCGCTTTATAGGCTTTCACCTTGACGCCGGGTTTAAGGTCGGTGAGATGCAGAGGCTTGCCTTGATCAGAGAAAATTCGTACGTGCCAGTCATCCTGCATCAAAATGCTGATCTCCTCACCGCTGGCAAAGCGAGCACGGATAATGCGTAGTGGGCGTTTTTCCAACTTCACTCGCCCAACAGGGATAGGTTTGGTCTGGCCTTTCATATCGACAACCATCGCGCTATCGCCGCTGCGTAGCTCTGAAATGTATTGCGTGCGGTTGCCGTTGGTAAACACGTAGCTATGAACCCCTCCTGCATTGATGCGGAACTCCCGTTTATTCATGTAGGGCATCTCAAAGACTTCCGGACAGCAGAGAAATCCACCTTGCGAGGTTGATCCGACTAAAATGCCCTCATCTTCATTAAACATCAGGGAAAGGTCGATGCAGCCACGGATACCATCGCCAACCGGACGTGTTTCAAAGATTTCTGCCGGTTCCAACGTAAGCTGGCCCATAAATACTTCCTCAACACGTTTAAACATACGATCGACAGTACTACTCTTCAGCGGGGTGAACAGAACTCCCTCCACGCCAAATTCCATCGTACTCATAGAATTAACGACATCATCAACGTGTTCATGATCATCAATTTCTTTAATTACCACGGTCTTGGTGTGTTGTAGTTCAGCAATCACCAGCTCTAGAGGAATATTGGTGGGATCTTTGAATTTAATTAGTACATAAGAATGTTGCTGACCGAAAGCAATCGCCTGATGCAAAGTTGCTTTATCATTTACAAAAATATAAAAGCAGGTTTTTATATTTTTACTCTTTGCCAACTGTAATATTTCATTCTTCTTGCTAAGAATGATTAGTTTCTCATTTGGCGTTTTCTCTAACTTCTTAAATAGCTCATTAAGCTCTTCTAATTTTTCTATTTTTATTGCAACCTCATGGCGAAAATATTTTTTACTTAAAAATGCGTCTGCTTGTGAAAGATTAATTAAATACCCTGAATAATATTGATGAAAAGTGCGATCAGCTACTGACTTAGTCTCTTCATCTTCTTTTTCAACAGCAGTCATATCATACCAAAGTAAAGGTAATAGATTATTACTACGATATTCACGTTTACTGCTTTTTTCCACAGCGCGCGTAGTCACATTAATAACATCAATTGCCATAATAATATTCCTTATTTAATAAAATGTAGATTACTGAACGATAAACAGCGGATAAAAACGTTTGCGATGAACATATATCAGCACCATATTAATACCGGCACCTATCGCAGCAAATAACACCGTTTCAGGTGCAAGAAAAAAATGAAAGAGTAATGAATGCACCAAAATACTGGCACTTAATAACAATGCTAATGGCGTCAATATATTAATAACTAACAAAGCGCCAGCGATAACATCGGTAAGCATAATAATCTCATTCATATATCCCGTTGCACGTAATGCCGACAAAAAATTCATTGCGTCAACCGGCCATGGTGGTTCAGGGAAAAAGTGAAACTGGTGATTTAAACCAAAAAAGATTAAAAATAAGCCAAAAAAAATACGTAAAATATTCATGTAATATTCCTTATTTACTCAGTTTCTAAATATTTCAGGTGAGAAGCCTTCCATTTCCCAGACAGCCAACGAGCGTTATTCATTGCACTCCTAAACACCTCATCACACAGTAATCCAATCCATAATCCCGCAATGCCCAACGATAAGTTAATGCCTAAAAAATAACCCAGAGGCACCGCAATACACCATGTACTGCCTACTGCTACCCAAGCCGGAAAATTGGCATCTCCTGTCGCTTTCAGGCTATATGAGATCACCATAGCGGCGCTGCGAAAAGGTTCAATAGCAACACATAAAACGAGCAATACCATCCCCGTATTAATGATATCTACATTACTGGTGAACAGCCCCAATAGAGGTTTACCGCACAGTAGGATTAACACGATGGCAAGCAGACTCCCCAGCATTGCTAACCGTAAATTGCGGTCTACCTGTTGCTTAATGAGATCATACTGCTTGGCTCCATAGAGATGAGAGATCATGATCTGGTTAGCAATTGACATGGCGGAAGACCAGCAAATTGTCAAAGTCAGCAGATTCATCACGAATATCCGCGACGCCATTGCTGTTTCGCCTAGGCTAATGGTAAATATAGACAATACCAGCATGCCTGCTTCAACGGTAATCGGCTGAACGGCGGCAGGAACACCAATCGCCAAGATCGGTTTTAATATTGCTGCCGGCTGAGCAAATAGCGCCTTCAGTGGAAATCTGGCCTGTAATTTCTGCGTCACCAGCAGAAAATAATATAAGCACACAACTGCCTGAGAAATAATAGTGGCAAAAATAACCCCCATCAGTCCTAGTTTGAAATAAATAACAAAGACTAAATTTAAAATAACATTTAACCCATTTGCAATTATTCCAGCATATAAGTTATATTGTGTTTTTCCCTGAGCCATGCAAATAGCACTGAGTGAAAACTTGATTGCCATAAACCATAGTGCAATAGAAATATATTTAAGATACTCACCGGCAAACAGCACTTCATTATTCTTTAACCCTATAGCCTCAGCTAAGGGAAAAGAACCGAAAAATAATACTAAAAAGACAATTCCGCCTAAGGATGCATTAATAATTAGAATGCCACTCCAATTAAGATCAAGCTTTTCTAATTTACCAGAACCAATAATTTGCCCACCTACGTTAATTGCTCCCTGAGCCATCATCATAAATAACAGGACAAAAATAACAAAGATGGGAATAATAGCGCCAACCGACGCAGCCATCGTCGTTGAAACATGACTCAAAAATAACGAATCAACAAAAAATATCGAAAATGATAATAACATATCGATAAATATCGGAATCGCCAAACTCCAAATAGAGAATGGCAATACAGATGACTTATTATCCATAACGAACTCCTACACTATATTTTAAAATATTATTTAGACGCAGCCCTAAAGGCCGCGTTAGCAACACCCAATATTCATTTAATAGATATCGATCAATTGCCTAATATGGTTTTCAATCTCTTCTCTTGCGCCAAGCGTTTTATAGAGATGGATACGGTTGCGTACAACATCGCCTCGATTCCATAACTCATAAATATCCTGTCGGCTACCAAAGGCATCCGCTACCATTTCCCAGGCAAAGCGAAACAGGCGTGATTTAAAATCCACGCTACATGACTTCCCTCGCATATAACGTTCGAGGAACGGCCGTAGCTCCGGTGTCTCCAGATCCCGAGGTGATGGCTGCATGATTATCCCTGCCCCAGAAATCGTCCGCACAATCTCATTGATACGACCGCTAATTTGCGCTGCAAATGTATCCGGTGCCAGTGTGGACGCGGGTGCCAATAACCCGGAATCAGTCACTCTGGCTTCGACATTCATGGCGATCAGAGAGTGCCGGATAAGTTCCAGATACGCACTGAGTTCACCGAGCTGATTCTGGATTTCCCTGAACTCATTCACGCCAATCGACTGACTAATCAGCGACGCAACCCCCAAGAACGTACGCAGACGGTGATAAAAACGGATCTGCCCGACGTACAGTGCCCAAGCGTTTAAACGGAAGAACCCTTCAAAGGCCGTTTCAGCTTCTTCAAGTAAAAAAATACGATCATTGGGAATGAAGACATCATCAAAGAACAGCATGGCATCTTGTTCATCAAAACGCTCACTCAATAGATGCTGGTGACTGCTTCCCCGCTTAACGTGAGCCTCACGGCACAGTATATGCAACCCGGGTGTTTCCATTGCTACGCTAAACCAGACGACGTAATCCTTGTGTTTCCGCAGCGCGTAGGACGGCGACATATAAATCAGTGCCTCATGGCAAAACGGTGCGAGCGTTGCCAAGTTCTTAGCACCTCTAACGACTATGCCATCTTCCCGTTTCTCCACCACTCGCAACCCACTTTCCGGGCACTCCTCCAGCGTTGCTGAACGATCAATCTGCGGGTCGCCTATCGCGTGAGTGAGGCTAATGTCATTTTCACGGCAATAGAGGTAATAACGTTCAATATTCTCCTTAAAGCGAGGATTAACCTGGCCTGCATGGTGGCGAAAGTCATATAGCCCCACAACCACATTCGACATAAAGTCCGGCACCCGCGGAACCATACCCAGCGTGTGCTCCATCCATAGATGGCTGTTGCGCCATTTGGCAGACAGTTCCTCCTGAGTACTCGGTGCCAGCCAAGAGTAGCTGACCGGGTTACCCGTTAATGGTGAGGTATATAACATCTGTTCACGCAGTTCCGGCTGATATTGCAGATCGTACAGGGCAGCCAGGTGATTTAACATGCTGACGAAGTCAGGATGTTCCGTCACTTCAATACGGTCACCGTCATACCAAACCTGTCTCCGATCCCGCAGGCTGGCCTTGTAACGCTCGCCGGACCAAGCACCTTTCGCGCCCACCAGTGACCAGGAATCCTGTAAATCAGACGCAATGTTATGCTGTTGCATCACTAACCTCCCTACGTGTCTCTGCAACAACAACCCACTGCTGTTCATGCTCATCCACAAATGCCTCCAACACAGGAATAAACTGCGTGTCATGAGTAAGATAAGGGAAATGAGCTGAACCGGGGATACAGGTCAGACGCGCATCCTGAATACCCTGGTTGAAATCGTGTGAATGACGCGGATTGATAATCCTATCCAAATCACCGAAAACACAGTGAGTCGGCACATGGATTTCAGGCAACCAAGGTAACAGCGAGACGGACATCATCTCATTCAGATAACGCAGAGCCACCAAGAAATTAACGTGCTGCGAATTCAGCAACAGATCCCGGCGTTGTTCAATACGTTGAATAGCCTCCTGCTCATTTTCGCCCAAAGCATCAATAATGGCCTGAAAATCCGCTCGCAAAGTAGCCACGGCTGAACTTGCCAGTGCCTCAAACTCCGCCGCACTCATCGTTGACGGATCGGCTACGTTCAAATCTGAGGTATCGTGGAATCCTCCTACCAGCGTCAATGACGCAATGCGTTGCGGTTCATTTTTTGCCATCAGCAATGAGGCCGCACACCCTAGGCAAGAGCCAACCAGATGTAACGGACGATCAATACCCAACTGCGTTAAAGCCGCAAACATGCTTCTGGCCGTACCCGCCATGTTAGAGTCGGCAATCGGCATACTGATACCATAGCCCGGTGGATGCAGAATAATAAACTGATACTTGTGACGTAAATCCGACTGTAGCAACGGCAGCCAGGTCGCAGCAGTTAACGCTACGGCTGGCATCAGCACCACTGGCGCACCTTGCCCGCAACTGAACACCTCTATCTCGCCCTCACCCGTGTTCACTATACCGTGCAACAACATTTCATCCATAGGTTCATTAGGATCTATCGTCACTGGCTGAACGTTGCGCAGCGTTTTACTTTGATAATACTCACCATACTGGATCAGAAAACGAGCTCCCTCATCCAGTGGCATTTTGCGCAGCCACAGGGCATCATTTAGAGGACTTTCCTCCCGCATGCTGGCTACCGCTACGGTGGCCTTAACGCTAACACTTTCAGCCTGAAGAGCCACTTGCATTAACCTGGCTGACTCTTGCGGGTAATCACGTAACATCACCTGAGCGATATCATTGATGGTCTGATTTTCCAACAGTAGACCAACACCGATACTCCCTGCCCGATTTTCAAGCTCGGTTTGAATATTCAGCACAATCAGAGAATCCACACCATAGTTAAGCATATCTTCGGCTGGATCGATCTCCTCAACGCTCAACTTCAGCACATCAGCAAACAACGTGACTAAACTGTCCACCAACGTCGATGGCTCAGGGGTTTTTCCGCCTTCATTCACGATTGGTCTGGCAGGTGCTTCAACAGATGGAACTGGTAGCACCATTGCCTGAGTCGTTGCCACCTCTTCATGGATTACACTGAACCCCATTTGGCGCAACACTTCAGGTTTAGCATCTATCGCAATCACGTTAGGCAGATCGTGACTCAGTACCCGCCGTATAATTTCAATGCCGCGGGCAGGGGTAATAAAACGTATGCCCTTGTTCTGCAACATGGCTACTAAATTTTCTTCCACACCCTCCCAGAATCCCCAACTGATGACATGAGCGGGAACACCCTGACTGCGCCAGTAGTTCACAGCCTGATTCTGATAAGCACACCCAGCCGCATAAGTAGACCAGCCAGCGCTGCCTACCCATCCTTCAGCAGACGAAAACAGCAACAGGAAATCCAGCTGGCGCGATTTGAACAACGCAACCAGGGAATCACTGCCATCCAGCTTCGCCGCCGTTTGCTGCCGTAACGTATCGTTATCCAACTGGTTAATTCGCAGGATCTGCCGAGTCATTGCCAGATGGAAAACACCATGGAACATCCCATGCTCTGCTTCCGCTAACGCAATACCCTCTGCCAGTGCAGCACTGTCCTGCACATCTACGCAGTAGTAATAGCATTGTCCTCCCAGCGCGTTGATATCCGCTATCGCCTGTGAGTGCAATTTATCGGGTTGTGAACGGCCAAACCAGACGAGTGTGACACCGTAATGCTTCGCCAGATAGCGGCTAATTTGTTGCCCCACCACACCGGCACCGCCTACCATCAGGTAAACGCCCCCCTGACGGAACGGCTCTTTAGTCTCGGCAGACAGCGTTTCTACCGGTACAATGTCCCTCCGTAGTAGACGATCCCCACGTAAAAACAGTTCGCGATTCTCCAGCCAATTCCCGTTTACATACAGATTGGTATATAGCTGGCTAAAGGCCGGGCTATGGTCAGACCAGTCCCCATCCAGCAAGGTTAACTCGGCTTTTGGATATTCTCTTACTAAGCTGCGGAAGTAACCGGACAGCGCTCCCGAATTAGACACTGCTTCCTCATCCAGCTGTACGTTCTCAGCGAGCCGGGTAAAAATACGCAGCTTCGTGTTATTCTCACGCGTTGCCTGTGCGAGTTGATGCAAAAGCGCCAATTCCTGTCGTGCTGATACCGGCTTCACACCAGAACCCTGCAATAATCCGATACCCCAGAATAGTACCTCATCCAGTCCGTTGATATGCTGGAGACAAAGCGGAATATCGGTGGGCTTATCTGCATCTAATAGCCACTCTTGGTCGCTCAATAACTGTGTCCTTTGGCCTGTAGAGTAGGCGATAAAATAACAGTCCGTCAGCCCCGCCTCTGCCAGATAAACTTTCAACGGAAAAGGGCATCCAGCGGGGTAAACTACTACACGTGTCGCCGCCGGCAGTGTTCTCTGAACCGATCCTGCAATGTTGATCGGCTGATAGCGGGGGCGATACAATAAGGATTCAACGTTTTCAACCTCCGGTACTACCTTCGGCTTTATGTCATCCCCAGCGCTTCCCCACAGTGTAAGCTGATGCTGGTCATTAAAGACGTAGACTTCTGCTACTCGTTCCTCACGCTGCCGAAGAACAATACTTCCTCTTTTTTCAAGGGGATGCAGACAATGGAACTGATTAAAGATAGGGCCTGATAAGTCACTCTGAGCGTTTAAACCGCTCTGCTCTGCAATAGCACTGATAACGTGCTGGTATATACCATCGATACTACCAGTCTGGCAGGTATATAGACTGGAACCGCTATTTTTACCATTCAGGAACTTTCTTACATCCAGCGTCAGCCGATCAGCAGGAATGAGCGGTGAAACGGTAAGCGTTGCCAAAGCCAGAGGAACATTATGTTCGGCATAACACGTCAGACGTATATTCCCATCCTTCTCAGGCTCCAGAGCAAGACTTAGCTTACCCAGCTGTTGCTCTAACACCGCTCGGTCAATATGCTGTAACCGTAGGGAATAGACATCGCCAAGCAGAGCGCCGCTTTCCAACATCTTGCCTAACAACCAGTTAAGTTTCTGCTGCTTTAACACGGGTGGGGGCTCGACAAAGAAATTCACACCTGCATGCCCGATAGAATCGCGCAGGTTTAGCGCTGCCAGTAGAGAAGATGAAGCCGCTGGAGCTGTATTTTGCATACCGGGCGACGACGGATGAGCCTGTTCTGCCCAACAGACTTCACGCGCGAACGGGTACAGCGGTAGCGCGGTGAGATTTGGACGCCGTGTATAGCTGCTCAGCCAGTCGATATTCTCCCCCTGACACCATAGCTGTGCGACTCTATTTAACTTATTCTGCTGCAATAACATGCGGATATATTCGCTGTCCTGCGCATTACGCACAGTAGTTACCCGCGTATCTCGGACATGCCCGCTGGTAATAGCGGGATCTTCCTGCCCGGACAACGCCTGTTCCAGCCGCTGCGCTAGCTTTTCTAAGCTATCTGCCACTATCCCCACACGACGCGCCATCGCATTTCGGCCACTTTGTAGTGTCCAAGCTATCGAAGCCAGCTTTCTTGCCTCGTCCTGTGGCGTAAATACACACTCTGGATGAAGCTGCTGAGCAATCACTGTCACGGCATCACCTACGGTATGGCAGTGTTTCAGCATGTCAGCCGTTATCAGTCGGTTAAAATGCTGATACAGCGTCTGGATGAACTGCTGGTGGATTTCCTCTCCCTTAAGCAGCGTGTCGAGCTGATCTTCATCCCCCAGTAGCTCAGAGCTAATGCCCGTTAACGCGGACAAACAAGCTAATACTCCCGTGGTTATCGGTCCGCTATTCGGTGGAACCATTAACTGCCGAACAAACGTCAAGTGAGATTGTAATAGTGCCTGCAGCGCAGCAGGGGTACGAGCCGAATAAATAAATACCCGCTCATCTGGTTCTACGTATGCCGTCGTTGATGCCGTATATTCTTCAAGGATCAGGTGTGCATTCGCGCCTCCGGCACCAAAAGCATTAATCGCTGCCATACGGGGCTTTTCGCGCTGTCCTTCGCTGCTCGCTAACAACTGTGAACGCCAAGGAGAGACTTCCGTCTGTAAGTAGAAGGGCGTTTTTTCAAACTGAATATTGGTGTTGACCTGTTCTAAATGGATAGAGGGAACCAGCGTTTTATGCTGGAACTGCTTCAACACTTTCACAATACTGCCAAAAGAAGCAGCTGATTCCATATGCCCAACGTTGGATTTCACCGAACCAATCGCACAGAATTGTTTATCTTCGGTGTGTTGACTCCACGCGGAGGTCAGTCCCCGCACTTCTATCGGATCTCCAAGAGCAGTTCCCGCCGCATGGGCTTCAACATAGCTGATATCCGCAGGGTTAATCCTTCCCTGACGCAGAGCATCAGTTATCAAGGACTCTTGTGACTGTGCATTGGGGACAGTAAAACCATTCACCCTACCGCCATGGTTGATACTGGACGCTTTAATCACTCCATAAATACGATCACCTTCCTGTTCCGCGAGACGTAACGGCTTCAACAGAAGCGCACCAACTCCCTCTGAAGGAACATAGCCATCCCCCTCTTCGCTAAATGGCTTACAGTGCCCCTGAGGTGAGGCAAAGCCTGTTTTGCTTAAAACGAAGTATTTATTAGGATGTGTCGTCAGATTAACACCCCCCGCAATCGCCATTTGCGACTCGCCGCGCCATAAACTTTCGCAGGCCAAATGTACCGAAGTCATCGAACCAGAACACATGGTATCCAGCGCAATACTCGGCCCCCGCAGATCAAAAAAGTACGACGCGCGGTTAGCGATCGAGGCATAGGACGCTCCGGCACTGGCATCCATCGCGCCGTACAACTGATACTGTCCCCACATGATGCCGACATAGAGCCCCACACGATACTCTTTCAGTTTCTCGCGGTTATAGCCCGCATCTTCAAAGGTATGGTGCACCGTCTCTAGGAATACCCGTTCCTGTGGATCCATGCCTTCAGCTTCTAACTTACTGATGCCGAAAAATAGAGGATCAAAGGTACGGTTATCCGATAAAAATCCCCCCCACTTCAGATAGGATTTACCGCTAACACCTTTACGCTCATCCCAATAATCCCGCCAGTTCCAGAGATGTTCCGGTACAGTAGTAATACAGTCGCGTCCGGCCAGCAAATTCTCCCAAAAAGCCTCAACATCATCGGCCTGTGGAAAGCGTCCCGCCAAGCCAATAATCGCAATATCATCATCGTTATAGGTTAAAGAGGCCACCTCGGGCACAGCAACCGTAACAGTCTCATTAGGAGGCGTTAGCGCCATCAATATTGGCGGCACAATCCCGCCTACAGGTGTTATTTCTTCCGTTATTGGCTGAGGGGTATCAGTTATCGCTACCGCTGGCATAACTAACTGCGGTTCATCCATGTTTTCTGTTGGCAGCTTTTCGGCAAATTCTTCGCTCAAATAATCCGCTAACGTTTTAATGCTTGGAAACTCAAACAATAAGGATTTACTGAGATCGCCAAGTGTATCTTCAAGTCTTCTGACAATGGCGACGCTCATCACTGACTCTATACCGTAATTATCAAACGCGGCATTATCATCCAGACTGGCGAGGGGTAGCTGCGTTTCCGCCGCTACAGCGCTTCTTACCAGTTGGTACAGAGTTTTCTTCGATTGCATGGTCTATTTTCCTTTAAATCAGACGCTCATAGAGAGATCGGGTAATAAAGCAGGTAAAGTCAGGCTACGAATAAACGGGTGGTACAGTCCGGGATCGCCGCAAGCAACGAGTTGTATCTCTTCTGCATCAGGCTGTAAGGCTGCCGTTACCAGCTCTGCCGCCTGCCGGTCATCCAGTGGTACAAACCCCTTACGACGGATAAAGGCCAGCTCATTCTCATCAATGACCATTCCCCCCGCCCACGCTGGCCACCCAATGGCGACGCTATGCCCGTTGCGTTGCCCCAGTTGCCGTAGCTTTTGACGCTGCTCTATAAATCCTTCTACGCTACGGTTGGCTAAGGCATAATCTGTACCGCCAACGTGGCCGGTCAGAGCCACCAGAGAGGAACAGGCAACGAAGAAATCCAACGAGTCATGCTGTGTCGCCCTATCAAGGTGGTAAATGCCCTTGAGCTTACCTTCCACTATATTTCGGTAACCCTCGGCCGTTTTGTTGATCAGTAAAGAAGCAGGCGGTAATCCGGCACAGTGCACAACGCCATTAATCGTGAAGTAGCGCGTTCTGGCATCAGCTAAAGCCCGCTGTATAGCATCGGCGTCAGTGACATCCACCGATTGGTATTCCCAGCCACCTTCCGGCAAAGTGGAACGTAACTCAGGCAAGACGCTATTGGCAGCCGTTCTGCCCAGAAGCAGCACGTTTGCTCCACGCACCATGAGGTAATTGGCAATAAACAGGCCAATGCGCCCTGCACCCCCGCTTATCACATACACTCCTGATGGACGTACCTGTACAGTGGAAGAAAGAGGGAGAGCGGCAAGGTGTATCAGATCTCGGGTTAGTAGCCGCCCAGATAACAAATCCAACCGACAAGAGGTTGCCTTGTCCAGAGCAGAGATTTGCCGTAAACGTTGGTCAATCTTGCGGTAGTGAGACTCACTCATTTCGCCGTGAACGCCATAGATCTCTAAGGTATTGACGCTATAGCGGGGAAACTCATGGCTCAAGCCTTTAGCGAAACCATCCAGCCCCGTTAGCAAACTACTGGCAGCGTTCTGCGGATCATTAAACCAGACCAGATTGACCACTATCTTCCCCGCCAGACGAGCCTTCACTAACCCTTGCAACAGGAAATAGAGACGTTCTAGCCAAGCGGTCACGCTCTCTAACGACCAATTCTGGCGGCTTAGAATAATATTCATCACCCGTTTGCCTTCGGCCGTAGAAAGCGCCTGCAACGCATTTATCCAACTCTGATCGTCTGCTTCCATCCAGGAAAGAGGCCAGCTTAAACCGCGCTGACAGAGGCGCTCTGCCACCTCATCTCCCTGCTGATAGAGAGCCAGTACGGGATAGTTTGCCTGCGGCAGAGCATCGGATTGCTCCTGCCAGCGCTGGGCAAAACGAGTCACTGTACTGGTTGTTGGCGCTGGCGCTTGATTCGTCAGTGGACGACCAACTGCGCCCTCCATGACCAACAATGGAGTACCCGCCTGATTGAACGCAGTGAGTGAATAAGAGACCAGAGAAGAGCCCATACGCTGATGCTGACGTACACGGACAAACAGATTCTCCGGGAGCGGAGCCAGTATCTTAATTGTGGCAATCGAAAACGGCACGCTGAGCATGTTACTCTGGCTGGCGTGGTGCAACAGCGCAGTTTGCAGCATGCCATCCAGCATGGCGACGGGTAACACTGGATCCAGATAAGGCATTTCCCGTTCTGGCAATCTCAGCTCACTCAACGCTTCATTCGCGGTAAGCCAAATTTTTTGTAATGGTTGTAGGCTTGAGCCAAACGATAAGCCCAATTGCGCCAGCCGGTGATAGCATTCCTCTGCGGTCATGCTCTGAGTAAAGTGTTGTGCTCCCTGCTGCAGACCGTCGATGTTGGCAGCAAATTTTTCGCTCTCCAATGTCGCGCTAAAATGCTTTATTTCTCCACGTCGGGAACTACACTCAACCTGCCAGCGGGTGCCAGACACGGCCGTCACTTGGAAAGAGAGGCGCAACGGCATGACTTCATCCAACTGAATCGGTGTCAGCCAAGTTAATGCATGGATATATAATATGCCGCGTAGCGATAGATGTTGACTCGCTAGCTGTTCCAGCAACATGACACTCGCTGCCGCTGGCAGAATGGTTACACCATTGACGCAATGATCGCGGATAAAGGGTTGATCATGGGTCAGGTTGATCTGCCAGCAATCCGCAGCTACCTGCTGTAGTTCGCCATCCAGTTTGCCGTAGCGGCTGTTATGTAACACCTCTGGCCAGTGATGTTGAGCGTTAAATGGATAACCCGGCACGGGTAAACGCTGCGGCAGCTCTCTTGGGTAGAGCACAGTCCAGTCTATTTCTTTTCCCTGTAACCAATCGGTAATGCTGGCCTGTTGCGATGCACTCAGTTGAGTGCTGTCACCATAACCGCCCGTTTTCACCTGTCCCGCTTTTTTATCGTTAATAAACGCCCACATCGCCACCAGCAATCCAGAGACGCTATCTGCCATGAATACCTGACGCACGGCAAAGTTTTCTCTGGCAGACTGGTAGGTAAACAACGCATGAGGAACACGCTCTTCGGGCTGCTGCATTAGCCAGTTTATGAGTTGCATAACGTATTGCTCTAGCCGTTCATCATTTCTGGCTGACAGCGGTAACACCAAGGGAACATTAAGCTGCGGCAGGGCAGGTTGCGGATACTCCTCCACAATCACGTAAGCGTTCACGCCACCAAAACCAAATGCGCTGACAGTTGCCGTACGCCGTATAGCTGCTTCTTTCGGTTCTGGCCAAGGCAAAGGCTGGCGGTTAAGCATGAGTGCCGTACCTGCCAGATCGATTCTTTCGTTAATCTGTTGTAACCCAGCCAAAGGTGGACGTACCCGTTCACGCAGGCACATAACGACTTTCAGCAAACCCGCCATACCTGCGGCAGCTTCGCAGTGCCCTATGTTGGCCTTGACCGAGCCGAGAACAATGCTCTCTGCGGTAAGTGTAGCCCCCTGACTGACTGTAATTTCACCTAAAGCCTGTTTGATCCCTTCTATTTCTATCGGGTCACCCAACTGCGTTCCTGTCCCGTGGGTTTCGATATACCCCAGTCCCCGTATATCTGCTTGATAAGCCTCCCAGGTTTGGCTGATCAGACTGGCCTGAGCGCTGGTTCTAGGTGCTGTCATAGCACTGGCTTGCCCACCGTGATTCACCGCGCTACCTTTGATTACCGCGTAGATGAAGTCACCGTCCTTCTGAGCCTGTGCTAGCCGTTTAACCATGACAATGCCCACACCTTCGCTACGAACGTAACCATTTGCCCGGCTGTCAAACGTTTTACAGCGGTTATCCTCAGACAGCACGTTAACCTGTGACAATGCAATCTGCGGCCACGGATCCATTAAAATGCTCATACCGCCAACGATCGCGCTGTGACAGGTGCCATCCAGAATGGCACGGTGTGCGCTATTCAGCGCAACCAATGAACTGGAACAGGTCGTATCAATGACCTCGCTCGGCCCATGCCAGTCAAACCAATAGCTGATTCGGTTACTTAAAAATGCCCGTCCTGTACCCGTTAGCGTATAACTGTCAACCTGATGCCCGGCCTGAATGAGCAGGTTGGCATATTCATCTCCGCTGGCACCAATAAATACGCCAATATTTTCTCCGCGCAGATCTTTCGGCCGATAACCTGCATCCTCCAGAGTATGCCACACCCCCTGTAGGACCAAACGATGGCGAGGATCCATAACATCCACTTCGCGAGGTGTCAGGCGGAAAAACTCCGCGTCAAACTGGTCAAATCCCCGAATAAATCCACCCTCATATGCGTAGGTGGTGTTGGGTGCTCCGTTTGGGATATCGTAATAGCGGCGCCAGTCCCAGCGGCTAGCGGGGATCGGCTCAATACATTCCTTTCCTGCCAGAATATTTTGCCAAAACGCGTTCAGATCGTCGGCCTGTGGCATACGGCAATGGATACCAATAATAGCCAGCGCCGTATCGTCCGAACCCGTCTCCTCAGATAACAAACTCGGCGTCACCGTTTCATGGGATGATATTTCGTTAGGACGTGCCAAAATCTGATGGCGAGTAACATAGTCAGCCAGCTTGTTCAGCGTGGGCAAATCAAATAGCTGAGTCGGGCTGATATCCTTGCGCAACATATCGCTAAGCTGCGCAGCCAGTAGCGCATAATGTAAAGAGTTAAATCCTATCTGCCCTAGCCCGGTATCAAGATCGAGCTGTTCTGGCTCAATATCCACGATTTCTGCCACTATTCGGGTAAGCTCGCTATGAACTGTATCTCCCTGTAACATCAGTTATTCCCTCCTCATTGTTGTATTGATTGCAGCAACTGTTTGCGATCCACCTTGCCGTTTTCTGTTACCGGAAAGGTGCTCAGTACTTGAATAAGATCCGGTAACATGTAAGCCGGTAGGCTATTGCGCAGTCCGGCTTCATCTGCCCCCTCATTGCCCAGACAAAAAGCTAGCAGCCGCTGCTGACCAGATACCCTTTGCTCAAGAATAATGACAGGATCGATATAGCCATGGCGTTTCATCACTGCAGCGATTTCCCCCAGCTCAACACGGTAGCCCCGCAGTTTCACTTGAGTGTCAGCTCGGCCCAGAAACTCAATATCGCCATTAGGGAAGTAGCGGGCCAGATCGCCAGTGTCGTACATTGTCTGTTCCGGTGTTAACCGATCCGCTACAAACGATTTAGCCGTGATCTCTGGGGCATTGAGGTAGCCTTCACTCAAACACTCTCCGCTGATAAACAAACGCCCCTGCTCCCCGACATCACACGGAGCACCATCCTCACGCAGAATGTAGTAACGGCTATTTGGCATAGGGCGGCCATATGGAATACTGCTCCATTGTGGATCGACGTGTGTCACCGGATAAGAATTAGACCAGACGGTAGTTTCTGTCGCCCCGCCTAAGGCAATCAGATCCGCAGCCGGTAAAACGTCTAAAATGCCCTGTGCCAAACTGAGAGGGATCCAGTCACCGCTGAGAAAAATCAGCCGCAGCGAGACAAGGGGACTTACCGATGGCTTACTGATAAACGGGAAAACCATCTGTAAATAAGCTGGAGCGGAGTTCCAGAAGGTGATCGGTTCATTACATAAAAGGTTGCGAATGGCGAGCGCGTCCAGCCGTTGTTTATTACTCACCAGCCTTAAACTGGCTCCCGTCGCCAGCAAACCAAAGATGTCGAAAATTGACAGGTCAAAACCGATGGCATTGACCCACAGGCCACGATCCTGTGAGGAAAAACCATATTCTTTCTGTAGCCACGTGATCAGATTGGTTACCGGGCGATGTTTCACCATCACGCCCTTTGGCTCCCCTGTGCTGCCGCTGGTAAAAATAACGTAAGCTAAATGACCTGCCTGCGCGCGATCGATAGGGTCACCGCTCTGCCACTGTGCCGTCTTACGCAGAGACTCTACGGAGATTAATTGGCAGCTTTGGTCCTGAAAATCAGCCAACAATCCGGCATCAGCAATCACACAGTCAGCCTGAGCGTGTGCTAACATTTTTTTCTGCCTTTCGAGCGCATCGTTGTCATTCAGTGGCACAAATACTGCCCCCAGACGCAGGATGGCATACAGGATCGCGACTAATTCCTTTGTACGCCCCATTTTAATAGCGACTATCATTCCCGCACCGGTGCCGCTTAGCTGTTGCAACGACCTGGCATAGCGGCAGCTCATGCTGTGTAACTGACGGTAGCTACATGTGCTTTCATCCTCAACAAGTGCCACTGCATCACCATAGCGTGCTACTGCAGCGTCAAACAGTGACACCATTGTGGCTTCACGATCGTAGGCCTGGGGGGACGGATTAAAGCGCAGCAGGGCTGAACGAGTCTCCGGTGAAATCTCAGACTCCCTCATAAGTGCTGATTTAAAACGAGCTAGTGTCCGCGGGAAGTTGACCTCTATCCCTATTTCTGTGGGCCAAGTCCACTCCACACACAAATCGTCGCCCTGAAAATAGGCGATACAATCGAGCAGCACTCCCTGAGTATTGGAATTCACGTAAACAGGCAGCACGTTATTTACCGTTTTAACGTCGTAATTCAGCGCATTGGTAAAGACGAGCGGGAATGCAACGCCAGTCCCCACAGGATGATGGAAACTATAACCGCGATCACGCATCATCTCAGTGGCTATCTCTTCAGCCTGTTGGGTTCGCTGTTCGGGCGTTAGCACGCAAAAGCTACTGAAATCACCCAGCGCAGAGTGCCATTGGGTATTCAGTTGGCGATGAACATAGTCCACGACCAGCAACGGCATTGGCCTCAGCGCAGGTTCATCCTGTAGCGCTCGGTTTAGCATAGCGATCAGGCAGGCATCCAGCGCTCTCCCTGCCGCGTATTGTTCCAGCACAACGCGGGGAAAGGTGATGATTTGTGTCTGTTTCTCGCTGCCGAACTTTATCCGTTCGGAAGAAGAACAGGCAGAAAGCTTTTCCTGCCAGTACTCCCGTGCACTATCAGCATTGCGGGTACGTGAAAATGCCTGCCGCCGTTGAGCATAGCGGAATACGGCGGTATCGCGTTCAGCAGAAATTTCATGCTTATCGTCTGATAACGTGAGTTGTAGCAGGCAATCACAAAAGCTTAAAGTGGCATATCCGTCAAACCAGAGGCATTGGAATCGAATAGCTAAATAGCTCTCCCCCCGCCATTCCAGTAGGAAAACCTGATAACCGGGCCAAACAGCATGTGGTTCATCGGATTTCTGGTTCCAACGCTGCTCCAGCTGCTGGCAGGCTGCGGTTAACGTTGTAGCCTCTTGATCCGTTATCACAACCCGTATGACTGGCGGTATTACAGACACCGCATTAGGTGTCACCATTCCCTTGGCCGTCATTAGCGTTGAAAGAATAGGATGCTCCCGATGCATCTGACGCAGTGCTCTCTGCCATTGCTGAACGCTCAGTCTTGACACCGGATAAACGCGCAACACCCAGGAAGACGGTGCGCCAGGATGTACCATGTGCTGATACAGGTAGTTTGACATCATCGGCGTTAACGGAAAGGACTCAACTCGCGCTGCTAACGGCGGTTGAACAGCTCGTTCAGCCGTGACAGAAAGAGAATGGCTTTCCATAAAATCGACCCATGACTGAAGATAACGCAATGCTTCTTCACGGTTTAAAGCACGGGTGTCGATATCCCAAGCCAGTTGCAGCCTGTCTCCCAGATCCAGTACGTGGCAGTGGAGCCGTACCCCGCTGGTTGCCATGTTTTCATGCACGACGTTATCGTACCAAGACGCTTGAGCACCATAGCGGGTAATACCGGAATAAACGATGGGAAGTACCCCCTGCGTGACTGGGAGAGAGCGTAAAGCTTCCACTGCTGAGACATGATAGTGGCGCAGATCCTGTTCTAACTGATCGTGCAATCGGCTGACATAGCGGGCGAAATCACCGGAAGATGCCTCTGCCAAAAAGAGACTGCTGGAGGTGAATGGCCCTACGACCTGTTCAATATCTGTATGCAACGGCGGACGGTTTTTTAGTGTCATAATCACACCAAAT
This sequence comes from Xenorhabdus indica, assembly GCF_014467235.1. Classification (GTDB taxonomy): domain Bacteria; phylum Pseudomonadota; class Gammaproteobacteria; order Enterobacterales; family Enterobacteriaceae; genus Xenorhabdus; species Xenorhabdus indica. The sequence goes on along the minus strand of NZ_NKHP01000018.1, from coordinate 16,043 downwards.
GTCTCCCCCTGCTGATATTGACTGAGCCAGTCCAAGAACAGGAAAAACAGCAGGTTTTGCGGGGAGGTGTGCAACTTCTGACTGGCTTCCTGATAACGTTTCGCTGTCAGGCGGTGAGTAAGCCTGAATACCCGGGAAGCCGAAGCTTCTGCCTGCCCAGGAGGAAGGGCTGCAGGTCGCCAAGCTACACCCAGTTTTTGCTGCCAGTAGCGTAGCGCCAGAGCGTATTCATCCGTTGTTTTATCTGCCTGATGCAGGACAACATCGCGGAAGTCAATCTCCGGTAAAGGCTGGAGAGGCATGTCATGGTATAGCGCATGCCATTGAGCCAACAGCAGTTGGGCGCTATGGCCATCAATCACGGCCGCATCCATACAAAAATGGACCAGATTCGTCTCGGCATTAACCTGCGTTACCTGAAGTTCATAGCGCGGAAAATCGTCAATACCAAACCGGCGGGTTGCCATTTTTTGGTTCACACTATCCAGATAACTTTCCACATCCTGACCCGTAAGATGTAAGGCCGTCACCGGGATCGTCACAGGGAGAACCTGATGTTCAATCTGCTGTTTGCCTGACTTCAACATCCTTACCGACAGCATGGGGTGTCGCACAACCAGTTGTTGCCAAGTGTGTTGCAGCTTATCAATATTTAAATTAGCAACAGCAAACTCCAGCCAGACGATGCTGCCAATACCATCCAGCCCCTTTTGCGTCATGCGACTGAATGCGTGGCTAGCCTGCAAATCTGTGAGGGGGAAAGGTTGATAGCGGTTATCTGGTGCTGCTTGTAATAAGCAAGATGCGGTAACCGCTGGCGTAATATGAGAATGGCTAAGCTGTGCCAGCAGATCGGCTATACTCGTTTCATTCATCAATGTATACAGATCGACAGACAGGTCAAAATACTGCTGTAGACCTTGTTGCAACGCCAGCATTTTCAGTGAATCGACGCCAGCCTGAGCAAACGTTATCGATTGTTCTAACGACGTTGCCTTTAAGCCAGTCATGTGGCTGATAAACTGCTGAACGGAGTATGACGCTACTGACGCAGAACGTGCCTCAATAACAGGCACACCTTTGTTAACGGCTAACAGTGGACGGTACAGAGAACCGGATTCCTGACTGACAGGCAATGGAACTTTACGGTATTGCTTGCCTGCAACAAATTGTGTTAACAGATCAGATTGGGTAAATGTCGCTATTTTACCTGCTGGCGTACAAATACCGTTGCCCGGATGTTGTTTCTGTTTCAGCTCACTGATAATCTGCTGAAAATGCGCCAAACTATCAGCACTAAAATACCAGCCGATGCGTTCAATTTCACGGTGAGCCAGCGTCCACGCGACATCAGATAACCTCCCTCCATCATCATGTAATGCTTGCTGCAAAGCATCCAGATATTCACTTAACCGTGCTGCTGAAGTTGCAGATATGACAATTTGCCGGCCTATCCGCTCCTCACTGTCGCGAGCGATATCATCGGGCACTGGCACAAACTCAATTAAGCAATGTGCATTAGTACCACTCATGCCAAACGCACTCACAGCGGCTCTACGCGTTGCCTCCGACCATGGAATCGGTGTATCAGGCAACTGGAATGTTTGCAGAAAACCACAATCAATCAAAGGATTAAGCTCGTTGAAGTGTGAGCACGGCGGCTTAATGCCAAATTTAGCGCTGAGCGTCGCCTTTACGACACCAGCAATGCCTGCCGCAGCAGTTAAATGCCCGATGTTGGCTTTCAGCGTTCCTAACACACAGGGCTGGGTTCTCTCTGTGCTGGCAAATACCTGCATAAGCGCGCGGGCTTCTATTGGATCGCCCAAATGGGTTCCAGTACCGTGCGTTTCTACATATCCAACCGTTGCAGGTGAAATACCGGTTTGTTGATACAGGGAAGCGAGTAAGTCTGCCTGTGCCTTGCCATTCGGGGCAGTAACAGAGGTAGAGTGCCCATCATGGTTAACTACGCTGCCTTTGATAACCCCCCAAATATGATCCCCCTGTTGCCGCGCTGCATAGAGAGGTTTCAGTAGCAGCAACGCCCCGCCTTCACCGTGGACAAAACCATCAGCCTGTGCGTCAAACGGTCGGCATTTGCCACGAGGTGAAAATACGTTTAACTGGCTGGTTTGTAGATAAAATTCAGGATGCAGAGTGAGTGAAATACCCCCGCATATTGCCATGCTGCTTTCACCACTCCGTAAACTTTGACAGGCGAGATGCAGTGCCACCAGAGAAGAAGAACAGGCGGTATCGACGACCATAGCAGCACCATGGGTCCCTAGATAGTGCGCTAAACGCCCAGCCAGCATTGCGTTATCCGTTCCCAGGAATGCGTTAGGTCCTTGATGGATGCCCGCATCACGCAATACCTGATGGTAAAAAGAGTCCCGAAGTCCCAGAAAAATGCCTACTGCATGGCCTTTCAACGCTGCACGGCTATAACTGGCGTCTTCCATCAGCATTCGCAGTAAGGCAAAGCAGCGCCGGTGTTGGGGATCTAATCCCAAAGCTTCATCGTCGGTAAAACCGTAGCGATTAGCATCAAATTGCCAGGCATTATCCAAGAATGCCCCCCATTTACTCCGCGAGGCAACTCCATCAGGAGAGTAAAAACTCTCGTCTAGCAACCAGCGTTCTGCGGGAATTTCACTAATTTCATCCGCTGCCGCCAATATTTTGTGCCAAAACTGTGTGATTGAATCTGCGCCGGGAAACTGCCCTGCCATACCGATAATGGCAATATCATCATCAACTGCGGGCGATAACTGCTCAGGATGCATGGATTTAGCTGCATGGCTGGCAAGAAGAGTCTCGATATCAGGCGCGTTATAGAGATCGATGGCAGAAAACTCAGGGCCAAACAGTGGTTTCATAGCCGTGGCTAACGCCACGATTGAGATTGAATCAACCCCCATTGCTGTCCAAGTTGCCCGCTGCTGCTGCTGGGCCAGAGGATAGCCCAAAACATGTTCAATGCAGTCCAGCACACGCTGTTCGACAGTTGTGTTACCCAGCTGTTGTGGCTCAGTCTGCCTGTTCAGCGTCTCTGCTAACGCCCGCCGGTCTACTTTACCGTTGCTCAATCTGGGCAATGTTTCGATCGGCTGAATGTGATGTGGCAGCATGAATGCCGGTACGCGTTGCTGTAGCAGCTCTCTTATCTTCTGGTGCTGAGGATCGGCAAGCGAATTCGCGGTAACCACCCAAGCATAGAGATGATCATAGCCAGTAGGGGTTTTGTCATACAACACAACGGCATCTTTTACTTCTGGCAACCGTTTAAGCTCATTCTCGACGGCACTCAGATCCAGCGATTGACCATTAATTTTGACACGGTCATCTTTCCTGCCTTTCAGAAGAAACTCACCGTTAGGCAACTTTATGCCCAGATCGCCAGTACGGTATACACGTACTGGCTGCTGATCGATGTTGATAGTGGGAAACGCACGGGCTGTCCGCTGCTCTTGCCGGTGATAACTTAAAGCAACACCGATGCCGCTGACGCAAATTTCTCCCACTTCGCCGTCAGCAACCTCCTGCAACAGGTCATCACACAGCGTCACCCGTAAATTCTTAATCGCTCTAAACGTTAATGCTTCTCCCGCCTGCCTGATACCTGCTGCAATAGTATTAACTTCTGTGGCACCGTAATCCTCTATAATCCGGCAGTCGGGGAACAATTGTTGGCACTGTTCAATCAACGAAGCATCATAAATTTCTCCTCCCAGTGTGATGAGCTCCAGTGCACATTCAGATCGCTGTAATGGTCTGTCGCAGGCCGCAAGCAACAAGCGTAATAGCGATGGAGTGAGCGTGATCCAATTAACACGACGTTGAACAAGAAAATCTTTTAAAGAGTGTGGATCGCTAAGCAATGCGTGAGGAAGCATGATGGTGGGCTGCCCCAGTAACAGTGCACCCAATAGCTCCCACATGGATGGCATAACACTGATATATGAACGGGATGCCGCAATAGTGGGAGCATGCTGCTCTAGCTCAGACCACATCCACGCTAAACGATTAAGTACCTGATGCTGAGCGTGGAGTACGCCTTTAGGTTCCCCTGTTGACCCTGAGGTAAACATCAAGATCGCCGGAGCAGAAATATTTCCCTCATTTAAGGGTTGATATTGAAACTGGCTAACAGCCTCAATGTCATGGGCGGATAGCACCGTGGAATTCGCTGCCCAAGCAGGCACTTTGCCATCTTCCGTATCGTGAAGAATCAAGAGCACATCGGCATATTCCGCTAACCGACGAAGATAATCCGCAGGCCAAGTGGGTTCTAGCGGGGTGTAAACGTATCCGCAGTGCCAAATCGCAAACATGCTGGCAAATAATAGGGGGGATTTATTACAATTCACTCCAATATGCGATCCAGGAGGTAATCCTGCCTGCTCAATTTTTACAATGACTTTTTGGATAAGCAAAGCAATTTCATTATATGTCGCTTTATTTTGTGCCTTATTACCATAATAAATTGCCACTTCCCGAGAGAATATCTGAGTTACTTTTTCAAATAACGCAGGCAAGGAAAGCCCTTTATTTATCGCATTCAATCCATTCTCTAAAATAATATTATTATGCAACTCACTGGACATAGAATTTCCTCAGGAGCAATCCTGACCTAATAAGGCCCTTAATGATTAATAAATAGTAAAACCCAATGCTGCACATTTATTTGAAATGTGCAGAGAATTTATAATAAAAATAATTTTGCAATGATTTAATTTAGCTGAGCTATAACCTCTACATTACCGCTTAGTGCAATACTAATCATACACCCTTTTTCAGCTTGTTTAATATATTTATCCACAGTTTCACGCGGTAAATCATGAGAGGATTGAATAGAAACAAAATGTCTAATTTCTTTTAATTTAGGTCCCATTGGAGTAATGGAAAAATCAGCTTCACTATTAACACTAATATTTTCATACTCTATTTTATTAAATTGAAAAATAGCACTCAATGTAATAATAAAGCAAGAAGTCGAAGCGCCGACAATTAAATCTTCTGGGTTGGTTCCTTTCCCTAATCCACCTAAATCCTGCGGAACTGAAATAATGCTCGCTAAGCTCCCCACATTTAACATTCCCTTGCCGGTAGCCAGGGTTCCTTGCCAATTACTTTCTGCGTGAAAAGTTTGAATCTGCACTCTTTTATCTCCTAATTGATTCAGTTAGCGCTCGTATGCTGCCGTAACTTAGCCAATAATGGCATTCGCCGCATTTCGTCGCGCAGTTGCCTTTTGAGCACCTTGCCGGTTATTCCTTTCGGGATATCCCTGTGCTGCAAAAGAACCAGTTGGGATAATTCAACCAATTTTCTATCCGTCAAACACTGGTTGATACGTTGTAGTAAAGCCTCTTCATCTATTACTTCAGCCTGTGGCTGTACAACGGCAAATAGCACTGGCTGAGCAAATTTAGAATCAAAAGACTCTCCCACAATAGAACAATCTTCCAGTTCTGCAAAATTCGATAAAATAATTTCTTCACTCAGCAGGCTATAACAGGGGCCGCCAGAGGTCATCACTACGTCAGAAATGCGATCAACGTGGAAGACCAACCCATTCTCATCTTGGTAAGCCAAGTCACCTGTTAGCCAGTACCCTTTAATTCGGCTCTGGTAAGTTAACGCTGAATTGTTCCAATACCCCGGCGTAATACTGGGAGATTTAATGCCTAAACAACCAACTTCACCTGCTGTGGCTTCACTCCCGTCAGCTCGAAAAATGCGTACCTGCACCCATTCTTGTGGTAGGCCAACACATCGGCCATAGTTGTTTGTATAGGGCGTATGGATAATTCGGATGCTGATGTGCCCCATTTCTGAGGAACCCAGCCCGTCGACAAACTGGGATCCTTCCACTCGGACCTTTCCCCTATAGTGCCATCCCTGACGAACCAAACGGCGGATGTGTGGTTCATGCGCTGCATCACCGCTGTTTATCCACGTGTTCACCGAAGAAAAATCACAACGTTCTGTATAGTTTGTCGCCAGCTCTACGTAAGTTTGAGGGAAAGCCACCACGGTAGAAGGATGCCATTTCTCGATTAATTCCGCGACATTCTGTCCCTCTCGTGAACAAGCCATAACGATTTTGCTGCCACTCAACGCACAGTGGATCAGAAACGCAATAGATGAATTATGTGATGACGGTAGCGCATTCAGATAATAGTCGTTGCCTTGCGCCTGAGGCTTGTTCAATAAGTCGCGTATACCGTGAAACCACTGTTGATGAGCCAGGATCACAGCCTTCGGTGTCCCTGTTGTCCCAGAACTGTGCGTGATCATGATAGGAGAATCGGCTTCATGCTGATAAAAATCGGCTTCTTTTAGCAATTCCGACGCTAAAGAGACTTTTTCAATCATCACCACCTCAATCCGCTTTTTTAGATGATTTTTCAGGACACTTCCCTGCTTTCCTGCTGAGACAACGAGGCACGCTCCAATATTAGAAAAGTGTGCGCCTGCGGTAGCGATAGGCATTGCCCCGTTGGTCAACGCGGGTACGGCTCCGAGCGCATTTAAAGCGGCATAATGTAGAATGTAATTAATGCCATCACCACAGTAAACCCCAACCACATCAAAAGGTTTGACGCCTCTGGCCTGATACCAACGAGCCCAGCGGAGAGCCAATTGATAAAGCTGTTGAATGGTTAACTGATAGACGTGTTCCTCAGCCGCGATTTGTGTTCCCTCAGGGATAATGATGCTTGCCTCGTCGTTTGCAGAATAAAAAGCCTGCGCAATAGGCAAGAAATTACCCGCGCCCAACGTTGGATTTAACTGTAAAGATTTTCGTTGTTCATCGGTCATAATTGTCGTCATTACTATCCCCTTAGAAAACCCCATTCAGAGAATAAGCTTCCTGCGTGGATAGCACTTGTTGCAGCCGATTCAAAAGCTGTGCCGGATTCTCACTCTGGAAAACATTGCGCCCGATGCACAATCCCTGCGCTTTTGCTGCCATAATGACAGAAGTAAAATCAACGATTTCATCATCACTGCTCCGCTCTCCCCCGGCAAACAGTAAGTTAATATCCTGAGTGAGACCGTCAGTAATCTCGAACAACAGTTCTGATCTGGCTGGTTTACGCAATTTAAGTGCCGTTACCCCCATTTCACTAAAAGTTCGGATATATTTTCGGTGACGTGTCACGTACTCTTTATCACTCAAATCCGACTCAATTAAACTGAACATCACTAATACTGGTATACCACGGGGTATGGTGTGTTGCATAACCTGACCGAGTTGGATCAAATTCTGGGCTGTATTATGCTGACTAAAGGGTAAATCTAAGCTAATAGCATCGGCACCTAACTGCATAGCAAGATCTGCATTTGACAGCAGTGGCTTAAAACTTGCGTCTTGGGCTAGGTGACTATTACCATTAATTTGTAAACACACAGCTGTACCGAGTAGCAAATTATGCTTAACAAGGTGATATAAGAAGCCTGGGTGAACGACGATACCATCAATATGTGAGCTATTTATCCAGCTCTCAACGGCAGAGAAGTTATTTATTCCCGCCATTGGCCCACTAGTTAAACCATGATCTATTGGAATAATTAACGAGCGACCATTTTTTTTATTAACAAACTTCGACCAGCGATGAGTTATACCAGTATTCATGACATTTCCTTATTGGCTAATTGATAGCTGAGTAACCATTATAAAGAGGGGACGTTATATCCTTTCATTCTCTCTTTTCATTTATTATCACAAATCTGAAATTCCTTCGAAATGGTGAAAATTTTGTTTCAGAAAATTCACCCTTCCTTGTTTAATTTAATTTAATTAGCATCAAAATAATTAATCAATCAATCACAACCAAATAATCACAATAAATTAATGTAAAGGCAGTAATTGATAGCGGAAAGTTACAGTAACTCAATGGATACAATTAATTTCAAATAAAAACACACCTGTCTATAAACATAACAAAATGTGGATTGTTGAATTATGAAATTTGGTAATAGAAATGATATATTTGATCTAGCTTGGGAATTTTTAAGGCGTAATGATAAATATATCGAAGATTGGGATAGAGTGAAAAAAATACATCCCAAAATAGGTAACCAAGAATACTATTTAATACAACATCCTATTGATAAAGTTGCAGAAAAAAAATGGGGATTATTAAAATATGCAGACCCTAAAAATACAATTCCTGCCTATATATTTTGGTCTCCAAAATACAGCGAGAAATGGATTAATGCCTTTATTGTACAAGCCTCAAGTAACAATAATAGTGCAATAAATTTATTTATAGACAACAACATTAGCTATGTAGTGATGAAATTATTAGATAATAAACATTGCATAAAAATATCAAGGGGAAATAAATATTTTCAGTTTTTTGTTGAAAATTATAGTCATGAGAAAAATATTAGTTTAATGCTATTTTTTCCTCTTTGTACAAAATTAAAAAACGTAAAATCAAAAATATCCGAAATTGAAGAAATATTAGACAGCAAATCAAGTAAGAAAAACATTGACTACTCTAAATTAGACCTGCTGGATATTCTTGATTATAAAAAAAAAGGGGCCTCACAGAGAGAATTAGCTAGTTTAATATTTAAAGATATTCCTGTCGAAAATTTATGGAATCCAGATAGCTCTATCCGTTCAAATATTAGATACAGAATAAAGAAGGCACAAAATATGGTTGAAAAAGGTTATTTAAAACTTATTTGCTAATGTAACACTCACAGAGTGAGAGCATGAAAGATAAGTTATTATCCATCGACTAAGTTAGATCATTTTATGAACAAAATGAGATTAGAAATCACCCAACCCAAGCTGCTATCTTAAACAGATTAATGAGCATTTTATCGACACTGTTTGAGTATGACTCTATCTGAATGAAATTTAGGCTTTCACGCTCTCGCCCTATCCCGGTTTGCCTACTTTCCTTTGGACATCATCTTCTGCATCACCAGCTGTCCGAACATCCCGGTGATTACCTGACCTGCCCTACACCCTGACTCATCATGCCTGCCATATCGTCCATGCGTACACCGGCCCACGCTAATGCCCCCAGCCAGACCATCGGCAGGACGATAAACAGCGTCCCCATTACCAGCTCCATAATTAAATCGTCCGAGGTATTCTGAATGCCCGCCAGATTAAACAGGCTGTGGGTGTCTGAGCCGTACAGGGCTTCCAGCAAATAGCTGTCCAGCCAGCGGGCGGTTTCCCACCAGAAAGTCAGGAAATTCAGCGCAAAAATCACAAACGTCAGCGTGAAGACGGTCTTAAACTCATACGCCGCAAACAGCAGGATCAACGGGATTAAGATATACAGCGCCATCAGGATCACCGCCTGCATCATCGACAGAGCCTGGCGTACCGCATCGAACATCGGCATACTGAGTAATCCCCCCAACAACGCCCCTGCGGAAGTACCGATGCAGTTAGCGCCATCCAACAAGCTGGGATCGGCATTGCCGCCATAGCCTGCGTAGACATAGCCCTCCTGAGAAACCGTCAGGTTCACCGGGCTGACCAGACGACGAATGACCGCTTCCTGATAAGCCCGTGTGTTTTTCCCCAATATTTTCAGTGTCGCAGACAGGCGCAACCACAGCCCCGGATCGGCCTGCGCCAGTACCCGGTCTTTCAGGCCGGTTTTAGCGGCTGACCACCAGGCTTTACAGGTCAGGTAACTGTTTGGCCCGGTATAAGGCCGCCCATTGTCCCGGCTCTCCTGCCACGGAAAGTCCGCGCGGGGTGTGCGGAATTGCAGCGTTTGGTAATCCCCGGCTAAAAACGTGCGGCTGCCCAGCCAGCTGATATCATTCAAAATAATCGGATCGGTGGTGTGCTCCTGATCGCGTTGTTTCCACTGATACAGTGCTAAGGCATAGCAATCGTGGGTAAAATCTTGCACCACCGCCCACCAGAGCGGCACAGCCGCCGTCTGATTATTGTATTGACGCTAAATTTTGTTATTCTTGCTTAACTCTTTTAAAGTTTGAACCGTGTTTTTGATGGCTGTTTCTGTTGGTAACCGTTCTATAGAGCTGGCACCGAAAAAACCGTGACAATCCGGGCAAGAAGACAGAACATAAGCGACATCTTCAGGTTCTGCAATCGGCCCACCGTGGCACAGAACAATGATATCATCACGGACCGTCTTAGCCGCCAGGATGCATTCATTAATCAGCGATACACAAGAATCCAAATCATGTGATGTATGAGCACCAACATCACCACCAGTAGTTAATCCCATATGCACAACGATAATATCGGCTCCAGCTTCTGCCATCGCCACCGCCTCTTCTGTGTTAAAAACATAAGGGGTGGTCAGCATTCCCTTTTTATGTGCCAGGCGGATTAATTCGACTTCCAGTTCATAACCCATACCGGTTTCTTCCAGATTTTGTCTGAACTTTCCATCAATAAGCCCAACTGTTGGAAAATTTTGCACTCCAGCAAATCCCTGAGCTTTCAGTTCATCCAGAAAAAGGGAAATATTACAGAACGGATCAGTACCACAAACTCCGGCCAATACCCTGTCTCTTATACACAACTTTGTATCCTGCTGTTTTTTTTATATGAATTATTTTAAACTTATCGAGACAGCATTGGGAAATATTTCCTTTAAAATCAGTTGGGTATATTTATCAAATTGCGGTCATTTTCTCGTAATTTGAGATGTGACTAAAAGACAGGGCCAATACCGGGGTTTTTTTAACTATAGGCAGTACTTCATTTCCCATTTCTCTGACGATTTGGTTTGCATTACCATATGGCATTAATCCGGCTAATGACCCTCTGCCAGCCATTCTGTAACGACCTGAGTTATATACAATAATGAGGTCTACCCCGCCCATTTCTTCACAACGGGCTGAGAGTCCAGTGCCTGCGCCTGCGCCTGCGCCAATAATGGGTTCGTTACGCTCAACTTTTTGTTTAATTATTCTAATTATCTGATTATATTGCTTCATAAAAAATTCCCTGGTGTTACATAATTTCTTCAAGCTGTTGTTTAGCAAGAGAACAAAACTGAGGTGAATTAATATGGAAAGGTGTTTTTATAATTTTCCTTTGTTCTGTCTGAACCATCGTTTTTTCCAGTCCATCACAAAAAGCCTGCGTTGCCGTGGGTAAGTAGAAAGGTTTTCCTGGACAGTCCAGTGCAGAAAACCCACCTTCAGGAATAATGAAACGGATGGAACCGTGACACTTGTTCAGCTTATTTCCTATCCAGACACCAAGCTGATAGTTTTCTTCTGGTGTGGTTCTCATCAACGTGACCTGAGCATTGTGTTCGACAAATAATCTATCTCTATAGCATTCAGGGATCGTCTCTTTTGAACCAAAATTAACCATATCTAAAGCACCCGCACTACCTACCCAAGGGATGTTCTTTTCAGCAATGACATCCAGACGAGTATCAGGGCAGCTCAACACGCCTCCAAATAACAGATCAGCAATTTCTGTTAATGTAATGTCAAGAAAACCTGATAGTTCTCCATTATTCGCTAATTTTTCCATGCTTGCTCCACCGTTATCGGTTGCATGGAAAGTCAAACAGTCATATTGGGTATCTAATTTATCGATGAGCTGGTTCACGCAAGGCGTTGTAACACCAAACATGGTCAACCCTAAAGCCGGTTTATTTGTTCTGACTGGTGGCACTGTATAACTGACAGAACCTGCCATCATATATGCAGCATTCGTTAATATTGAGCGGGAAACGCGGTTCAATCCACAGAGATCGGTGACGGTATAGAGCATAGCAATATCACTGGCACCCACGTAACCTGAAACGTTTCCTGATGCCATCGTTGATACCATTATTTTGGGTAATCCGATGGGGAGATCCTGCATAGCCGGAGTGATCAGTGCTGTACCACCCGAACCACCAATACCAATTATGCCTGCTATATCATCAATTGAATTACGTAGAAAATTCGTAAGTGCAATAGACATTGCAGTGATCGTTTTGCCCCTCTCACCACAAAAAACGAAATCAAAACCTTCTGGGTGATATTCTGCGACTTGCAACGGAGATATATCTATCTCCTCGTTCTGTTTATTTTCTACAGGTAGTAATGTCGATACATCAATAATCGTTGAATCAACGCCTGCGTGATGTAAACAAGATTTCAGCCAGACAAGCTCTATCTAATTTTGTATCTGCTGTTCCTATTATCCCTACAAACATTAATGAGAGATGCTCTGCGTATTTCTCAATTGCGCTGGCAAGAAACAGTATCCGATGAAAAGAATGGTGGCCAGTCTTCTATTCTAAAGAAAAATAACCGTAAGGAATCACTTACACTTGCCTTAGAGCCACTCAAGAATCAGCTTAACGATGATACAATACACAAAATTATTATGTTACTTTCAGTATTATATGGCACAGAAGCCATGGTTGTGCTGAAAGATAGTTTTTGCTTAGAAAATGATGAAATTGTCAATTTAATGACCTGGGCGGCAAAATTAATCATTAGACAAGCAATTATTGAAAATTCAGATAATGAGTAATCGATTTGGGTAAACTTACTTCATTCAGTTCCGAGTTGATCTATTTCATCAGTAACAGAGGGTCTAGGAAATGCCAACCTAGCACAAGTTAAGTTGGCATTTTTGGTGATTTTAAATATCTGAATGTCGTTCTAGATAAATATATGGTATGTGCGGTTACCTTTTTGAGTGCCCATTTTAAGTTCCGATAACACTCAACAATGAAATGTATTAATAAATTAAAGAACTCAATATTGCTATTCCTGCTGTTTTATTTTGTGATTATTATCACGGTTACTATGATTTTTTCTCTTTGTATTATTTCAATATAATACTTTGGAGTTATCCAGCATAACATATTGAATAATAATCAATACGGTCAACAGACATCTATTTTTTTGTGATTAATATCAATATGTAATTCAATAAAATACATGAGTAAATTACAATTTACATTGGTGTGGGGAGAGATAGAATGACCTTGTTTAGTATTTTGTGTAATCGCCATTTCATTTTTAAAGGTGGCCGTTTAGGCGGTCACCGAATTCAATCAGAAATCGACTCATCGTAATACGCCAATCTTGGATCGGCATCGTCCATTTTTTAGAGGCGGCCTGAATCGCCAGCCAGGCCACTTTTTTCACGGAATTATCTGACGGGAATATTTTGCGACGTTTGATTGCATGGCGGATCACGCTGTTCAGGGATTCTATTGCGTTTGTTGTATAGATCACTTTTCTGATTTCAGGCGGATAAGCAAAGAATGTTGATAAATTAGGCCAGTTTTCCCGCCAGCTCTTACTGATTTGAGGATAACGCTCATCCCACTGTTGGGCTAATGCCTCTAAAGCCAGTTGGGCGGCTTCTTCTGTCGGCGCCTGATAAATTTGTTTCAGATCTTTCACCACCGCCTTCGCGTCTTTCCAGGACACGTAACGCAGATTATTGCGGATCATGTGCACGATACACAGTTGAACTTTAGACCCAACAGCTCTTTATGTCCTTCAGTATTGATACCTAACGCGATAAAGACTGATTTATTGATACTCTGGTTATCCTGACGGACTTTGACCACCAAACAGTCGAGATAAACCATGGGATACAGGCTATCCAGTGGGCGATTTTGCCATTCCGTGACTTGCTCTTTCACCGCATCGGTCACTTTGGCAACCAATGCGGGTGAAACATCCGCATCGTACAACTCTTTAAACGCGCCCGCGATATCACGGGTCGTCATTCCCCGGGCATATAACGCTAATATTTGCTCATTCATACCTGTGATACGGGTCTGATTTTTCTTCACAATTTGAGGTTCAAACGTACTTTCCCGATCTCGGGGAATGTGTAATTCCAATGTGCCTTCGTCAGTCAGGAGAGTTTTAGAAGAGTAGCCATTACGGGTATTAGAGCCGGATTTTGGCTGATGTTTTTCATGCCCTAAATGCGTCGCTAATTCCGCTTGAAGTGCGGCTTCGACCGTCAATTTTTTGAGGAAACGGGAGAGCTGACTGAGATCTTCCGGGGTTTTGAGACTTTTAGCCAGCTCAGTCGCCAGAACTTGTCACTGTTTTTCGTCCATTTTATCACCTGTTTTAGTTGATTAGTTAAACATAATCGAAACAGGCAATTACACAAATTTAGAAACAGGGTCATTTCGTTCCAGCTATTTTATGGTCTGATGATAATAATGGTTACATAGGCTCTTAAATCTAAAAAGGAATCCCAGCCGCTGAGCTGGGATTTTTTTTAATCCGGCGGCAGTTTATATCGTCATAGGAATAAAGATTTCATGTAGTTTGCAGCCACATAAACTCCGTTCGGTAATATCAAAATAATTAAATTAATTGGTCAGAGGTGATTATATGCCTATAAAAAACAGTCTGACGGCCCCTTTTTTACCACAAAGTAGCAATGGTATTATTGATGAATCAGAACTAAGTCAACCCGTATTGGTGGTAGTAGTAAACCAACGTGAACACGCTCATATTGGCGATTATATTATTGTTCATCTGAATGGAGACGTAAATATATCGTCAAAACCATTTTATATCATAGAGGAAAATATTCATCTTCCTAACTATAAAATAATAATACCATTTTCTGATATTCCTCTCAGTAGCTATGATGTTTTCTATACTGTTACCGACTGGACAGGAAATCCGGTGTCATCTGCAACTAGCCATGTCACAATTAAAAAGTCAGATTATCCACAGCCTGCGGTCATCGCTTCTTTAGAGGCAAAGATTTTGGCAAATGGTATGCCAGCCAATAATTACACTCCGAATTCTGTACTCATTGTAGCTTTAGATGAAAAAAAGAAGATAGTACCCGGCGCATCAATACACATCGTCACCCATGACAATACGCATATTACGCCGTCTTCTGGTGTTACAAACCAGGATGGACAGGTGGTTTTTTGTGCGACTTCTGATACTTGCGGTCTTTCTTCAATACAAGTCGTATCAGGAAATATCAAGGATAAGATTGAACTGTATTTTTCTCCGGTTAATGAAGCAATAGTAATAATAACTGGCAGTGAAAAAATTGGTGAAGAATACGAAACAATTACAATCCAGGTTTTCGATAAAAATACAAAGGAACCAATTAAAAATTCTATTGTTCATTATAAAATAGACCAGGCTATAAGCATGAGTAACATATTAGAAATTTCTTTAAACCCCAAGACAATCCGGCCAATGATTACAGATGAAATAGGACAATTCCAAATAAACCTGAAAGGTAAGTCAGGAGGAAATTGTATTATAAGGGTTACTGCCAACAATTATGTCGGAAGCATAAACTATACCATGGGAAAACAGTAAGGAGATATTAACGATGGCAACGAAAACACTTTATTTTACAGGTGTAGAAAATAATTGGCATGTATCGTATTACTTTCTGACGCAAGCTGGTTATGATTATACAGTGACATTATTAGATAAGGATACTGGACAGGTTTACAAGACTTGGAGCAAACCAGATGACCCATCTGGCGACCCTCACAGTACGGCAGGTATCATTCTCTTCACAGGCGCACCTGGAAAACTTATATGTAAAGTTGATTGTCCCGAAAGCTCCAGGCTCGATGTTGACATGAGTAACAGTGACATAACGGCAAATGCGGGACAAATAACGCTAGGAAAGACCTATACCGCTGCCTTTGAGGATAACGGCGGCTCAATCGATTTTAATGACTTGTTTATCTCTATCGCAGGGTGGAAATACTACGAATAAGCTCAAGCAGCTATTTTGTCATCAGAGAAGATCTCTGGAATTCTCATCGTGGGGTATTATCCCCACGATTTCCTGTTAATTCCTGTGATCCTTACTTAATCACCACGTCATCCTTAGACCAATTTTTGCACTCAGTTCATAGCTGTCTGCAAAATTATTCAGGCTGGTGTTAACTGAAGTCTGGCCATAGACAAAAGAATTACCCTTATTCCAATTATAGGAACCCCCGATGCCTGTTTCACCCCAAGTGCGATCATTCCCACCGTGGAAGGTTACATTAGCCACATCAACCGCGTCATTACGCTCCAGAAGTTCC
>NZ_NKHP01000017.1 GCF_014467235.1 Xenorhabdus indica | reverse complement strand
GTAATAACTTAAGCACTTCAAGGTTATCACCCTCAATAAACAAGTTTTCCGTGGTATCCCAGTTCACACTTTCTTCTTTACAAGGGCGTAAGGTGCCTGTCGGAGGTGTTTGCGCAATTTGACGGGCACGAGTCTTGCCCTGCCACGTGAAGCTGTAGCGTTCGTCGCTTGTCATCAGCGGAATACGCTGTAATAAAAAAGGCCGCATTAAGCCTGTCTTTTAGTCACATCTCAAATTACGAGCAAATGACCGCAATTTGATAAATATACCCAACTGATTTTAAAGGAAATATTTCCCAATGCTGTCTCGATAAGTTTAAAATAATTCATATAAAAAAAACAGCAGGATACAAAGTTGTGTATAAGAGACAGGCATTAAGCGACCTTGAATTTATTCCGTTATCGGATAGTTTTATCTGGATAATATTTCGGACAAAGATAAGCATTGCTCTGTAGTTAATTCAAATGTCACTATTTTATTTCCCATATGTGACACCTGTATTTCCTTACCTTCACCGCTGTCAGATATGATATTCAGCTCATAAATCGATGGCTTACAAAGTGTAATTCCATCTTCTTTTAAAATTGTCTTATTAACGAGGTTACTCATGGGAATACTCTCCGAGTTAAATAATCTGTTAGATTCGATCCCTTTATGGAAAAGACTTAAATCCGTACCCGATGAAGTGGAGCAGCTAAAACAACGTGTTGCTGAACTTGAAGCCTACATACAGGCGAAACCTGGTGATAAATGCCCTAAATGCGGAATGATGAACTATAGCCTTGATAGAACAGAACCCGATCCTACATTCCACGATTTAGGCGTCCAAAGGGATGTGTATTTGTGTTCAAAATGTGGTTATGAAACATTCAAGCAACGCTAAATTAGAAATCTCCCTTATTTAGGGGGATTTTAGTCATCACAAAAGGCCACGCCATGCGCAGCCTTGAATTTATGGTGTCATGACCATTTTGTTGAGTTCAGCGAAATGCTTGAGTTGTAAACTTAGAGTTGACTACTGGTAGATATGAAAAAGCCCCGCCTGGTTAGCTGTTCTGGAAATCTTCTGCACGCTGGGCGAGTATGCTTTTAAAGGTGGTTCGCGCAATTTCATGCGCATTAGGCGTCATAATGCTTATTATTTGATAGCTGTCAGTATTCAACCAATGCCGGGTGTAAACCAGATAACTATTTGATTTTCTGTCTAGCTGTGGTTTGTTATCTTTCCACGCCCTTTCACCGGGTAGCTTAATATGGATTTTGTAAACATGGGAATCGCAGAGTGAAGCGCAATCTTCCCATTGACCTTCATTACCAAAGACATCTGGAAGAATATGGTTAACCTTCCATTCCCTCAGTAGTTTTAAATAGAAAATAGCAATGTTCTGACGCTCTACGTCAGGATGAATACTGAAAGGCATCAGTGACCAAACACCGATTGAGACAGGCCAATTTTTTTATGTTCAGCTTCAATTAGCTTTCTTGCATCATCAGCAGAAATAAGACCAGTTGTGGCAAGCGTTTTACCCGGCGCTTTCGACTGCTCATAGGCAGCAAGCACATCCTGAAGAGCGAACTCAACACTGGCTACCGCTTTACCAAACTCAATAAGCTGTTTGCGAGAACTGGATACGCCCGATTCGATTTGTTGCTGCCCGGACGAGGTTACTTCGGTAATCGCAATTTTTATAGCCTCTTTAAGCTCAAAAATGAACTGTGTTTGATTTTTCACAGCCTTGATCACCTTAGAGCGAAAGGATGCAGGGTATAAAAGCCCGCCCCCATTTTTCTCACGTAACGCAATCATCTTTTGTAACACGGCGCGCAAATTGGCGGCATCCTCTCTCAAAATGGAAGAGGCTTCCGATATGGGTAAAAAAACAAAACCACTCGGTGCGTTATGAGATACCTGATCACGCTGCTGCATATTTGGAATAACTGGGATGTTTACGCTCTTGGCAGGGACCGGAGCCAGCGAAATACACAGTGCACCAACGAAGGTGGCTATCATCGTTTTAGCGTTGCTCATCTGCCCCTCCTTTATCCGGTATGATGTTGCCGACATTATAGACACAATTCCTTCTTGCAGCAATTGCCAGTGTTCAAACGGAAGGTATCCCCAGAAAACAAAAAACCCCGCTGGAGCGAGGTCTGAAAATAAGTTAATGATATAAAATCAATATCTTATATCTGTTACATATTTATCAACAACTCTAATTGTTATGGTTTTCCCTTGAAGGAAAGCATCATAAACAACCGGATTAAGCACTTGACTTGCTCTTTCCACACGAATGCAGCCTTCAAGATTTCTTTTTTGGTTAACAAACCAATAGTGATTATTTGGAGCCTTACTCATACGAATTATATTTTCAAATTTCCCTAAATACTCTCCATCGGGTATCCATTTTGCACAACTAAATACAGTCTCAGCCGTATTGGTAACCTTATCCTCCGCAGCCATACCCGCTCCGGCAACCAGGGATAAAAACAATCCCGCAAGAATACTTATTTTTTTATTTATCATAACAATCCCCCTTATTTATATGGATTAATCTCAATCAAGCATCGATTAGATATTACCTACACAACATCTGAATATTCCATATTAAAATAAGGACAACGCTGATAACTTAAATCAGATAAAAAGAAAGTTTTAGAGTTTATTAATAATCATCAATGGAATGATAATTATCATAATAAATCTCGTTTTATCTCAAAAACAAAAAACCTCGCACGATGGCGAGGCAAAATGTATGAAGCAATAAACCTGTGATAATACTACGTCACTGTTTCTCACTATTCGAGAAAAACTAATAAGCTGTGTGACATTGCTATCACTCTTATCACAATATACCGACTTTTGTAATTACGCAACTCTATTAACGATTTCTTTTTGTACGCATTTGTCCAGTTCCAGAACCACATCAGAAACTGTTCTGCTCAAGAAAAATCGGACATTTTTACGAAGGCCATTTCATATTCCACAGGAGTTAAATCATTATTAGCCGTGTGTAATCGCGTTAAATTGTAATAATGCAGATAATCCAGCACATCTTTTTTCATCTCCGCCTGATTTTCATGATGAATTTTGAAGAGCCAATCAGGTTTTAAACTGCCAAAGAAACGTTCAACGACTGCATTATCCCAACAGGCCCCCACATCCCCCTGACTCGCTCTCATATCATAACTGTCGAGCAGATTCCGAGATGGCTGGCTTGTATATTGGCTGCCTCTATCACTGTGAAAAACACAGCCTTTTGACGGCTGGCGTAAGTGATACGCTTTCGTTAAGGCCTGACTGATCAGGGTCGTATCTATCTCCGTTGACATCTGCCATCCCACGATCCGCAGCGAGTATAAATCCATCACGATGGCCAGGTATAACCAGCCTTCAGGCGTTTTGAGATAGGTAATATCGCCTGCCCAGACTTCATTCGGGGCCAACGGATTAAAGTTCCGGTTAAGCAGGTTACAGGCCGTTGATACAGCTTTCCCTTTGCGTGGAGCCCGGTAGCTTTTACGCTGCCTGACGGATAAGCCGAGCTGTTTCATCAGCTTTCGGGTCCGATAATCACTGATAGTAAAGCCTTCTTTGCGTAATTTTTTCGCCAACATCCGATAGCCTAAGCTTTCCCGGCTTTCTTTAAACAGCGCGGTGGCTTTTTGGTGCAATGCGCGTTGCTCATCGGAAAGCAGCCGAACGGGTTTTGCCTGCCAGGCATAAAACGTGGAATGACTGACTTTCATCACGCGACATCACTGGCAAATGGGAAATTGCTCTGCATGTTCTTTGATGAACCAACACCTTACAGCAGTTCTCTCGCAAAGAAGGCGCTCGCCTTTTTTAAGATCTCTTTCTCCATTTTTAGCTGTTTGTTTTCTTTACGAAGCTGCGATAACTCCTGTCGCTCCTCAGTGGTTAACGCTCCGGGTTTGGCTTGCTCCACAGCCTGCTTTCGCCATGTATACAGGAGTTTTGTTGAGATACCCAAAGTTTCAGCCGCCAGTGGGACGGTATAACCCTGTTCAACAACCAGATTGACAGCTTCTCTTTTAAAGTTATCAGTAAATTTTTGGGGCGATTTTCGTTTCATAAAGACACCTTAATTACATTCTATTCCTTTACCAAAATGTCCGAATTTATTAAAGCACAACAGCCTCGGTGAGCGTTACTACCGGATAAACACCTAACGAGATCATTTTAGTTTTACCCGCGAATTGATAACGGTATCGCCAGCCTTTAGAACCATTGGTATCAATTAACAAAGATAGCCCGTTGCCATCCGCCAATGTATAGGGAATTTCTATACAAAAAACTATACAACAAATTGTAGAGATTTAGGAAGACGGTTGTAGACTTCGAGGGATTAGAGTTTCCCGCTATAGCTTTATTTTTATGGGGGTTGGAGGCTTTGGTAGACGTTGAGAGAGATTTGTTTGGCGCCCCCTGCAGGAATCGAACCTACAATTAGCCCTTAGGAGGGGCTTGTTATATCCATTTAACTAAGAGGGCGAATAAAACAGGGCGTAGTATATCTCTTTTTCTTTCCTGAGATAAGATATAACGAACTGTTTGCCTATATAATCACCAATTATTTTGATTACCATTAAAGAAAAATTGGCAGTATATTTAACATATTGGCGGCTATTGGCTGAAAGGCATAATGCTCGAAAACGGGCAATGGCAAAAAGTAATCATATGGAGAACAATATGAAGTATCGTCTGAGCGGGGTTGCTCTTACTGCTGTGCTACTGGTGGGATGCGCGAGTTCATCGAATACGAATGAACAAAGGCGCTCTGATCCGCTGGAAGGGTTTAACCGTACCATGTTCAACTTTAACTATAATGTTCTCGACCCTTATGTACTAAGGCCTGTCGCAGTAGTCTGGCGTGATTATGTGCCAATGCCTGCACGAAACGGTATTGGTAATTTCATGAGCAACCTTGAAGAACCTGCCAGTATGGTTAATAGCTTTCTACGTGGAGATATCAATGAAGGTGCGAAGCACTTTAATCGGTTCTTTTTGAATACTATTTTGGGTATGGGAGGGCTTATTGATGTTGCTTCAATGGCGAACCCTAAACTGGCAAAACAGGATCCAATGCGTTTTGGTAGTACGCTAGGATACTATAATGTCGGTTATGGCCCTTATGTTGTTTTACCGGGTTATGGCAGTTTTACCACCCGTGATGAGGGGGGAAATTTAGCAGACATGACTTACCCTGTTTTAAGTTATCTCACGCCTTGGATGTCTGTAGGTAAATGGGTATTTCAAGGCATTGAAACCCGGGCGCGTTTATTGGATTCAGACGGCTTGATGAAAAATTCCTCTGATCCGTATCTGATGATGCGTGAGGCTTATTTCCAGCGCCACGATTTTCTGGCTAATGGCGGGAAGCTGACACCAGAAGAAAATCCAAATGCTGCTGCTATTCAGGATGAGCTAGATTCTATCGACTAATTTTATAAAGAAATTAAAAAAGGATAGCTCAGGCTATCCTTTTTTAGATCATGGAAGATGATTAGAATGTGTAGTTAAGGCCTACACCGAACAGCCATGCAGTTCCTTTTGAATCGAATTCATATGGTGCACTGAAAGGTCCTTGTTGAGCTTCTTTTGGTAATTTTTCACTCACATGGACTTTTTTGCCACGCATGTAGGAAACACCAACATCGACAGAAGCATCTTTATTAAATGCGTAAGTGGTTCCCGCACTTAGCCAGAAGCGATTTTGGTCTGGGATAGAAATAGAACGATTCTGTGCTGGTACAGGACTTTCATCGAAAGCGATACCGGTACGGAAAGTCCAGTTATCGTCATGATAATAAGTTGTTCCTAGTGAAATACGGTAGGCATTACGGAATCCTTCGTGTTTTTCGAATAGATCATTGCCCTTACCGTTTTTAGGTTTACCCCTCAATTCTTTAAATTCGTTCCAGCCTGTATAGAGGAAGCTATAGTGGATTGCCCATTGAGGTGCTACACGGTTGTAACCGGAGATTTCCCACATATCAGGTAGGTTCAGATCTAACGTTCCTTTAACTGTATTGCCACCTAGCCCATCTGGTAGTAGTACAGGTTTGTCGTTGCTGTAATCACCGTTTTTAAACTTTACTTTGACTTTCGAGCGATAAGTCAAACTATAACGATTGTTTTCATCAAACTGGTACAGAAGGCCCGCATTCCAGCCATAACCCCAATCTTTGCCTTCCAAACGAGCTGCTTCTGCGGTTGCAGGAATGTTAATATTAAGTTTTGGTCGTAACTGTTTATATTTCAGTGTTAATGCTGGCCCTAATTCACCCATATGGCGAATAATTTCAGCATCAGCATAAACTGCATTCACACCTAAACCAAAACTGAACTGATCATTCAGTTTATATGCACCGCTTAGATTAAAGTTTACAGTTTTGAGTGAGGTTTTGCCGCCAATTGAGCCTGCTGCATAGTTATTGCTGAAATTTGTGCCTAAGCCAAAGTTACTCGTGGCTGATGCGCCAACAAACCATTGCTCAGTGATTGGGGTAATAAAATGCAGGTTTGGTATCGGAGCATTTGGTGCAATATTTTTTGCATCAGTGCTGTGTTTAAGCGGGGACTGGCCCGTGATATCAACGCTTGGTTTGACGTAAATAAGGCCGCCAGAAAATGATGGACGCTCAAATAGGGTCATGGCTGCAGGGTTGCGGCTACCTTCAGAAGCATCTTCTGCAACGACACCTGCTCCAGAAAATGCCCGACCTAGTCCTGATGATGAATACTCATTCAATTGAAAACCGGCAGCACTAGCATTAGATGAAATAATTGCAACCGCCACTGCTAATGCTGAACGTGTAAATAGGTTTTTCTGGTTCATAACCAAAACCTCATTGTTTAATT
This sequence comes from Xenorhabdus indica, assembly GCF_014467235.1. Lineage (GTDB taxonomy): Bacteria > Pseudomonadota > Gammaproteobacteria > Enterobacterales > Enterobacteriaceae > Xenorhabdus > Xenorhabdus indica. The sequence goes on along the minus strand of NZ_NKHP01000017.1, from coordinate 92,482 downwards.
ATTATTTAACATGCTACTCAATGTAGCTGAGAGCGCGGAATTGTAGAGTCAGTTTATCATAATGACAAATCAGACCAGTGCGGGAAGTATAGGCCCGATATCATAATGTGTTGCAAGAATGTTTTTAAAATATGACGAAATTGATTACAAAAATGGGACTTGCTTAACAAAAAAGAGACCACCCAGATTGATAAATTGTAAATAAAAAGCCGTTTAATATGCTGAGATCAATAAATAGTGAGATAAATGATATTAAACAGTGTAATTAAACGTTGTAGTGCGCAGAAGAAACTGCCGTTTGGTCTGTTGTTGTGTTGATGATGGATTGCAACTGACAGTAGTTCTTACGCGTAATTACGCTTAGTTGTCAGGCAGAAGCAATGATATTCCAGTTAGGATTGCGTTAATTCTTTCTTGAGTCAAGGTTTTGGGCAACTGTTTTCCACTGTAGTCTAAGGCAGTGGAAAAACTGACTCTCATCCGTGGTAATCAATGATTATTTCTTTATCTTTTTCTCGCATGCTATCTGTTCAAGTTGTGTAGATTGTAAATATATTAAAGTTGCGCTTGCTCGCATTTTTAGTTTATTCCTGTTTGCTATTCTCCAGCATTGCGTTAACAATGCTCCATCAGGTCTGACCTCTTATGGGGTGAGTAAATATTTTTAATCAATTGATTTAGTTAATGATTATTTCAGGAGTTGCTATGAGTCGTTCTTCAACAAAAGTGGCACAACAAAAGGGACGAGTGGCTATTGTCAGTGGGTTGCGCCTTCCTTTTGCGAAACAGGCGACTAACTACCACGGTATTCCGGCTGTTGATCTAGGAAAAGCGGTTGTCAGTGAGTTGGTCATCAGAAGTGGGCTGTCACCAGAGAAGATCGATCAATTAGTTTTTGGGCAAGTTGTTCAAATGCCGGAAGCACCAAATATTGCAAGGGAAATTGTATTAGGTGCTGGCTTAAGTGTTAGTACAGATGCATATAGCGTTTCCCGGGCCTGTGCAACCAGCTTTCAGGCAATCGCGAATGTAGCAGATAGCATTATGGCTGGGACAGTGAATGTGGGGATCGCGGGTGGTGCTGATTCTTCTTCAGTCTTGCCAATCGGGGTAACCAAATCATTGGCTCGCACGCTGGTTGATATGAACAAAGCGAAGAGTTTGTCGCAACGCCTTAAATTACTTAGTAAATTGAAGTTAAAAGATTTACTGCCAGTATCACCCGCTGTTGCTGAATACTCAACGGGGTTACGAATGGGAGATACGGCAGAGCAAATGGCAAAAACCTATCATATCAGTCGTAAAGAGCAGGACGAATTGGCTCACCGTTCTCATGTATTGGCTGCTAAAGCCTGGGAACATGGATTATTGCGTAATGAAGTGATATCAGCACATTTCCCACCGTACCATGAATCTCTGCTGGAAGATAATAATATCCGAAAAAATTCAGAACTCACCTCTTACGCTAAGTTGCGCCCTGCTTTTGACCGCAAACATGGTTCAGTGACTGCTGCCAATAGTACACCGCTGACGGATGGTGCGGCGGCGGTTATTTTGATGAGTGAATCTGCGGCTAAAGAACTTGGTATGACTCCGTTAGGTTATTTACGCAGTTACGCCTTCTCAGCCATTGATGTTTGGCAGGATATGCTATTGGGGCCATCTTATGCGACGCCGTTAGCGTTGGACAGAGCGGGTATTACTTTAAATGAACTTTCGCTCATAGATATGCATGAAGCATTTGCTGCTCAAACCCTTACGAATTTAAAAATGTTTGCCAGTGAAAAGTTTGCCCGCGAGAAATTAGGGCGCTCTCAGGCAATTGGCGAAGTGGATATGGATAAATTCAATGTATTGGGCGGTTCAATTGCTTATGGTCATCCGTTTGCTGCGACTGGAGCCAGAATGGTGACTCAGACACTGAATGAGTTGCGCCGTCGTGGTGGTGGGCTTGGATTGACAACAGCTTGTGCTGCCGGTGGATTGGGTGCAGCGATGGTATTGGAGGTAGAATGATGGCTCAGGCTGAAAAAGAAATAATTATGTCAGAGACACAATCAGTTTTCAGTTTTTCTATCAGAGATGACAAGATTGGTGTCATTACGATTGATGTCCCAGGTGAGAAGGTCAACACGCTGAAAGCGGAGTTTGTTGAACAATTTTTGACAGTTTTTGAGAAGGCACAACAAGTTTCCGGCTTAAAAGGTTTGGTAATTGTATCCGGCAAACCCGATACATTTATCGCTGGCGCAGATATCACTATGATCGCAGGCTGCCAAACCCAACAAGAAGCAACAAAATTGGCTGAAAAAGGTCAGGAATTGTTTGCCCGGATTGCCAATTATTCTTTACCGATTGTTGCCGCCATTCATGGTGCATGTCTGGGGGGCGGGCTGGAGTTAGCATTAGCCTGCCATGCACGTGTTTGTTCTCTGGATGATAAGACGCGTCTTGGTTTACCGGAAGTGCAGCTTGGGTTATTACCCGGTTCGGGGGGAACTCAGCGATTACCTCGTCTGATAGGTGTCAGCTCTGCTCTGGATATGATGCTGACAGGCCGCCAACTGAAGGCAAATCAGGCAAAACGCCTGGGCGTTGTAGATGATGCGGTTCCTTTGGATATTTTGCTGGATGTCGCTGTTCAATATGTCAAAAAAGGAATAATTAAGCGTAAGTCGTTAGCATGGACACAGCGTCTGTTGGCAAGTGCCTTGGGCAGGCCACTGTTGTTTCGGATGGTTCAACAAAAAACACAAGCAAAAACTCATGGTCATTATCCGGCACCAGAGCGGATTATTGATGTCGTTCGTACCGGACTGGAAAAAGGGCAAAAGACGGGTTTTCAGGCGGAAGCCAAAGCATTTGGTGAACTGGCTATGTCGCCAGAATCGGAAGCATTGCGCAGTCTGTTTTTCGCTGCTACCTCATTAAAAAACGAAACGGGTTCTTCAGAACAGCCAGCTAAGATCAAACATGTGGGGATTTTGGGTGGTGGTTTGATGGGGGGCGGAATTGCCAACGTTACTGCCACTCGCGGTAATTTGCCTGTTCGTATCAAAGATATTAATGAAAAAGGTATCAATCAGGCGCTTAAATATACATGGGATCTGCTTTCTAAACGAGTCAAACAACGGCGTTTGAAACCGTCGGAGTGTTCCCGTCAAATGTCTCTGCTTTCCGGGGCAACTGATTATATCGGCTTTAAACAAGCTGATATCGTAGTGGAAGCTGTGTTTGAAGATCTGGTATTGAAACGTAAAATGGTTTCAGAAATTGAGGCACATACAAAACCGGAAACTATTTTCGCCTCCAACACTTCTTCATTGCCAATTCACCAAATTGCAGAAGTTGCTAAACGTCCGGAGCAAGTTATCGGTCTCCACTATTTCAGTCCGGTTGATAAAATGCCGTTGGTGGAAGTGATCCCGCATGCAGGAACCAGTGAAAAAACAATTGCGACGGCGGTAGCGCTGGCGAAAAAACAGGGTAAAACAGCGATTGTTGTTGGTGATAAAGCAGGGTTCTATGTTAACCGAATTTTGTCTCCTTATATCAATGAAGCGGGTTATTGTTTAGTAGAAGGTGAACCTGTTAACCATATCGATAAAGCGTTGGTGGATTTTGGTTTCCCGATTGGGCCAATCAATTTGCTGGATGAAGTCGGTATTGATGTTGGAACAAAAATAATTCCTGTCCTGATAGAGCAATTAGGTAGCCGATTTACTCCACCGGCAATTCTGGATGCAGTATTGAATGACAACCGTAAAGGCAAGAAAAACGGTCGTGGTTTTTATTCCTACGAGGTTAAAAAAAGTAGATTCTGGTCATTCAGAAAAAGCAGCAAAGAGGTTGACTCTTCCATCTATTCTTTGTTGAAAATTAAGCCTAACGCCAAGATATCTCCATCAGACATTGCTCAGCGTTGTTTAATGCCGATGTTAAATGAAGCTGTTCGCTGTTTGGATGAAGGTATCATCCGAAGCCCCCGTGATGGCGATATTGGCGCAGTATTTGGTATCGGCTTCCCGCCATTCCTGGGAGGGCCATTTCGTTATATGGATAAACTAGGTAGTAATAACGTTGTGGAAATTTTACGCCGCCTGGAGCAACAACATGGAGAAAGATTTGCACCTTGTGAACGCCTGGTTCAAATGGCTGAACAGAATGAAAAATTCTATGAATAATTTATAGTTTTTGTGGAATAAATTATATCGGCTCTTTCAGTTCAAGAGCCGATTTTTTATGCCAAATGATTTCTGATTCTTATAATATTTTTTACTTGTTGAGTAAATGAAATAATAATAACCAAACAAGATATATATAATTCGTCTTTAGTGATTTTATTTGTTTTTATTTTGAGGCAGAATGCTTATCAATCCTAATTGATGTCCTTCTGTTAAAGTGTATATCAATAATATGGTTTTATTTTCATATAATTAATTACCTAAAAGCGGTGTAATTTAAAATTTAACTCAACGGTGAATTATGTTCGTTTTTATTATGCGTCACGGTGATGCCGCTTTCGACTCAATCAGCGATGCAATGCGAGAATTAACACCACGTGGTTGTCAGGAATCACAAAAAATGGCTCTTTGGCTTGCGCAACAGTTGCCTGATATCGATTGTGTCTTAGTCAGTCCTTATATCCGGGCAGGGCAGACTCTGAAAGTCGTTCGTGAGAGCTTGACATTGCCTGATAGTGAGGAGGTGTTAGAGGAGTTAACACCATCGGGTGATGCGGCACTGGTAGCGAGCTACTTACAAGTTTTGGCAATTCAGGGAAAAAAAGCAGTATTGTTAGTTTCCCATTTACCTTTGGTTGGTTATTTAGTATCTGAACTTTGCCCTGTACAAACTCCGCCTATGTTTACAACATCCGGTATTGCTTGTGTGGAGTGGGATCACCAGACAGCGAAAGGCTGCCTATTATGGCAAACCTCTCCAGCACACTTAGTGACAAACAATATTAGTGATAAGCAATAAATGACAAAAGCCTGGTTGATCAAAGGCAGAGTTCACATTTAGCGCTGTATAAACTCATCCTGTTCTACCAAAATGAGCAATGCAGCGTTTCCTCCCCACTCTTTGGGAGCTTGATGAAAAGCAATGATATCGGGATGTTGAGCGAGCCATAATGGTGTTTGTTGCTTAAGAATATGTTTGCCGTGACCATGCATAATACAGGCACAATAGACGTTTTCACGGCGGCAGGCGGCTATCAAAGCCCCAATTTCTTGTTTAGCCTGCAACTGAGTTAATCCGTGCAAATCCAGAAAAAATTCAGGGGGATAATCTCCTCGCCGTAATTTCTTCAGCTCATAATGATTGGCACCTTCACGTACATAACGGGTCGGGCCTTCCATATCGAGATTGGGCTGGAACTCATCAGAAAAATAGTAACTGGCATCGACCTGTTCTTGCATCAGACGCTCAGGAGCAATCTGGCCGATTTTTTTTCTTCTGGGGGAATGTAAGACTTTATCTTGAGCAATACGACGGGTTCCTGCAACAGACGTTCTAAATAGGCTGATGTCTTCTTCACTTAATGTTATTTTCTTCTTCATTACATACTAATTTTATTAACAACTTTTGGTCAGTGTACCTGATTTTCTATCATTTTGCTTAAATGCTATTACATAATATAACCATGTATATTTAGTGGTTATTTGTTGTTTTCTTCAAAATGGCTTGCCAATGTTTTAATCTTTTTTGAAGAGCTTGTAGAACATGTTTCTTTTCTCTGGTGCTGGGGAAAAAACTATTGATCGTATTTTGATCGTGCTTTTCCCAGAGCGCAGGATTTTGGGTTAATCTTTCGTACCACATTGGTTTATTGATATGAATGTCGTTTTTGAAATCAGAAGGCAGGGCGAAAAGAAAGTTATCCATAGAATTTTTAGCCAAATGACTTGAAGGGTATTCTTTTAAGATAATGAGCTTATTTAAAAAAATATTGTTTAAGTGGTATTGCCATTCTTCCCTTTTGCCAAAAAAGGGTTCTATTGTTTTGTAGAACAATTCAGAATTCTTGAACTGTGTGATAGTAGGATCAATTATAATTCTCTGGCTTTGATGGTAAGCTTCAATAACAAGATGAGTCGTAGGGCAACTATCGTCCACGCCGCGCCAGATGAATACGCCAATTGCCCGATGGGGTATATGTACTCGATGAAGATATTCACTGACATAATCGGCACATCTAAAACAGGCTGCTTTAGGTGATTTAATAAGATCTAATATATTTTTATCATTAAGAATTTCATCCAAAAAATTCACAATTGCTCCTTGATTCATAAAATGGATTGACAAAATTTTTTGGTTATAAAATAAATGTATATACAACATACGGGCTGATATTGACAAGAAAAAAGTAACGGAGAGAAACTAATGTCAATTGGACTGAAAGATAGCGATATTATTTGGCGTAATGCCAGACTTGCCACAATGAACCCTATAATCAGCAACATAGATGGCAAACACAATTATGGTATGCTGGAACGACATGATTTGATCATACGGGATGAAAAAATTCTGGCGATTTTACCAACAGAAAGTGTGCCAGCTAATCGTTGTAAGGTGATTGATGCAGAGCAACGATTAATCACTCCCGGCCTGATAGATTGCCATACACACTTGGTTTTTGGTGGCAATCGGGCATCGGAATGGGAACAGCGTTTGAATGGCGCTTCTTATGAAGAAATCAGTGCTAAAGGTGGTGGAATTAATGCTACAGTCAATGCAACCAGACAAAGTTCAGCCCAACAATTGGAAATTGCCGCTCAAAAGCGACTTAATGCTTTAATATCTGAAGGTGTAACGACAATTGAGATGAAATCGGGTTATGGATTAGATCTGAAAAATGAAGAAAAACAACTGAAAGTTATTCAAACACTAAAGCAAAAGAACTCCGTTGAAATCAGTCCGACTTTACTCTCAGCTCATGCAGTTCCTTCTGAATATAAACATAATCCTGATGCTTATATCGATTTAGTTTGCGATACCATTCTTCCTGCTCTTTGGCAAAAGCAGTTATTTGAGTCTGTAGATGTTTTTTGTGAAACCGTTGGATTTAGTCTCCAACAAACTAAACGGGTCTTTGACGCAGCCAAAAAACTCAATATTCCCATCAAGGGCCATGTAGAGCAGCTTTCTAATTTAGGCGGCTCTGAATTAGTGGCAGATTATCAAGGATTATCCGTTGATCATATTGAATATCTGGATGAAAGAGGCGTTGAAACGATCAGCCGCAGTGGAACTGTCGCCGTATTATTGCCGGGAGCATTTTATTTTCTGAGAGAGACTAAACGCCCTCCTATTGCTTTATTGCGTCAATATCGTGTACCGATGGCCATTTCGACGGATTTTAATCCGGGAACCAGCCCTTTTACATCTTTGCGTATGATGATGAATATGGCCTGTGTCCAGTTTGGTTTAACACCAGAAGAGGTATGGCAGGGAGTGACTATCCATGCGGCACGTGCATTAGGGCGGGCAGATAGCCACGGTCAATTAACTGCAGGTTATATGGCTGATTTTGTTGTCTGGGATGCTCAGGAACCCGTTGATATATTGTATGAACTTGGACATAACCCATTAGTTTACCGTGTTTATCGTGGAACAATCACGCATAGCTCTATACATCGTGATTCATAAACAGTATCACTTGGAAAACAATACATTATCTAGAGAACAATAAATAATAGTGAGGGATATAACATGAAATTATGGCATCCGACATCAGAAAACATTTGGCAAGGACGGAATGATCTCGCGGAAGCAAATAACGCATTACGGATATTCCAGACGATAAAACAACCCACCCGTTTCTCTCCAGAACAATTTCCGCATCATATTGCATTATTGGGATTTGAATGTGATGAAGGGGTAAAACTTAACCAAGGGCGACCGGGAGCTAAATTAGGGCCTGAATATCTGCGCCAGTCATTGGCAAATATGGCGAGTCATGATGGGCATGAATGGCTAGTGGATTTGGGTAATATCCAAGCTCATAGCGGACAATTAAGTGAAGCCCAGAGCGCTCTGAGTGATGCTGTCTATGAGTGTCAGAATCAGAAAATGCGGACGTTAATTTTTGGAGGCGGACATGAAACGGCATTTGCTCATGGCATGGGGATTTATCGTGCGTTTCCAACTCAACGGGTAGGGATTATTAACTTTGATGCGCATCTTGATCTGCGGAATGCGCCACAACCCACATCGGGAACCCCGTTTCGTCAGCTTGCTGATTATTGTCATCAGCAACAACGTCCATTTAATTACACTTGTATAGGTGCCAGTCTGGCCTCAAATACGCAGGCTTTATTAGACGAAGCTAATCACCTTGATGTCACAATTATTTGGGATACTCAATGTATTGACTCCATGTTGGATAAGGTACAGCAACAAATACAAGATATTATTAATCAGGTTGAAATCATATACATGACTATTGATTTGGATGTGTTGCCAATCTGGCAAATGCCATCAGTATCGGCTCCGGCTGCGTTGGGTGTTCCATTAGAGCGCTTATTATCATTGATTCAACCCATTTGTCAGAGTAAGAAATTGCAGGCTATTGATTTAGTTGAGCTTAATCCATTGTATGATATTCAGGGTATGGGCGGTAAAGCAGCGGCCCGTCTCGCATGGCAATTAGTGCATTGGTGGAATGGATAATTCATGAAATAAATAATTCTTAAAATAGATAGGAGTAAGAAGGAATTTATTGTGACCATTGATTTATCAGATAAAGCGGCTAAGCCTGTGCCTCTGTACGCAAAAGTTAAACAAGCCATTGTTGAAAAAATCTATACAGGGGAGTGGAAACCGCATGATAGGGTTCCTTCGGAATCTGAATTAGTTAAACAATTTAACTGTAGTCGTATGACAGCAAACAGGGCATTGCGGGAGCTGACAGCAGAAGGGTTTCTGTTCCGTTTGCAGGGGGTGGGTTCATTTGTTGCAGAGCCTAAAGGACAATCTGCCTTATTTGAAATACACAGTATTGCTGCTGAAATTGAGGCTCGTTCCCACCGACACAGTTGCAAGGTACTGAAACTTGCAGAAGTGATGGCTAATATGACTCAGGCCGCAGAGTTGGCAATCGAGATTGGCACACTTATTTATCATTCAATTATTGTTCATTATGAAAATGATATTCCTGTACAAATTGAAGACCGTTATGTTAATGCGTTGGCGGTGCCAGAGTATCTGCGGCAGGATTTCAGTCAGCAAACTGCTCATGATTATTTATCGATAGTCGCTCCTCTTACGGAAGGAGAGCACATTGTAGAAGCGGTTGCAGGTGATGCTCGCTCTTGCCGTTTGCTGCAAATAGAAGAAAACACGCCCTGTTTGTTGATCAGCCGACGAACCTGGTCGAAAGAGCATATTGTTTCCAGTGCTAAGTTATTATTTCCTGGTAACCGTTATAAACTGAAAGGGTGTTTTAGTTCGTGATTCTGAGCTTATGATTTGGTTAAAACATCTCCTCTTTGCTTTATGCATAGAGGAGAAAAGAAAGAAGACCGTTGTAACAATAATGTAAATAATATGTGATATAAAACACAAAACCAGCAAAAATATGCTTCTGCCAGCCTGAAAATAAATCATTATCATCTTATTGATCTTCCTAATAAAAGAAATCACACAAAATTATTGACTTTATCTTCGTCACATTTTTGCCTATTGAATATACATGTATATACAACTATACAGTTAATAAATTTTCATAAAGGTGAAAAAGGAAAAAACCGTGACAATGCAAAATAATAAATTCAGTAACGCGGTCATTCGTGCTCCCAGAGGAACGCAACTCACAGCAAAAAGTTGGTTAACGGAAGCACCGCTCCGTATGTTGATGAATAATCTTGATCCTGACGTAGCAGAAAATCCTCATGAGCTGGTGGTTTATGGTGGAATTGGTCGTGCAGCCAGAAATTGGCAATGTTATGAAAAAATCGTTGAGACTCTGAAAAATCTGGAGAATAACGAAACATTACTGGTGCAATCAGGTAAGCCTGTCGGGGTTTTCAAAACCCATGAGAATGCGCCTCGTGTATTGATAGCAAACTCAAATTTGGTTCCACATTGGGCAACGTGGGAACACTTTAATGAACTGGATGCCAAAGGGTTAGCAATGTATGGCCAGATGACAGCCGGTAGCTGGATATACATCGGTAGTCAAGGGATTGTACAAGGCACTTATGAGACATTTGTTGAAGCCGGGCGCCAGCATTATAACGGTAATCTGACAGGTCGTTGGGTATTGACTGCCGGTTTAGGTGGCATGGGTGGTGCACAACCTTTGGCAGCAACGTTGGCGGGGGCGTCATCACTCAATATTGAATGTCAGCAAAGCCGTATTGATTTTCGTCTGCGTACTAAATATGTGGATGAGCAAGCAACTGATTTGGATGACGCACTGGCACGTATTAGGCGTTACACCGAGGAAGGTAAAGCGGTATCGATAGCACTGTGCGGTAACGCAGCAGAAATTTTACCGGAGTTAGTTCGCCGCGGTGTTCGTCCTGATATGGTAACAGACCAAACCAGCGCCCATGATCCATTACATGGTTATCTGCCAGCGGGTTGGACATGGGAAGAATATTGTCGCCGTGCCGAAACAGAGTCAGAAGTGGTGATTCAGGCTGCGAGAGCCTCAATGGCAGTACATGTTGAAGCGATGTTGGCTTTCCAGAAACAGGGGATTCCCACTTTTGATTACGGCAATAATATCCGACAAATGGCAAAAGAAATGGGTATTGAACATGCTTTTGATTTCCCCGGTTTTGTGCCTGCTTATATTCGTCCACTCTTTTGTCGCGGGATTGGGCCTTTCCGTTGGGCTGCTCTTTCCGGTGATCCTGAAGATATCTACAAAACCGATGCCAAAGTAAAAGAACTGTTGCCAGATGATACCTACTTGCATCGTTGGCTGGATATGGCACGGGAACGTATTAGCTTCCAGGGCTTGCCTGCCCGCATTTGTTGGGTAGGTCTGGGAGATCGGGCTAAGTTGGGCTTGGCATTTAATGAAATGGTACGTAATGGCGAACTTTCAGCACCAATCGTGATTGGACGTGATCATCTGGATTCAGGTTCAGTGGCAAGCCCTAACCGTGAAACGGAATCAATGAAAGATGGTTCTGATGCTGTTTCTGACTGGCCATTACTCAATGCGCTATTAAATACAGCCAGTGGTGCAACTTGGGTATCTTTGCACCACGGTGGTGGTGTTGGCATGGGATTTTCTCAACATTCAGGCATGGTCATTGTTTGTGATGGTTCGGATGACGCAGCAGAACGTATTGCCCGGGTACTGCACAATGATCCAGCGACGGGTGTCATGCGTCATGCTGATGCGGGTTATGAACTGGCGGTTCAATGTGCAAAAGAGCAGGGATTGAATCTACCCATGCTGAATACACAAGCAGTAGAAGGCTCATCATTTGAAACAAAAGCAGCAGAAATAAAATAAGGAGCGTTATTGATATGAAACATATGACTATTCATCCGGGAAAAATGACGCTTGAAGAGTTACGCCATGTTTATCAGCATCCGGTACAGATAACTTTGGATGCACAATGCTTCCCGGCTATTGAGAGCAGTGTTGAATGTGTTAACCGTATTATCAGCGAAAACAGAACCGCATATGGAATTAATACGGGTTTCGGTTTGTTGGCAAATACCCGAATTGCAGAGCAAGATTTGGAAGAGTTGCAACGCGCTATCGTAATGTCACATGCAGCAGGTGTTGGTGAGCCTTTATCGGATGAAATCGTCCGGTTAATTATGGTATTGAAAATCAATAGTCTGGCTCGTGGTTATTCCGGTATTCGTTTGGAAGTTATTCAGGCACTGGTAACATTGGTAAATGCCGAAGTTTACCCTTGCATTCCAAGTAAAGGCTCGGTCGGCGCTTCTGGTGATTTGGCTCCACTGGCGCATATGAGTCTGTTATTGTTGGGAGAGGGCAAAGCCCGTTATCGTGGTGAATGGTTGCCGGCAAAAGAAGCTCTGGCAAAAGCGGGACTTAAGTCCATTCAACTGGTGGCAAAAGAGGGGCTGGCACTACTTAACGGTACACAAACCTCAACTGCATTTGCTTTGAAAGGGCTTTTTGCGGCAGAAGAGTTACTTGCATCTGCCATTGTTTGTGGTGCCTTATCTGTTGAAGCAGCCTTGGGTTCCCGTAAGCCATTTGATGCTCGCATTCATGAGGTGCGTGGACAGCAAGGGCAAATTGATGTTGCAGCTTTATACCGTTTTGTATTGGAAGAACAAAGTAACATTTCTGCCTCGCACGAAAACTGCCCGAAAGTGCAGGATCCTTACTCGTTACGTTGTCAGCCACAGGTAATGGGAGCTTGTTTGACCCAAATCCGCTATGCTGCTGATGTCATTATGGTTGAGGCTAATGCTGTTTCTGACAATCCACTGGTCTTTACTGAACAGGATGAAGTGATTTCTGGTGGTAACTTCCATGCAGAGCCTATCGCAATGGCATCGGATAATCTGGCTATCGCTTTGGCGGAAATCGGCGCGTTGTCAGAACGCAGGATTGCTCTGCTGATGGATAGCAATATGTCTCAGTTGCCCCCGTTTCTGGTCAAAAACAGCGGTGTTAATTCCGGTTTTATGATTGCTCAAGTAACCGCGGCAGCGCTGGCAAGTGAAAATAAAGCACTGGCACATCCTTCCAGTGTTGATAGCCTGCCGACCTCAGCGAATCAGGAAGATCATGTCTCAATGGCGCCAGCAGCAGGTCGCCGCTTGTGGGAAATGACGGATAACGTCAGGGGAATTCTGGCGATTGAGTGGTTGACGGCTTGTCAGGGGGTGGATTTTCGTGCAGGTTTGACGAGTAGCCCGATTCTGGAAAAAGCCCGCCATATTCTGCGTGAGAAAGTAACACATTACGATAAAGATCGTTTTTTCTCACCAGACATTGAAACAGCTATTCAATTGTTAGCAGAGCAGCAACTTTCTGCACTGCTGCCGACTGGTACGATCCTGTCGAATAATAATATTCTGAAAAACCACATAAATTAAATCGTTTTTAGGCCGGTTCTCCGGCCTTATCGTTGTATTTATCTTTCACATCTAATAATAAAAGAAAATAGGGATAAATCATGCAAAACATCTCACAACTCAAGCGTGGGTTAAGTGTTCGTCACATTCGGTTTATGGCACTGGGGTCGGCGATTGGTACTGGGCTTTTTTATGGTTCTGCGGGAGCCATTCAAGCAGCAGGGCCTGCGGTATTGTTGGCATACGCTATTGGTGGTGCGGCAGTTTTTATGGTTATGCGTGCATTGGGGGAAATGGCTGTCCATAACCCCGTGCCGGGTTCTTTTTCCCATTATGCCAATCACTATCTGGGGCCATTGGCGGGTTTTTTGACTGGATGGACTTATGTATTTGAAATGTTGGTTGTCTGTCTGGCAGATGTCACCGCATTTGGCCTCTATATGAAACTTTGGTTTCCCCATGTTGACCAATGGATTTGGGTTCTCGGCATCGTCTTTTTCATCGGGGCGATAAATCTGTGCAATGTCAAAGTGTTTGGTGAAATGGAGTTTTGGCTTTCTATCATTAAAGTCACAGCGATTGTTGCCATGATTATCGGTGGCTTCGCGATTATGATGTATGGATTTGGTCAGGAAGCAGGTCATGTTACCGGGTTATCAAATTTGTGGGAACACGGTGGTTTTATGCCGAATGGGATTGCAGGAGTGATAGCTTCATTTACCGTTGTCATGTTCGCATTTGGAGGTATTGAAGTTATCGGTATTACCGCCAGTGAAGCGAAAAATCCGGCACAATCCATTCCACGGGCAATTAATGCGGTGCCGCTACGCATTTTGCTATTTTATATTCTTACTTTATTCGTGCTGATGTGTATTTATCCGTGGGATCAAGTTGGTCAGAATGGCAGCCCGTTTGTCCAGATCTTCTCCAGTCTGGGGATTAACTCCGCAGCCAATATCCTGAATATTGTCGTTATTACAGCCGCCATTTCAGCGATTAACAGTGATATTTTTGGCGCAGGGAGAATGATGTATGGCATGGCGCAGGAAAAACAGGCTCCTGCTTCTTTCACCAAACTGACTCAACATGGAGTACCGTGGATCACGGTATTGGCAATGTCAGTCATTTTGTTAATCGGTGTTGTTTTGAACTATCTGTTGCCTGAACAAATCTTTATCATTATTGCTTCCATTGCAACATTTGCCACAGTGTGGGTATGGCTGATGATTTTGTTGTCACAATATATGATGCGCCGGAAAATGCCGACAGAAGAGGCTAAACAGCTTAAATTTCCGGTTCCATTGTGGCCAATAGCGCCGGCTCTGACAATGGCATTTATGGCATTTATCATCATGGTACTGGGCTATTTCCCCAATACGCGTGTCGCATTGTTTGTGGGAATCGTGTGGATTGTGCTACTGACTGTCAGTTATTTCTTATGGGTAAAAAAATCGGGTGAAAAAACTAGCTGATAAACAAAATGGATAACGCCGATAAAAACCATCCTGTTAACGCAGGGTGGTTTTTGTGTTTTTGTTACGCTTACATGAGTCTCTGAGCTTAAAATAATTCGCACATTCAGGTTGCTGATTTGTAGCATGGATCATGGCAAACTAACGCACTAATGACATTTTTGTGGTTTAGAGGTACTTGTGGATAAGATTTTCGTAGATGAAACCGTGGCAGAGCTGCATACCATTCAGGATATGCTGCGTTGGACAACCAGTTGTTTCAGTGCAGCCAACATCTATTATGGACATGGAACAGATAACCCGTGGGATGAAGCTTTGCAATTGGTTCTTCCAACACTGTACCTGCCTCTGGATATCCCAGAAAATATGATGACAGCCCGCCTGACAACCACAGAGCGCCATCGTATTGTTGAGCGGGTTTTGCGCCGTATCAATGAGCGTATTCCTGTTGCTTATTTGACTAACCGGGCATGGTTCTGTGGGCATGAATTTTATGTTGATGAGCGAGTTTTGGTGCCACGTTCGCCAATTGGTGAGTTGATTAACACTCAGTTTGCCGGGTTACTCCCACAGGAACCTTCCGCCATTCTTGATTTGTGCACAGGAAGTGGCTGTATTGCAATTGCTTGTGCTCATGCCTTCCCGGAAGCGGAAGTTGATGCGGTTGATATTTCTGCTGATGCTTTGGCCGTTACTGAGCACAATATTGAAAATCATGGGCTTTTACACCGTGTCATACCGATTCAGTCAGATTTATTCCGTGATATGCCTCCGATGAAATACGATCTGATTGTTACCAATCCGCCTTATGTGGATGAGGAAGATATGAGTGATCTGCCAGATGAGTTCCACCGTGAGCCAGAGTTGGGACTGGCAGCAGGATGTGATGGGTTAGATCTGGCCCGTCGTATTCTTGCCACGGCACCGGATTTTCTCACCGAAGAAGGGGTGTTGATATGTGAAGTGGGTAACAGCATGATTCATTTGATTGAACAATACTCTTATGTACCATTCACATGGTTGGTGTTTGAGCATGGTGGTGATGGTGTTTTTATGCTCACACGCAAACAATTGACCGAATATCACGAATATTTCTGTCTATTTAAAGACTAATATTTTGCCATTGTGCTGATGGTTAAAGCGTTTTTTCATCAATTTAATTTAAATAAAGTTGATGAAATCAATTAGGCTTTAACCATTGGTTAGGTTATTGTTAGCCAATATCAAATCATTAACACACATCTTTAACGCATAAGAAATAACGGCAGGATAGGAATGGCAGGAAACAGTATTGGGCAGTTTTTCCGAATCACTACATTTGGTGAATCTCACGGGGTTGCATTGGGGTGTATTGTTGATGGTGTTCCGCCGGGTATTGCCATTACAGAAGCCGATTTGCAAATTGATTTAGACAGACGTCGTCCGGGAACTTCCCGCTACACTACACAGCGCCGTGAACCTGATCAGGTACGAATTCTTTCTGGCGTTTTTGAAGGTGTGACAACAGGAACCAGTATTGGTTTATTAATTGAGAACACCGATCAACGTTCACAAGATTACAGTGCGATTAAAGACGTTTTTCGCCCCGGTCATGCAGATTATACCTATGAGCAAAAATATGGATTGCGTGATTATCGTGGTGGTGGCCGTTCATCTGCTCGTGAAACTGCGATGCGTGTTGCTGCTGGTGCGATTGCAAAAAAATACTTGTTTGAAAAGCATGGTATCCGTATCCGTGCCTGCTTGACCCAGATGGGAAATATTCATTGTGAATTGAAAGATTGGGAGTTCGTTGAGCAGAACCCGTTTTTTTGCCCTGATGAAAGTAAACTAACTCAACTTGATGAGCTATTGCGTACCCTGAAAAAAGAGGGGGATTCCATTGGTGCTAAGGTGACGGTGATTGCTGAAAATGTGCCAGCAGGATTGGGAGAACCGGTTTTTGATCGTTTGGATGCAGATATTGCCCATGCTTTGATGAGCATTAATGCGGTGAAAGGAGTTGAAATTGGTGACGGTTTCGGCGTTGTTAACTTACGTGGCAGTGAAAATCGGGATGAAATCACTTCACAAGGTTTTATCAGCAACCATGCGGGTGGCATTCTGGGGGGGATCAGCAGCAGCCAGCCAATTATCGCCCATATTGCTCTGAAACCGACATCCAGCATTATGGTATCGGGTAAGACCATTAATCGTCAGGGCGAAGAGGTAGAAATGGTGACGCGCGGTCGACACGACCCTTGTGTTGGCATTCGGGCGGTTCCTATTGCAGAGGCTATGATGGCGATTGTACTGATGGATCACCTGTTGCGTCAGAGAGCGCAGTGTGCCGATGTCACATCTATACTTCCGAGCTGGTAAATCGGTAACAGTTTTTTCGAGCTATATTTTTCAGGATATATTTTCCGAGATATAAGCGTCGAACGATGCCAAAAGATCTCCTGATGAACAGGTAAGTAATTTTCTGGTGAAATAAATAATGGAATGGTCATTACTGGGTCCAGAAGTTTATGGTTTTCTCTTTTTGGTTGCTCTGGTTGCGGGTTTTATCGATTCTATAGCAGGTGGAGGCGGATTATTGACGATTCCTGCTCTATTATCAGCAGGTGTTTCTCCGGTTCAGGCATTAGCAACAGGAAAACTTCAATCTGTAGGTGGTTCGTTATCTGCCAGCCTGTATTTTATCCGTCGTGGTATAGTGAACCTGCGTTCTCAGCGATTTTCCATTGCTATGACTGTGCTAGGCGGTATGTCGGGAGCATTGCTGGTTCAGTTTGTATCACCCGATTTATTGCGTTACGTCCTGCCTATATTAGTGATGATTATCGGCTTTTACTTTCTGCTAGTACCTAATATTGGTGCAGAAGATCGACAACGTCGTTTGGGGCCGATAGCTTTTGGCTGTCTTGCGGGAGGCGGGATAGGTTTTTATGATGGTGTATTCGGGCCGGGAACAGGTTCTTTTCTGGCACTCTCTTACGTAATGCTCTGTGGTTACAATCTGGCTAAGGCAACAGCACATGCAAAAGTGTTAAACTGCGCAGCCAATCTCGGTGCATTAGGTTTCTTTATTCTTGGCGGGCAGGTTTTATGGCTGCTCGGTTTTGTCATGCTGACCGGCCAGATGATTGGTGCCCGTTTAGGCGCTGGTTTAGTATTGAGCAGGGGGCAAAAGTTAATCCGCCCAATGCTGGTGACTATCTCTTTTCTAATGAGTATCAAGCTTCTCCATGATCAACACGGTGATACCATCCGTTCCTGGCTGGCATTTTATTTTTGATTTTAGGCTATTATTTTGAGGATATTGTATTAATACATGGCTGGATATCACTATCAACAACTGATTGAAATTTTTGATAATTGTTTTAGCGATGACTATAACACCCGTTTGATAAAAGGTGATAATGAGCCGGTTTATCTGCCCGCGGATGAAGAGGTAGCTTATAATCGGGTTGTGTTTGCTCATGGTTTTTACGCCAGTGGATTGCACGAAATTTCGCATTGGTGTATTGCGGGTAAAGAGCGTCGTAAATTGGTTGATTTTGGTTACTGGTATTGCCCTGACGGTCGTGATGCCCAGACTCAAGCGGAGTTCGAGAAAGTCGAAGTTAAGCCACAAGCATTAGAATGGTTATTCTGTGTAGCTGCTGGTTTTCCTTTCAACATTAGTTGCGATAATTTGGACGGCGATTTTGAGCCGGATCGCTTTACTTTTCAGCAGAAAGTTCATGCGCAAGTAATGGCATATCTTGAAAACGAAATACCCACACGTGCAGCACACTTTATTCATGCGCTGCAATCGTTTTACAATACGCCTCCACTAAAAGCAGAACATTTCCCTTACCCGGAAGATCCTTTTGCTAACTAAATTGATTTTTAAGGAAAAACAATGCTCGCAGAGTTTGAAACACGCATTCTGGCATATATAGACGATATGGTTGAATATGCCAGTGATGACGAATTATTTGCTGGTGGATACCTCCGCGGGCATCTGACGCTGGCTGTTGCCGAATTGGAACAAGAAGGCGCTAATACTATTGAACAGCTTCACCAACGTGTAGAAGAAAGTATCCATAAAGCGATTAAGGTGGGAGAATTGACGCCACCAGATCAAGTTTTAGTTTTAACGACCTGGCAAAAACTATTAGCAAAACTACTGAATAGTGTAAAGGTGTGATCTATTAACACTAAAATTCTTTCTTGAGGGCTGTTTTGCAGCCCTTATTTTTTATGCAGATAACGTAAATCTCAATGTTCGGTTACATAAAAATTCGCAATGGCTCGCAATAACTATAATAAAACTGAGAAGCATGAGTCTTTATTGATCCTTTTATAGTGTATATAGATTAAGATAATATAGTTAGCAGAGTTACTTAGAGGGTTTTTAAATCAGAGTTTGCGTGGTGCTATTCTTTTTGAGGCGGTTAAAATAATCATGTTATTAGTAGAACGCGTGATGATTAAAAAAATTAATGGTGGTAAAGTTTAGGTCATGGTTTAGTCAATAATTAGGTGTTTTTTAGTTGTATATCCAATAAGTTCTGGATTGCTTCAATACAGAGAAAATATAGATTTTCTATCAGCTTAATAGGAGAGGAAATTTAATCGTATGAAATGCGATTAATTAATAGAAAATAAACAGATAATTCATAAAAAATAGAATTAATTATCTGTGAAAGTTCAGAGTTGAAAAGGATATTTCAGGAGGTAATAACATGGGGTTGGGAAGTTGCTCTGTGCGAAGTGGATATGGATTTTATACTGGTGATAAGATGTTTTTGTTACCTGAATCGATAAGTTTTAGTGCTTCAAGATGGAGGGGAAGGCAAAGTATGAATCCACAATTGGAAAAAAAATTTGACAATCTGGAATTAGATGTTTCCTATCTAAAAACGGATGTTTCTCAGTTAAAGGTAGACGTTTCTCAGTTAAAGATAGATGTTTCTCAGTTAAAGATAGATGTTTCATTGTTAAAAGCAGATGTTTCATTGTTAAAAGAAGATGTCTCACTGCTAAAAACGGATGTCTCACAATTAAAAATAGATATGGAAGTGATAAAATCCAATTATGCGACAAAAGCTGATATTGAATCAGTAAAAGTACTTATTCATAATGAAATAACATCTGTGAATAAAGAAATGTCATCTGTATATAAGGAAATGTCATCTATGAATAGTAAAATATTATCTCTACATAAGGAAGTTTCAGATAAAATGGCGGCTCAGACCAAGTGGATGGTAACAATGATGTTTGGTTTTTCTGGTATTATTATTACAGCAATGAAATTTATGCTTTGAATAACTTTTAGAATCAATAAACTGACGTATTTTAAATTCTTATTTATAAGTGGAGTATTTATTTTAATATTATTAATATGACCATCAAATAAATTGTCAGGATAAATCATGTTTACTATTCGTCAAACACAAACATCGGATGTAAGTCAATTACCTGCAATTGAATATTCTGCTGCACAGTTGTTTCGTTTTATACCTGATTTGGCCTGGATTGCTGATGGTCACGTACAAACGGAACAACAACATTTGGACTATATTGCTCAGGATAATAGTTGGGTAGCTTTGGAGAAGAGGAAACCGATAGGCTTTATTCTGGTTAAACCTTTGGATGATGGACTGCATATCGTTGAACTGTCTGTGCATGGAGATTGGCAGAGAAAGGGAATCGGTAAGTCGTTAATAGAAACAGTTATTCAGGTTGCTAAACAGCGTAAATTACAGTTTGTGACTTTAACGATTTTCCGTCATGTCAGTTGGAATGCTCCTTTTTATCAACGACTGGGATTTTCTATTTTAGAATCTCAGCAGATAAGTGAAGCATTGAAACAGATTTTACAAGATGAAATTAAATATGGGTTTTCGGCAGTTCAGCGTTGTGCAATGAAATGAAACGCTTAGTGATTGCATGAGAAAGCTACAATTGAGTTTTAATCGTTTCAATTGATGCAATTTCAGTAGCATCAGGCATGACAAATTATGCCTGATGCAAATCGAGGCTTATTCGTTGTGTCGTAAAACCTCAGCCTTTGCGACAACCTCTTAGGACGGGTGAGGTTGTCAAAAATTAAGGCCTTTCTGCTTTCACTTTTTTACCGCGTAACAGCTTTCTGACCCAGAAACGATTTGGGTGCAAAGCCGCTAATATTTCATCATCAAGTGGCAAGGCTTCATTAAATATTTGCCCTGCAAGTAATTCAGCACTTAGAGGAGCAGAACACAAACCACGTGAACCTAATGCGCCAATAACAAATAAATCAGGGTAGCAAGGTGATTCGTCTATTTTCTCCCCAGACTGTATCTGTTGAGGTAAATCGGCATATTTTGCCATAATTTCACTGAAAATAGGTACATTCCCGACCATTGGCATATGATCCCGAATCACACATCGTATCCCCTGACGGGATTTATCCTCTGAAATGTCAACTTGTTTTACCCAATCAACATCAGGGAGACATTTCAGGAGACGATCACGATTCTCCTGTTGTTCGGCAGAAGAGTACTGAGTATCTAATTGATCGCGTTGATAACTTGCACCAATACAGTGATGCTGATTTTTGGGATTCACGGGGGTCATATAACCATCGTAACACAGCACACTTTTTAGCTGGCTAAGCCGGTCAGTTGTTGGGATATGGCTGACTTGACCACGGACTGCGGTAACAGGAAATTTTTCGGTCTGTTCAAATTGGGCCAGGCAATGTCCATTGGCAATGATAACCACTTTGTGGTTTTTAAGTTGTGTTTTTCCCTGATGTTCAATGTGTAGTTGCCAACCATTTTCATGCTGAACCAGTCGTGTTATTTCGTGGTTGAAATATGTCCTCATACCACGTTGCTGTGCAAGTTTGATAATTTCTTGAGTTAATTGTGCCGGGTATAACCATCCTCCCTGTGGATAATGGATACCATGATAGTTGACATCTAGGCCGCTGATTTGACTCAATTGTTGACGATCCATTCCAGCAGCAATATCTTCCGGCCATGCTGTGTGCAGCATATTGTCGATTTTGTTGTGACTTTTTTCATCATAAGCTATTTGGCTAACACCACACCATTGATGCTCAAATAACACGTTTTCATTAGTCAGTTCATCATATTGACGACGGGCAAAGGTGAATGCAGAGGTAAAGAAACGTTCTAATGGATCGTGACGACCAGTGAGTAAAGGATAAAGCGCGCCTTGTTGGTTCCCTGATGCTCCTTGTGCTGGCTGTGTATCCTGGCAGTATAGCGTGACTTTTGCACCACGTTGCAGTAAAGCAAGAGCAGTAAATGCACTGGCAATTCCTCCACCAATGATTGCGACATCATCAGTATGATCAGTGCCAGGGCGGGCAAACCAGGGCATATCCGTTTTGGCGTTGTGAACTGAGGCAGGTAAAACACCTGTCAGCATCTCTCTCTTACGCCCGAAGCCCTTGACTTTTGTGACAGTAAAACCGGCTGCTTGTAGTCCACGGCGTACTAAACCTGCTGATGTGAATGTCGCAAATGTTCCTTTCGGACGAGAAAATTTTGCCATTGCAGTGAACAGTTGTTCGCTCCACATTTGTGGGTTTTTGGCAGGAGCAAAACCATCTAAAAACCATGCGTCAACTTTACCTGTCAGGCCGGAATTTACCTTGGGCAATAGTTCATTTACATCGCCAAACCAGAGATCCAGAGTAATAGCACCATTATCCAGAATTAACCGATGACAACCTGCAAGTGGTAAAGGCCACTGCTGACATAATTCTTCAGAAAACTTTTGCAGCTCTGGCCAGCGTTGATGTGCACTTTTTAGGTCAGCGACTTTTAATGGATATTTTTCGAAACTAATATAGTGCAGCCTTTTTAGCGTAGCGTCTGGATATTGCTGTTTGAACTCTGAAAAAGATTGCCAGAGTACAAGGAAATTTAACCCAGTACCGAATCCGGTTTCGGCAATAACGCAATCAGAACGGTGATGAGTGCTAAAACGTTGAGGAAAATGATTGCCTTGTAAAAATACATATATGGTTTCTTCTAACCCATCTTGATTTGAGAAATAAACATCATCAAATTGCTCAGAAATAGGTGTGCCCTGTTCATTCCAGCTTAGGGTTGCGCTACTGATAGCACTGTTTTGCACAATACTGTTGTTCAAAATAAGGCCTGTATTGTTGAGAAGAATAACGAGGATTTTAACGGTCTTGATGCTATTACACCACTTATGAGCGATCTTAACGTCTGGGTTATGATCAATTGTTCATGATTTTTACCCTGATCGGACTTGTTCAGCGTACAAGTGTACGCTAAAGTGCGAGAAGGAAATCCCGCAGGTAAACATATTGATGAGGTAATTAATGAAACGAGCAGTAATCACTGGTTTGGGCATTGTATCTAGTATTGGTAATAACCAGAAAGAGGTGCTGAAATCTCTGAAAGAAGGCCGTTCCGGGATCACTTTTTCCGAAGAATTCAAAGAAATGGGGCTTCGCAGTCACGTATGGGGGAATGTCAAACTGGATACAACAGGTTTGATTGACCGTAAAACACAGCGTTTTATGAGTGATGCTTCTGTTTATGCTTATCTGGCGATGGATGAGGCAATTAAAGATTCTGGCCTTTCCGATGATCAGGTTTCTAATTTACGTACAGGGCTGGTTGTCGGCTCTGGAGGCGGTTCTCCACACAATCAGGTTGCCTGTGCGGATGGTATGCGTGCTCGTGGTTTACGGGGTGTCGGGCCTTATATGGTGACACGGACAATGGCTTCCGGTGTTTCCGCTTGTCTGGCGACGCCGTTCAAAATTAAAGGCGTAAATTACTCTATCAGTTCCGCTTGTTCAACTTCTGCACACTGTATTGGTCATGCGGTTGAATTAATCCAGCTTGGTAAACAGGACGTTATTTTTGCCGGTGGTGGTGAAGAACTGAGCTGGGAAATAGCCTGTGAATTTGATGCAATGGGAGCACTCTCTACCAAATATAATGAAACACCAGACCGAGCTTCCCGTACTTATGATCAAAACCGTGACGGCTTTGTTATTGCTGGTGGTGGCGGTATTGTTGTTGTTGAAGAATTAGAACATGCATTGGCTCGTGGCGCACATATCTATGCTGAAGTTATTGGCTACGGAGCGAATTCAGATGGTTTGGACATGGTTGCACCTTCAGGTGAAGGCGCTGTGCGTTGTATGAAGATGGCTCTGGATGGTATTGAAGGTGAGGTGGATTATATTAACACTCATGGCACATCAACACCTGTTGGTGATTTGAAAGAGCTGGAAGCGATTAGAGAAGTATTTGGTGACAAGACACCTGCTATTTCAGCAACTAAAGCGATGACCGGGCATTCTTTGGGGGCGGCCGGTGCTCAGGAAGCGATTTACAGTTTATTGATGTTGGAGCATGGAATTATTGCACCAAGTATTAATATCGAAGATCTGGATGAAAAAGCGCTTGGCATGGATATTATTACTGAACCTACCGAACGCGAGCTAAAAACGGTTATGTCTAATAGCTTCGGGTTCGGCGGTACAAATGCATCTCTGGTCATGCGCAAGTATATGAACTGATTTTCTAAAACTGAAAAGTTTTAACGGTCTACATGAAAGCCAATTCACCAACTATGTGGATTGGCTGTAAATCTTCTCATTTTTCTTACGTTTTTTGTGAACTATCCGCAAGATAGGAGGGATGATAATAACCAACACAGCTAAGACCAACAAAGATTGAGCAATGGTACTCCTCCACAAAATATCGAAATTACCGTTACTGATTGAAAGTGCCCGTCTCAAATTTTGTTCCAACATTTCACCTAATACAAACCCTAAGATGAGCGGTGACATTGGAAAGTTCATTTTCCTAAGAATATAACCGAACACCCCCAGACCAACCATCAACATCAGATCGAATGTCGTACTGTGTACAGCATAAACTCCGACTGCTGAAACGGTGGCTATGGCTGGCACTAAGAACCACAGAGGGATACTCAACATACGGGTAAACAGCCCAATCATCGGAATATTCATGATGAGCAAAAGAATATTGGCGATAAGTAGGGCAGCAATCAACCCCCAGACTATATCCGGTTGCTCCGAAAACATAGCAGGCCCCGGTGTGATGTTGTAGAGCGTCAGTGCACCTATCATTACGGCTGTAGTACCTGAACCGGGGACGCCCAGAGTAAGCATAGGAATGAATGAACCACATGCTGATGCATTATTGGCTGCTTCAGGTGCTGCCACACCACGAATATCACCTTTACCAAATGAATCGCTGTTTCCACTCAGCCGTTTTTCTGTCATGTATGTGATTGCGCTGGCAATCGTTGCTCCGGCACCGGGCAGGATACCAACAAAGAAACCAATGACTGAGGAGCGTAATATTGGCCCGGTACAGGTTTGGGCTTCTTTTTTGTTAAACAGTAGTCGTCCGGTTTTACTTATTACTTTTTGTCCAGTGGAAGTATTTTCAAGCATCAGCAGAATTTCACTGACAGAGAACAGACCGATCACAACGACAATAAACTGAATCCCATCAGAAAGGTGGACACTATCAAACGTGAAGCGATAAACCCCAGTATTAGCATCGACTCCTACTGTAGCTAACCCTAACCCGATCAAAGCAGCCAATAGAGATTTGACAGGATTCTGGCTCATCATGCTGCCAAGACAGGCAATCGCAAAAACCATCAGAGCAAAATATTCAGCAGGCCCGAACGCCAAAGACCATTTCGCCAGAAGAGGAGCAAACAAAATGATACCAACAATAGCTAAAAGTGAACCACAAAATGAGCTGATTGCTGAGATAGACAACGCAACACCAGCTTGCCCCTGTTTCGCCATTGGGTATCCATCAAGAGCGGTCATAATTGCGGCGGCATCTCCCGGAACATTCAGCAGAATTGAAGATATCCGCCCTCCATATTCACAACCAATATAGACTGTTGCCAATAAAATTAAGGCGGATTCTGCGGGTAATTTCAAGGCAAAAGCTAACGGCAATAAAATGGCAACACCATTTATTGGCCCCAGACCGGGGAGTAAACCAACAACTGTACCAATGAAGCAGCCTATTAATGCGATAATCAGATTCTTAGGGATTAATGCGACTTCAAAACCTTGTGTCAGGTATATCCAAGTATCCATTTTATTCTCCTTACCTGAACAGACTACCAATGGGTAGCGTGACATCTAACAGGCGATCAAACACAAAAAAGAGTGATATACCTAAGCTCACCCCAGAAATAATTGCAGCGAGAAGTGAGGCGTTAAACAGCAATGCGATGCTGATGGTCAATAACGTCGTCGCCAGAGGAAAGCCTAACCACTCGAATGTTCCTGCATAAAAGAGAAGTGAAACCATCAGCAGCAATAAGCGGCGCAGAACTTGTGGTACAGGCCATTGAGTTATTTCCGTTTTTTTGAATAGCAATAATAGTGCGCATAGCGCCATCAATGAGATAATGGCAATCGGGAATGGCCGCGGCCCCAGAGGTTCATAGCTGTATTCACTGTGAATACCCCAGCCAATGACCAATCCAATTCCACACAGGACTAACCAGATAGCAGCAAAGATACGATCGCTCATGATGCTATTCCTGTTATTTTGCTAAACCAAAGGATTTAGCCATCTCATGGTATTGAGTAACTTGTTTTTGCACATAATCATTCAACTCTTTACCTGTCATATTGAATTCAAAGAGGCCACGTAGTTCGCGTTGTTTTTTAAATTCATCCGTTTGTTGTAATTTATTGAATGTATCTACCCACCATTGATATTGTTCATCAGAGACTTTGGGTCCCATGTAAAAACCACGAATAACTGGCCATACGATGTTGTAGCCTTGCTCTTTGGCTGTCGGGATATTCGCTAAAGCACCGCCAAGCCTTTTATCGGCATAAACAGCAAGAACACGCAGCTTATCACTCGTCAGATAAGGTAGGGTTTCACTGATATCTCCAGAGAAAACCTGAATATGCTTACCCATCAGAGCTGTGATTGCTTCACCACCACCTTCAAAGGCGACGTAACGCATTTTGCGCGGATCAACATCAGCTTGTTTTGCCAGTAAGGCCGTTTTCATCCAATCTTGACCACCAATAGAAGCTCCGGCACCAAATACGATGCTGGTAGGATCTTTTTGGAATGTATCAATGAGATCTTTTAATGATTTGTAATGAGAATCTTTGCGAACAGCAATCATACCATAATCAGTACCAACACTGGCCAGCCAGCGCACATCATTCACGTTATAGCGTCCAAATTTTCCTTGAGCAAGATTTAACAAAGAGCCACCAGAAAAGGCGACAATAGTGCCGGGTTCGGCAGGCCGCTGAGCA
This sequence comes from Xenorhabdus indica, assembly GCF_014467235.1. Lineage (GTDB taxonomy): Bacteria > Pseudomonadota > Gammaproteobacteria > Enterobacterales > Enterobacteriaceae > Xenorhabdus > Xenorhabdus indica. The sequence continues at coordinate 65,653 of NZ_NKHP01000017.1, read as the reverse complement.
ACAATAGCATTATAGGCAACGGCGCCAACGCCTCCGGGCATAAATGTCACCCGCATAGGTGAATCAATAGCTTTGGTATCCAGCAATGAGACTTGAACTAATTTACAGGTTAAATCAAAGCCACCACCGGGTTTAGCAGGGGCAATACATTCCGTTCTGTCAGGAGCACTGACAGCAAAGGTATTGGTACAGAAAAGTAGGCCAACAGTAGTGAATAATGTTTTAAGTATCTTCATTTTTTATTCCTCACATAGCACCGATGATGGAAACAATTTTATAAATCTCCGGTGCATTATTAATTTATAGAACTGAAATATTCTATTAACAGAAAAAAGTGTTTAGATGTGACTTTAATCACTTAACTTGAAAGATGTTAATTTTTTAAATGCCTCAAGATTTTTTGAAGTTATGTAATAGATATTGAAAGTGAAAAGAGTTAACTTTTATGATTCATTAGATTTATTAAAATATAATGTCATGCAATATAAACATATATATGATTACTTGAAGTGACTTCATATACCTGTAGTATTTTCAGAATATAAAACAATTTTAAAAGAAATAATAGAAATATGTTTGTTTTAGATGTTTATCTAAATAATTTTGATATTAACAAAAATAAATTTATGGATTATAAATGTTTTTGTAATTGTTTGTATTTATTGAGAATAACAACATCCATACTAAAATTATATATGGGGCCTGGAATGATTAGAGTAACATTACTGACTTTTTCTGGACTGGAAGATTATTACTGGTATTACTATGATCTCGATTATGAAATGAACTCAAGATGGCTACTGGGGTTATTCAGGGATAATATTAAGGGAATTAACTTTGGAGAAACCTGTGGAAAGCTTGGATTCTCTGGTTTTTTAGTCGAAATTGATGGCACTGAGCAGACAATAGCACATAGTTATGGGTTGACTAATTCTTTTTATATATGTGATGGAAGAGCGCCCGATCTTTATCAAAGTAGATATCTTGGCTTCACTTTAATGGAGTCCTCTAACCAAAACAGTAACTTTAAGTCAATGATATTTCAGGATATAATTAACCTTCAGCAAGATACTTCTGATTGTTCTGAGGGAGACGATCCAGATGAAGACCTGCATAATGAAACAAGACATACTTTACACGATGTAAATAATGATGAACTCTATACAGTCAATATCTTGAGTCCGAAAACGGGTAAGTTGATTACTGTGCAAGCGGGATTGTTCAATACAACTTTCTGGAATACATCTGAAAAGCAGAAGTTACATAACTGTTATTCTTACGCCTGTAATTATGCAGGTGGACATTATTATCAACCGGGAGGGAATACTGAGAAACTTTTACAAGAACGCACTATGAAAGTTGTTATAGATGGCGCAATGTCAGATGGATTAATTATGTTAGATGATTATAGAGATGAAAAATACTATCCGAACCATGTTGTAGCACTTTTTGCTACTGACGATTATGCAGATGACTGGGACTACCATTGGTATCGATTGGTTTTAAATAATAAGCACGAACGCTCCCATATTTGGGCTCATAAACCGGGGAAAATGTCAGTCAGAAAAACGGATAATAAGAATAAAATTATAAAAGATCCCCGCAATGCAGAGCGTGGAAAGTATACTCAATTCGGAGGATATTTTATAGTGAGTAATCAAGTAAAAATAAAATAATCAGTTAACATGATATTTTTGTATAAAGTTAATTTAGCTATTCAATACTTGGTTTATTTTCTTTGGTAACATCAGAAGCTATTTTATTATAATAACTATTTTCCATTATCGCCCAGTAAAACATTGGGCGATAATTGGTAAAAATATTGTTGATAAAGTGCTAGTTAAGTTTTCTGACGCGTTATTGGGATACGTAATTGTTGAGCAAGAATTACACCAGCCAGCACAATACCCCCACCAATCAGATGATAGCTATACATTTTCTCATGGAGTACCGCGATGGCAATAATTGCGGTGAAAACAGGAGCCAGGTTCATAAAGATTGAGGTCATATTAGCTCCAAGGCGAATAACCCCTTGTATCCACAGATAAGGAGCAATAATTGAAGCAGGAATACCTGCAAACAGCACAAGAGAAATATTATTGCTGGTTAACCGGATATCTTCTGTCATCATGAAGTTAGGCAAAAGTAACAAGACTCCAAATCCGATCTGTACATAGAGTGATTGCCAGTTCGGTAATGGAATTGCCCAGCGTTTGGTCAGAACACCGTACAGAGCGTAGGCTGCTGATGCAATAAACATCATTATATCTCCTGACCCTAATCCGTGTTGTAACAGGGCACCAGGTTCTCCTTTGCCAACTAACCATATAAGGCCAAATAGGGAAAAAGCTGTACCGAGCATAATTCCAACTGTCGGGGCAACTCGCAAGACAAAAATACTGAGTATGACAGTCAACAGTGGGATCAACGAAGTAAAGATCCCTATCAGTGTTGCACTGACAGTATGAGCAGCGTAGTAAACCAGACTTTGATTAAGAACCATACCGAGGGAACCGAGGATCAATAACTTCCACCAATATCGGGTAAGCATTTTCCACTGTTTCAGTGTGGGTAATAAGATAAAAGGAGTTAAAGCCAAAAAAGCGATGAACCAGCGATAGAAAGCGATAGCAGCAGGTTCAATTGAAGTGGCAGCGGCTTTACTGACCACAGCGTTAATTGACCAAATTAGTACAGCAATAAGGGGAAACCATAGATTCTTCATTGAGTTAAATCGCGTGTATCAGAATATCGTGTACTTAGTGTAACAATGACCAATAGATTTCGCGTGACTTTTAACAAAGAAGCAACTCAAAAGAAAAAGGGGAATTAGGTATTATGCCGATTAAATGGCAGAATAGCGGATCACGCCCATTTAAGCCGTTGGATGAGAAAAGTGAAAATTTTAGTCGATGAAAATATGCCTTATGCTGAACAGCTCTTTAAACAATTAGGGGAAGTTCAGGCAATTCCGGGCCGCCCTGTGCCTGAGGGGGTTTTGGAACATGCAGATGCCTTTATGGTTCGCTCTGTCACTAAAGTTAATGAGTCCTTGCTAAAAGATAGTCCGGTGAAATTTATCGGTACTGCTACTGCCGGCATGGATCATGTTGATCAGCAATGGTTAGAGCAGGCAGGCATTGGTTTCTCCGCTGCTCCCGGATGTAATGCAATTGCTGTGGTTGAATATGTCTTTTCTGCATTGATGGTATTGGCAGAACAGGATCAGTTTCAACTGAAAGATAAAATTGTCGGCATTGTTGGTGTCGGTAATGTCGGGGGACGTCTGGCTGATCGACTGGCTGCTTTGGGCGTGAAAACCTTGTTGTGTGATCCGCCTCGTGCCGATCGGGGAGACGAAGGCGAATTCTGGCCTTTGGAAAAGCTGATCAGGGAAGCAGATATTCTGACGTTCCATACGCCACTTAACCCATCAGGCCCTTATCAAACTTATCATTTAGCAGATGCAAAATTACTTTCTGCTCTGCCGGACAACCGAATCTTGATTAATGCCAGTCGTGGTGAAGTGGTTGATAACCAAGCATTGTTATCAGCGCTGCAAAACGGAAAAAAATTACGTGTCGTACTTGATGTCTGGGAACCAGAGCCTAACCTTTCATTACCTTTGCTTAACTTGATTGATATCGGTACACCGCATATTGCGGGATACACTCTGGAAGGCAAGGCTCGTGGCACAACTCAGGTTTTTGAGGCGTATTGTGAATTCCTGGGGAAATCACAGAAGACAGAATTATCTGCGTTGTTGCCTGAGTCTGATTTCAGTCATATCACAGTTCATGGCGAAGTGACACAAAGCATCCTGAAGCGCTTGATGCATTTAGTGTATGATGTGCGCCGTGATGATACACCACTGCGTCAGGTAGCCGGGCAGGATGGTGCTTTTGACCAGTTGCGGAAAAATTATCCTGAACGTCGAGAGTGGTCTTCCCTGACAGTGCATTGTGATTCAGAAGACAGTGCTCAATTACTATCCAGAATTGGGTTTAACGCTAAATTAATTTAACGAAAAAGTGATTTAATGCAGGCAGAAGTTTTTGCCTGTTACCAAAATAAAAAAGCAGTGGAACAAAAAAGAAGTGGAGAAAACCAACATGTCAGAAGGTTGGAATATTGCGCTCTTGGGTGCAACGGGCGCAGTAGGTGAAGCGATATTGGCGTTATTGCAGGAACGCCAGTTTCCGGTTGGTGAGCTGCATCTTCTTGCCAGTGAGCAAAGTATCGGGAAAATCCAGCGTATTAACGGCAAAAATATCACTGTTCATGATGCCGCAGAATTTGATTGGTCACAGGCACAGCTCGCATTTTTTGCTGTGGGTATGGAAGTGACAGCACAATATATTACAAAAGCAACAGAAGCAGGTTGTCTGGTCATTGACAGCAGTGGATTGTTTGCAGCAGAACCGGATGTTCCGTTGGTTGTCCCGACAGTGAACCCGTATGCTTTAGCTGAATACCGTAACCGTAACATTATTGCGGTTGCCGATAGTGCGACAAGTCAAGTGCTGACAGCTATCAAACCGTTAATTGATGCTGCGGGTATTGCACGTTTACAGCTAACCAATATATTGCCTGTTTCCGTACATGGTAAAGCTGCCATTGAAGAGTTGGCAGGGCAAAGTGCCCGTTTATTGAATGGTATTCCGCCCGATGAAGGACATTTCAATAAGCAATTGGCGTTTAACCTGCTGCCTTTATTGCCTGATGCTGAAGGTACGGTGCGCGAAGAGCGTCGTATCGTCGATCAAGTTCGCAGAATATTGCAGGATGAAGGTTTGCCTGTCTCAGTGAGTTGTGTTCAATCTTCCGTGTTTTACGGTATTGCTCAGATGGTTAATCTGGAAACACTGCGTCCAATTGGTATAGAAGAAGCGCGTGGAGAATTTGAACGTCTTGAAGAAATTCAGCTCTCGGAAGAGGGTGATTATCCAACTCAGGTTACAGATGCATCAGGTGCTGATGGGTTGAGTATCGGTTGTTTGCGTAATGATTACGGAATGCCGGAGATGTTACAGTTCTGGTCTGTTGCCGATAATATCCGCTTTGGTGGTGCTCTGATGGCGGTTGAAATCGCAGAAAAACTGATACAGGAGCAATTTTACTGATGTCTGCTACAGAACTAAATCAGTCTGTACCAGAAGCAAAAAAAGTGAAAATTGCACTGGGGATTGAATATGACGGCAGCCGTTATTATGGTTGGCAGCGCCAGCAAGAAGTCAGAAGTGTACAGGGATGTTTGGAAAAAGCATTGTCAAAAGTGGCAGATGAACCTATTTCTGTTTTCTGTGCGGGCAGAACGGATGCAGGTGTTCACGCAACCGGGCAGGTAGTGCATTTTGAAACGTCAGTACAACGTAAAGATGCAGCATGGACAATGGGAGTTAATACTCATTTGCCGCCGGATATTGCAGTACGTTGGGTAAAAACGGTAGATGATGAATTTCATGCTCGTTTCAGTGCAACGGCACGCCGGTATCGGTATGTTATTTTCAACCATCGTTACCGTCCTGCGGTACTGGCGAAAGGTGTCACGCATTTTCACTATCCGTTGGATGAGAGAAAAATGCATGAAGCGGCACAATGTCTGTTGGGAGAGAATGATTTCACTTCTTTCAGGGCAGTACAGTGTCAGTCCAATTCGCCGTGGCGTAATCTGATGCATATTAATGTCAGTCGTCATGGGCATTATGTGGTTGTAGATATCAAGGCCAATGCTTTTGTTCATCATATGGTGCGCAATATTGTTGGCAGCTTGTTGGAAATTGGTTGTGGTAATCAGGGCATCCAATGGATGGCTGAATTGCTGGCACTGAAAGATCGGACAAAAGCAGCCGCAACAGCTAAAGCTGAAGGGCTGTATTTAGTTGCAGTAGATTATCCTGTCCATTTTGGCTTGCCTGAGCCTGTTATGGGGCCTTTGTTTTTGGCCGATGAATTAATCTGATACTGTCGAATGATGACAAGGATGTTTGAGCATAACGAGGAATATTATGGAGTTGTTTACTCATTTTATTGATTTCGCGAAGTTCATTGTCGATTTTATTTTACATATTGATGTCCACTTGGCCGAATTGGTTGCTGATTATGGTTATTGGGTATACGGCATCTTATTTTTAATCGTATTTTGCGAGACGGGGCTGGTGGTTACACCATTCTTGCCGGGAGATTCTCTGCTATTTGTAGCGGGAGCACTATCGGCATTAGATTCTAACGATCTTAACGTACATATTATGGTGACGTTGATCATCATTGCGGCCATTATCGGTGATGCCATAAATTATACTATTGGGCGAATTTTCGGTGATAAATTGTTTAATAACCCGGATTCCAGGATTTTTCGCCGTAGCTATCTGGATAAAACCCATCAGTTTTATGAAAAACATGGTGGAAAAGCAATAATTCTGGCGCGATTTGTGCCAATAATCCGAACATTTGCGCCATTTGTTGCCGGGATGGGGAAAATGTCTTATCGCCATTTTGCTGCTTATAATGTCATTGGCGCGTTTGTATGGGTATTATTGTTCACTTATGCTGGTTATTTATTCGGTGATATGCCGATTGTTCAGAAGAATCTGAAACTATTGATTGTTGCAATTATCTTTATTTCTATTCTGCCTGGGGTTATTGAAATTTGGTGTCATCGCCGTGCCGCATCTAAAAAAGTGGTAGATAATAATTAGATAACCATCAAACAGGTTTGAGCAGTTTTTTGTCCACACTGTTATAGCATTGTGGTTTAATGGCACGTAAAACATAAGCTGGCACATACTCAAGTATACCGAGAATACATTGTTAAAAGTATGTGCCAGAATCAGACGGAAAGGTTCATTAATGAGCTGGATTGAAAAAATTCTAAATAAAAGCAAAATAATGCAAACTCGTAAGGCCAGTATTCCTGAAGGAGTTTGGACAAAATGCGACAGTTGCAGTCAGGTACTTTACCGCGCTGAGTTAGAGCGTAATCTCGAAGTGTGTCCGAAATGTGACCACCATATGCGAATTTCTGCCCGTCAGCGTTTGCAGGCATTTCTGGATGAAGAAAGCACGACAGAGTTAGGCAGTGAATTGGAGCCTAAAGATATCCTGAAATTCCGCGACATTAAAAAATACAAAGATCGTTTGGCTGCGGCCCAAAAGCAAACTCAGGAAAAAGATGCCCTGATCGTGATGAAAGGTACACTACACGATATGCCAGTGGTGGCTGGTGCATTTGAGTTTAGCTTTATGGGAGGTTCAATGGGTTCAGTTGTGGGAGCACGTTTTGTTCGCGCAGTTGAACAGGCGTTGGAAGACAACTGCCCATTTGTCTGCTTTGCTTCCAGTGGTGGGGCACGTATGCAGGAAGCGCTGATGTCGCTGATGCAGATGGCAAAAACCAGTGCTGCGTTGGCGAAAATGCAGGATCGGGGTTTACCTTATATCTGTGTTCTGACTAACCCGACAATGGGGGGAGTGACCGCCAGTATGGGGATGCTAGGTGACATCAATATTGCAGAGCCTAAGGCACTGATTGGTTTTGCAGGCCCACGGGTTATTGAACAAACCGTCCGTGAAAAATTGCCGGAAGGTTTCCAGCGCAGTGAGTTTCTGCTGGAAAAAGGAGCAATTGATATGATCGTACGTCGCCCGGAAATGCGGGGAAAAATCGCTAACCTGCTTGCAATGCTGACTCATCAGCCACAACCTGGTACGAAGACAGAGGTGACAGAAATTGTTGCCGAACCTGCTGACGTTGAAGTTGACACAAACATCAATCCTAATAAAGAAGATGTCTGATACTTTACAAACTCCTCAAGCTACGTCGTCACTGATGACGTGGCTTTCCTATCTTGGAAATTTGCACTCGAAAGCTATCGATATGGGGCTTGAACGTGTAGGAACACTCGCCAGGCAGTTGGATCTATTACATCCGGCCCCAAAAGTCATTACGGTGTCTGGCACAAATGGCAAAGGCACAACCTGTCATACCCTTGAATCCATTTTTCTGGCTGCTGGTCTGAAAGTGGGGGTGTATAGCTCGCCGCATTTGGTGCGTTATACCGAACGGGTTCGTATTCAGGGTAATGAACCGACAGAGCAGGATTTTTGCCGTGTTTTTGCGGATATTGAATCTCAGCGTGGTGATATTTCCTTAACCTATTTTGAATACGGTACATTGGCAGCATTGCAGCTTTTCAAAGAAGCTAACCTCGATATTGTGATCCTTGAAGTAGGCTTAGGTGGCCGTTTGGATGCCACTAATATTGTGGATGCTGATGTTGCGGCGATCACCAGTATTGCGTTGGATCATACGGACTGGCTCGGAGCAGATCGCGAGCATATCGGGCGTGAGAAAGCTGGTATTTTCCGTCGTGATCATTTTGCTGTCGTCGGTGAACCTGATATGCCTCACTCCATTGCGGCAGTGGCCGATGAACTGGGTGCGAATTTGTTCCGCCGTGGTGCCGATTGGGACTTTTCACAAGACAAAGAAAGCTGGCATTGGCGAACAGCGGCCCAACAATTTAATTCGTTACCTATTCCTAATCTGCCATTGGCTAACGCCGCAACGGCAATGGGCGTGGTTCACTGCTTGTTGCAGCAGAATGATAAAATCAGTCAGGCTATTGATGAGCGGGCACTGCATGAAGGCTTAAAACGTGCCCAGTTGGCGGGGCGTTTTCAAATCATCAGAGAAAATCCACTGGTTATTCTGGATGTGGCGCACAATCCTCATGCGGCCGATTATCTGACACAAAAACTGGCTGAATTACCCCGTTCACCGGACAGCAAAATACGGGGTGTTGTCGGTATGCTGCAAGACAAAGACATTGCGGGAACGCTTGCCTGCCTTTCCCGGCAAATTGACGAATGGTATTGTGCATCATTACATGAACTCCGGGGGGCAGAAGCACAGATGCTGGCTGAACATCTTTCTGGAGCCCGGACATTCACGGAAGTAGAGCAGGCATGGGATCAGGCCATGGAAGACGCATCAGAACAAGATATCATTGTGGTTTGTGGCTCTTTCCATACTGTCGCTCATGTTATGGAATCATTGGAGGAGATGAAGGGACGTGGCAAGTAGGTTTCAAAATCGTTTAGTCGGAACCATCGTTCTTGTGGCACTGAGTGTCATCGTGCTGCCGATGCTGTTTGACGGCGACAAGAAATACAATGAAGAAAAATTCGCTTCTATTCCATTAGTGCCTAAGCCTGGTGATGAAGAGAATATTGATTCTATTCCGCCACTGACTCAAAGTATGCCATCTACACCACCGGAAGGTGCGGCTGAGGCGATGCAGACACAAACTCAGGAGCAACAGCCAGAAACAGACATGTTGTCTGGTTTATCATCGTCGGAACCTGCGCCGCGGGTTCCACCTCCTGTTGCAATCACTCAAGATCCCAAGCTGACAAGGCCTGAATCTCCTTCTATGCAGAAAGTGGAAACTAAGCCAGAAGCCAGGCCACAGGTTAAACCTGCCAGCCGGCCAGAAGTCAAGCCTCAACCAGTAGAGCAGGCACCACAAGCAGTCGCCTATGTTGTCCAGCTTGGTGCGTTAAAAAATGCAGATAAGGTAAATGAGATAGTGTCCAGGCTGCGTTTGTCCGGGCATCAGGTTTATACCATCCCTTCTTCTCCGGTACAGGGGCAATTGACCCGGATTTATGTTGGGCCTAACGCCTCAAGGCAGGCTTTGGCATTTGTTTTACCTGAATTGAAAGAGTTAACGGGTTTGCAGGGGCAAATTAAAAATTACAAACCATAAAAAATTGATCTTTCATGCGGAGATGGAATCTCCCGTGAAAGATCAAAAGCCTGATTTTAGAGCTGATAAAGGTTAGGATGACAGATTCCTTAATTATTTTTAGTACAGTGATAAATCTGCTACGCAAACGTTTTCGTTTTCTGTTAGAATGCGCCCGGCCTGAGTGTCGGGAGCCTATTTTGGATTAAAATATGGTCTGGATTGATTATACGATTATTGCCATTATTGGTTTCTCTGCACTGGTTAGCTTGATTCGCGGTTTTGTTCGTGAAGCACTTTCTCTGATGACTTGGGGATGTGCTTTCTTTGTTGCAAGTCACTTTTATACTTATCTGGCGGTTTATTTCGCTCGCCTTGAAGATGAGTTGGTGCGTAATGGAGTAGCGATTGCTATCTTATTCATTGCAACACTGATCGTTGGCGCAGTAGTAAACTATGTCATTGGTTCACTTGTTCAGCGAACAGGCTTATCAGGTACAGATCGGGTTCTGGGGATCTGTTTTGGGGCATTGCGTGGTGTGTTAATTGTTTCTGCCATTCTATTTATTGCGGATTCTTTTACACCACTTCCCCAAAGTGCAGACTGGCAGCAGTCACAACTGATCCCACAGTTCAGTCAAATTATCAGGTGGTTTTTTGACTACCTGCAAAATGCGTCGAGTTTCCTACCGGAGAAATAATCCTCTCCGCCTGACTGATGAGGAAAGACTACATGTGCGGTATTGTTGGTATCGTTGGTTTTACATCGGTTAACCAGTCGATTTATGATGCATTAACGGTGCTTCAGCACCGTGGACAGGATGCAGCAGGTATTGCGACTATTGATGGTAACAATGAGTTCCGTTTACGTAAGGCCAATGGTTTGGTTAAAGATGTGTTTGAAACACGACACATGTTACGTTTACAGGGGACTATCGGAATAGGGCATGTCCGTTACCCAACAGCGGGTAGTTCCAGCGCTTCTGAAGCACAACCTTTCTATGTCAACTCTCCTTTTGGTATCACATTGGCACATAATGGCAATCTGACAAACTCTCATGAATTGAAAAAAATCCTGTTTGAAAATGCCCGTCGCCATGTTAATACCACTTCTGATTCTGAAATCCTGCTGAATGTTTTTGCTGATGAATTAACCAAATTCCCGCATTTCCCATTAGAGCCAGATAATATCTTCGCGGCAGTAGCGGCAATGCACCGGAGAATTCGTGGTGCTTATGCCTGTGTTGCTATGATTATTGGTCATGGTCTGGTGGCTTTCCGCGATCCAAATGGTATCCGGCCTCTGGTATTGGGGAAACGCATACTGGCAGATGGACGCAGTGAATATATGGTGGCATCAGAGAGTGTGGCACTTGATACCTTAGGGTTTGAATTCCTGCGGGATGTCGCTTCTGGCGAAGCAATTTATATCACTGAGCAGGGCCAATTATTTACGCGCCAGTGTGCAGAAAATCCTTCATTAACACCTTGTCTGTTTGAATTTGTTTATTTTGCCCGTCCTGACTCCTTTATTGACAAAATTTCTGTCTATAACGCACGGTTACGTATGGGTAGGAAACTGGGTGAAAAAATTGCCCGTGAATGGGAAGAGTTACAGATAGATGTTGTGATCCCTGTTCCTGAAACGTCTTGTGATGTGGCACTGGAGATTGCTCATATTCTGGATAAACCTTACCGTCAGGGATTTGTTAAAAACCGTTATGTCGGACGCACTTTTATTATGCCTGGACAGCAGGAGCGCCGGAAGTCAGTTCGGCGTAAACTGAATGCCAATCGTGCGGAATTCCGCGGTAAAAATGTATTGCTGGTGGATGATTCCATTGTACGTGGTACGACATCAGAACAAATTGTGGAGTTGGCGCGTGAAGCGGGTGCTAAGAAAGTCTATTTTGCTTCGGCTGCGCCTGAAGTTCGTTTCCCGAATGTATATGGAATTGACATGCCCAACGCCAATGAATTAATTGCTCATGGCAGGGAAATCAATGAAATCCGCCAGCTCATTGGCGCTGATGCGTTGATATACCAAGATCTCACTGATCTGATTGCTGCGGTGCGTGAAGAAAATCCAGATATTGAAAGATTTGAATGTTCAGTTTTTGATGGTATCTATGTCACAAAAGACATTGACCAGATTTATCTCGATTATCTGGAAAATCTGCGTAAGGATGATGCCATGAAATTGCGCGGACAGAGCGAAATTGAGAGCTTAGAAATATATAATGAAGGATAATTATATTCCTATTATCATTGCGTTATTTCTGGTATCTCAGAGGGACACATGAAAAAACTGATCGTCGGGCTGACAGGAGCAAGTGGTGCGATTTATGGTATCCGATTACTGCAAGTCTTACAGCCTGTAGAAGATATTGAAACGCATTTAGTGATCAGCCAATCAGCCCGACAGACATTGGCTCTGGAGACTGACTATACCTTGCGGGAAGTTCAGGCTCTTGCCGATGTTGTGCACGATAATCGTGATATCGCTGCCTCTATCTCTTCGGGATCATTTAAGACATCAGGGATGGTGATTTTACCTTGTTCTATCAAAACATTATCGGGTATTGTGCATAGCTACACAGATGGCTTAATCACCCGTGCCGCAGATGTTGTCTTGAAAGAAGGGCGTAAATTGGTGTTGGGAGTCAGAGAAACACCATTGCATTTGGGACACTTGAGGTTAATGACTCAGGCTGCTGAAGTAGGGGCAGTGATAATGCCGCCAGTTCCTGCGTTTTATCACCGCCCTGAGTGTATTCAGGATATTATTGACCAGACAGTTAATCGTGTACTTGATCAGTTTGATATTGAATTGCCAGAGGATTTATTCAATCGTTGGCAGGGTGCGAAACTCACAGATGTTTAATGCTGATTAGCATTTTCCTTTAATAAACTCTTTAAGGCTTCTTCTAATTCAAAATAGCGGAAGCCGAATCCGGCTTCTTCCAATCGCTTGGGCACAGCTTGTTGTCCACCTAAAACCAGTGTCGCTGCTTCTCCCATTGCGATTCTTAATACAAAAGCAGGTATACGAATAAAAGTGGGGCGACGCAGGATCCTTGCCAATATCGCACTGAACTGATCATTATGAACAGGATAGGGCGCAGTCATATTGAAAGGGCCAGCCAGTTCTGGCGAAACCAGCAAGTAATAGATGGCGTTGACCATATCATCAATATGGATCCACGGCATATATTGTTTGCCACTTCCTACCGCACCTCCAAACCCCAAACGGAACAGAGGCAGCATTTTTTTCAATGCTCCCCCATTATTGGCTAAGACGATACCTGTCCGTAACAGGCATACCCTGGTCTTTTCGCTTTTAGCTTGTAATGCCAGTTTTTCCCAGCGTTCACAAAGCTGGTGAGAGAATTCATCATGGGGAGGATCATTTTCTGAAATAACAGCTTGCCCCTGATCACCATAATACCCAACGGCTGAACCGGAAATAAAAACAGAAGGGGGGGACTCACCAGCCCTAATTAAATCGCTGAGTTTTTCCGTTAATTGCCAGCGACTCTGGCAAAGTTTATTTTTTTGTTCTGGTGTCCAGCGCTTATCAGCGATAGGCTCACCAGCAAGATTGATAACTGCATCAAAATCATCCAGATTGCTCTGTTCATTCAATGTCGTCCAGCATTTCACCTTATCGCTGAACAAAGAGTAAACCTTCTGTGGAGAACGGCTCAAAATGGTAATAGAGTGGGAGAGTGAAAGCAATTGATAGATTAACTTGCGACCTATCAGTCCTGTTCCTCCCGTAACTAAAATATACATAACCACCCCCTGTGACCAAAAGTGGATATTCTCTCGTCTTTCAAGTTACAGCTTTGTTAGCTGTAACTTGAAATCCATCGGTATAATCATTGATTGACTATAGCAAGTGATGGCTTATACAGCAGCGAAATATGCTGTTATCTGTTATCAACATCAAGTTTTAGTGAAAAGTTTCGTGACTAAACGAACTTCCATCATTATTTGTATGCTGCCTTTGTTGCTGGCCGTTGACTGATATTTTCGAGCCATTTTTCAACAGCAGGGTAATCCTGCAAATTGATTTTTTGATGTTCATAACACAGCGCCCACGGATAGGTGGCGATATCAGCGATACTGTATTCATTGCCGCCAAGATACGGTGTTTTTTCCAATTGGGTATTCAGTACCTTGTATAAACGCTGAGTTTCTGCCACATAGCGGTTTATCGCATAGGGTATGACTTCTGGCGCATAACGATGGAAATGGTGATTTTGCCCAAGCATCGGGCCGAATCCCGCGACTTGCCAGAAGAGCCATTGTTGTTGTTGAATGCGTTCCCGTTCATTCTGGCTCAGAAATTTCCCGGTTTTTTCTGCCAGATAGAGCAAGATAGCACCTGATTCGAAGATAGATATTGGTTCCCCTCCATCAGCAGGTTCATGATCGACAATTGCGGGGATCTTGTTATTAGGTGAGATAGCTAAAAATTCCGGGGTAAATTGTTCGCCAGCACCGATATCGATCGGATGAATGGTATAAGGGAGCCCGGTTTCTTCAAGGAACAGTGAAATTTTATAGCCATTAGGTGTAGGAGCGTAGTATAGATCTATCATATAACCTCCAGTAATAGTAACGTTAGGATAAATGTTAGATTTATTACATTAGCATTGGTTTTGTTTGTCTGTAAAATGCCATCGATCCTTCATAGCTGTGTGAGTGGATTTATTTTTCCGGTTAGGTGCCTGTATACATATTTGAAAATTGGTTGATAGAGAGGCTGTCACAGCAGGAATTGGCTCATAGATTATTTAGTAAAGGTTCCAGGATGACTCAAGAAAAATCAGTAAATATTGAGTGGGTTGATATTGTTAATGAAGAGAATGAAGTCATCGCGCAGGCAACTCGCCAGCAAATGCGTAGCCAAAACTTGAGGCATCGGGCAACTTACATTGTTGTACATGATGGAATGGGGAAAATATTGGTTCAGCATCGCACAGAAACAAAAGATTTTTACCCAGGTAAATTGGATGCAACTGCTGGTGGTGTGGTGGTGATGGGGGAAAGTATGCTTGAATCTGCCCGTCGTGAAGCCGAAGAAGAGTTGGGGATTGCCGGAGTTCCTTTTGCGGAGCATGGGCTTTTCTATTATGAGGAAGATATCTGCCGTACATGGGGAGGGTTATTTAGCTGTGTCAGCCACGGGCCATTTGCGTTACAGGAAGAAGAGGTTTCTGCGGTTTACTGGTTGTCACCTGAAGAAATTACTGCCCGTTGTGATCAATTTACGCCTGACTCTTTGAAGGCGCTTTCTCTATGGTTGGACCGCAACAAAAAAGATGTTAGCTGAAATCCACAATTGAAAAGATAACGTTTACAGGCTCCTCATTCTGAAGAGCCTTTTATACTTTTCATCTTTCAATTGCCGCTTTATTGACTGCAATTTGAAATTTATAGGATGTATATTATTTTTTTTATATACCACTAAATAATTAATCTTTTAATATAGGTAAAGTTGTATTAATTATTTGTTTTTAAATGATTAATTAACTTTCTTTCTTAAATTGGGTCAATTTTTTTAAATTGAAACTATAGTCAATTAGATGTATACAAAGACGCTATTACGGAAAATATCAGTCGCATATATTTATAGTGGTAAGAATTATAAAATTTATAACATAGAAAAAATAAATACACTCAATAGGTTTCAAGTTACAATTAGAGTGAAAAAATAGCCGGTAAGGCGTTAATGTGAAATATAAAAGGTATCAGTGATAATTATCTATAGTAAGTCAGATTTACAAGGAGAGTGTTATGGTTGTATTAAACCTCAAACAAAGTCTGACAATGGCTGATTTCTCCAATGCTATTGTGCGTGCTTTTATTGATATTACTATTATTGGTGGGATCTACTTTTTTCTCTGTGGTATATGGGGAGAGCCGCCTTCAGTAGGTGTTTACCTTATTATTTATCCATTAATTTCTATCATTACAGTTTCTTTTGAAATTATTTATGATAATGTCAAAGCTAATTCTGATAAATATACTTATCGGACTTTGTTAAATAAAGTTGGAGAATCAAATGTTCTGATGAGTGGGCGTGGAAGTACTTATCAGTTATGGGGGATGATTACTCTTTATGCCTTAATATTTTATATTATATTACTACTTCCTTTTTATTTTTTATTACAGAATACTTCATTTTCATCACAATTAAATATTTGGTTAGCATTAATTATAAGTTTTTTATTGGTAGTGTTTTCAAGTTGTTTTATTGTCTCCAGGCTTAAGCATTACGCTGTTGAATTATATGGAAAACTATTTTCTATTAAAAAAGGTGAGGTAAGAAAAGAAGACAGTGATACACATATAATATTTAATTATTTTTTACCTTGGGCAATTATTGCCGGTGCGATTGCAGGCTTACTGGCGTATGGTTATTTTCGAGAAGAAAGTGGTAATTTTACAGAGGTAATTACCGTTTCAGTGGCGGCTTTTAGTGCAGGAGGAACATCCTATATTATTTCTTTATGGATAGCTTATGTGACACAGAAACAAACTATCCTTGATATCAAAGCAAATTTATTACACTTTGAAAAAGATGATAAGCTTGATGAAAGCGCAATGTATTTTTTAATTCATGCTTTTAGTGCATGTGTCATAGCATTAATCTTTATTGTGACGCATTTTTTATCTATTG
This sequence comes from Xenorhabdus indica, assembly GCF_014467235.1. Lineage (GTDB taxonomy): Bacteria > Pseudomonadota > Gammaproteobacteria > Enterobacterales > Enterobacteriaceae > Xenorhabdus > Xenorhabdus indica. The sequence continues at coordinate 49,213 of NZ_NKHP01000017.1, read as the reverse complement.
ATCATCTTTCTCCAATACAAATAACAGTTATTGAAACTGTGGTTGGAGCCACATCCGCTGTGGCAGGTTCATTAGCCGGGTTATTGAGAGGGAGAACAAAAGTTTTATCCAAAAAATATAAGTAACATTCTTGTCAGCATATCTTACTAATCTACCTTGATTTATGTGTATTCGAATAGATTTCGAAAGCGTATTTAATAGGTTAATAATGATGTTCCTGACAGCGGATGACAGTGAATGACAGTGAAAACACTCAATGCAGTGCATTAAATATGTGCTGGATACGAGGCTGTTTTGTTCAAAACGCGAGGAATGTATGTCCAAGACGTATTTTTTGCATGATAGGAAAATTAGTGGGGATATTGCGATCGTTGGGATGGCAACTCATTTCCCAGATGCACCGAATTTATATAAGTTTTGGGAAAATATCATAGGCAAAAAGGATTCGCTGATCGATATCACTGAGATGTCAAAGGAAGAATATTGGAAAAAAGAACACTTTTACCATCCAGACCCAACAGCCGCTGATAAAACTTATGGTCATCGTGCTGGCTTTGTGCCTGCTATTGATTTTGACCCTGTGGAGTTCAAAATTCCACCCGCAATTCTCGATTCGCTTAGTACAGCCCAGTTATTTGCGCTGTATGTTGCTAAGCAGGCGATGCAGGATGCCGGTTTGCTGGATCAGAAAAACAGTAAAGTTGATCGTGAGCGTATTGGTGTAATTTTGGGGGGAGGCGGTAATGGTAATACATCATTCTCGCTGGCTGCCCGTCAGCAGGCTCCTTACCTGCGCGAAATTATGATGAAGTCAGGTCTTTCTGAAGAAGTGGCAAGCGATATTATTGAACGCGCGCACGGAATGTACCTTGAGTGGAATGAAGATAGCTTCCCTGGGTTTTTAGGCAATGTTGCCTGCGGAAGAATTGCCAGTTATTTTGACCTTGGTGGCACATCTTATATGGTGGATGCTGCCTGTGCCAGCAGCCTTGCTGCAATCAAAGCCGCAATTGGTGAGTTACACTCTGGTAGCTGTGATGCGGTCTTGACAGGTGGTATCAATCTGGAAAACTCCATTTTTTCTTTCCTGTGTTTCAGCAAAACCCCTGCATTATCGCGAAATAATGTCTCCCGCCCCTTCGATCAGAGTGCTGATGGCATGATGTTGGGGGATGGTGTAGGCATGTTGGTTTTGAAGCGTCTTGAAGATGCTGAACTGGATGGTGATAAGATCTATGCAATCATAAAATCTGTTGAAGCCTCCAGTGATGGTCGTGCTAAAAGTATTTTTGCCCCCCGTCTGGAAGGGCAGGTAAAAGCGCTGAAACGAGCCTATGCTTGCGCGGGGATTGTGCCGGGTGATATTCAGTTGGTTGAAGCACACGGTACAGGGACAGCATCAGGTGATGATACGGAACTTAAAAGTCTGCATGCTGTGTTTGGCGAGTTTCAGATCCCCCCGAAATCAGTGGCGATTGGTAGTATCAAATCCCAGATTGGACATACCCGTTGTGCAGCCGGCGCTGCTTCTATGATCAAAGTTGCACTGGCGTTACACCATAAGGTATTACCACCCACTATTAATGTGAAAAAGCCTACCAATTTGTTGATGTCAGAAAACAGCCCTTTCTATGTCAACAGTGAAGCCAGACCATGGCTACGTTCATTCAGCAATGCGCCACGCCGGGCAGCATTAAGCGCCTTTGGTTTTGGTGGTACTAACTTCCACGCTATTCTGGAAGAGTATGAAAAACAGACACACGGCCGTTATCGGTTGAATGAATCACCTTGGATCATGTTGTTTAAAGGTGAAAATCCCGCAGAATTGCTTTCACACTGTGAGGCAGCTCTATCCGGCTTTACTGGTGATTTACCGGAAAATGCTATTCGTCGGCATCTGGAGCAACAAGATATTGAGAACTTACAGCTGCATCAGGCCAGAATTGTGTTCGTTTCTCAATCTGTCGCACAAACCGTGGAATTACTCTCTCTCGCTGTCAGTCAGTTACAACAAAACCCATTACAACAAAATAACACCAGTGGTTGGGAACATCCTCGCGGGATCTATTATCAGCCTAGAGGAAAAGCACTGGATGGTAAGATTGTTGCTCTGTTCCCCGGTCAGGGTTCGCAGTATGTCAATATGGCGCGGGATATTGCCAATGACTATCCTGAAATGCGTCAATCTCTGGAAGCACTGGATGATGTCGCTATCAGTCAGTCGGGTCATGAATTATCCCCTGTTATTTATCCCGTACCTGCCTTTTCAGAAGAAGAGCATACGAAACAGCAACAACGGCTGACAGACACTGCCAATGCCCAGCCTGCATTGGGAGCAATCAGTGCGGGTTATTTTAATATATTAAAAAATATAGGCTTCAGGCCTGATTTTGTCGCGGGTCACAGCTATGGCGAAGTCACCGCACTTTGGGCTGCGGGAGTACTTTCCGAGAAAGATTTCCACCGCGTTTCTCTGGCAAGAGGATGGGCTGCCGCATCAGCTAGCCAGCTCTGTGGTCCTGATTCGGATGCTGGTGCGATGCTGGCAGCTTCGTTGACCCATGCACAACGTGAAGAAATTCTGCAACGTTATACAGGTATTGTCATTGCTAATGATAACTCTGAACAGCAGGTAGTTTTTGGAGGAGAAACTGACCAGATTAATCAGCTATATGGTGAGTTGAAAAAACAGAATATTCATTGCCGTATTCTGCCTGTCTCTGCCGCCTTCCATACGAAATTTATTCAGCCGGCCTATCAGCCTTACCGTGAGTGCTTGACTGATATCCATTTCCAGTCACCAGAGTGCACATTATTCTCCAGCGCAACAGCAGAACCCTATGACAATTCACCACGGGCAATTCGGGAATTGTTGGCAGAACAACTGATAAAACCAGTTAAGTTCCGTCAGACCATAGAGGCAATTTACCAGCAGGGAGGGCGCTTATTTGTTGAGTTCGGGCCGAAAGGTGTCTTAGGCAAATTAGTGTCCGATATTTTGAAAAACCGGGAACATACCGTGATTTCAACCAATCCCAGTGATAAAGGGGAAGAGAGATTACAGCTAGCCCGTGCTCAGGCCAAATTACTGGCAGAAGGTGTCAGGCTGTGGGATATAAACCAGCATGTCCGCATCCAGCCGGTGGAAGAAGACAAAGGTAAGCGTCTGACATTCAGGCTAAGCGGCGGTTTCTTCTTATCCGAGAAAAATAAAGCTCGGCGTCAACATGCCTTGCGTGATGGTGATCATGCTGTTGTTGAGCGGTTTATCGCGGGATCATTGCCACAGCGAGAAAAGGCAGTATTGGCAGAAGAAATTGAAAGTTACCCTGAACATGAAGTTGAAAGCGGAGTCATCGATAACGTCGAAGATGCCGTTGAAAGTTATATTGAAAACAAGGTTAAAAGCAAGATTGAAAAGAAGACTGAAAAGGTGGTTGAACACAAGCAACCTGTTTCAGCCGAATTTCTCCAACAGAACGTTCTGACAATTATTCAAAGACGAGATAACCCCATGGAACAGAATAATAAATTGAGCGAAAGCCAAAATGCTGACACATTAAATGGACTGTTGCAGGCCCAACAGGTAATGAGTCAACTACACCAGCAATTTCAGACAAATCAGAAAGAGTACATCCAGTTGTTGAGTATGTTACTGGAGAAGCAATACAGTTTGCTGGAAAGTTGCAAAGATCACCAGAACCTGCCAACGATGCTCTCTAGTTTGAGTCAAAGCGTTCAACTGTTGGACAAAAACCTCGAATTATACCATACCAATCATGAACGCTATTTTATGACGCAACAGAGCCTGTTCCAGTCCGGGCAGGTAACACCGGTTATGTCATCGGTTAGCCGTCTGACTCAATCGGTTGTCGGATATTCCGCCCCGGTAAAAGCGGCTGAATCTATTTCTGCCCCTGTATCTAATATACAGCCAGTAGAAATGGTGGAAAAAATTGAGGCAGTGCGTCCAATGATGCCAGAAATGCCAGAAATGCCAGAAATGCCAGAAATGACGGAAATACTTAAGACTGAGGAAGTTCCAGTTACACCCGTGGTATCAATGGCTTCTTCTGAATCTGCTAATGAGTCTATTAAGCCTGAGCCAGAACCGGAAAAAGCGGTCGCCAAAGTACAGACAAAAGTACTTGATCCTGAAGTAGAAAAACTGATTAAACATCTTGAGCGGATCACTGAAGAAAGCATCATCAGTCAATTGATCAACATTGTCAGTGAAAGAACGGGTTATCCGCAGGATATGATCAGCTCAGAGATGGATCTGGAAGCGGATCTGGGTATTGACTCCATTAAGCGACTGGAAATCTTCGGAGCGATGTTTGATGCATTCTCTGCGAACATGGGGCTTCATAGTGAGACAGCAAGAAATAAAGATATGGAAAACTTCGAAGTCGATTCGTTGAGCACTATTGCTAAGATGAGTGACTTCTTCAAACAAATGATTGATGAAGCAGTGAGTGCTTTGTATAACAAAGGACTCGGATCTGAGCCAGAACAGGTGCAGCCACCTGTAGAACACCATAAAAAAGAGCAATTTGTTGTTGCAGAAAGCAATAACGGGGCATCCGAGAAATTGCGGTCGTTGGGATTTGTCACCTCGACAACGGCTTCATCTGAGGGCTACAGCGTAAAAAAGCCACTAGCTGAATCGCAACGGATGGTGTCCTCTGCGGTTCAGCCTGAACTGAATCATAAAATTGCACTAAATAATGAAGATGAAGAAAAACGCTTTGCAGATTCGCCCGTTTCTCGTTTTGCGGTGGTGAAACAACTTCTGCCAATGCCGGATTGTTTGCAGGATGTTTTTTCATCTTCCAAACGCTGGCTGGTGGTGGATGAGGGAACAACCAGTGTGGATAACCTAGTCGCAGATAAGACGGTTGTAGAGAACATCGTGGAAGCACTGGAACAGCGGGGACAGCAAGTGGTCGTTCTGTCACTGAAGCAAAATCAGGCCGCAATGGGTGACGAATCTGTGCTGGATGCTGTACTGACAGATATTGAACAGCAACATGGCACTATTGAAGGAGTCATCTATTTGCAGGCTCTGAAACAGGGGGTTAAGGCATTGGCTGATGTATTCAATGAGCAGGATTACCACTCAGTTGAAACCACTTTCCTGTTGGCAAAACGCCTGCAAAGCAGCCTTACCCGTGACGGAAAACAGCCGGGATACTTCATGGTAATTATGCGGGGGGATGGTGAACTGCTGACTTCCGGGCGTGAATACTTACCGATTGTTTCTGCGGGCATCACTGGATTGACCAAATCGCTGAATATTGAATGGGGGAATGTCTTCTGCCGCACCATAGACATTGATGCCAGAATGAAAGACAGCGACGTAGCCAAGATAGTGATAGAAGAGCTTCAGGATAGCCGGACTGATGTGGCAGAAATTGGACGCAGTGTCAACGGTGAACGCATGACATTGGCGTTGAAGGAAGAGAAAGTATTATCAGCGGCATCGGCCATGCAAGTCAGCTCCCATGATGTACTGGTTGTGACTGGGGGAGCCCGTGGCATTACAGCACACTGTGTTATTGAACTGGCAAAACAGAGTCAGGCGGCTTTTATTCTGCTCGGACGCACCGATATAACTGCACCGTTGCCGGAATGGTCTGTAGGCAAAACAACCTTGGCTGAACGCAAAACGGCAGCTATTGCCCATTTGCAAGCACAAGGGATTCAGCCGACACCGGTTAAGGTTAATAGTATGTTAAACCGCCTGATCCATATCGACGAAATCAACGTCACATTACAAGCGATCAGGCAAGCGGGCGCGCGGGTTATATATCTGCATTGCGATATCACTGTTCAAGAACAGGTGAAGAGGGCATTGGAGCAAGCCCGGCAGCAGTTTGGGCCGATAACAGGCTTAATTCATGGTGCCGGAAATCTGGCGGATAAGCGGATCGAAAAGAAAACGCTGGCGGATTTACATTCGGTCTTTCATGCCAAAGTCAAAGGGCTTGAAAACGTATGTCGTGGACTGGATTGCACATCTCTGCGTCATATCATGCTGTTTTCATCAGTTTCCGGCTTCTTTGGTAATGCGGGGCAAACCGATTATTCACTGGCAAACGAGACGCTGAATAAATTTGCCTACCTGCCTTTCGGTGGCAAAAACAGTCAGATAATCCGTTCAGTGAATTGGGGGCCGTGGGATGGCGGTATGGTCAGTGATGTTCTCAAACGGGCTTATGAGGCTCAGAACATGGTGATTATTCCCCTTGACGAAGGAACAAAACGTTTTGTACGTGAGTTTAGTGATCCCCGTTCGCGTCAAATTACCATTGGAGGGAAAACTTATATGGCTCCGAAAAAAACGATACCTAATCAACTACGGAATGTAAGTAATAACGCTGCAATTTGAAAAATGAAAGTGTAAAAATCATAAAAGAATGACTCCATTATTTAATGGAGTCATTAAATAATGAAGAAATTAAATAGTGAAAAAATTATGCTGAATAACGAAAAATAATCATGAGTTATAAATAATAAAAGTCAGGTTGCTAATATACCTGAGTGAAAATATTCGCTCAGGGGAACGCTATCATATTAAGGAGTCTCTCCTTTATGGAACATGTTGCAATTGTTGGGGTCGGGTGTTTATTTCCCGGAGCAGATACCCCTGAAAAATATTGGGATAACCTGTTACACGAAAAGGATTGTTCCACACCTTTATCGGCTCTGGAATTGGGGGTTGATCCGGCTTGTTATTATTCTCCGGTTGCCGGTACACCTGACACCATCAATTATGTCAATAATGGGCACGTCCGTGATTTTCATTTTGATGGTAAAGGATATAACTTGCCGGAAGAAGAATTAAATACACTGGATGATCTATTTAAATGGACAATTTATGCGGCAGATCAGGCATTAAACGACAGTGGCTATCGCCAGCATAAAAATGTATTGCAAAAAACGGGACTCATTCTTGGTAGTATCGGTATGCCGACTCATTCAACTAAAAGATTAATGAGTCCGTTCTATCACAAAATATTACAACCCTATATTCAAAAATTAATTGGGCGACCGGATTTTCAATTCAATCAATTCTGGCCACAGGCTAATCATTCTGACCAGAATTTAATAACCGGCGGACACAATGCCACAATTGCTGCATTGGCACTTGGACTGGCAGGTCCCCGTTATTGCCTTGATGCTGCATGTGCGTCAGCGCTGTATGCCATCAAACTGGGTGCTGATTATCTTCTCAGCCACAAGGCAGACATGATGCTGGTTGGGTCAATTTGCCATGTAGATCATATCTATATCGACCACGGATTTAATATTTTGCAGGTTTTCCCTGAAAAGGGTGAGTCTATTCCTTTTGATAAAGCATCCAAAGGCGTAAAAGCCGGTGAAGGTGTTGGCATTGTTGCTATCAAGCGTTACGCCGATGCTATCCGTGATAACGATAAAATCTATGGCATAGTTGAATCTATTGGCTTGTCCAACGATGCGGGTACTAAGCATTTGTTAGTACCCGATCAGCAAGGGCAGAGCGTTGCATTAGAACGCGCCTATCGGAATAGTTCGCGGAACATCGATTACATTGAGTGCCATGCAACCGGTACTAATATCGGGGATCAAATCGAGCTATCGACTATCGAAACTTTTTTTGGTGAACATGATCTTGATGGACAGGGAAAAATTCCATTAATTGGTGCTAATAAAGCTATCAATGGTCATATGCTTACTGCCTCAGGTATGGGCAGTCTGCTGAAAGTCTTGTTAGCGATGCAGCATAATCTGATCCCTGCCACGCCACGGGTCAATCAACTGGTTTCAACACCCAAAGGGAAGCTCAATATCGATCATATTGTGCGGAAAGCCAGACCCTGGCCTGAAAGTCAGCGACCTAAACGTGCGGGTATTAATGCCTTTGGTTTCGGTGGTGTCAACGGGCATATGGTCGTCAGTGAAGATACCCCTGAACGACGAGCGGCCTGTATACCATTCCAGTCAGAAAAAACGCAGAAAATTGATCCGCTGGCCATTGTTGGTATTGGCGTACATATGGCGAAAACTGAGGATAATCAGACGCTGGATCAGGCCTTACAGCAAGGCACTCAGCACTTCTATCCACTGCCGAAAACCCGTTGGATTGGCATGGAGAAACGCTCTGATGTGTTGGCAATGCGTGGAGTGAGCCAGCCACCGTTAGGCTCCTATATCGAAACATTTGAATTTGACTGTAAGAAATTCAAATTACCTCCGAATGTTGTCGGAGCACATTTAAGTTGTCACCTGTTCCTGTTGCCTATCGCGGAACGCGCATTTCTTGATGCTGGTTATCAATTGGATGGCAATAAGCGCAATATTGCCGTAATTGTGGCAGGAGGAATCGATTATAGCTGTCTGCGTTATCAGGTACGCAATGAAATTAGCTGGCAATTGAAACAGAGCCTGAGTCGTCACGGTATTCAATTATCGGCAGAAGATACCCTCGCTTTGCAGGAGATCGTAAAAGATAGTCTGTTCCCGAAACCTTATCCCGAAGGTATTACCGGGGGGATTGGTAATATTGTGGCGAGCCGTCTGGCGGCACATTTGAAGCTGAATGGCCCGGCATTTACGCTCTATGGTGAAGAAAATTCTCCGTTTAAAGCATTAGAGTTAGCTCAGTTTATGCTGAGCAGACAACACGTAGATGCGGTGATGGTTGCCTGTAGCAGTTTCGGCGGCACTCTGGAAAATGTGTTGTGGGATCACCAGTCTGAGCACGGAAATCAGATAGTCGGGGATGGTGGTGGAGTGATTGTTCTCAAACGCGAACAGGATGCCATTAGTGACAATACACCGATTTATGCCGTGTTGGAGGGGATTGGTACTTGCTATTTGCCTGATCACTCCCTTGATTTCACAGTAAATGAAGATGCCATTGTGGCAGCCGCGCAATCAAGCTTGACCGCAGCCGGTTGTCGCGCAGAGCAGGTCGGTTATGTTGAGTTGTATGCGGGCGGCAAATCTGGAGAGATTGCAACTGAACTGTCTGCGTTGGGGCGGGTCTATGGTGCGACAGACGGGCAACCAAAGACGGCTATCGGCACTCTGAAAGCCAATTACGGACATCTGTCTGCATCTGCTGGTCTGTTCGGCATTATTAAATCGGCCCTGCAACTGACACAACGATACTTACCGGTATTGCCGGATTATCCTCATCGTCAGGAGTTGGCACATTATGCAGAGGGAAAATTCCACTTACCAGTACAAACTCAGGCGTGGCCAGCGCCAGTCAAAGCGCCTCGTCGTGCTGCAATCAGTCACTTGGGTATTGACCGCGCCTACAATCATGTGATCTTAAGTGAACCCCAGAGTGGAAAACGTGCTCGTCCAACCAGGTTACCGGCGTCAGATCAGCCTGGCCTGAAAGTGACAGTCTATGTTGCGAGAGAAAAAACAGTAGAGGAATTCATTCTTAACGCTCAGGCCGTGGATCGTTTCGCAGCGCTGGCGGCGGCTGTACCGTCAAATGAGCCAAGCAAGGCAGACCTAAGCAAGGCAGAAACAATTCAGGAAATGCCACTGTCGATGGAAGTTAACCATTTCATCCGCAATGCTAATACCCAACTGCGTTATCTGCAATTGGAACAGACATTTTATCAATTGATAAAACAACATTTGGCAGACATGCCGGGCACACCGTCAATAAATTCGCAACCCATGACAGTTACCGAACCTGCTGTTACAAAGGTTATGCCCAAATCGGCTATGCCGAAAAAATCAGAGATAACTTTGCCGGTCATTTTTGACGAACAACAATTACTGGAATTAACCGACGGCAGCGTGGAGAAGATTCTGGGGGCTGATTATGCGGAAGTGGACAGCTATCCGATACGTACCCGTATGCCATCGCCACCGTTTATGTTTGTTTCCCGCATTACGGCGCTTTCTGCTGTAAAAGACAAACTGGAACCCTGCTACATTGAATGGGAATACGATATTCCTGAAGAGGCATGGTATGTCGTGAATGGCCGTGTTCCTTCCTTTGTCGCGCTGGAATCATCTCATGCGATGATCGTAGCGTTTACAGTTATAGGCTGTGACATGATGTTCAAAGGACAGCTTTGTTACCGGGCGGTGGATTGCAGCACGACAATTTACAGCGAAATGCCAAAGGCAGGCGAAGTATTGCGTGGACGTGTCAATATCACCTCAGTCATACGGATAGGTGGTCGTTTTCTGGCGAACTATGAGTACTTCTGCTATGTGGGGGAACGCCTGGTATTCAGACTGGTAGCGGCTTCCGGTTTCTTCAGCCGTAAAGAAATTGAGAAAGCGGGAGAATTTGATACCAGGGCCTATCTTACCAGAGCCAAACCAGACGGAGCGGCAAAACCGTTCACGCTGTTATCAAAAAACAGACAATCACAACATGAGCCGTCATATGCCGAATTCTTACATAAGGAATTGCTGCATTGTGGCCGGACAACATTCACTGAGCAGGACATCACCTACGTGATGAAGGGTGATCTGACTGCCTGTTTCGGTCCCCAATATGGCCGTATCTATGGCGAAAACCTGTGTACACCTGATACCCGTATGTTAAGCAGGATCCTCAGCGTTGACACAATGGGGGGAATGTTTGGTCTGGGGCAGATAGTGGGTGAGTTTGATATCGATCCTGAACACTGGGCATTTAAGGCACATTTCAAAAATGATCCTGTTATGCCGGGAACATTGCTGGTGGAAGGCTCGGAACAATTGATGAAATTCTACCTATTCTATCTTGGATTAAATTCCCTGCCTGATCTGGAAGTGCAGACGCTGACCGATCATACAACCAATGCCAAATTCCGTGGTGAAGTGCAATGTGAGCGGAATGTGCTGCAATACCGGCTGACCTGTAAATCTATTGAAGCCCGCTATACGGACATAAACGACAAATTGGAATCTGTCACCCTGTTTTTCATTGCAGAAACGTTGTACCGCGGCAGTGTGGTGGGGATAAGTGACAATATGGGAGTGCGGTATGTCCGTCGTCAGTCACAGCAAATGACCGGAACAGGTGTAGCAGAAATGGAACAGGACACCACAAAATGAATCAGCACTTATCGGTCAATTTATCGGGTCACCAACCAAAGACACATCTGTTGATGGAAAGCCTCTCCCGTTTGCAAGATTTGGCTGCCGAACTGCGGGTTATAAAATCCGGCACATCCGTTTCACTGTTATCAGCAGATGAGCCGGTGACAGAAGAGGCTTCCGTTCTGGGTAGCCTGCCGGCAATAACGGCAAGCAGTTTAGGCGATGCCGGCTTCATGGCGGATTATGGTGTGGATTACGCCTATTATGCTGGTGCTATGGCTAACGGTATCCACTCTGAAGAGATGGTTATCGCATTAGGCAAACAGCGCATTTTAGGGATCTTTGGTTCCGGTGGATTACGTATCCAGCGGATCGCAGAAGCCATTGCACGTATCCGGCAGGCATTGCCGGGAGGGCCATTCGGCGTCAATTTGCTGCACAATCCCGGCAATCCTGAATGGGAAATGGCTTGTGTGCGTCTGTGTATAGAAAATCAGGTGCGGGTAATTGAAGCATCGGCCTATATTAATCTCAGTCCGGCGCTGGTCTATTACCGTGTCAGTGGTCTGGCCCAACAGCCTGATAGCACAATCCTGCGTCACCATCGCCTGATTGCCAAAGTTTCCCGTCGGGAAGTAGCACAGCACTTCTTGCATCCGGCTCCCGAAAACATACTGCAAAAACTACTGACAGACGGGCTTATCACCCCGGAACAGGCAAAGCTGGCACGACAGGTTTCAATGGCAGATGACATTACCGTAGAAGGCGATTCCGGCGGGCATACCGATCAGGGTGTGCTGGCCTGTATTTTCCGTTCCATTGTACAGCTACGGGATGAAGTACAGCTACGGAATGAAATCGCAGATGAAACCCAAAACGGAGCCCATAATTGTTACCAAGTACGGATTGGCGCTGCGGGTGGTTTGGGAACACCTCATGCCATTCTGGCGGCTTTTGCACTGGGAGCCGCTTATGTTGTCACTGGTTCAATTAACCAGAGCTGTGTGGAAGCGGGAACATCTGATGCTGTGAAAAAAATGCTGGCACAAGCCCGTATCAATGATGTTACCACTGCACCATCAGCGGATATGTTTGAGCTAGGCGCCAAAGTACAGGTATTGAAACAGGGTAGTATGTACGCTGTGCGGGCGCAGAAACTGTATAACTTATATAAACAATATGACAGTCTGGATGACATACCGGAACAAGAAATAACCCTGCTGGAAAAACAGGTATTTCATAAACCTCTGTCAGACATCTGGCAGGAAACTATCCACTATTTTCATACCATCAACCAACCCGACACCATTGCCAAAGCAGAAAAACAGCCGAAGAAAAAAATGGCGCTGGTCTTCCAATGGTATCTCGGTCAATCGTCCCGTTGGGCGATTAGCGGTGATTCTGTACGCAATATGGATTACCAAATCTGGTGCGGTGCGGCTATGGGTGCCATGAACGAATGGCTGAAAGGCACGCCATTTGAAGCGGTTGAAAACAGACATGTCAGTAAGATTGCTAAGCTGTTGATGAATGGGGCGGCTTATCTGACCCGTATCGCATTACTCGAATTACTCAATGTTGTTGTACCTGAACAAGTGAAACGGCATATGTTGCTTAATCACGAACTGTCTGATCAAAAACAATCCGATCACGAACAATCCGACCAAAAATATGAGCAAGAATCAAAGGTGAGGAGTAAAGAATCTATGGATGCTTCAACAAAATTATGTCTGGACAATTCAAAAGGCTTTTATAAAAGATGTTGGGATCTGATGCCCGGCGGATCACACTATAACTTTGGTGATCCTGAGCGTCCGTTGGTGATCCCGTTTAACCGTGGGGAAAGATCCCGTGTGTGGGATCTGGATGGCAATGAACATCTGGATATGTTCTGCAAATTTGGGGCATTACTGGTTGGGCATCACAATGAGGCTTACAACAGTTCGTTGATCGAATACATGAATAAAGTGACTTCCGTTGACACCTGTGATTTGGAAGTCGGTGTTTGTGAAACGATGGTCAAACACATCCCTTGTGCCGAAATGGTCCGTTTTTGCCTGAGCGGAACAGAGGCGGTACAAAATGCGTTGCGCCTTGCTCGTGCTTTTACCGGCAAAAACCGTTTTATTCGTTTCCACGGTCACTATCATGGCAATGCTGACAACATTATGGGCTGGCGCAAGAAGCAGGATCTGACTTACCCGGTGCCAGAGCAGTTTAAAGGTGACTTGTTAGATACATTAGGACGCGATCCTAAAGTCATTACTGATCAGTCTTTCATGCTGCCGTGGAATGACATTGATATATTAACGGCCACCGTAGAGCGCTACCACAATGAAATCGCTGCTGTTCTGATGGAGCCGATTTGCATTAACGGCGGGGGTATTTTCCCTGTTGAAGACTATCTGGAAAAAACCAAAGCACTGTGTGAGAAATATAATATTGTGCTGATTTTCGACGAAATCATCACCGGTGTTCGTTTGGGGTTGGGAGGCGCACAGAAAATACTGGGGGTAACCCCTCATCTGGCCACTTTCGGTAAGGCATTGGGTGGTGGTGCTATGCCAATCTCCGCTATTGCTGGTCGCCGTGACATTATGAATTTGTACACCCGTGGGAAAGTCATCCACGCAGGGACTTTCAATGGTTATCCGCTTGGGCTGGCTGCTATCCAGACAACTTTCAGGTTGATTGAGGAAGATCCCGGCTGCTATGAGCGCATGGGTGACGTTATGCGCCAGATTTCCAATGTCTTTGTGAAAGCCGCAGAAGCTGTTGACCTGCCACTGGTTGTACAGGGAATGCCGACCGCATTGGTTTATCACTCTCAGAATACGCCTGTCACCTCTTCTGAAGGTTACAGCGATAAGGTTAAATTCTGCGACATCATTATTCGTGAAATTTCCAAACGCTATGGCATTCAGTTCTCTCCATTGTCTCGCATGTACCCCAACCTGTTGATGTCACAGGATGATGTCCGTTTCTTCGAAGAGCGGATCTTTGATGCAATGGCAAATGCCCGCAAGGTGATTGATATCACATTTAAAGAAGGGCTGGCTGGATGAGTCGGCAAATTGCTGTTGTAACCGGCGCGGCAGGGGGATTTGGCACCGCGATCACCAAGACACTGTTGGATATTGGTTATCTGGTGGCTGCAACGGATATCAGCATACAAAAACTGGCGCTCCTGAAGGAGCGCCTTGGGCACCCTGAATCCCTGACAATTTTTGAAATGGATGTGACTGATGTTGCCTCCGTCGAACGGGCGGAGCAACAGATCACGGAAACATTAGGCAAGACGATCACCGTTCTGGTGAACAATGCAGGCATTATCCACCGGGCTTTCTGCCTGTCGGGCAAAGGGTTGCCGGAGTCCGCCAAAGTGATCGATGTCAATCTGGTCGGTGCTTTCAACTGTACAACGATTTTTGTTCGCCATATGGCGCAGCAGAAATATGGACGCATTATCAATATCGCTTCCGTTGCTGGCATTTGGGGAGCTGCGGGAAGTGCTGCTTATGGCGCATCAAAAGCGGGATTAATTTCTGCTACAGAATCCTGGGGGCGTGAACTGGGACCGTTGAATATCAGTGTCACTGCCGTTGCGCCGGGGATTTGCAAAACTGACATGCTGGAGCAGTTCGTCAGTTCTGGCCCGATGGAATCTGCGGCAGAAGATAAGATTGTGCGTTCGATTGTGCCTGTCGGGCGTTGGGGAACGTCAGATGATGTGGCTGAAGTTGTGGGATTTTTGGCGAGTTGTAAAACCAATTATCTCAATACTGCAGTGATCTCACTGGATGGTGGAATGCGTGTTGGCACTATATGAGAGATAAGAAGAGATAAGAACGTATTTCGATAGATCTCAGGGGGCAGCCAGTAAAGCTGCTACCTGAGTAATAGATAAAGGTATGAAAAAACAGCAAGTAACACATTTAATCATTAGGTGTAGGGGATAAACATGCTCAACCATACCAAAAAAGAGACCAAACACATCTTAATTACCGGCGCAACAGGTGTCATGGGGGGCAGGGTCTTACTTGAAATACTGACTACAACTGATGCCAGTGTATATTGCCTGATAAGAGCTGAAAATAATTCACAGGCACTGGCGCGTTTGGAAGATTTTTTGTTCACCTACGATCAGGAAAAACGGATCCGAGACCAACTCCACCGTGTTATTCCTGTATTGGGTGATATTACGAAAACAGATCTTGGGCTGACAGCAGAGCTTTACTCAGCGTTAATCGGCAAAATTGACAGAGTCATTCATTGTGCTGCCTGGACCAGTTTAGTGGCATCTTATGGCCGGCTTGCACCTGTTAATGTGTCGGGAACACAAAATATCATTGAATTCTGTCTACAGGGCAATATACCGATGCTTTATACCTCCAGCTTTAGCGTAGTGGGAGAACATCTATATCGTGACGGTTTCGTTTTGCATGAAACAGATCTTGATGTGGGGCAGAGATTTGATGATATGGATTATGAACGTACCAAATTTGAATCGGAACAAGCTATCCATCGTGCGGGGGAAAAAGGCCTTAAGTGGGTCATTGTGCGTCCGGGCAATATTTGGGGCGATAGTACCGATGGCAGCTACCCATTGCGGCAAACTAAAGTCAAAGGCATTTATTATGAAATGATCAGGGCATTGGTGGAGACGGGGCTCACGTTCAATTCACAGGAAGATTTTGATATTTCTCCAGTGGATTATGTCGCGAAAGCATCATTGTATGCCATTTTAGATATCGAAAAATTTAATGGAAAAACCCTCCATCTGACGGCTCCCGACCCGATCACTTTCAACGATATTGTTTTCTTTCTGAGGGAATTCGGTTATCGCATCCAGACCGTTGACAACGATGACTACATGGAAGCGTTGGCACAAAACTGTTTGTATCTCAATGGGAAACCTTACCGTTCAGTTTTTACTGACATATTGGCACTCGCTCATAATGGCATAGAAATGAACGAAAAAGCCAAGTATGCCACAGAGATGACAATGGATTTACTCAATGGCAGCGGCATTCAATGCCCACCATCAGATAAGACACTGCTTTTCCGTTATTTCAACTACTTAATTGCTTCCGACTTCATTCCACCTCCTCAACGGCAGGGAGAAAAGGGCGAAATCCGCAAAATGTCAGCACAGAGTGGTTATCTGGAACACCTGTTTGATGCTGACCTGTAATGAATGTTGATAAAAAATAAATAACAAAACATATATTGAAACGGAGTTTGCAATGATTGCTCAGAATCTCAAAGTAACAATGATTCAAACCGATTTGGTTTGGGAAAATGCAACAAAAAACCGGGAATATATTGAACACCACATCGCACAAGTGACTGATAGTGATCTGATCATTTTGCCGGAGATGTTCACGACAGGGTTCAGTATGAAGCCACAAGCCATTGCTGAAACGATGGATGGCCCCAGTATTCAGTGGATGAAAAAGCAGGCAGCCGCGAAGGGGTGTGCGATTGTTGGCAGCATGATTATTACTGAAAACCAGCATTTCTATAACCGTCTGTTGTGGGTTAATGCAGACGGCTCCATCGTCCACTATGACAAAAAACACCTCTTCTCTTTCGCTCAGGAAGATCATGAATACACCGCAGGTAATGCCCCGCTGATTGTGGATTTCAAAGGTTGGAAAATAGCCACTTTTATTTGTTATGACCTGCGCTTCCCGATTTGGTCACGCAATATCAATGGCCACTACGATGCAGCACTTTATATCGCTAGCTGGCCTGCCAAACGCTCCCTGCACTGGTGCACTCTGTTGCAGGCACGTGCAATTGAAAACCAGAGCTATGTCATCGGGGTCAATCGTGTGGGGCAGGATGGCAATCAACTCGACTATGCAGGTGATTCCATGTTGATCGATCCGTTGGGTGAAATCTTACTGCACGAGCGGGATAACGAGGCAGTAAACACCATGACCATCTCTCTTGCTCATGTACGGGATGTCAGAGAACGCTTCCCTTTCCTGAAAGATGCGGATCCTTTTGTTTTAAAAGAGAGCATTTTGAGGGAGTAACGCTCCAAATTTAGATTTTGCAGGAAATCGCAGAAATAAGTGTTGAAAGAATGGATTTGGGGAATATGCCTTTTCTGGCATGACGCCCAGGGCTGTTTTGTCACGTATCAAAGCTGTTTTGTCATGTAATCGTGTTTTATTGAAGGAAGATGGCTAATGGTGATTTCAACCAAATTTGAGCAAATCGTTGTACGTTTCCCGGAAAATATTGCGGTGACACAGGGAAACGAAAGCTTGACCTATCGTACCTTGTCAGAGCGCGTTACTGGACTTAGTCATATGTTACATCATCAGGCTGAAAGTCAGTACGTCATGACGTTGATGGAAGAGAGTATTTCTCTGATAACGGCAGCATTAGCCATCATGAAAGCCGGCAAAGTGTTTGTTCCATTATCCCCTAAATTACCGGAGCAACGCCTTGCCACATTACTGGCACAATTCCGTGGTGCAACTATTATCACTTGCCGTCAATGGTTGCCCCTGCTGGAGCATCTGTCAGAAGATTATTCGCTGGTGCTGGCTGATGAAGTGCAGGAAATTCATTCAATTCCTTCGTTATTCGCGGGAGAGACAGAGAGTTCACTGTCTGCCGGTAACACTGCCAGCACACATAACAACAGTGGCATCCGTCATAACAAACCAGCATACGTCTACTTTACATCGGGTTCTACTGGGCAACCTAAAGCCATATTAGGGCGCGAAGACAGCTTATTGCATTTTATCCGTTGGGAAAGCCGTGAACTGAATCTGACGCCCGCTGACAAAGTCAGCCAATTGATAAACCAGATGTTCGATCCCTTCCTGCGTGATATGTTGTTACCTTTGCTCAACGGGGCAACATTGTGTATTCCTCCTGCCCACGATATCCGTTATTCGCCGCAGGAACTGTTGAGTTGGATACGCGAACAGCGGATCAGTATTACCCACCTTATTCCCTCTTTATTTCAGGTTTTGCTGGAGTGTCCACAATCCAGTGATGACCTGCAATCTTTGAGGTATGCCGTTCTGTCGGGTGAAATGCTGAAAGGATCACTGGTAGAGCTGTTTTACCAGCGTCAGTTGCGACAAACCCAATTAATCAACCTGTATGGAACAACAGAAACCACACTGGCGAGAGTCTACTATCGTGTCACAGAGAAAGATGTTCAACGTGCGTTGATCCCTGCCGGTAAACCGATAGACGATACCACTATTGTCGTTGTTGATGAGCAGGGTGAAACAGTTCCGGTTGGTGCCGAAGGGGAAGTGTGGATCAGCACTCCCTTTATGAGTGCGGGTTACTTGTCAGCCGAGTCTGAAAATAACTTACGTTTTATCACACCGGAAAAAGGGAAACTGGCTGGTCAGCCGGTTTACCGGACGGGTGATCTGGGACGTATTGATGAGCAGGGAGATCTGATCCTGCTTGGCCGTAATGATTTTCAGATCAAAATCAATGGTCAGCGCCTTGAAACGGCAGAGATAGAGAGTCTGCTTGAACAACATCCTGCGGTACAACAAGCGATTGTACAGGCGTTTGAACAGTCACAGAAACCGTCACATAGTGTGCGGCTGGTGGCATTTATCCGTCTGGCACCGGAAATGACAGTAACAGCAGAAACATTAGATGCCTATCTGGCCCCCAATCTGGCAGCCGCTATGCGCCCTGCTGATTATCAGTTCTTGTCACTGTTCCCGCTGTTATCCAATGGCAAAATTGACCGCAAGGCACTGCAAGCACCGGCTGTCCGCCAGACATATCAAAACCGGCAGGATATTGTTATCCCACAGGGGGAACGGGAAACAAAACTGGCCGCTATCTGGCAATCGCTGTTGCATATCAAACAAATCGGACGTGACGATAGTTTTTTTGCACTGGGAGGAGATTCTCTACAGGCAATTCGCATGATTGCACAAGTGCGGGAAAAAATGGGACTGAGTTTGCGTTTTGGTGAACTGTTCCAGCAACCCACGCTTGCCCAGTGTGCAGCGATATTGCGTGTTGATGAGCTGTCAGAAGGGATAGCGGAGGAGATAACGGTAACCCCGCATACTGCCAGCTACGAACAGCAGGGTATTTACCTGATCCAACAAACTGCTTCTTCCAGCCCAATTTACAACATGGCCTACGTTGCCCAGTGGCAGGGAGCACTGGATCATCAGCGGTTACAACAATCCCTTGACGCTTTGATTGCCCGTTATGACGTATTGAGAACCCGTTTTCTGATACAAGAAGGGGATATTATTGCGCAGGTAGCAGAGCATCTCTCTGCCAGATCGGTGACTGCAAAGATCATCTGGCAGGATCTGAGCCAGTATGGCCCACAGGCTCAAGCGCAGGCAGAAAACATTATCAGTCAATTTGCGACCTTGCCATTTGAATTAATCGATCCACCATTGCTACGTATGGCAGGGCTGACACTCCGGCCACATAGTCATCTGATTGTACTGGCTTTCCACCACTTAATTGTGGATGACGAATCAGTGAAACGGCTGTGGGATGAGTTGCTGGAAAATTACAGCCTGCTGCAAGCAGGGAAAACACTTGAGATCCGGCACGCTGGTTATGGTCAACGGGAACATGCACGCCTCCAGTATCAACGGATCAATGGGGCTTCGGGCATAGCCGCCCGTCAATACTGGCAGCGTCAGTTGGCCGGAACACTCCCCCTGATCCAACTACCTTATGACTTTCCGACACCTGCCATACGCAGTTATCAGGGAGGGCGTTTGCCATTCAGCCTGCCCACTGCATTCCATGAACAGATTGATACATTAGCCTATCAGTATGGCGTCACTCCTTATCTGATCTTACAAGCCGGATTTATTGCATTTCTGGCGCGCTATTCACGTCAGAGTGACATTCTGTTGGGAACCCCCGTTTCCAACCGTCACTACAGTGAGGAGCAACAGCCGGTTGGTCTGTTATTCAACGTATTGGTGATGCGTAATCAGGTTGATATCCACCAATCATTCGAACAACTGCTGGCCCAAGTTAAATCCACCTTTATTGATGCCGTTGCGCATCAGGATATGCCGTTTAGCCAATTACTCCCTCTGCTAAAAGACAATTTATTACAAAACAATGGGGAAGATAATCATCAACCGGGGCTTTCCCCACTGTTCCAGACTCTGTTTACCTACCAGAATATACCGCTCACGGGTAAACGCATGGGGGCTGTTCAACTTTCTCCATTACGCCAGTGGGATATGCAAATCGCCAAATATGAGCTGACACTGGAGATGTGGCGTGAAGAAGGGGAATTACAGGGGATATTTGAATATGCCAGTGATCGTTTTCTGCCAGAGACGATTTCCCGTATGGTGGAAAACTTCTGCCATTTTCTGCCGCAGTTGTTCGAGCAACCGAAACAGGCTATCGGTCGGGTTTCTCTGCTCAGTCCTGTACAGCAACAACAACTGGCTGAGTGGAACCGGACTGAACACCCATTCAGCGATAATGTCGGCATTCATCAGCTTATCGAACGTCAGGTGCAGCGTGTACCAGAAGCCATTGCGGTTGAATTCGGTCAGCAATCGCTGACTTATGCTGAATTGGATCAGCGTGCCAACCAACTGGCTTATTTTCTGATCCAGCAAGGGGTAGGGCCAGAAGTTTGTGTCGGATTAAGTGTCGAACGCTCACTGGAACTGGTGATCTGTTTTCTCGCTATCCTGAAAGCGGGTGGAGTTTATGTACCGATTGATCCTGATTATCCGCTGGATCGTAGTCGTTATGTCATTGAAGATGCTGGCTTGCATCTGCTGGTGACACAAGATCAATTTATGGCACGTTATCAGGATTGTAACCTTCCTTTATTCTCCCTTGAAACCTTGATGCCTCAACTGTCGGCATTCAGTGTGGAAAATCCACGGGTAGATGTCCGGGCAGAAAATACGGCCTATATCATCTATACCTCAGGCTCCAGCGGCAGACCGAAAGGTGTACCCATCCGACACCGCAGTGTGTGCAATCTGGCAGAAACAGAAGTTGAATTTCTGGCTGTACCACCGAACAGCCGGGTCCTCCAGTTCGCCTCTTTCAGTTTTGATACTTCCATCTGGGAAATTCTGATGGCGTTCTGTACTGGCAGCACATTATTAATGGCTCCCCGTCTTGCCATCATGCCTGGCCCGGATTTGCTGGAACAGCTTATTACGCGACGTGTTACTCATGTCACATTGCCTGCTTCGGCGCTGGCCGCACTGCCTGAAGCTGAGTTACCTGATTTACAGGTACTGTTAGTCGCCGGGGAAGCCTGTGGTGTGGATCTGCTGCATAAATGGGGCAAAAACCGCCGCTTTATTAACTCCTATGGCCCGACAGAAGCAACAGTAGGTACAACCAATGCTGAGTTGACGCTGGACGATGACAGTGTTCACATTGGCCGCCCGATCCCCAATTCACAGGTCTGGATCTTAGATGAGTATGGCGCACCATTACCGATTGGCGTTGCGGGTGAACTTTGTATTGGCGGTGTTGGGGTCGCTACAGGCTATCTGCACCGACCAGAACTGACTGAACGCAGTTTTATTCCTGATCCGTTCAGCTCCCTGCCTGATGCCCGCCTTTATCGTACCGGCGATCTGGCTCGTTATCGGGCAGACGGCAACATTGACTATCTGGGACGGATTGACCAACAAATAAAAATCCGGGGTTATCGTGTAGAACTGGGAGAAATCGAAAGCGCTTTGCGTCAGCATCCCGCTATTTCTGATGCGGTGGCGATGGTGCGGGAAGATTACCTGAATGCCAGCGCTATCGTTGCCTATATACTTACCCAACCTGATACCGCACTTGATCAATCACAGATTGAATCACATCTGGGGGGATCTTTGCCGGAATTTATGCGCCCTTCCTGCTACGTCTTCCTGCACGAATTCCCCCGATTGCCGAATAATAAAGTGGACAGAAAACGCTTCCCCACACCGATGCGGCAGACGGGAGAAGCCATCGCTGAACCAGCCCGGAATGAAACAGAACAGGCGATTATCCAGGTCTGGCAGACTTTATTGGGGCATCAGGCGATTGGCCGTAATACCTCATTTTTTGCTGCGGGTGGACACTCTCTCTTAGCGGCCAAAATGGTAGCAATACTTGCCAGCCAATTCCGGCTGCATTTCAAAGTCAGCGATGTTTTTATCTGCCGAACGCCAATGCGGTTGGCAGAGAGAGTGGATTCAACGGCCAGTGCAGGTTCATTAAATCTGTCTGTGATCCACGATGCACCATTGAGCTTTGCTCAACAACGGATGTGGTTCCTTGACCAACTGTATCCTGATAGCTGTCGTTACCACATCACCAGTATCAAAACCTTTGCCAGTATAAAAACACTTGCCGGCAAGGAGAATGATGGCAATGTAGTTGAAAATAACGTGGAGGTTGAACGGATACAGAAAAGCGTAAACTTGCTGTTCCGTCGCTATCCATCACTCAATCTGCGTCTGCGGATGGAGGGAACCACGCCCCGGCAATATTACAGTGAGCAGTCACCGGACTGTCCGCATGAAATTATTGAAGTACAGAATGAACAGGAGTGGCAGCAGCAGTTACAGCAGCGAGCCGCCGGTATGATGCAGACACCGTTCCAGCTAATTGGACAACCATTATATCGCCTGTTACTGGTGACCGATGCATGGCAGGGAAGTGCCCTGATTGTCTGTCTGCATCATATTCTGGTGGATGAACAGGCACTGGCACAGCTTGATGATGAATTGCTGTCGCTATACCAGTCAGAAGCGAATGGTCTTCCAGAAGAAAATAATCTGTCAGAAGAGGGCATCCAGCAGGCACCTGTGTCTGATTACCTGCAATTCGCTGCATGGGAACGCAGCCCTGAAGCGCAACAAGTCTGGCATAGCCAATTAGCGTATTGGCATCAGGTATATCAGCAATTACCGCCAGTGGTGACATTACCTCAGCAACATCATGCACCTGTTGAAGAATCGAAAGCAGCTTACCATCGCCTGCCGCTGTCCATTGAGCAGACCAAAGCATTGCGCTGGTTGGCACAGCAGCAGGATACGACACTGTTTACCCTGTTATTGGCGGCTTTCCAGATCTTGTTACAGCGTTACAGCAGTGAAGGTGACACAACAGGAGATATCGTTATTGGTATACCTGTTTCTCTGCGTGACAGGCCGGAACTGCAATCGGTTATCGGGCTTCTGCTGAATACCTTAGCGGTACGTCAGAATGTCGATATCAGCCGTCCGTTTACTGAATTTCTGTTTGATAGTGCCCAGACACTCAATCAGGCAATGGCTAACAAAGACGTTCCGTTTGAACAAGTGGTGGATGCTGTTCTGCCAGCAGAGAAACGTTCGCTTTCTCCTCTGTTCCGGATCATGTTTGTGTTTAATGCGCACCAGCAACAGCTCAATGAACAACTTCGTACTGATGCTCGTAATTACGTTATAGACAGTCAGCCAATAGACAATCCAGAAGCCAAATTCGATTTAACCCTGTTTGTACAGGAAACAGCGGATAGCCTGCTATTGTCGGTTGAATATCGTGAAGCGTGTTTTGCACCCGAAATTGTGGCGCAATTAGTGACACATTATGCCTGTTTGTTGGATAGCCTGTGTCGTGCGCCAGACCAGCCTGTCTATCAGTTGGCAATGTTGTCACCACAGGAACGACAGCAGCAGTTAAGCGATCTCAATGCCACAGTACAGCCCCTGTTGCACCCGGTGGTGCATCAATGGTTCGAACAGCAGGTGTGCAGAACACCCCAAGCGATTGCCCTGTGTGAGCAGTATGAAGCAGGGTTAGCATTGAGTTATGACCAGCTTAACCAACACGCTAATCGGCTGGCGAATGATTTACTGACACAGGGGATTGGTAAGGGTTCACAGATTGGGATCTGCCTGCCACGTTCAGCCATGCTTGTCGTAGCGATTCTGGCGGTATTGAAAACCGGTGCTGCATATGTACCAATTGATAGTACCTATCCGGCAGAACGTGCCCGTTTTATGCTGGAAGATGCACAAGTGGCACAGGTGATTACGACTCACGAACAAGCCACCAGATTAGCGTTGCCATCGCATCATATTGTACGGTTGACGCCGGAGCCGTTTACCTTAGAACCAGTTACCTTAGAACCAGTTACCTCAGAGCCAGTTACCTCAAAACCAGTAACAGACAATCAGGCTGCTATTCCCAATCCTGATATTGCGATTTCACCGGAACAGCCTGCTTATATTCTCTATACCTCTGGTTCTACCGGCAGGCCAAAAGGGGTCATCATTCCACATCGGGGATTGGGGAACTATCTGCAACATGCCTGTAAACATTATGGTGATCTGACTAAACGGGGAAATACTCTTCATGCCTCTATTTCCTTTGATGCGACGATTACCAGCCTGTTCTTGCCGTTATTACAGGGGCAAACCTTGTTTATCCTGCCTGAAGAGGATGATATTCCGGCACTGGTGCAGGCATGGCAACAATTGCCGGATCTGGCAATGGCGAAAATCACGCCCGCTCACCTGGAGCTCTTAAGCCAGCAATTATTACCAGAACACGCAGGCCGGATACCGCTGCTAGTGATTGGCGGAGAAAGTCTTTCTGCCAGCGCATTGCGTTTCTGGCGGCAACATGCACCGCAGGTCAGAATTATCAATGAATACGGCCCGACGGAAGCCACCGTGGGCTGCTGTATTTACGACATACTGGCCGGAGACGTAAAAGGGGATGGTGTACTGCCAATTGGTCGTCCGATAGCCAATACCCGGCTGTATCTGTTGGATGAGTGTCAGCAACTGGTGCCGTTCGGTTCAGTTGGTGAACTGTACATTGGTGGGGCTGGAGTGGGTCTGGGCTATTTCAATCGTCTTGATCTGACTGAAAGCCGATTTATTACCGATCCTTTCTTTCCGTTATCACAGGAAAAACCGTTATCACAGGAAAAACTCTATCGGACAGGAGATTTGGCGCGTTACCTGCCGGACGGAAATTTACTGTTCCTCGGCCGCAAAGACCAGCAAATTAAACTGCACGGCTACCGGATTGAACTGGAAGAGGTAGAAGCTCAGCTTGCGGCTTGTCAGGGTGTTGCTCAGGCGGCAGCGGGTATGCGGGACATTTATGGACGCCAGCATCTGGTGGCCTATCTGGTGATGAACACATCTGCTGCGGCAGATCTGAAAAATGTGCGGCAGGAACTGAGTCAACGACTGCCGGTACATATGTGTCCTACCCAATGGATCTTGCAGGAAACATTACCACTCACAGCTAACGGCAAAATTGATCGTAAGGCGCTGGCACAAATCCCTTTAACTGAGCAACCCCGTCACACTGTTCGCCGGATGCCAGTGACGGCACTGGAAAAACAACTAACCGAAATCTGGCAACAAGTGTTGGATCAGGAAAATCTGGGGATTGATGATGATTTCTTTGTTCTGGGGGGAGATTCCATTCTCAGCCTGCAAATAGTGTTCAGAGTACGGGAGATCGGGCTGCGGATCACACCAAAAATGCTGTTTGATTATCCGACTATTGCGGGATTAGCCGCCGTGGTGACACAGGTAAATAACATTGATGGCAACGCTGAGAACAACACTCAACCCGTGCAGGGAGAATACGCTTTACTGCCAATTCAGCATTGGTTCTTTGCACACCATCATGCTAATCCGCACCACTATAACCAGTCTTATCTGTATGCACTGGAGGAAGGAACAGACATATCGCTTTTAGCGCAGGCACTGGCTCTGGTGGTCAATCAACATGATGGTTTGCGCTCTCGTTTCTCATTGGCAAATGGTTATAGGCCGGATTATGGGCAGATAGGAGAACCTGTTACAGAGTGGCAGATAGAACAATGTCAGATCACAGAAACCCCGGCAAGAGAAGCACTGGTGCAGGCCGTTGCTGAACATCAGGCACAATTGAATATTGAACATGGCCCGTTATTGACTGCGACCCATTTTATTACCGCAGAAGGAAATTATCTGTTGCTGGCAGTTCATCATCTGGTGATAGATGGCGTTTCATGGCGCATTTTTACGGAAGATTTAAGTTATTACTATCGAACATTACTGGCAGGGGAAAACCCACGTCTGATGGTAAAAAGTGCTTCTTTGATTGAGTGGTCATCCCACCTTGCAGATTATGCTCAATCTGAACAGTCACAGGACGAATATCATTTCTGGCAGCAAAAACTGAAGCAAACTGTAGCTCCGTTGCCCTGTGACTGGGGAGAAAAACCTTTCCCAGGTTTCGTTAAAGAGTCGGCTAAATATCGGCTAGCACTGGATCTGACGGTCACCACAAATCTGGTTCAGCACACCGGACACGCCTACCGTACCCATGTTGGTGATTTGTTACTGGCAGCGTTGGCAGCAACACTGCAACACTGGAGTGGTTCCGAATTACTGCATGTGGACATGGAAGGGCATGGACGGGAAAGCCTGCATGAAAATGTGGATGTCAGCCGAACAGTCGGCTGGTTTACGGTCATTTATCCTCTGTTGTTGTCACTACCTGCATCTTGTCCGCCGGATCAACTGCTCCAGTTGGTTAAAGAAGCGGTACGTCAGGTGCCTTATAGCGGAACAGGTTATGGTGCACTGCGCTATTCCCGCTACACCCAGACATCTACCAATAATCAACTGCCTGTTATCCCTGCGGCAGATATCTGCTTCAACTATCTCGGACAATTTACCCGTACCTTCCATCAGGCGCCATTACAGGGTGTTGCGGATATCGGGCTGGTGCATCGTCATGCGGCAGATAACTCAAGGTCATATGCACTGGAAGTAGATTGCTACATTGATGAGGGACAATTGCAGATAGAGTGGACGTATAACCACCAGTGTTATCAGCATGAAACCATTGATAAGTTGGCAATGGCGATGAAAGAGCAGATTATCCGGCTGACTGAACATTGTATGGCACAGACTCAGACCACTTACACGCCGTCTGATTTCCCGCTTGCCCGTTTGAATGCTGAAACACTGCGCCAATTGCAGCAACGGTATGGCGTGATGGAAGATATCTACCCGCTGACCTATACCCAAGAAGGAATGCTGTTCCACTCTATGGCCGGACAAGGCAGCGGGCTGTATCACGAACAGTTGTGTTTTACTTTATTGTATAAGAGCCCGTTTGATGGCGTGGATATTACCCGTCTACAGCAGGCATGGCAGCAGGCGGTGGCTTACTATCCTATCCTGCGCAGCCATTTTGAAATGAGCCTTGCTGGTGAGCCATTGCAAATCGTGATGCCTCAGCAGGAACTGGATTGGCGGCAACATGATCTGCGGCTGCATAACCCGGCTGATGCAGAACAGTATCGCCAAAACTTGCTGGCGGCAGATCTGGCGGAAGAGTTTATACCGGAACATGGTGCGTTATTCCGTATTACCGTGCTGCAACTCCCAGATGAGCAGATACAACTTTTGTTCAGCCATCATCATGCCATTCTTGATGGATGGTCAGTCAGGCTATTATTAACAACGGTTGAATCCTTCTATTATCGTCCGGCTGATACCTTGCCCCCTGCACCGGCATTTAAATCCTTTATTCGCTGGCAACAGCAGAGCCGTAAAGCGTGTCAGGATTATTGGCAGGCGCAATTAGCTGATGTCGGGGCAGCGACACCGCTGCCTGCGGCTCATCCGATCAGGACAGCCAGTCAGTTGAAACAGCGATATTCATTTCATCTGTCTACAGAACTTTCTGGTCAGTTGGCAGAAACCGGACGTCGTCACCGTTTAACCATCAGTACCCTGATTCAGGGGGCATGGGCATTACTGTTACAACGTTACAGCCAGCAGGACGAATGTCTGTTTGGCATGACAGTATCCGGCCGACAGGCAGAATTAGCCGGTATCGATAAAATGGTGGGACTGTTAATCAGTACACTGCCTATTCATATCACCAGCCATATGAATCAACCCGTTGCCGATTGGCTGAGCGCCATTCAACAGCAACAGCGGGAACACGAAAAATTCAGTGATATCTCGCTGGCGGATCTGAAATCCACTTGTGGTCTGCCAGCATTTGATACCTTGCTGGTGTTTGAAAATTATCCGCAATCCGGCGCACGGGAAAACCTGTTTAAATTTACACAGGCCACGGAAAGCACAAATTACCCATTAGTATTGGTCACGGCTTTCTCTGACAGCTTACATGGCGAGTTGGTCTATGACACGGGCCTGTATGATGCAACTACTGTGGCCCGTCTGGCAGAGCACTTTATCCGCATTCTGACCCAGTTAATGAATAATATGACGGGCGTGTTGACAGACGTTGCATTGCTGGATGATCAGGAAAACCGGCAATTGCTGACCCAATGGCAGGGGCCAGTATTGCCGGTTTTTGCGGGCAATGTGTATAGCCTGTTTGCCCGTCAGGTACAACGTTCTTCCCAACAAATCGCTGTAATAGATGGACAGCGGCAGGTCAGTTATGCGGAATTGGAGCAGCAGGTTGAACAGATAAGCCTCCGCCTGCATCACAATCAGATTCATGCGGGTGACAGAGTTGCGCTCTATTTGCCACGCAGTCTGGATTATATCGCTGCCATGCTGGCGGTCAGCAGAATGGGGGCTTGTTATGTGCCAATTGATATCTCTTATCCCACAGAGCGGGTCACTTATTTATTGTCTGACAGCCAAAGTTGTCTGGTGTTGACCCATCAGGCGTTGGCTGCATCTCTTATGTCTGAAATTGCTGTACTGGCACTGGATCAGGAACCAGAGTCTGTTCCGACATATTCTTTATCGCAACAATCGTTACCCCCCGTGGCTGATGATGAAAATGCACTGGTCTATCTGATTTACACCTCCGGCTCTACAGGAATGCCGAAAGGCGTCATGATTGAACATCGCAGTCTGATTAACTACCTGACCGATACCTGCTGGCGTTATCAGGTCACTGAGAATACCCAAAGCCTGTTCCATTCATCCGTCAGTTTTGATGCCACATTAACCAGTCTCTATCTGCCGCTGTTGCATGGTGGCACCATTACCGTGATACAAGATGATGCGGATATTGCTTCAATGGCGGAGATATTACGGCAACCATTACCAGCGTATTCATTACCACAAAAGCAGGGTGGTCATCTGTTGAAAATCACGCCTGCCCATCTTGGTATTTTGGGGGAATATCTGGATGCTGCCGCAAAATCCCGTGTTCATTCATTGGTAATAGGGGGAGATGCGCTGAGTTGTGAAACTGTACAGGAATGGCTGACTGATGTAGCCGATATTGGCGTGTTCAACGAATATGGCCCCACAGAGACGGTTGTCGGGTGTTGTGTTCATCGTGCAGATAAACATCAGGATTTACAGGGCACGATGCCGATTGGTCTGCCAATCGCTAATACTCGCCTGTTTGTACTGAATGACGATTTGTCTCCAACCCCATTCGGCATGGCAGGAGAGTTGTATATCGGTGGTTTGGGTGTGGCAAGAGGTTATTGGAATCGCCCTGAATTAACCGCAGAAAAATTCATCACGATATCAATTCCACAAGAAGGCATGTCACAAGAAGGCATTTCACAAGAGGAAATAGCACAAGAAAAAGTGCGGATTTATCGCACCGGAGATCGCGTCTGCGCCTTGCCGGATGGTGAATTGCTCTATCTTGGTCGTTGTGACCGACAAATCAAACTGCGGGGCTATCGTATTGAACCGGGAGAAATTGAAGCCCAACTGATGCAGCATCCCTATGTGCAGCAAAGTGCTGTGCTTTCCTATTCCGGGCTTGCTAATAGCGATAAACAGGGCGAGATACGGCTGATAGCTTGTGTATCCCTTAAATCAGCAGCGAAAGCCAATGTGATATCTCCAGAGTCACTTTTAGAACAAATGTCAGGACAACTGCTTGATTTTCTCAGCAGACAATTACCCGCACATATGCTGCCGGGCACCATTGTTCTGTTGGATGAGATGCCTCAAACCACGAATGGCAAGATTGATTATCAGGCTTTGTTGGCGCGTTTGCCGGAATATTTATCTGAGTGGCAGCAGAAAGAATTACAGCAGAAAAAACAGGAGGGCCGCGTTTTACATATCCCGCAAACACCGCTGGAAAGCCGTCTCAGGGATATCTGGAGTGAGGTACTGCAACAACAACAGATAGGATGTGACCAGAATTTCTTTGCTTTGGGAGGGCACTCATTGCACGCCTTACGCATTGCTGCCCGTATTGAACAGCAATTGGCAGTCAGGATCTCTCTGGCTGAACTTTTGCAGTGCCAGACAATTAAACAGCTTGCTCATTTACTGGAGTCTCGTATGACCGGGGGAGATAGTGTTCGTCACAACACGAGCTCTCATAACACAGGCCCTCAAAACACCATAAAACGTGTCGTACGGGAACGGAAATAAAGAAACGATAACAATGAAATATGCCCGACACTTGCAAAGTGAAGGGTATTTTGCCGGAGGTTTTATGCAGGAAAATACATTTCAATTTAAGGCATCCCTAGCGCAAAAACGTTTGTGGTTGCATGAACAACTCGAACAACAATCGGCTATTTATCACATCACCACTGCGCTGGTGCTTGAGGGAAAATTGGATATACCGGCACTTCAGCAGGCTATCAGCGACATGGTGGACAGGCACGAATCTTTCCGTACAGATTTTGTTTATCAAGATGGCACGCTTTATCAGCGTTGTCATGAATCGGTTTCTTTACCGCTGGTGACGGTTGATTTGTCTATGCTGAGTGAAGAACAGCAAAAACAACGTTTACAGCGGGACAGCCAGCGGCCATTTAATTTACAACAGGCGCCTCTGCTGCGTTTTACCCTGTATCGTTGTGGAGATGAACACGGAGAAGATCGCCATTATCTGGTGATGGTATTACACCATATTATTTCTGATGGCTGGTCTGCCGGTATTATCAGTCGTGAACTGACCGCGTGTTATAACGCTCGTCGGCAGGGCAATGTTCCTGAATTGCCATCGTTACCTATTCAGTACATTGATTACTCGGAATGGCAGCACCAACAGCATGAAAATACTGAATTTGAGACATCGCTGGCATGGTGGAAAGAAAAACTGTCCGGTGTTGAACCCATCGCTCTGCCTTTTGATTACCCACGCCCTAATCGTTTGAGTCTGCGTGGTAAAACGCATTGCTTCACTTTATCCCCTGAATTGACTAAGGCCTTGTCACAACAGGCGCAGCAACAGAATAAGACGCTATTCTCTACCCTGTTAAGTGCGTTTTACCTGTTACTTTATCGTTATAGCGGCCAGACGGATCTGGTTGTGGGTTCTCCGGTCTCAGGACGTGGACAACTGGAACTGGAAGGCGTTGTCGGTTTCTTTGTGAATACATTGGCTTACCGTATTGAACTGGAACCCCATGCCACGTTTGCCGAATTGCAGCAGCAGGTTTTTGATACGGTCCTTGACGGCCTGTCGCATCAACAGGTGAGTTTTGAACAACTGGTGGAAGCGATCAATCCCAAACGCGACCTGAGCTACTCTCCGTTATTTCAGGTGATGTTCGCTTTCGATGGTTCTGACTCTGCCGGATGGCAGTTTGATGGAATGAAAGCGACGCCATTCACATTATTGGGGGAGCACGCCAAATTCGATTTGACCTTATCCATGGAAAAAGTGTCATTGGCCGATGGCGCAGAACAATTGCGGGGAGCATTGGAATACAGCAGTGATTTGTTTAGTGAAGCGACTATCAGACAGTTTGAGGCGAATTTCCACTTCCTGTTGCAGGAAATCGTCCAGAATGCCCAAACCGCGCTGACGGATTACCAGTGTATCAATGAGGCTGAAAAACATTGGCTTGTGCATGAATGGCCGCGCCAACTGAGTCAGCATCCGGTGACACAGACCCTGCATCAGGCGTTTGAACAACAGGTCTTGCGTCGTCCGCAGGCGATTGCCCTGAGTACTGATCATGGACGGATGCTGACTTATAACCAGCTTAATCAGCGTGCCAACCAACTGGCACACTACATTCTGCAAATCCGGCGACAAATAGAAACAACCACAGTGCTTACACCGCGGGTTGGGCTTTGCCTGGAGCGTGATGAGGAGATGCTGGTGGCTATTCTGGCTGTACTGAAAGCCGGACTAGCCTATTTGCCGATTGATGGCAGCCACGCGCCGGAACGGGTGCGTTTCTACGTTGAAGATGCCAATGTTCAGTTGGTGATTGGTATCCCCCAATATCGAACCCTGTTTGACCACGAAAAAGTGGATTATCTCTGCATCGACACAGAAAAAACCTTTATTCAGACCATGTCTCTGGCTAACCCTGATATACCTTGTCAGCCGGATGCACTGGCTTATGTCATTTATACCTCAGGCTCCACCGGTGTACCGAAAGGGGTGGAAATACCCCATGCCAATGTCATGCGGTTGTTCAGCGCCAGTGAACGCCATTTTACATTTACAGAAAATGATGTCTGGACACTCTTCCACTCCTGTGCTTTCGACTTTTCCGTATGGGAAATATGGGGCGCGCTATTGTACGGTGGTCGTTTGAGCATTGTGCCTTATTGGGTCAGCCGGACACCGGAGCATTTCTATCAATGGGTGCAACAAGAAAAAGTCACGGTGTTGAATCAGACACCGTCTGCTTTCCTGCTCTTTATTACGGCAGATGATCAATGGAGTGAAGCGCAAAAGAACGAAATGGATCCTTCGTTGTCACTGCGCTATGTGATTTTGGGCGGTGAAGCGCTGGAGCCGGCTAATTTACTGGGCTGGTTCAAAAAACACGGGGATGAACAGCCTGAAATCATCAACATGTACGGCATCACCGAAACTACGGTGCATGTGACTTACCGCAGAATTAGGCAGGCTGATGCCTTGCAAGGTGGCAAAAGCCCGATTGGTGAGGCGCTGGATGATCTGGAAATTTTCCTGCTGGATAAACAGGGTAAATTGTCCCTGTTGGGCGCAGTGGGAGAAATGTACATTGGTGGAGCGGGTGTAGCACGGGGCTATCTGAATCGTCCTGAACTCACCGCCCAACGTTTTATCGATAAACGGCAGATTTTCCCACAGGCGGAGGCCGGACAGCGGTTATACCGGAGTGGGGATTTGGCCCGTTTACGGCGCGATGGTTCTCTGGAATACCTCGGACGTGCCGACCATCAGGTGAAGATCCGCGGATTCCGTATTGAACTGGGCGAAATTGAAACTGCCCTGAAACGTATTGACGCCATAGAACAGGCTGTCGTGATGGCTCACCAATATGAAGGTAATCAGGCTTCTCATCTGGTGGCTTATATCGTACCGGCTTCTCACTCCAGTCCTATATCATCCGCTGAAACGTTATCAGTTGAAACGTTATCAGTTGAAACATTATCAGTTGAAACAATAAGAGCTGAGTTAAAACGTACACTGCCGGACTATATGTTGCCATCGGCCTTTATTTTCCTTGATGCCCTGCCATTAACCAGTAATGGCAAGATTGATCGCAAGGCCCTCCCTGCACCACAGCAAGTACGGCCGCAGCTAGCCAGTGAATATCAGGAAGCACGCAGTGAAACCGAGGCAGCACTGCTGATGTTATGGCAGGAAACATTGCCAGTATCCCAGATTGGTATTCATGATAACTTTTTTGCCTTAGGGGGGGACTCTCTGCGGGGTGTGCAATTAACCGGTAAAGCACAGGATCGTGGCTGGCCCTTGACGCTGGTGGATCTGTTCCAGCACCAGACTATAGCAGAACTGGCCGCCCTGATTGATGAACGCGGGGCGAATGAACCGAATAAAGCGTATCAACAGCCGGCACAAAGCATTGCCCCGTTCAGTCAGATTTCAGAGAAAGATCGCCAGCGCTTAGAGGAAAAGCGGGAAAAAATCATTGATGCCTATCCGCTCAGCCGGATGCAGGCGGGTATGTTCTATCACATGAACATGTCTCCTGATGCCAATGTGTATCACTGTACCGGCACTTCCCATCTGCGTGTGAATGGACGATTTGATGAACAGGCATTCAGGGAAGCGACAGCCCAGACCGTGGCTGCTCACGATGTACTGCGCACTGCGTTTGATATGGAAAATTACAGCGAACCTCTTCAGTTAGTTTATCAGTTTGCTGAATTACCCATTGTTGTTGAAGACTTGCGTCATTTGTCAGAAAAAGAGCAGGATGAGCGGGCAAAAGCGTTACTGGAAGCGGAAAGGGTCAATCCATTTGATCTGCTGAATCCGACACTGTTGCGTTTCTTCATTCAATTACGTACGGATAACTCATTCCAGTTTACGATGACCGAATGTCACCCGGTCTTTGATGGCTGGAGTTATAACACCATGATCGTGGAAGTGTTCAATCGCTACGCCACGTTAACAGGACAAGCCAACTGGCAGGCACCGGATAAAAAATCGCTGGAATACCGTGATTTTATTGCACTGGAACAAGCCGCTATTGCTGATGAAAAACAAAAAGATTATTGGGCGCAGAAACTGGATGATTGCACTATCCTTGAATTGCCCCGTAAACAGCATACAGACGGGATTAATGATACCGCCGCATCTGCAACCAGTCCGAAATTGAAATCTTTTTCGCTGATACTGGACAGTACTGTTTATCAGGGATTGCGCCACCTGATGCAGCAACTGGGCGTGCCACTGAAAAGTATCCTGCTGACCGGACATATCAAAGTCATGAGTATTTTCAGCGGAGAGCATGACATCCTGACCGGGATCACTGCCAATGGTCGCCCGGAAGCTCAGGGCGGTGATCATCTGTATGGACTGTTCCTTAATATCCTGCCGTTCCGCCAGATTTTGACCCCCGTTTCCTGGCATGAACTGATCCGACAAGTCTTTGCCAACGAAATTGAAGCGATCCCTTATCGTCGTTACCCGCTAGCAGAAATTCAGCGTCAATTTGGTCAGCAACCGTTGTTGGATGAAGTCCTGTTTAACTACATTGATTTCCACATTTACGACCAGATGGTGCCGGAAGTAGGACTGGAAGTTGTGGACAGGCTGCATACTCAGGATGTTTATGAGGGCACTCACTTTACATTAGATGTCCATTTTCAGCATCTGACTCTCTCGTCTGCCTTGGCGAGTGATCAAATCTCTGTCCAGCTTGATTATGACGAAAATAAAATCAGCCGTGGATTAGCGGCGAACATGGCTGAATGCTATGCCGCTGTATTTGCTGCTATGGTGGCAGAACCGCAGGCATTGCACTGTGACAGCCACTTCCTGCCGATAATCCAACAACGGAAGATTGAAAGTTTCAATCAGGGAGCACCGGGCTATCAAGGGCAAGAAACACTGGCAGCGTTGTTTGCTGAACAGGCAGCCCGTACTCCTTCAGCCTGCGCAGTTGAATACGGAGAGCGGCAACTCAGTTATCTGGAACTGCATCAGCAATCTAACCAATTGGCTCATTTACTGGCACAAAAAGGGGTAAAACAGGGGCAGTATGTTGCTCTGTTATTGGGACGCAGTATTGAGTTAGTTATTTCGGTGCTGGCGCTGGTAAAACTCGGTGCGGTTTACCTGCCACTTAATACCGAAGATCCGGATATCCGGCTGATTGAGCAGATCGAAGATACACAATGTGATCTGCTGATTATTGACAGGCGGATAACAGACAGGTTGTTGCCTTCGATTGCATCTCATTTTCCTCCCATTTTGTGGCTGGATGAAGAGCAGTCCGCACTGGCTCAGATGCCGGTCACGGACCTGCCGGGCAATCTTAGCTATCACGCGGAAAACCAAGCCAATATACCGGCCTATGTCATGTATACCTCAGGTTCTACCGGTAAACCTAAAGGGGTATTGATCGGGCAGAAAGGCATTATTCGTCTGGTCAAAGATGTCAATTATATTGACTTCCAGACCTTTGGTCGTTGTCTGCAATTGGCATCTGTCAGTTTTGATGCCTCAACATGGGAAATCTGGGGGCCGTTGCTGAATGGCGGCTCTATAGTGATCTACCCACAGGGTGCCATTTCTGTACTCCTGTTGGAAAAAATCATTAAGGAGTCGGGAGTAGAAAGTCTGTTCCTGACATCTTCGTTGTTTAATCTGATTGTTGATGAGCGGCCACAGACACTGCAAACAGTAAAACAGCTTATTTCCGGTGGGGAGGCAATGTCATCATGGCATGCAGCCCGTATTAAGGAACGCTACCCTGAACTGCTTCTGATCAACGGCTACGGTCCGACAGAAAATACGACTTTCACCACCAGCCATTGTTACCGTGGTACAGAAGGTAACAGTGTACCAATCGGCAAACCGAATGAAGGCAATCTGGTCTATGTTCTTGATACCTTCCATCAACCAGTCCCTATCGGCACCGCGGGTGAGTTGTACATTGGTGGTGATGGTCTGGCAATGACATATCTGAATCAGGAAAGCCTTTATCAAGACCTGTTTATTGAAAATCCATTCGATAAATCCCTTTCCGCGCGGTTATATAAAACCGGAGATCGTGGGCGTTATCTTCCTAATGGCGATATTGAATATCTGGGACGCATTGATAACCAGAACAAAATCAGAGGCTATCGGGTAGAGACCGGGGAAATTGAAGCTGTGTTGTGTAAACATCCTGATGTTGAACGTGCTGTTGTTCGTGTGATTGAGGAAAACCGGGGCAAACGGATCGCTGCTTATGTTGTTCTGAGTGCCGGACAAACACTGAATACGATGGAATTGCGCAGTTATCTGGCGGAAAGATTACCACGCTACATGATCCCGGCCTATTTCAGGGCACTGTCTTCTCTGCCACTGAATGCCAACGGCAAGATCGATATTGCGCGGCTGCCGCATCATGATGTCTCGAATCATGAGGCTTTGAATAATGGGGGAATTCCGTTTACTGCGACAACTACAACTATTGTCGCGACAACTATTGCCGCGACAACTATTGCTACTACAGATATTGCTACTACAAATATTGCTACTACAGATGCCACGGCTACAGAAGCAAACGCTGTTGCAACGGAGACTGTCGAAGAAGAAAGCACACAATGGGAATTATCATCCGATCCGACTGTACAGGCCATTCAGCAAGTCTGGGCTGAAGTACTGGATATGGAATACCCTGATTGTGATGAAAACTTTTTCGATCTGGGGGGAGATTCACTGCTACTGGCTCGTGTCCATCTGAAACTGCATGCGTTGGGTTATAACCGCCTGTCCATTATTGATTTGCTGAATTACTCCACTATTCACCAGCTTGCTCAGTATATTAACGGCAGGCGTGGACAGGATGATCACAGCGTATCGTCATCAGCCATGAACACAGGGCAGAAAAATAACGAGATGAGTCAGAGCAATATCGCTGGTGGCCGTCAACGTCTGGCTGAAATGCAGAAAAAAATGCAGCAGAAACAGCAACAGGCAAAGGAATAGCGGGCAAACGGGAAGAGGAATAGCGGATTATGAATAACACCGAAGTTAATAAAGTTCAGGTGGATCACTCTCAGATGACACAATCAATGGAACCAATGTTGCATGGTTTTGAAATTGCCATTATTGGTATGGCCGGGCAATTTCCCGGTGCTAATGATATTGAACAATTCTGGCAGAATATTGCTGCCGGCGTTGAATCCATCAGACCACTGAGCGATGCTGAACTGGATGCAGAAGGAATATCAATGGAGGCTCGTTCGCGAGCCGACTTTATTCGCAATGCTTCCGTATTAGACCATCCGGAAGATTTTGATGCGGAATTTTTTGGTTATTCGCCACGGGAAGCACAGGCTATTGATCCACAACAGCGTCTGTTTCTGGAAACCTCATGGCTGGCTTTGGAAAATGCCGGCTATACACCGGAGAAATTCCCCGGAGTAATCGGTGTCTATGCCAGCAGTTCCGGCAGCAGCTATTTACTGCACTATTTGTTGAATTACCCCACGGTAATGCGGCGCTTTTTGTCGGATATGTTGTTATTCGGTAATAATAACGACCTGCTTTCGACCAGGGTATCTTATAAGCTCAATTTGCGCGGGCCGAGTTTTACCATCGGCTCTGCCTGTTCAAGTTCAATGGTAGCTTTGCACTATGCCTGTCAGTCTTTGCTGGCGGGAGAATGTGACATTGCGTTAGGTGGCGGTGTTCATATCGGTTTTCCATCCCACAGCGGCTATCATTTTGATGGTAGTGGCATTCTATCCCATGATGGACATTGTCGTACTTTCGATGCTGAGGCATCCGGTACATTGGGTGGCGATGGTGTCGGTGTTCTGGTGCTGAAACGGTTACAGGATGCACTGGACAGCGGTGATCATATTTATGCGATTATCAAAGGTTCTGCGGTAAATAATGATGGGGCGGAGAAAATCGGTTTTACCGCACCCTCAGTAGCAGGCCAGACTGCGGTACTTCGGCGCGCATTATTGGCGGCAGATGTTCCGGCAGAGAGTATCAGTTATATAGAAGCACATGGCACAGCCACTCATCTTGGTGATCCTATGGAGATGAAAGCCCTGCTTAATGCTTATGATCAGCAGGCTGTCAGGCTCCAGGAGCAACTGGCTCAGGAGCAATTGACCAACGAGCTATTAACCGACCAGATACGTTGTGCCGTTGCTTCGGTAAAGGCCAATCTGGGGCATGTAGATTCCGCTGCGGGTGTAACGGGAGTCATGAAAGTTGCACAGATGCTGACACACCGTTATCTGCCACCTGCGGTCAACTTTACCCGCTTGAATCCGGAAATTAATCTGACTGGCTCAAGATTTTATATTCCGATAAAAGGGGAGGAATGGCAGAGTCGGAGCGTTCGTCGCGCAGGGGTCAGCTCCTTTGGTATCGGAGGAACCAATGCCCACATGATTTTACAAGAAGCTCCTTGTGTTCCCTCATCAGGTCCTGCTCATTCGCAACAGCTACTCTGCTTCTCAGCTAAAACGCCGGCAGCATTACGGGCAAATATGCTGAAATTTCGTCAGTGGCTGGAAAAATCGCCTCAATTGCCATTGGCTGATATCGCATACACCTTGCATATCGGTCGTCACGAAATGGATTACCGACATAGTCTGGTATGCCATGATCACAAAAGCGCTGTTGCGGCACTGGACAATTATTTATCCCAGACAGCACAGGAAAATGCGGTACAGGATACAGTACGTACAGTTTCTTCATCAGTTGTCTTTATGTTCAGCGGACAGGGGGCCCAGTATTCCGGCATGATGAAGGGATACTATGAGCAGGAGCCGCAATTTAAAACAACGGTTGATAAATGCGCGGTGATCTTGCTTCCCTTATTGGGACGAGATATCCGTACACTGATCTTCGACTCCGCTGAGCGTGATGAAACATCGGCGCTGTATCAAACGCGCTATACCCAACCTGCCTTATTCGTTGTTGAATATGCGTTGAGCCAGTTACTGATGGAATGGGGGCTCCGCCCGACAGCGTGTATTGGTCACAGTATAGGTGAATATGTGGCAGCTTGCCTTGCTGGCGTATTTACCTTAGAGGATGCATTGAAGATTGTGGTCAGGCGAGCAGGATTAATGAATCAGATGCCTGCCGGTAAAATGTTAGCGGTGGGGCTTGATGCAAAAACATTACAAGGCTATCTCAGTGAAGGCGTAACACTGTCCGCTTATAATGCCCCTGAGCTTTGTGTCGTATCCGGTGAAACTGACGCCATATTAGCGCTGGAAGGCCGTCTTGCGGAAGAAACTGAAAATAGCATTGAAGTCAGGGCGCTGCATACTTCCCATGCTTTCCACAGTGCCATGATGGATGGTTGTCTGGAGCCGTTCAGGCAGGCATTTGATGGCGTATCATTATCAGCGCCCAGATTGCCATTTATCTCTTGTGTAACAGGAACATGGATCACGGCTGAACAAGCAACATCTCCCGATTATTGGGTTCGTCAGTTACGTGAGCCGGTCTCATTCAGTCAAGGTATTGCGTGCTTGTTGTCCCAACAAATGGCACCTGCAAAAGTTCAGTCTCAAAAATCTTCATCGCCAAAAACACCGGTCTTATTAGAAGTCGGGCCGGGCAGCACTTTGGCCGGACTGGCAAAAATACAGAGTACGGGGATATCGGCATATCAACGAGTGCTCAGCAGTACACGTGGGATCAAACAAGATATTCAGGATCGGCAGTATTTATTGAATATATTGGGACAGTTGTGGCAGCAGGGGATATCTGTAGATTGGGCCGCGTTTTATCGGCAACAGAAGCGGCATCGCCTTCCTCTGCCCGGATACGTATTCCAGCATCAGCGTTACAGTCTGGATACATTGGTTGATGATGATTCATATCGTAACCCTCTTCATGCCGACCAATCTGTACCGGCTAATGGACGACTACCACTGGAACAGTGGAGCCATCAGGTTCGCTGGAAACAGATGACCGTACCAGTGCTGGATCATGTCAGTTTGAACGGTCAGGTTTTCCTGATTTTTATGGATCGGGCCGGGATAGGAAAGCGGTTAACGACGGCACTGACACAATTGGGGGGGGAAGTCTGGCGGGTGATACAGGGCAAGCATTTCCATACCGATACCACTTCCCGTCAGGTAACGATTAATCCGCAGCACAGTGAAGACTATCAGGCTCTGGCAGATTTGCTTAAGCAGCAGAAAGTACGGGTGAATAACATTATTCATGCCTGGTCGATAACCCGTTCGCCCTCCATTGCATTGAAAACAGCGTTCACAAATTATGAATCCTTACTGCATATTGCCCGGCAATTTGCGGTG
This sequence comes from Xenorhabdus indica, assembly GCF_014467235.1. GTDB lineage: Bacteria > Pseudomonadota > Gammaproteobacteria > Enterobacterales > Enterobacteriaceae > Xenorhabdus > Xenorhabdus indica. The sequence goes on along the minus strand of NZ_NKHP01000017.1, from coordinate 8,510 downwards.
GATAGCGTTTCATCGGATAGCTTCTTAACCGATAGCTTCTCAACCGATGGAATGGAAACAAAGGATGGACTGCAAGCCGATATCTTAGAAACAGATGTCTTAAAAACAGATGCTTTAAGAACCAGCCCATCCAGCCCATTAAGAATAAACATTCTCTCTAATCGGCTGCATGTTATTACCGAACATGATTGTAATGATCCTGCCAAAGCGTTGCTCATTGGCCCTTGTCGTGTGATCCCAAAAGAATTTGAGCAGGTACAGTGTAAGAGTATTGACATTGCACTGCCCGCTACCCGATGGTCACTGCCTTTACTCAATCCCATTCACTCCAACGCGATAATGTCAACATTACTGGCGGAGATCCTTAGACAACCGGAAGGGCAGAATACAGAGCAGCAGAACGAACAAGACAATATCGTAGCACTCCGTGGCAGACATCGTTATGTCCCGTTGATTGAAACTGTCACACTGCCGGTTGCGTCGCCACCATTATTCAGACAGGGAGGCCATTACCTGATCACTGGGGGATTTGGTGGTATTGGCGCCACGATAGCGACTCATCTGGCGAGCCGTTATCAGCCTCATTTAATTTTCATTAGCCGCAGTGAATTGCCACCCGAAAATGCGTGGTCAGATTGGCTGAAAAATCATGATGCCGACAATAAACGGTCACGTCATATCCGTTTATTGCAGCAGTTACAACAGATGGGGGCTTCTGTTTCTGTCATTGCAGCCGATTTAGCGGATGCGGCCAGAGTTGGTAAAGCACTAACAGATGTTGTACTCCAGCATGGACAGATCCACGGCATTTTCCACTGTGCCGGTATCGCAGACGGTGGACTGATTCAAAACCGCCGACTCGAAGATTCGCTTCAGGTTTTCCAATCAAAAGTAGTGGGAACACAAGTATTGGATAACTGGTTTAAACGTCAACCGTTGGACTTCTTCGTCCTGTGCTCATCGTTGGCCTCTACCGTGGGATCAATGGGACAAGTCGCTTATTGTGCCGCGAATGCCTTTGAAGATGCTTATGCCTTGTCACGCCATCAACGCTGTTTAAGCAAGGAAAACTCAGGCAAGAAAAATCATACCCGTTACCTTGCCATTGGTTGGGATTCATGGCGTGAAGTCGGAATGGCGGTAGATAGCTTGCGCCAGTGGTATCAGGATGATGAGGAACAGGAAAGCATTAAACACGGTATCCTGCCGGAAGAGGGTTGCCAATTACTGGAGTCACTATTGGCACATGGTGATAGTGTTTACGCCATTTCTACCCGTGGCTTACCGTTGCCGGATATTGACCACGGCTCAGAAGAGAATACTGCGGCAGGGCAAGATCCAAATGTGGTGAAGACAAGCTCATGGCAAAGTGACGCGGCTTCCACACAGAAGTCTTCTACTCAGAAGAGCGTTACCCAGAAAACAAATGAACAGAAATTGTATCCCCGCCCGGTATTGAGTGTCGATTATCAACCGCCCCGTAATCAAACAGAAGAGATTATTGCTGATATCTGGCAGGAAAAAATGGGTATTGGTCCATTAGGCGTATTTGATGATTTCTTTGAACTCAATGGTCATTCGCTCATGGCTGTGCAGATCATCGCAAAAATTAAACAACGGCTGCAAGTAACGTTTCCCGTAGGTTTTATTTATGAACACTCCACCATTGAGCAATTAGCTGAACAGGTCAATCTGCGCAGCCGGCAGAAAACGGAAAATCTGGCAGATAACCCGGAGGGAAGGAAATGACCGCCTATACTCAGAAGCGTGAGACAGCTCTGACTGCGCATCATTCTGGAAAAAATAAAGGGAAGGGGAATTGGTTCCCGTTGGGGTATGCTCAGCTCTGCTTCTGGTTTGTCTCCACTGCACTTGGGGATACCGCCAACAATCAGGTAGGTATTTTGATTGAAGGGGACTTGCGAACAAACTTGCTGGAGCAAGCCATCAATAACCTGATTCAGTCGCATATCTCCCTGCGTACGGAAATTCTGGACTATGCACCGATGCAGCGGACTTGCCATGTCCGGGAGTTCGACTTACCTCTACAGGATCTGTCAGGGTATGATGTCGATGAGCAGGAACAGTTCATTATCAAAAATTCCCGGCAATTCCTGAATACACCATTTGACCTGAAATCCCCCCCTCATCTACGGGCACAGCTTTTCCGGCTGGAGGAATCAAAACATCTGCTGTTTTTATGTTTTCCTCACATTGTGGCAGATGGAGGCGCCATGCACCTGTTTGAACAACAACTATGGCGGTTTTATGCACAAGGGTGTCAGGGGAAGAAAAATCCGTTACGTACAGATAAAAGCATGGCAAATCAGATGCAGATTGATGAATGGGTACGCTATGAGCGGGAAATCCATCAGCGTCAGGGGCTACAGGATCTGGCTTTCTGGCGGCGTCATTTGATGGGATATTCCTATGCGCGTTTCCCCGCCCGTGACCTCAATCAGGAGAACTTTATCGATCACGAGTTCTACCTGCCGTTTCCCGATGATAGTTACGCATTGTTGAATATTCTGGCGAAACAGCACAAGGCAACGTTACAGATGGCCTTTCTGACATTGGTTGCTGAGGTTGTCCATGAAATGACAGGGCAGTCACGTTTCTCTCTCAATTCGGTGCTGGAAGGCCGGGAACAGCCCGGAAGTGAGACGCTGATGGCACCCATGTTGCGTGTCATGCCGGTGCCTATCAACATGGACAGGATCATCGCTAAAGCAACAGAACAGGGGGCGGCAACCGTCGCCTTGCTGGAACAAGTCAGGGAAAATATTTTGTGTGCTTATGATCATATAGAATGCCCGTGGAGCCTGCCTGTTGGTGTTATGGCTAAGCAGCGTTGGCACAACAGTCCCCGGCTGTATTCTCTGGCAATCCGAACAGGTAGCTGGCTCTACAGCAAAATATTCCGGCGTGCTCAACTTTACCCAAGCTTTTTGGCTGATTTTCTGTTTATGGAGCCGAGACCGCCGCAGTCCATCATCCGCCGAAACAAACACAGTGTGGAAATTTCGCAACCAACGATTAACATCAATATATTGCAGGATGCATTCAAATCTACGGTAGCTGATAACAAACCGGGTGGATTGCATCTGAGTGGCTATTGGAAAAGTGAACATCGGGAACAACAAACCTTATCCAGTCAATCAATATCCACCGGATGGGAAAATGATTCCATCAATATTTACGTCACACTCTCTGAAGATGGGAAACCAATCATGCAAATCAATTGCTGCTGTTTCAATCAAAATGGGATCACACGTTTTACCGGGTTACTGAAAGCGAAACTATCCTCCCTTTCCCAATTTATCACCATATGAGATACAGAGAATGGGTATTCAGAATCAAGAAGAGAAAGTGATTGAGTTTAACCAAGTCAAAAAACACTTCAAAGATTATCAGGCACTGAAAGGTATTTCTCTGGATGTGTATCGTGGGGAGTTTATTGGCCTGCTTGGTCCGAATGGTGCGGGAAAAACGACACTGGTTGAAATACTGGAAGGCCTGAAAAAACCGGACTCAGGCTCTGTACGGGTATTGGGAAAAACATGGCAGCATGACGCGCATTACCTGCGTCAGCGTCTCAGTGGTGTCTTACAGGAAACATTGTTTATCAATAAACTGAAAGTGGAAGAAGTTCTGACCCTGTTCGGTAGCTTCTATGGCTGTTCACGTAAACGAGTACAGGATGTTATGGAGTTGGTTGAGTTGACGGAAAAACACAAAACCTATGTGGAGGGGTTATCGGGGGGACAGCGTCAGCGACTGGCACTGGGTGTTGCCATTATGAATGAGCCGGAAATCCTGATACTGGATGAGCCTACAACCGGGCTTGATCCACGTTTCCGCCATGATACCTGGGATATTCTGCGCAAACTTAACCGGGAAAAACAGTCAACAATGCTTCTGACAACCCATTACATGGAAGAGGCTGAATACTTATGTGACCGTATTTGTATCATGAACAAAGGGGAAATCATTGCTCAGGGCAGTATGGATGAATTGTTGAAAAAGCACTGTAATGGCGACCTGATTGAACTGAGCACCTCATCTCCTGAACGTTTACAGGGATTGAGTCAACACAGCCAGGTACTGAGTTATGAGTACGATGAGAAAAAACACAAGGTTCGTATGATGATTAACGATTCTGCCAGTTTTGTAGCCTATCTTTTTGAGTTTGCTAAAAAAGTCAATGCAGATATTAATGAGTTTATGGTCAGGAGAAAAACATTGGATGATTTGTTCATGATTCTGGCAGGGAGAAGATTCCATGAATAGCGCACTGATCAATCTGATGAAAACGCAATTCCGGCAATATCTCCGTGAACCGGAAATACTGTTCTGGTCATTTGGTTTTCCGCTGTTGCTGGTTTGGTTATTAGGCGTTTCATTCTCATCTCAGGATATCCCGGAAAGGGATATCGGTATCGTCTTGCCTACAGAAATTGTAGAACAGCAGAAGATCAAACAATGGGGAGAGCAGCTTGCAGCACATGAGCACATGATCTCCGGTATTATCAATCAGGATGGAATCAAACGTGATAAATTGGTGAAGGTGAAATATCGCATTAAATATTATCCTGATCACGATGCTGTGGTTCTGGGGTTGAAACGTGGTGATATCCAGATGTTTATTGAACAGAATGCAGAAGGTAAGCGGGTTCACTACCTTGATCCACAGGACAGTAATGCACTGTTGACTTACTACCTGCTCAATCAACAGGAGGGAAAACAGGCAGACGAAAACCTCTTCATATTGGAAACACCGGGGTTACGTTATCTGGATTTCCTGGTGCCGGGATTGTTGGCGATGGCAATTATGGAAACCTGTCTGATCGCAGTCGGTTGGGCACTGGCAGAGAAACGCATTGCACGGGTAACACGTCAAATGTGCATCACACCAATGCGTAAATCCACCTTTCTGATGGCACACATTCTGGCTTGTCTGATCATCAACTTCGTTGAAATATTGATTATTTACCTGTTTGCCGAAATTTACTTCGGCATAGAAATACAGGGATCGTTTTACGCCTTTTTGCTTTTGTTGTTCACGGGAAACATCTGTTTCTCTGGTGTAGCGGTTTTGGTAGCATCCCGTGCCCGCAAAGCCCAGACGGCGAATGGTTTGCTGGAAGTTTCGATTCTGGTACAGGTTTTGGTATCAGGGATCTTTTTCAGTTACAAACACTTTCCACAATGGATGGTGAGTATCGTTGAATACCTGCCGTTAACCATTCTGGCAGATAATATGCGCAAGGTATTTATTGAAGGTGGGGATCTATTACAAGTTGTGCCCGCTTCAATGGCGTTAGTTGTGATTGGGATTATCGCCTTTATATTAGGAATGCGGATTTTTCGTTGGTATTAATTGGATGGTATTAAGTTGTAGGTATACTTAAAAATAAGTGGCTGCTTTGGCAGCCGCTTGTACGTTGTACGGTCAGTGAGATGTCCAAAGGTATTGCTGTTGGTGGTTGCTTTCATGGCGGTTTCTACGGTTATCAATATCCTGCAAGGTAATATGACTGGCGAAACCTGAGGCAAGAAAAAGAATTACATCGGCAATTTCTTCCCTTCCGTTCCAGCCTGACTAAATCGGCTGGCAATGTGATAACCAATACCACTTCCTGTTCTTTATATTTGTTCTTTTGTGGTTTTCAATGTCTTATTCTTGATAGGCAGTACCATGGATTTCATCTCTCAATATAGCAATATAGATGTTTTAAGATAATTTTTTAAAAATCAAATTGATAATTAAGACGACATCATTATGACTAAGCTGAATAGTGAAGGCCTCCTGCCACGTTACTCCTGATAATGCTCCATTAATTCTGTTAGCCAGTGGTTACGATTAATAAAATAAATTTGATGATACTGCAAAGAATAATCATTATTAATATCATTAGATAATGATAATCATTTTTATTTTTTGTATTCGTTGCTGATGGGATGTATCAAAGGGATATTTCATTGGTGAGCGGATATTTGTGAAGGGGATAAAGGGATGAAGTTAGTATTTCAGCCATCAGGCACGGTAGATAATTTATTATCTGCTCCTCATGTTGGCAGTGTTCTACACTGCGTGACAGTATCCCATGATTAGAAACAAATACCTTAGAACCTGAGTCTCAGCAAAGTGATAATTAACCCGATATATGGACACCCAGAATTAAGTCGGTGTCCATATATCGGGTTATGAATAATAATCTGTGATGATTTATTTAACCGAATATGACTTGCAGACAATCATTCCATGTTTCATTCTCTTCTGGAGTACCATATTTATCAAGGACATTGAAAAATTGAAATCTATTTAATAAAGCAATATAACTGAGTAAGGCATGGTTGCAAATGATTGAATCATGGATTGTCACTTTGTCCATCGAAATAAGCTCCTTAACATGTGGTAGTTGTTCACCGAGAAAATAGGGAAGACGAGGAACTATATCATTTACATAATTAATAACGACATTATCTCTAAAATGCTGATCAATATATGTAACAAATTCTCGATTCCCTGTTTTTGGACTGGCAAATAGGCATGTCCTGCCATTAGGTGCTTTATCATAGATATCTCTTATAAGGTAAGTTGCCATTGCAGCACCAAGACTGTGACCTGATATCGTATATTGACCATATGTCCCGATAAATTGTGCGATGGCGTCTGCTAGTTTGAATTGGGTGTAACCAATCTCCGTATCGTAAGGAATAATAAGTTTCAGAGATTTATATAGTTTATAAAAGCCATCAAAAACAGCTTGATCCGGTGTATCAGACCAAGGATATATATAATTTATATGTAACTCTTCTATAAATTCTGTCAGGGTTTTAGTTCCTCGGAGGGCAATAAAATATTCTCCGGGGTTAGTTATTCTCTCAGCAATATATCCATTAATAACTTTAGTTGCGGTAATCATTAATTCATTTTTATTTGTTTTGGCATTTTTTTTGAAATGAAAGTTGTTACCCAAAATATAACCTGTCAATTTCCACCCATCTCTTTCTATGCGTGGATCTGGGGGAGGTTTCGGGTCATTTGGATATTGTTCATACATACTTGCTGCATATAGAACTAACGATGCGAATTTATCAGCGGCATTTACAGAATACATAGTATATCTCCTTCATATCGGTTTTATAAAAAACTAAATAGCTAACTAAAGTATATTTAGATTTGTAGAACCTGCCTGGAATTTTGGTGAATATTTTGTATTTTTTTTGTTGGCTTTTTTTAGTTATCTTAACGAAATCCAACAAGTTAATCCTAATTAATTAACATAGTTGTTGAATTGACAGGTGGGATTGAAAAATCAATTTCTCATATTAATATATAATTAATTAACTTGATGTTTTTTTATATTTTATTTTTTAAATATAATGAAATTAGGATGGTTGTCTATTATTTTAAACATATTAATGTACTAAATAGTTATAAGATTATGTTAATGATTTGTCAGCTTGGAAGATAATAAATACATTAAGATAAATGATTATAAAGAGGCGGATATGTCAGCACTACATTCAATTTTTGAACTGATTAACAATGCTGTGTTACTGGAACTGAACTACCAATTCAGCATTGCACCTTTGTAATCGATCACTTCCGGGGATTTGCTCCCTTGCCGTTATGACGTACCTTGAAAACCATGGAGTATAAGTTTTTTCTCCAAAATTAATTTTTTTTTACCTCAAGAATAAATAAACATTCACTAAATATTCCCTTATTTAAAATGGATATCTTAGTTATTCCTTAATTGAAAATTATACCTTCTCTCAGTATTCACCTGACTGTTATACCTTCTGAATAATAAATCAAATGTTAGTATGTAATTTATGAACTATATAATTTGTTTTATTTCTCTCTCCGTAATAATTAAAAACACCCTGTATTAAATAAAAAATAATGTAGACTTGAATCTAAATGACAATCAAAATTATACAGATAAATAACTGTGCTGATTTAATAGTGAGTAATAAATCATGGTTATAATTAAAATAAGAGATGAAGGGTATAAATAGTTATTCAGAGTAACTGAAATATAAAGTAACTCATATCAGTAATGGAGAACATTAACCATTAACACTGGTAAATATCAACTATTTTTGTATAAAGGAGAATGCTGAAAGATTGCGAGAATCTCTGTAGTGATGCAACGATAGATAATAACGAGACTTACCAGATTAAGTAATAATATAGGCCGGAACAGGTGAAAAAGCGTTAGGTTTCGAATAGTGGATTACATGAATACCAAAGCATGAATTGATTTAGGTTGGGTATAGAGCTGCAATCTACTCGTTTGTGTCATAGAGTGCAAGTGACTTGCGAACGGAATGCATTCGTATAATTTATTATGAGAATACCTGAAAGTGCGTTGAATTCGAATGTATATAGCCTTCATCCTTCTCAGGAAGATGTGTTTTACGAACAGGCACTTTATGAAAATAGTCCAATACACAATCTCGGTTGGTATGCTTTTATAGAAAAACAGATTGATATA
>NZ_NKHP01000016.1 GCF_014467235.1 Xenorhabdus indica | reverse complement strand
TTTGCTGACAAAATCGACATTTTACTTCAACAGTCGCCATGTGACTTCTCCGAAAAAATGACGATTATACACAACCATCAACAGGTTGAATACGTGACCGACTCTTGTCTTTTTATTACCTTCGCTTTGTTCCAGATATCGTGGTTACAAACATAGCACTAACAGGTTTCTGAAGAGCCATTCACTTGCCGTCTAAATACAATTCGAAGCCTGTCGGGTATACCCCAAAATCGCAAGAATGCGGTTTTCTCACGTCTTACCGAAAAATGGCGAGCAACATAGTTAGCGGCTAATTCCAGTGACAAACACATCACAAAATAAACTAACGCAACAAATAAAAAGACTTCCATCGGATAAACCATACTACGATTATTAACCTGTGTCGCCAAAAATGACAGTTCTGCTACGCCGACAATATAGGCCAATGAAGTGTCTTTGATTAACGCAATCCATTGGTTTATGAACGAAGGCACCATCATACGCAATGCCTGTGGCAGAACGATATGCCACAATACTTCCCAACGATTGAAACCCAGAGACAGTCCTGCACGCCATTGACCTTCACCAATCGCCAGAATGCCCGCTTTGACACCATGGGCCAGATAAGCAGACGTGATCAATGCCAGTGCACAAACTACAGTGGTGATTTCAGGTATTTCCATACCCAAAACCACTGGCAACAAGAAATAAGTCCAGAAAATCAGCATAATAACCGGAATAGCACGAAAGAATCCCAGTACCGCTGCCAGCAAATTTACCCAAAAACCCCGCAACATCGCCAATGCGATTCCTGCCACTGTCCCTAAGGCAATCGAGATCACTCCGGCCATAATACTTATCATCAGAGTCAAAGCTGCGCCTTCCAACGGCCCGTCGGGAAAGGTTCCCAACAGCAAATAGCGCCAGTTTTCTGCTATAACAGTAAAGTCCATATCAGTACCCTCTTGCCAGTATTCTCTGCTGACGCCATTGCCCCCACCCTTCCATCACAGCAATAATGGCGATGTAGAGCACTGTCGCCACGCCAAACGCTTCAAATGTTTGCAGAGACTGTGTTTCTACCTGACGGGAAGCATAGGAAAGTTCGGCGACACCAATCGCCATTGTTAATGATGAATTCTTGACGATAGTCATGTACTGCCCCAAAAGTGGTGGCATAGCAATCTTCAATGCCTGTGGCAGTACGACATGGCGCATGGCCTGCCAACCAGTTAAACCCAATGCATGAGCAGCATATTTTTGCCCATGTCCAACACCCTGCATTCCAGCTCTTAACTCTTCTGCCACAAAAGGGGCGGAATAGAGTGTCAGGCCAATAAATCCAGCCAGAAACTCAAATGAAGGCCATTCCAGAGTAAAACCTGCAATCGCAGTCTCATGGGGAGTGTTCAGCCAGATCATGGCATCTTGAGGCAAAATCTGGCCGGAAGCGAAATACCAGAAAAACAGTTGTACCAGCAACGGGGTATTGCGGAATACCGAGGTGTACAGCGTAATCAACCAACGCAATGGCTTGATCTGGCTGTCCCGCGCTGCCGCAATGACAAAACCCAGTAAGGTGGAAGAAACAATGGTACAGGCAGAGATCCATAATGTAATCAAGAACCCTTGCCAGAGCCATTGCAGATATTCAGGAGCCAATAAGTGCTCGTCAATAAATTGCTCAAACATATTATTCACCACATCAACAAATGGCAAAGCCCCGCACAAAGACGGGGCTGGTTTCCGATATCATTTTCCCAGACGTATGTTAGTTCGCTGCCTGACTATTTAATGGAGCAAACTTAAAATTACCACGTGGCTGAGCAGATTTTGTATCAGGACCAAACCAGCGGTTATAAATTTTCTCTGCTTCACCTTCTTTCTCCAGTTTCAACAATGTCTGGTTCACCGCTTCAACCAACCGGGCTTCTCCTTTGGAAGCCGCTACAGCCTGATATTCCCGGGTAATACTGAAAGGTGATATTTCGAAATCTGCTTTTTGCGCTTCAGGAACATTCGCCAATAAGCCGACCAGCTTTGCATCATCCTGAGTGATCGCCTGAACATTACCATTTCTCAACGCCGCAAATGCCAGCGGAGTATCGTCATAAGAGATAACTTTCGCAGTTGGGTAACGCTCACGCAGTGTAATTTCTTGTACCGTTCCCTTATCCGCACCGATACGCAATTTAGCGATATCATCCGGATTAGTCAGGACACCTTTACGGGCAATGAATTTTTGCCCCGTAGCAAAATAAGGAATGGAAAAATCGACCTGTTTTGCCCGTTCATCGGTGATCGTGAAGTTAGCAGCAATTAAATCAATTTTCTTGGAAGAGAGTAGTGGAATACGATTTGCAGGATTGGTTGGGCGCAATTGCAGTTTCACGCCCAGATCACTGGCGATTGCATTGGCGATGTCCACATCATAACCAGCAAGTTTTTTCGTTTTAGGATCGATAAAACCAAAAGGGGGATTACTGTCGAATACCGCAATACGAACCGTACCCGCTTTTTTTATATCATCAAGTTTGTCTGCTTTTGCTACGCCAGAAACTAATACCAGACTGGTTAGTAACACAGTCACTGCTATCCGAGATTGATTGCGGAATTTCATTGGACACCCCTGTTGTTAATTTGTTAATAATTATTTATTGTCCAATAAAAACTATCAATTTCATCATAGTACTTGAAATAATATAAAATACTATATTTATACCCTTTTGGAATAAATCTTTAAAGTGAACCCCTAACCGCACTTAAGAGAATACCCATGTTTCATCGTCATAAAAATTATTCATCTTTAGTAAGCAATTCTTCCAGTTTATCGCCCCCAACATGGCGAAAATCCTGTCCTTTGACGTAATAGAAGATAAATTCACAAATGTTCTGACAACGATCGCCGATACGTTCGATAGAGCGGGCACATAAAAGTGCGGTCATGATGCTTGGAATAGTACGTGGATCTTCCATCATGTAAGTCATTAACTGGCGCACAATGCCTTCATATTCCTGATCTACTTTTTTATCTTCACGATAGATACGAATGGCTTCTTGCAAATCCATACGGGCAAAAGCATCCAATACATCATGCAGCATCCGGATGGTATGCCAGCCCAAAGATTCCAGACTGACCAATAGTGGTTGCTGTTGATGAGAAAATTTCTCCAGCGCCGTCTGACAAATTTTATTCGCAACATCACCAATACGCTCCAGCTCGGCAATGGTCTTTGAGATAACCATTATCAGGCGCAGATCACTTGCGGCGGGCTGACGTTTGGCAATGATACGAACACAGGCTTCATCTATCGCCACTTCCATCATGTTGACCTTCTGGTCGTCTTCAATGACTTGTTGGGCTAACTGTTTATCCTGATTGTGCATTGCCAGAATCGCCTTACTGAGCTGCTCTTCTACCAATCCACCCATCGCCATTAATTCAGTACGGATATGTTCCAGCTCAGCATTGAACTGACCAGAAATGTGCTTACCGAAATTCAGATTGTCCATCTTTACGCTACCTCTTATCTGCCCATATCAACCATACCGACCAGTAATATAATCTTCGGTCTGCTTCATTTTCGGTGTGGTGAACAAAATGTCAGTGTCACTGAATTCAATCAACTCACCGAGGTACATAAAAGCCGTATAATCAGAACAACGTGCCGCCTGCTGCATATTGTGTGTAACGATCACTACGGTATATTCCGATTTCAGTTCACTGATCAGTTCCTCAATACGCCCTGTAGAAATCGGGTCGAGAGCAGAGCAAGGTTCATCCAGCAACAAAACTTCCGGTCGGATAGCGATAGCACGGGCAATACACAAACGCTGTTGCTGACCTCCAGACAGGCTGTAACCACTCTGGTGTAACTTGTCTTTGGTTTCGTTCCACAATGCGGCTTTTGTCAGCGCCCAATGGACTCGCTCATCCATCTCAGCCCTTGAAAGTTTTTCAAACAAACGCACGCCAAAAGCGATATTGTCGTAAATCGACATCGGAAAGGGCGTCGGCTTTTGAAAAACCATGCCTACTTTGGCTCGTAACAAGGCAATATCCTGTTTATCGGTCAGAATATTTGTTTCATCCAGCAAGATCTCGCCTTCTGCTTTCTGTTCTCCATACAGTTCATACATTTTGTTAAAAGTACGCAGTAATGTTGATTTGCCACATCCCGATGGGCCAATGAAAGCAGTCACTTTATTCTGTGCAATATCCAACGTGATATTTTTCAGTGCATGAAATTTGCCGTAATAGAAATTCAGATTTCGTACCTGAATCTTATTTCCTGCAACATCATTGGCTTTACTCATCAACGCTTCTCTCTTCAATATCAGTTCCTCTAATATCAGAATTTTTTCTTGGCAAATAACAACCGCGCCAAGATATTAATCAACAGTACACACAAGGTAATCAGTAAAACCCCGGCCCATGCCAGTTGTTGCCAGTCAGAGAATGGACTCATAGCAAACTTGAATATGGTGACAGGCAAATTGGCAATTGGCTGACTGAGGTTAGTGCTCCAGAACTGGTTGGAAAGCGAAGTGAATAACAATGGGGCGGTTTCCCCTGCAATACGGGCAATCGCCAGTAACACACCCGTGATAATACCTGATATTGAGGCTTTCAACGTAATAGCAGAGATCATTTTCCATTTCGGTGTTCCCAGTGCATAAGCTGCTTCACGCAGGTTATCCGGCACCAGTTTCAACATGTTTTCCGTTGTGCGGATAACAATCGGGATTTGTAACAGAGCCAGTGCAATTACCCCTGCCCAACCAGAGAAATGCTGCATTTTCGTCACAACTATCGTGTAAACAAACAGCCCTACAACAATGGAAGGGGCAGAAAGCAGGATATCATTGATAAAGCGGATCACCTCAGCCAGCGGAGAACGACGTCCATACTCAGCAAGATAAATACCCGCCATAATTCCCAATGGCGTACCGCATACCGTTGCCCAGAAGATCAGGAGTCCACTGCCAACAATGGCGTTTGCCAGCCCGCCTCCTGCTGTGTTGGGTGGTGGTGTCATTTCGGTAAATAACGCCAGAGACATCCCATCAATGCCTTTAGTGATTGTGGAGATTAAAATCCAAATCAGCCAGAACAAACCGAACGCCATTGTTGCCATAGATAGAAACAGGGCGAGATGATTTTTCCGACGCCGCCAGGCTTGTAACTTATGGCGTTTATCAATTCTTACCATTTCAACGTCCCTCGTTCCTGGACAGACGCATGATCATCAATTTTGATAACGCGAGAACAATAAAAGTGATCACAAATAAAATCAGCCCCAGTTCCATCAATGCAGAGGTATGCAGACCAGATGCCGCTTCGGCAAATTCATTTGCCAATGCCGAAGTAATGCTGTTTCCGGGCATATAGAGGGAGAAACTGTCCAGTTGATAGGTATTGCCGATAATAAAAGTCACTGCCATGGTTTCTCCCAGTGCACGCCCCAGGCCCAACATCACACCGCCGATTACCCCATTTTTGGTGTAAGGCAGGACGATATGCCAAATCACTTCCCATGTTGTACAGCCAATTCCATAAGCCGATTCTTTCATCATAACGGGAGTTTGTTCAAAAACATCGCGCATCACAGAAGCAATATAGGGAATAATCATAATGGCAAGAATAATACCCGCGGCCAGAATACCGATGCCGAAAGCCGGGCCGGAAAACAGTTCTCCTACGACAGGAATACTCGACAACACATTTCCGACAGGTTGCTGGAAATAGGTGGCAAAAAGCGGGGCAAAGACAAACAGCCCCCACATGCCATAAACGATACTGGGGATTGCCGCCAATAATTCGATTGCTACACCAAGCGGCCGTTTCAGCCAGTTTGGTGCCAGCTCTGTCAAAAACAGAGCGATGCCAAAACTGACCGGAACGGCAATAATCAGAGCAATCAATGAAGTCACTAATGTGCCATAAATCGGAACTAGTGCGCCGAAAATCCCCGCAGGTGCATCCCAATCTTTATTCCATAGAAAAGCAAAACCAAACGCCTGCATACTCGGCCAGGCAGCAATCAGCAGCGAGATGATAATGCCTCCCAGTAGAAATAACGTCATCAGAGCCGCCAGCCTGACTAGCGTACTGAAAATAATATCACCGTGCTTACCAGGTGCTTTCTGTACTGTTTTATGCATGGTTTTTCTATGTATAGTCTTATGTTTGGCCATGCGCTCAATTCCCATTTGGGTTATTTCCCTTCAATAACATCGGCTAATACAACGAATGGTTAATACAAGGCATTGCCGTGCTTATCTTTTATGTCATTTTTCCAGGCTGCACGTACCTGTTCAATGACGGCTTTTGGCAACACAGCATAATCCAGCGCTTTCGCTTGCTCGCCGCCTTTTTCATAGGCCCAGTCAAAGAATTTCAGGATTTCTGTTCCATGTATGACATTTTTCTGCTGTTTATGGATTAGGATGAATGTCGTTGACGTGATGGGCCAGGCATTTTCGCCGGGCTGATTAGTCAAATCCTGTGCAAAACTTTTGTTCCAGTCCGCCCCTTTTGCTGCCGCACTGAAATTAGTTTCGGTAGGAGCGATAACGTTTCCATCAGCGGCTACCAACTTGGTATAAGCGAGGTTATTTTGCTTCGCATAAGCATATTCAACATAACCAATGGAGCCGGGCAAACGCTGGACGAACGCAGCAATGCCATCATTTCCTTTGCCACCCAGTCCGATTGGCCATTTCACTGTAGAACCTGCCCCGACTTTTGCTTTCCAGTCACTGTTTACTTTGGACAGGTAGCTAGTGAAAACAAAAGAAGTACCAGAACCATCCGCACGGCGTACCACCGCAATATTTTGATCAGGGAGTTGGAGATTCGGATTCAATTTCGCAATGATAGGATCATTCCATTTTTTGATGGTTCCCAAATAGATGTCACCGAGAGTTTTACCATCTAACACCAATTGGCCGGATTTGATACCTGGAAGGTTCACCGCCAGTACAATGCCACCAATCACGGTCGGAAACTGGAACAAACCTTCAGAAGCCAGTTTGTCATCAGTAAGTGGGGCATCTGATGCACCAAAATCAACTGTATTGGCAATAATCTGTTTTACACCACCAGAAGAACCAATCCCCTGATAATTGATTTTATTACCCGTTTCTTTTTGATAAGAATCAGCCCACTTGGTATATACCGGTGCCGGGAATGTCGCACCAGCTCCTGTCAAGCTGGTAGTTGCAACAAATGTAGTTGCAGCAAATGAAGACAAAGACGTCATAACAAATACTGTTGCCATGATACCTGCCACAGTGATACGTATTGATTTCATACACCCTCCTGCTGAGATACACATCATTCATTAAAAACAATTTTCAACAACATCAACAGTCTAGTTTTAGGTAAAAATTGGTTCAGGAGGGAAAAATAAGTCAACTTAATGACAGTAAAATGTATAAATTATGACATTTTTATGACAGTCATTCATAAATTCCCGCTATTATCGTACTCACACACATATCTCATAGCCTGAATTTCATCAATTCAATGTCATGACTCGTCATCTACGGGTCTGTTCATAATATATGTAAGATGCTGGCATGGCGTGTTTTCAAACGCTGACGGGAACTGGCTCCGTGTTTAATCCTGTTTTGAATATTTTTTTCAATTAAAAATATAGTGTTCAGGAGTTATATCAAAGTAAGCGGGTTCTGTTAATGAACATTCTTCCGCTGATATGATCGATGACATAATGAAAGTGACGGTTATGTATTAAGTAGTTAGAACTCTTATTAAAAATAGTTTTCACGCTCAGTGAAAGTACCAATCACTTTATCGTGTATTTCCTCCGATTTAGAATACCCTATCGTATTCGTTTCAAACGGGGTTCCCAAGCATACCAAAGCCAGCGTTGATTTTTCCTGTTCCACACAAACGGCCATGGCGCATCTATACCTGCATGACTTTTCTCTATTGCCATATTTATAGAAATTTTTACAAGAAAACGCCATTAATTAGTAATGTAAATTATATTGATAATCATTTCTATTTAAAATATTGTAATGGCGTTTTCCTTCTCAGGATCTCATACCTCTCCCTGATGAACATTTTGTCAACAAATTGGATTTTCGGCGCCGCCTGTAAGCAGCATAAATTAATTGTTATTAAATATTTTTATAAGGCAAATCAGACGGTGTTTGATTATGTTTAAAATAAGAAGAAAAAAACTTGTGGTGAAAATCATCACCAGACGCACAGGGTTTGGGTTTCAGGCGGCACTGTTTTCAACACCTAGGTTATCTGACGGGGCATATGCAGCTAGCGATGGGGAAGAGAACATGAGGGATGCAGCCGTGGAGCTGAAAAGCGTAACGCTACCAATGAAAGGGATTGTAGCGAAAGGTCACGTATCAGTCACCAAAACGGCGATTCTACTTGTCAAAATACAGCAGATAATCTCCATGGTTACTCGTGACCAGATGGATCACCAAAGAACGACTTTCGTATCCAACGCACTAAATTACACCAAAAGTGCCTTCACCCATTATCCAGGTTCATCTAACCGCAACGATGAAGTCGTAATCCGCCGCTTTTGCTACATAACACGCAATGATCTAAGAGAAAATACTTCCAACCTGAAAGGCGCATCCGTGCAGTTTAACGTCAACAACCTCACTATGTCGCCTCCTGCTGCGGAAAAGAAGCGTGTTTCTACAGCTAGGGCCACAGTATGTTCTCCACGGTCAGTTATAACTGATAACACCTGGTATCCGGCACCACTGGCGGCTCACTCTCACGTTACCGTCGGTATTTTCCCCTCCGGAAGGGGGGAAAAGCTAGCCCCTACACCAACAAGAGGAACCTGATTTTGTCTGGTATCGCCAACAATCTTCTTTCACTAACATTGCAAGAGGATGATTTTATCTTTCTGTCGCCCCACAAAAGCCTGCTCGCCCGGGGATGCCTCGCCACCTTGACACATCCCGCCGCATCCGGACATCACGTCGAGGGCGAGTTCCAGCAGAAGGTACAACAGTTGCTTCGTCAAACTCAACAGACCGGAGTAGAAAATCCCATTGTCGTGGGGGCTATTCCGTTTGATAAGCGCCAACCCTGTTCACTGTTTATTCCACAGACCTGCTACTGGTTCGATCGTTACGCCTTTAACCTCTCCGACTCTCCGGTGCAGGTGGAGGGCCAAGCTCACTACATTCCAAATCATGATGCATTTTGCGCCATGGTGGAGAACGCCCTGAATCCGCTACGTATCGGTGCACTGAATAAAGTGGTGCTGTCGCGTCTGCTACAGATTGAAAGCATCCCCCCGCTTAGCGCTCTAAGCCTATGGCTGCAACTCAACAAACAGAATCCGGAGAGCTACAACTTTCACTTACCGCTGGCGGATGGCATTCTGATTGGCGCCAGCCCTGAACTACTGCTACGTAAGGAGGGCAAGATCCTGCGCTCCTGTCCTCTTGCCGGCTCAGCACGGCGAGGCGACGATGACGCCAGTGACAGAAATGCCAAGGAAAAGCTGTTGTCCTCCGGAAAGGATCTCCACGAGCATCTGGTGGTCACGGAGGCTATCCGTCGCCAGTTGACAGATCTCTGTTGGTCTCTGACGATCCCAGAACCCTCGCTGCTCAGCACGCCTACGCTCTGGCATCTCGCTACTGAGATTCAGGGTATAGTGAACAATGATCGCGATAACGCGCTGTCTCTTGCCTGCCTACTTCATCCCACGCCCGCATTATGCGGCGCTCCTTATACCTTATCCCGCAGCCTGATCGGCGAGCTGGAGCCATTCGACCGCGGCTGGTTTGGCGGTATTGTCGGCTGGTGTGACGCCCGCGGAGACGGGGAATGGGTTGTGGCGATCCGCTGCGGCAAAGTTCAGCCTCATCAGATTGAGCTATTCGCCGGCGCCGGCATCGTTCCGGACTCTGTTCCGGAAAACGAATGGCTGGAAACCTGCACCAAATTTAACACCATGCTGAGTGCACTTGGTTTTGCAACGCAACAGGAGCAGACATTATGATTGAATTCAACCGCTGGCCTCAGGATCTGGCTGAACGTTATCGCCTGAAAGGGTACTGGATTGATCGCCCGTTGAGCGATATTCTCGATATTCACCGCGAGAACGATGCCGTGGCACTATTCTGCGGGGAGCGGTGCTGGAGCTATCGAGAGCTTAATGAAGCAGTAAACCGGCTCGCCGCCGCCTTGCATCGACGTGGCGTGCGTCAGAGACAAACCGCGCTGGTGCAGCTTGGCAACGAAGCTGAGTTTTATATCGTCTTTTTTGCCTTACTGCGCCTGGGGGTCACGCCGGTTAACGCGCTTTATAGCCACCAGAGCAGCGAATTAACTGCGTATGCGCTCCAGATTACGCCAGAGATACTCATTGCCGATCGCCAGCATCGCCAGTTTCATGATGATGCTCTTATTGATCTTCTGGTCGCCAAGTGCCCGAAACTGAATATAGTGGTGCTTCACCATGAGGATTCAGATTCGAACCGTTCGCTTTCACGCCTGATATCGGAAGAGCCGGGAGACTTCACGCCCACACCAACGCCTGCGGATGAGGTCGCATTTTTCCAGCTTTCCGGCGGCAGCACTGGCACCCCCAAGCTGATTCCTCGCACCCACAACGACTACTATTACAGTATCCGCGCCAGCAATCCGATCTGCGACATCAGCAGTAAAACCCGGTATCTCTGCGCACTGCCAGCCGCACACAACTATCCTATGAGTTCACCGGGCGCGCTGGGCGTATTTTATGCAGGTGGTCAGGTCATTCTCGTCCCCGATCCAAGCCCGGACGGATGTTTTCCGGTCATAGCCCGTCATCAGATCAATATTACCGCTCTGGTGCCACCTGCGGTCAGCATCTGGCTGGAATATGCCAATATCAGAGGTCACGTTAACGAACTCTCCAGTCTGAAAGTGATGCAGGTCGGTGGTGCTCCTTTGGGAGAAACGCTGGCCAGACGCATTCCAGAGGAGCTGGGCTGCCAGCTCCAACAGGTATTTGGTATGGCAGAAGGTCTGGTGAACTACACCCGACTAGACGATGACGACGCGCATACCTTCACAACTCAGGGCTGCCCCATCAGTGAGGATGATGAGGTATGGGTCGCAAACCGAGAAGGTCTCCCGGTGCCACACGGAGAGCCTGGATTGCTGATGACCCGAGGCCCATACACCTTTCGAGGCTATTACCGAAGCCCAGAACATAACCAGATGGTGTTCGACAGTAACGGGTTTTATTGTTCTGGCGACGTAGTCATTCAGCTTCCCGACGGATATCTGAAAGTAGTTGGACGTGAGAAGGATCAAATAAATCGTGGTGGCGAAAAAATTGCCGCTGAAGAGGTTGAGCACCTGTTGCTGCGCCACCCAACGGTGGTGCACGCCGCATTGGTCGCTATTCCTGACTGTCTAATGGGCGAGAAAACCTGCGCCTATGTGGTAACGCGCGAACGCGAATCCGTGAAACCAGCCGTGCTACGCCGCTGGCTACGCGAGCAGGGTATAGCCGACTATAAGATCCCTGATCGTTTTGAAAGTCTACCTGAGCTGCCGCTCACTCCAGTAGGAAAAATCAACAAACAGGCGTTACGTGCACTTGCCAGCGCCACCTTAGAAAATTGAGGAAAAACGCCATGAGCATTCCTAAACTTCAGGACTATACCCTGCCCGATGAAACTGCCTTACCTGCCAATAAAGTCAAGTGGAGGTTGGAGCCGCAACGCGCCGCTCTGCTGATTCACGATATGCAGGAATATTTCCTCAACTTCTGGGGAGAGGAGAGCAAGATGATTCAGCAGGTTATCGACAACATAGTTACTCTGCGCGCACGTTGCCATGAGCTCGGCATCCCCGTGTTTTACACAGCCCAGTCGAACCAACAAAACGACGTCGATCGAGCACTACTGAATGATATGTGGGGACCTGGCCTAAGCCGCTATCCAGAACAACAAAAAATCGCGGCAGCACTGTCCCCCGAACTGGAGGACACTGTATTGGTGAAGTGGCGCTACAGCGCGTTTCAGCGTTCTGACTTGGAAAATCATCTGCAAGAACGCCAGCGTGACCAGCTTATGATCTGCGGCGTGTACGCCCATATCGGCTGCCTAACCACTGCCACTGATGCCTTTATGCGCGATATACAGGCTTTTATGATTAGCGATGCGCTGGCAGACTTCAGCCGGGAGGAGCATATGATGGCGCTCCGCTATACTGCGGGTCGCTCCGGACGGGTATTGAGTACCTCTATGGCGCTGTCGGCACTCGCCCCGCCCGCAACAGAAAATAGATGGGATCGCGAACGTCTGCTTGCCATACTGCAACCCGCACTGGACGAAGATGCACACGACATTGATGATGACGAAAACCTGCTTGATTACGGCTTAGACTCGCTACGTACAATGTCTTTCGTCTCAAAGTGCCGCCATGAAGGGTACGAAATTGATTTTATCACGCTGATGAAACAACCAACGTTACGAAACTGGCTCGCACTGCTGAACAACGATCTGGAAGAGAAATGAACGAATTCAAGGGAAAAACCGTCTGGGTGACGGGAGCAGGGAGCGGTATCGGCTCCCGAACAGCCGTCCGTTTTCACGAGGCAGGAGCCAGGGTTTTTGGATTCGATCTAAAGTTTCCTGATTCAATGCCGTTCGAGACGCTCATTCTGGATGTCAGCGATGCTCATGCGGTGCAAAAAACCTGCCCTCCATTGCTGAAAGCAAATGGGCTGGATGTGCTGGTTAACGGTGCGGGAATTCTGCGCCTCGGCTCCGCAGAAACGTTAAGCCGTGAAGACTGGGAAAGCTCAATCAACGTTAATGCAGGCTCAGCATTCAATCTGTTTAAAATCCTCATTCCACACTTCCAGCATCAGCGCAGCGGCAATATCGTCTCGATAGCCTCCAATGCAGCCCACGTGCCACGCGTTAATATGGCAGTTTACTGCGCTTCTAAGGCTGCGATGCGTAGCTTGTGCCTGAGTGTGGGGCTGGAACTGGCACCTTTTGGGGTACGATGTAACATTGTTTCACCCGGTTCCACATTGACTCCAATGCTGGAGGGAATGCTTAACGATGATATGGCACATCAACGTCTGATTAATGGTCTTACCGAACAATTTAAGCTCGGCATTCCACTCGGAAAAATTGCCCAGCCCGACGAAATAGCCAACGTCATTTTGTTTTTGGCCTCCGACAAAGCAAGCCACATAACATTACAGGATATTGTCATTGATGGAGGCGCTACGCTCGGTGCCTGATAAACCGAATGTTTAAATCTGTTTACCTGTATGCCACTATAAAAAACGGAAAGACTATAATTCCATGGAATGGGTAACTATTAAAAATTTAAACTAAACACTAGTTAAAGGAAAGGAATATAACATGAGCCATATTGCAGCATTGAGAAAAGTCAACAATTTAAAACAAGAATTTGATTTAATAGAAGAAATCTGGTCACCAAAGGTGATAGCTCAAACAAACGAATATAAGATAATCATATTGCTCGCTAAGGGTGACTTTATATGGCACACACATGAAGATGAAGACAAGGTGTTTATGGTTATTGAAGGTGAACTCCGTATAGATTTTAAAAATGATCACGTAATAATAAAGCAAGGTGAGTTTTTTGTGGTGCCTAAAGGGCAAGAAAGTAAGCCTTCGTCTAAAGAATTAACCAAGCTGCTATTAATAGAACCCTATGTAGTCACAAATTCAGGCCAATAAATTTTTAATAAAAATTGTCAGGTTGTGAATTCAGATAATAAATACCACATGTGATTTGAGATAATGCAGGGGGAGCTGAATAGCTCCCCCTGTTTCTACCACCGACGAACCGGCGTAGCCGATGCTAATTTTTTAGAAGCGTACTTTCATACCGATACCCACTTCACGCGGCTCCAGCATGTATCCTGAAATTCCACCTGCACGAGTATTTTGTTTGTATGTTGGCACCCGTTTGTCAAAGATGTTATTGCCGTAAACAAAGAGTTCCAGATAGTTGGTCGGATTATAGGATAAACGGAGATTGGACACTAAATAGGCACTGACTCGCAACTTGGGATCGTTCTGATCATTGGAGAAGTAATGATCCATGTAACGAAAATCGTTACTCAAACGAACTTTTTCGGTGATATTCCAGTCAACACCAACGTTAAACATATAGCCAGGCGCTTTAGCGAATTGTTTTCCTTCAAACGAGTTGCCGCGATAATCAGCGAATTTTTTGATTTCGGTATGAAGTAATCCAAGCCCACCACGTAAGCGAAGGTTGTCCAGCGCCTGATAATCGGCTCCCAGCTCAAGTCCATAGGTTACCGCTTTGTCGGCGTTGACAAGGATAGAACCGTTCGGTCTGTCTTTCGTATAATCCGTTACAGCACTCTGGAACCCCTTATAATCTGTATAAAAGATATTACCGGTTACCAGTAATCGGTTATTGAACGCGCTACCACGCGCAAACAACTCGTAATTCCAAGCCTTCTCCGGAGCGAAGGTGTAATAGGAATGCCCAGAGAAATTCACACCTGTACCGCCCGGCCCATAGCCTTTGCTTACCAGTGTACCGACGGTTATATCGTTAGTAATATCATAGGCGAGAGAAACTT
The DNA here is from genome assembly GCF_014467235.1 of Xenorhabdus indica. Taxonomy (GTDB): domain Bacteria; phylum Pseudomonadota; class Gammaproteobacteria; order Enterobacterales; family Enterobacteriaceae; genus Xenorhabdus; species Xenorhabdus indica. Next base: position 90,284 of record NZ_NKHP01000016.1, on the reverse strand, counting down.
TTGGCAGAACAGCATGGAACCCTTTACTATATGCATGATAGACGCCAGGCACATAGCTGGTGACCCCTTCATGCTTGACTTGGTCATACTGATAACGCAAACCGCCAGTCAGAGACCATTTTTCCGCAAAACGCCTCGTCGCTTCTGAGAAAAGACCAACACTAGTATTAGTCAGATCGGCGTCAGCCTTGCCCAGCGAATTATCAAGCACATTCGTGGCCTTATCACGCGAGTAATAGAGACCTGTCACTCCACTCCAGGTTGAATATTCATCACCGAAGTTCAAACGCATTTCATTGGAAACATTATTCGAATCGCGATTGGCAATACCTGGAAACTGATTTGTGAAAGTGTAGCGGTACTTCGATACAGAATATTGGAGCTGGTTGGAGAGCACCATATCGTTTTCGAACGTATATTGAAGATCTAAGATACCGACATCACTGTTAGTTTTGGCTCTGTCAAGGTTTAGCGTCTCGTTTTTCAAATCACGGTAGGGCAATGACGCCAACTCACTGTCAGGATTTTTTGCTGCCATATGGGAGTAAGTCAGTTTGGCCAACCACGGGCTATCCAGCGGTTGCCAAAGTGCCTTCACACGGACATCCAGATTTTCGAAATCTTTGTTCTTATCAGAATCGAAGAAACCGGGATTGGTATATTTAATGAACGTATTTCTGCCGCTGTAATCCATGGCGAGACGTACTGCGAGATCGTCTGTCAATGGGCTATTGACAGTAAAGGAAGCACGTTTGTTTTGGCGGCTTCCGTACAAAATCTGCCCATCGAATTCGGGGGTAAAGGTGGGATCGTTAGTTTTGACAATCACCGCACCGGCGATGCTATTTGCCCCCTGTGTCGTCGTTTGTGGGCCACGGAATACTTCTACTGAATTGACGTCCCAAACAGGCCCTCTCCCCAAACTAAACTCTGCGGAGCTGATATAGCGCCCATCAACACTGATAGTCGCTCGCGGTATAGGTTTGGAAAGAAAAGTATTCCCTCCTACGAGAGGCCCGTTTGTCTCAATACCGCGAATACTCGGCGCACTTGTATTGCTGGTATAAAGCACATTGGGTTTACCCTGCAAAATATCAACGAGGGTTGTCGCCTCAGGCTTACTCTGTATCTCCTGCCCGGAGATAACCGTGACTGAGCTTGACGTTCTCTGCAGAGATCTTTCTGTTTTTTCACCCGTTACCGTGATGACATCGGCCTCATCGCTCCCCGTTTTGTTTTTCTCTGCTTGAGTCAAAGCGGTAGCTTGGCCCCCTAAGGATGATAAGGAAAACAAAATCGCACTGCTAAGTAACACTTTTCTGCGTGAAAAAAGCAGATTCCCCATCTTTATACCAATAGGCGTGACTGTCTTTATGGACATGATTATCATTATCATTATCACTATCATTAATATTCACAGGATGCCAAATATTATGTTAATCTCCCTATTTGTCAATTGCATATTTGTCAGTTCGCTCCAAATACAGCAGCCACTGCAACGCACGTCCTGCGGGCAGCATTAGTCCCCCTATGTGGCATTTAATGGATATTGGCTCGTATTAATGCATTGTAAAAAAAGACTGTTCAGTTTGATAAAACGAGAAAATCCATGTTGAATATTGATTCAGGAAAATCATCGCACATATCCGTATCCCGTTATGAAGAACATATCTGGCTGCTACAGCAACAGAATCCTGGCCGAATTCTCAAGCAGCTCTCAGCCTGGCGGCTTCATGACAATGTTAATATTTCAATGATGGTACATGCTATTCAGACTGTTATTGAGGCAATACCGGATCTGAACGTACGCTATGAGTTAAATGATGACGGTGAGTTGCATAAAACCCGAATCGTGGGCTGGCAAGCCTGCCTTGAGTTTTTCCATGCTAGCTCACATACAGACATGATCAATCAGATGCTAGCTGTGCAAGCAGATGCTTGGGTTCCTGAACAACATCCACCCTTTAAGATTTTAATAATACAAAAAAATAATGAAGTTGTTTTATCTCTTATTTTGCACGAGATATTGGCACAAACTTGTCATGAAAACGAGATACTCGAAATACTGATCCGCGCCTATGCCGGTCACTGGGTAGAACCCCCATCCCTAAAACGTGTCTCCTTACTACCTTTCGACGGAAAGCCGACTTCTCTCATCTCCTGGCTGCGCTGTTGCAACAGTGAGAACAGCATCATTCATTCCTCTTTTGGTGTAACAGCCGGCTTGAGTAAAGATCGGCTTGCACTGCGTTGGAAAACAGGACTTAAAATTAGTGAACTGAAAACATCTCTTTCTCGCGACAAACTGATTCACTGTGTGTCGGCTGTGATTTCAGCCAGATTCGCCCAATTCATTGGCCTGCTCGGCGGTCAAGAAAAGATTGCACTTTGTCTGTTACAGTCGGACGGTTTCCGCCGCATGATTATCGAGTGTGGCATGGCGGAAGCACAGATCATCAAATCCGTCATGGATAAGCTTCAGGCGCAACCAGACGAAGACAATCTTCTCTCCGGTGCGCCCGTAACAGGGAGTGATGAGTCCTGGGTATATGTTCGGTTGCTATCTCGTCCGAATGGCCTGGTTGGACAACAGAGCTTACTGAGTCAGCCTATCCTGTTGCCAACCTATGAAATGCGGCCCGATTTTGAACTAGCAACAGAGTGTGAAGGTACAGAGGACATTAGCCTTATATTAACAACCGGCCAGGCGATTTCTGGTCATACCGGCGAGTTTCTGCTAAGTCGTTTTGTGTCATGTCTTAAAGGTGATGAAGATGCCATTGCGGGTTTAGTCGCGAACTCTGTGTCTGGCACTGCTGTGTATTCCCCTCACAACGCCCCCGGAAAGGAGATCTCCGCTGGCACAGATGAAATAGCAGCAATCATATTGTCAGAGTTCCGTGAAACTTTAGCCGTTACAGATATGACGATAGATGATGATTTTTTTGACTGTGGCGGCCATTCTCTGCTGGCAACGCGCATTATCGGTAAACTGCTTGGCACGCACGGGCTGGAAGTGCACTTCGGTGATTTCTTCAGCCATCCTTCTGCCGCCGCCTTGGCATCACGCGCAGTGATAACAAATCAGAACAAGGACGTGGAGCCTCTGGCGCAGACACAAAACGATCGTTTGATGGCTCCCTTGGCACTCGCACAAGCCTCTCTTTGGAATGCCTATAACGCTTATGAATTCGGCACCATCTTCAACCTGCCATTCGCGCTGGATTTTCTTGATGAGGTTGACGAAACGCTCCTTGAGCAGGCTTTTTCTGATCTTATCGAGCGTCATCCTAGCTTGCGCACCCGATTCCATGTTCAAAATGGTGAGGCTTGTCAGCAGATTGTCGCCATGTCGGACGTGACCAATGATAAGTGGTTCTGGCGCAGTCACGAAAGCAACGGTGTACATCTTGATGACGAAGCTGCTTATAAGTTCGATCTTTCCCGCGAATTGCCGATCAGAATACGGCTGATCCGCAATCCAGAAACCGGACGTCAAATATTGTCATTCCTCGTTCATCATATGGTTATTGATGAATGGTCATTGAATGTCCTGATGGAGGAACTTGCCCAGGCTTATTTAGCGCGCTCTGTAAGTATGGCTCCTGTGTGGAAAAAAACCGCATTGTCATTTCATGAGTTTGCTCAGCAACAGCGGGCAGACGGCTTTAATCAAAAGCATCTCGATTACTGGACTAACATGTTACGTGATGCAACGCGCGGGTTAGAACTCGCCTTATCTGACAACCGGAAGACTATCGCTGCGCATGAAAGTTCGTCAGAAGCCGGCTGGATTGAGTACAAACCTAAACCTGAAATCACGCATCGTCTTTATTCCTTTGCCCGGCAAAATAATGCATCCCTATTCAGTGTCGTCTACGCTGCCATTGCGCTTTCGCTGCACAAACTTGGCAATCTGAAGGATATCGTGATAGGTACCTCTGCGTCGGGTCGTACCGATCCCAATACCTATGAAACAGTAGGCTATTTTACCACTATGGTTGCTCATCGGTTGCAGTTCTATCCAGAAAAACCCGTCGTCACACTGATCGAAGACACCAGAGATACTATCAATAATTCAATGCCGTATGCAGATGTACCGCTCGATCTTATTCAACAATCGCTGGGAATGACACCTGAGGATGGTCTAATCTTCGACGTTTATATTCAAATTCATGCCAATAATGCGCTGAATGGCGCTCTTAAAACCCCGTCTGGCAACGATATACGCTATCGGCAAATCGATCCCGATAAAAAAGAATCCATGTTCGGTCTTCAATTCGAGATCATGGAAGATGTCATTGATGGAGAAAGAATAATGCGACTGGTGATAACTTACCGTGCGGATCGTTATCCTGAAGAACATGTCCAACGCATCCGTGAAACAATAGATAAAGTTTTCGCATTCTTCACAACACCTGAGGTCTCAAGCCTTCCCCTTGCTCAAGTTCCTGTGTGATGCCTATAGGGGTGATGAACCAACCGTGATGGGTTCGGTCAGGGGCGGTTTGTGCCTGACCGAACCATATAATCCTACTCCGATTTAAAAGAGAAAACGTTATGCGATCTGCTATTACTGTCATATTACTGTGCTTGATAGGGGCATCGGCCTTTGCCGCAACGCGGCAGGTCACGGATACCATGGGACGAGAAGTCGTTATTCCTGAGGAGCCACAACGTATTGTGGTGATGAGCGAGCCAGCTATCGGTCTGCCCCTAATGGAGCTGGGCGTTCAACCAGTCGGCAGTTATGGTCGTTCGGAAGATGGCACCTATCAGTTTGGTACAGATTTTGTCGATACTGTGCTCGGTGAAGGGTACACAAAACCACAAGGTATCAGTGCTGGCCAGGAAATCGACCTGGAAAAACTTTACGCGCTTAAACCCGACCTCATTATTGGAACAGAATTCGATATCGGCAAGGTAAAACAGCTTTCAACGGTCGCTCCTGTCTATCTGCAAAATTTCCTTTCTGGAAAATTCCATAATTTCAATATTGAAGAAAATCTGGCCAAACTGACCGGACGTGAACAGAATTTTCAAAAACGACGGGATATGTATTTACAACACATAGCGGCAACACGTGCCCTTTTGCCGGAAAATCCGGCGAATAAGACCTATCTACCGATCCTTGTAACCGATCAAATCAATGTCGTCGGCGAAGCAACTGGTTTCACTCAAGCGTTGGAAGATCTTGGTTTCACTCGCCTGAATCTCTCGGCACAAGGCGGTCTTTCTGTCACCTCATCTCAACTGCTTTTACAGTTGAGTGCCGACAAATTAGGCGAACTCAATCCGGACGTTCTGGTCGTACTCAACAGTTGGGGCAGCAAGGAGCACGATGAAAACGCTATTCGCTCCGCACTTGATCGTATCGTGCCTGGGTGGGCTCACTATATGAAACCCGCTCGTGAAAAACGGATTATTTTTCTTAACGCAGGCAAAGTTTTTACCCCCACGTTTGCCAGCGCGGAACATACTCTCAAAGCCGTGGGAGAATGGGCTAAGACAAAGCAATAAAATGATCTCGTCCTCCAGAAGCTGTGTGAATTCAACATATTTTTATACTAGCTCCATTAATCAAGATTTTTCAACCACGTGAATAAACTATGAGAGAATTAACGTCAATGCAGGCGGCCTGCTGGGTCGGACGTAACGTTCAGACCGATTTGGGAGGCGTTGCCGCGCATCTTTATGCTGAATTCGACGGCTATGACATTGAGATAGAAAAATTTAAACAGGCTTTGGAACGCGTTTGTTCTCTGCACCCCATGCTAAGACTCTGTGTCAACGCTGAAGGGCTTCAGTCTGTTATTCCATCCGATGAGTCGTTGTTGCTGGAGATTGAGGATTTTAGGGGATTACCAGAACAGGAGGAGGCAAGGTTATTTCTTGTTAAACGCATGGAGTGGACTCACCAGAAGCTTGATCTTTCTTCTGGTCAGGCGTCCCGTTTTTCGCTCAGTCTGCGAGATGGCGGGAAATTTCGCCTGCATGTCGATACAGATATGATAGCTATCGATCCTTCGAGTTTCAGGGTATTAATGGAGGATCTGGCGATATTTTATGATAACCCGGATCAGCCGGCTCCGGTCATCGCGTCCTATTTCGACTGGTGCGACCAAGTGCGCACCGATCCCTATTTAAAAGCTGCCCGTGAAAGGGACAGAATCTGGTGGCGCTCACGTATTCCACACATTCCGCCTGCCCCCGTGTTGCCTATTAACAAAACTTTGACCAATCAAGCTCGCAGCCATCGTCTGGCAGCCTGGCTCCAGCCAGACGAGCGTCAGGCGTTGAAAAGGCTTGCCCGAACACACAGTATAACCATGTCGAGCTTGATGCTGGGACTTTTCTCTATTGTTCTTGGAAGGCATACCGGAGATAAATGCTTTCGGCTCAATGTGCCGATGTTCTGGCGTTCCCCCCTTGTGGATAACGTGGAGAGGATTGTCGGCGATTTCTCTAATGTGCTCATTCTCGGCGTGGGTATCAATGAAACAGAAAGCCCTGCTGATCTTTGTAAACGGCTTGGCGGGCAACTGACAGATTTGCTCGCCCATTCGACTTATCCGGGTGTGAATCTGATGCGCGATCTTTCCCGACATCATGGTGCGACGCAATTGACTCCTGTCGTCTTCACCGCAGCACTGGATATACCAAGGGGCGAGCTCCTCTCAGATCGCGTCAGGCACGCATTTGGTCCCATGAACTGGGTTATCTCACAAGGTCCTCAAGTTGCGCTCGATGCACAAGTTGCTTCCGCCGACGGTGGTATTCTCATCAACTGGGACATTCGTCTGGATATGCTGCCAGAAGAATGGATAACCCCAATGTTCGACAGTTTTGTCAATTTCGTCCGTGAAATCGCCACATATCCGCAACGCTTCGATGAGGCAATACATTCACCCGATGAAATATATTCACCCGATGAAGTAGCAGCCCCATCACCGACAGCCAGAATCAGCGCCACTGGCTCTACTGTAAAAATCGACCAGAAGAACAGCATGGAAAAACCATTAACCTCCCTGCAACTGGCATATCTGCTTGGGCGGCGAGCAGAATTACCGCTTAGTGGCGTTGCGATGCAAGAATTTCGCGAATATCGCGGACGCATGGAATTGGCACGTCTGCGAAATCACCTAACGGATATGGTTCAGCGACATGAAAGTTTGCGCACCCGTATAGATGCAAAACGACTCGTCCAATATGTTAGCGCAGAAGCGGATATCCATTTACAGCAAATCGACCTGAGCACCATGTTAAGGGAAGAGGCACTCCGTCATGTGGAAAACTACCGTGAAGAATTTGCGCATGCGCTTTTCGATTTGGATCGCTCTCCGTGGGGCATCACGCTGTTCCGTTTGCCGGAAAATAAACCGGAAGAGGATAATCTGATCGCGTTTGTTCGTTTCGACGCACTGATCCTTGATGGACGGTCTATAGCTGCCCTGATGGTAGAGCTTTTCGAGGGTAAGGTATCAATCGTGGCGGATACTGATGCCCCCTTGGATGGTGAAGATATCTCTGAAAGACGCAAGATGGATGAAGCATATTGGAAAACAAAGCTTGAGGCAGTCAGCAGTCCACTACGGTTTCCGTGGATAAAACCACTGGCACAAATAGGCACTTCCCTCTATGCACGGCAAAGCCTGATTGTAGCACGGGAAGATTATATCGCAGTGTCGAAAGCCGGCGCCAAGCAAATGCTTTTCAAGAATTCTGCCATCATGACACTGGTACTTGAGGTTATGTCCCATTGGATCGAAGAGAAGAGTTTGTTCATCGGTGTTCCCGTCGCGCCGCAGGTATCCGGTGTTTTGTGTAATCGTTCAAGTTTTATTGTGGTCAACTGGAATGCTGAACAGGGCAACCTTTCTGAGCGAGCCAACACCTTACAGAACGATGTGCTGGAAGGGCTCGAACATCTTGCATTTTCAGGTATAGATATTACCCGGCTTCTGGTTGAAAAGCATGGTGCTGGCCCTGTTTTACCGGTAGTGATTACCAACGGACTTTCGTGGCCGGTATCAGGTCAGGACAGTTGTATGCGGTTGCACAGTGGGCTGACGCAGACACCACAAGTTGCGATGGATATTCGTTTTTCGATCAATGCAGACAAAGCGCTTGTCTTTGACATTGATTATGCTACTGCGGCGATTGAATCGGCTCTCGTTCGAGATATTTTAAGCGCTATAGACAAGGCAATACAGGCCATCGCAGCTTCAGGCGTATTCGCAATTTCGGCGCAGGATATTATCGATACAAACCACTATCGATTGAATGGCATTGAAGCTGATTTTCACTGCGGGCGATTTCTCAGCCGGATAGCCACCAATATCTTCGACAGCAAAAACACCAAAACGGCACTTATCAGTGGCGACAGGCATGTCAGCTACGCCGAACTGGGGCGTAATGTGCGTCGAATAATGGGAGCTTTCATGGAGAAAGGGCTTGCCAAGGGCAGTGTCGTTGCGCTCTGTATGCACCGTGGGCCTGAGCACACGGCCGTGACCCTAGCCTGTGCGCTGACGGGGGTGATCTGGGTTCCGATAGACGCAGATTCTCCCTCAGAGCGACTACATTATCTCCTTGAAAACTGCCATCCAGATCTTGTGGTAACAACAAAAAGAGAAGAGATTAAACATCCAGCAGAAACACCTGAAAAACTCTTGTCTGCCGAGCCCTTGGCGGAACTGCCGCTTATGCTTGACGCTCTCTCATCAAGCGAAGCGCCCGCCTACTACCTCTACACATCCGGAACAACCGGAAGGCCGAAATGCGTTGTTTTATCCAATAAATCAACATCGAATGTCATCACCAGTACCCTTGACGAATGGTCTATAACGCATCGGGATGTCTTCATTTCTGTCACGCCTTTGCATCATGATATGTCGGTCTTCGACGTTTTTGGCTGCCTGACTGTAGGTGCGACCCTTGTTCTTCCCGCTATCGGTGAAGAAAAGGATGCACTACGCTGGAACCAGTTGGTTGCCGAGCACAAGGTGACATTATGGTGCTCTGTACCCGCTATTCTGGAAATGCTTCTCGCGTGCCGCCAGGGGAATGAATTGAAAAGCCTGCGGCTGATTGCTCAGGGTGGTGATTACATCAAACCGGCTGTTATTGGTAGCCTGCGTACACTCCTGCCGTCAGTTCGGTTGATTTCGTTGGGGGGACCAACAGAGACGACTATATGGAGTATATGGCATGAAATAGGGTTGGACGACGTTAGTCTGATCCCTTATGGAAGGCCCTTACCGGCTAACAGCTATTTTCTGCTAAACAGGCATGGCGATCATTGTCCGGTGGGTGTTACTGGCCTTATTCATACGACAGGCGTCAATGTCGCATTGGGTTATCTGGAAAACGGAATCCTCACCCAGATCAATTTTGTGACCATCAAGGATACAAACGGAGAAGAGATCCGCGCGTTCCGGACCGGTGATCATGGGCACTATCGTCGTGATGGCATCATTGTCTTCGATAGCCGTGTCAACGGTTACGTCAAAGTGCGTGGAGTACGTATTTCATTACCGGACATCGAGAATGAACTGGTTCGCCATCCATCGGTTAAGCATGTTCTTGTGGTGGACTATGGCGAGGAAATGCACGGTGAGACTTCCATCGGCGTACTTTATGTGCCGTTACAAGAGGATACTTTGTCAGGAGCAGAATTGCGCAAATATGCCTGCCAATGTCTGCCACCATCGCATATCCCAACAAGGATCCTGCCGGTCACCGAATTACCGCTCTCACCAAATGGCAAACCTGATCGCTCTAAAGCACGTAGCCTGCTGATGGAATCGGTGCATGAACAACCGCCTATTCGGCACGACTCTTTTCCTACGCGAGAAACAGCGATGAAAAAGAAGGTGCTGGAAATCTATCTGGACATACTCGGCCAATCGCACGCTAGCCACATCGATGGAGCCAGCGACTTCATCAGCATGGGGCTGCGTCCTCAGCATCTGAAAACAATTTCAGCACGGATCTGTGAGGAATTTGCGATCGTGCTTCCGCTCTCGCAACTGCTGCGTTGCCGTAACGTGGCAGAAGTCGAACAGCATCTTAATGAAAAAACTTTAGAAAACAGTCCGGATTATTAATATGAATGATATTGACCTGATCGGTATTGGTATTGGCCCCTTCAATCTGGGATTGGCGGCGCTGCTTTCGTCACACACTGATCTGACCAGCCTTTTCCTCGAACGTAAGCCTGAGTTTCGCTGGCATGAGGGTCTCCTGTTACCCGGTACAACGCTGCAGGTTCCATTCCTGGCGGATCTGGTAACAATGGCAGAGCCTACACACCCTCTGAGTTTTCTTAATTATCTTCATAAGCATGATCGTCTTTACAAATTCTACTATTATGAAAACTTTCAGATCCCACGCCAGGAATATGACCATTATTGCCGCTGGGTGACGCAACAGCTTCCCTCCTGCCAGTTCGGTGAAAATGTCATTGATGTGGCTTATGATCCGGTTTCCGATCATTTCATTATTGAAAGTAAGTCTCATACGGGATCGACGCATCAGTATTACAGTCGTAACCTTGCTATCGGTATAGGAACCGCTCCGTTTCTGCCTGAGTGGGCTAAAATCCAGACCAAAGCGCCTATCTTACATTCGGCAGAGTTCATAAACAGACGTGCACAGCTCTCAACGTGCCGGCGTGTCACGGTAATTGGTTCAGGGCAAAGTGCTGCCGAATGCGTGCTGGCGCTCTACAAGGCGTTGACGCCTGAAATGATAGAGGCCGGTGCTTCAATCCAGTGGATTACCCGATCTGCTGGTTTTCATCCTATGGAATCGTCGAAACTCGGTCAGGAATGTTTCACGCCAGCCTACATGAACCATTTTCACAGTATAACAAGAGAGAAACGCCGCAAGATCGTGGCGGGTCAGGGGGGACTTTATAAAGGTATCAGCTACTCAACTATCGCAGATATCTTCGACATTTTGTATGAAGGCTCCATCGGCGGTCGTGATCCAGGACTTTTACTTGTTTCAAACTGCGAAGTCGTGCAGGTGGAAAACACTGGAGACTCTGAGGCATTGCGGGTCGTTTTTCGTCATCGGCATCTCGATAAAGTCGGCGTCATTGAAACCGATGCTATTGTCGCTGCAACAGGTTATGAGCATACCCGCCCCGAATGGTTAGAAGGACTCAAAAATACAGTGCTTGCAACCGACGATTATGGTGATCTTATTGTAAAAGAGGACTTTAGTGCTCAGCGCCTTGACAAAGGAAAAGGCCTTATTTTCGTCCAGAATGCTGAGATTTTTCAGCATGGTATTGGCTCTCCCGATCTGGGGCTTGGCGCGTATCGCAATGGGATTATTGCCAACCAGCTTCTTGGACGAGAGTATTATCGCTTGCCTCAAAACTCGTCATTTCAGAGCTTTGGTCTGCCAGAGTGTCACGATACCGGAGATAAAGATGACATTGTCCGTTGCCGATAAGAACAGGCTAGATGCGTTTTGGCATTACTGTGTTAAAAACCAGTATTTTAATATCGGCTATCCTGAGTCCTCAGATTTTGATTATTCTTATTTACAGAGATTCATGCAGTTCTCTCTCAATAATTGTGGTGACTGGGGAGCGGAGTGCAACTATCTCTTAAACTCTTTTGAGTTCGAAAAAGAGGTCATGAAATACTTTGCTGAACTGTTCAAAATCCCTTTCGAAGACAGTTGGGGTTATGTTACCAACGGAGGAACGGAGGGTAATATGTTCGGCTGCTATCTTGGGCGAGAACTATTCCCGGAGGGAACACTTTATTATTCAAAAGATACGCATTATTCGGTGGCAAAAATCGTCAAGTTACTGCGTATCAAATCTTGTTTAGTAGAATCCTTACCCACTGGTGAGATAGATTATAACGACCTGATACAGAAGATCATCGCCCATAAAGAACCACACCCAATCATCTTTGCCAATATCGGCACGACATTGCGCGGTGCGGTGGATAACATAAAGATCATTCAACAAAGTATGCAGCAAGTCGGTATCACTCGCGAGAATTACTATCTGCACGCTGACGCAGCCTTAAGTGGGATGATCTTGCCATTCGTAGAGAACCCGCAGCCTTTTACCTTTGCAGATGGTATCGACTCCATCTGTGTCTCTGGGCACAAAATGATAGGTTCCCCCATTCCTTGCGGGATTGTTGTTGCAAAACGGAAAAATGTTGAGCGTATTACAGTCGATGTTGATTACATTTCGGCTCAAGACAAGACTATCTCAGGTTCACGTAATGGCCAGACACCACTAATGATGTGGGCGGCCATTCGCAGTCACTCGTTTGCCGATTGGCAACGCCGCACCAAACACTGCCTAGAGATGGCACAATATGCCGTCAAGTGTTTCCGTGCTGCCGGAATAAACGCTTGGCGTCATGACAACTCCATTACGGTGGTATTTCCATGCCCGTCGGCAGCCGTCTGGAAGAAGCATTGTCTGGCAACGTCGGGAAATGTTGCACACCTAATCACCACAGCACATCATCACGACAGTAGTAAAATCGATGTATTAATCAACGATGTCATTGCTGAATCGCGCCAGATAACTCAAGTGCAGGATACTGTCATAGATGCTGTTATGTAAGAGGTAAAAACAACTACATTGGGGCTTACCTTGTGATTTTGGTATGCTAGCCAAATGATAACTATTACACTGTAATTTATTTTATATAAGATAAATTGAAGGAGCCTTTGGTGCTTACAGCAAAAAATATCACCGCAACTTACGGCAAGAAAACCGTATTGCATGATTTGTCAGTAGACTTTGCCCAAGGGCGCATCACTGCACTCGTCGGGTCTAATGGCTGCGGTAAGTCGACACTTCTGAAGTCCATCATGGGTTTCATCCCCCTGAAAAGCGGAGAAATTCTGTTGGAAGGTAAGCAGATTACAGGAATAGGTCGCAAAGCGCTGGCTCGAAAAGTCTCTTATCTGCCGCAGGAATGCCACTGCCCGGATTACATGACACTGGGAGAGTTGATCGAGCTGGCAGCTAGTGGGCGCAATTCGCTTTTCGGCGGGCCATCCTCACGGGATCGCAAATTGTTTCATGATGTACTGGAAATCGTCGGCTTGGCCGATAAGGCAGGCTCTCAAGTCAACTCCCTTTCAGGAGGGCAACGCCAGCGCGCTTGGGTAGCGATGGTGCTCGCACAAGACACTGACATCATTCTTATGGACGAGCCAGTGAACCACCTAGATATCAAATATCAATACACAGTGCTTAAATTGGTTCGCGATCTCTCACTCCAGCACGGAAAAACCATCGTTGTGGTGTTACATGATTTAAATCTAACAACGACTTTCGCCGATGATGTAGTGATGCTGAATACTGGCAGCGTTATTGCAGCAGGTGCTGTTAATAAAACGATAACGGTAGATAATATCCAGCGCGTATTCGATATTCCGGCCGATATTTTCAGTTACAACGGCAGCCTTATTTGTCAGCCTTATCCGGGCATAAACCACCCTGGAAATCAGTCCGGAGTATGACGATGAAATCCAGTCTGTTCTTTATATTCGCATCTTTTGTATTGCTGCTGATCTTTCTTTCTAATCTCTCTTTTGGCGTGAATATTGCGTCAATTTCACAAATTTATGCAGCCTTAACACAGTCCGAACCGCAAGACTATGAGCAGGCAGTTATTTTATACCAGCGACTGCCACGGGCTTTGATTTCTGTTTATGTCGGTGCGGTGATGGCATGCAGTGGTCTCGTCTTCCAAGGGCTTATCCGCAATCCACTGGCCTCCTCATCAACATTGGGAATCAATGCCGGTGCGACAATGTTTGTCATAATAGGTGCAATCAGCTTTGGGTTCGATCTGACATTACAAGGCATAGCAGCCCTTGTCGGCGGGTTATTCGGCTTTCTGTCATCTCTTGCAGTATCTCGCCTGGCGGGCGTTAACGGCGTTTCTCGCAACTTGCTACTGATACTGTCAGGCACATTAATAGCGATGCTTTATCTTGGGATAAGCAATGCTGTTCTTCTTGCCTATCCTGCATTAAGAACCGAATATTTGAGTTGGTTAGCAGGAGCTATCAATCATGCCTATATCACAAGACTTAACCATTTCTGGTGGTTCGGTATACTGGCCTTGATGGTACTTTTATTACTGGCACGTCCACTGACACTTATTCTGCTCGGTTACGAAAAGGCGCTTTCGATTGGCGCGAATGCAACGCTTGTTTCACGCATTGCACTGATTTCAGCCATAGTTGCATCCAGTTCTGCCGTTGCCATATGCGGTCCGATTGGTTTCGTGGGGCTGGTTGTACCCCATATTGTCAAGCCTCTGATTGGTCAGAATTTTATGCTGTCGCTGCCAGCTTGTGCTCTGACGGGGGCAAGTATCTGCCTGATTGCCAATCTCTGTGCGCAGACACTCTTCCAGCCTTATGTCATACATACCGGTATTCTGATGGATTTTTTGGGAGGGCTGTTTTTTATCTGGCTCATCAGAAAACGCTATCTTTCAACAACATCGGAGAGATCGTTATGAACTTCGATCAGGCAACAGACGGACAAAGGGTATTACGTTTCGCCAATGGATTGCAGATGCGTACTCGTGATATAAAAGTCGGTTTATGCCTATTTACCATCACGATCATACTCGTGGCTATTTCTTTAAACGTCGGGGTTACGAACGTTGGTATACGTGAATTCATACATATGCTTTTCGGATATTCCCTTGATCACCAACAGTTTTATGCACTCTGGGTTGTACGGATACCTCATATTTTATTGGGTCTGATGGTGGGTTGGTGCGCAGCCCTTGCCGGTGCTATTTTGCAGCCGATTGCCCGCAATCCGCTGGCCGATCCCGGCCTTTTTGGCATAAGTCAGGGATCTATGACGATGATCATAGTCTTGCTGGCGTTTGTTCCTTCCGCTCCTAAGATGCTGATCGTCGTTGCTGCATTGGCTGGCGGACTGATTGTCGCGTTATTTTTGACTTTGCTCGTCGGCAATAATCGTGCAAGTGGCTTGGCAATTTTGCTGATGGGGATTGCCGTCTCATCCGTTCTTAGTTCTGTCAGCTCTTTTCTTATT
Source organism: Xenorhabdus indica (assembly GCF_014467235.1). Taxonomy (GTDB): domain Bacteria; phylum Pseudomonadota; class Gammaproteobacteria; order Enterobacterales; family Enterobacteriaceae; genus Xenorhabdus; species Xenorhabdus indica. Next base: position 75,202 of record NZ_NKHP01000016.1, on the reverse strand, counting down.
CTCTATCTTCCGACAGAGTTATCCTTGAATCTTGCTGGATGGATGCAAGGATCGTTGTTTCAGGCCAGTTGGTCAATTATCGCCTCATTCATCCCATTATTCTTATTGAGTATTATCGGAATTCTGATCACTGGCCCCGCGTTAAACCGCTATGAGCTTGGAAACGAACTTGCTATGTCCCTTGGAGAGCCTATCAAATATTCCCGTCCGTTGTTGATGATGTTTTCTGTCCTGTTAAGCGCAGCGTCTGTCACCGCAGTAGGACCATTGAGCTTTTTGGGGATACTGGCACCACATCTGGCCAGCTTTATTTCATCGGCCACAGGCCGTGCCCGACTGTTTCTTTCCGCTCTGGTGGGCGGCAATCTGGTCGTCACCGCGGATATCATGACGAAAGCAGCACCCTCAGGAGTCTTTCTCCCTGTCGGTTTGAGCTTCACACTCATTGGTGTGCCCCTGTTCATCCTGACGATGCGGCTGAGCGCACTACGTAATCGCTGAATATCTGGGGTTCAGTAACCCGCCAAGTTCATCGCTGTCAAGGCAGAAGAACAACAGGCGATCCTGGCACTTCACCGAATGCGTCAGCAATTGGTGAAGTTCAGAACCGCCCAGATAAACGCGCTACAGGTATGTTGCAATGACGTTTGTATCTCTTTTCGGATTTACGTTAATGTTTTTCACAATATAATTGCGTTTAAGGTGCTACGATGAAGGTATTACAGAAATCTAATTGGTCCGAGTATTGGTGTAAAGTCACTATTATTTTTTTAAGCCTGAGTATCTGGCCGGGAATCTGCGATAGTAATCCTTATACTATATTCGAACTCAAACCATTAAATGTAACCGAGTCGGGTCAATCAGCAAATTTTGAGTTATCTCTTGGGCATTATTCTGCCACCATTACCAATCTAGATAGCATCATTGAATTTAAGGGTATTATGACTGTTGTTTGGTTCACCTCTCGTGATCCGAAAATTTAGGTTTTGTCGCATTACCGTAATATTTCAAGTAAGCTATAGTGCAGGAAGAGTATCCTTGCCAGCACGAGGCTGTTCATAATACATGTAAGATGTTGGCATAGCGTGTTTTCAAACGCTGACGGGAACTGACTTCGGATTTAATGCTGGTGAGAAAGTTGTCAAATCCACATCATATATACGAATATGATTCGTATATATATTATTAATTAATGGGTTAAGTAAGAAATGATATTTAATTCTTTTTGTTCTTCATGTGATTATTATCATCGGAACAATAACTAAATGCAAAAAATGCAATTATAGATGGAATTATTATCGTAAAAAATAACCAAATCATTTTGATGCCCCTTAAATAGATAGATTATTGCAAAGACTGTATTTTATGTTGCATCAAAAAGCAAAGACTATTTACTCAACAATTCATAATAGACAGACGTCAATTACAATGCATTTTGATTATGTATTGCATGGTGTTATAAAATCATAATATCTACGCTCCCATATATATTTTCATAATAGTGAGAGTATCAGCATGTGGTGTTTCCTTACCCCGCGCACCGCGCAAGGTAAGGAATACTCCTATTATTTTGAAAAAAATCCATATAGCAGAAATAGCGTTTTGCATGCTTTTTCCGCATTTTGTGCCTATCTAAATTATTATAGAAATTAGTGTTGATTATTAATTGTAATACACCGTACAGTCATACGTCGAAATATACGGCGGTTGATATAACCCGCCCGTGATATTTCCAACTTTCATTTGCAGGGTGATCCTACAGTCTGCTGGAACATTCGATCCTATAGCATTGACAGTAGTCGAGCTGCTGGCTACATCCAGAAATGCTTCCCATGCAGCAGAATTATTCGGAGTGGTAATAACAAGACGCAACGTGATTTGATTTTGCCAACCAGTCCAATTGAGTCGATTATAATTACACAGAATGGTGTTCACAACTCCCCCCGAAGGATTCTGTCCGCTTAAAGGAACCAGTGTCGCACCAGAAATAAACACTCTTCGCAAATAGCCCCCATGACGTTAAGACGGCCTTTAGCATGCCAGTCGTGTGTACCCAAACAGCGCCGCCCTTTTTCCGAATAGCCATATAGACGTGGCATCGATTGCGCAAAACCACTTTCATCTAAATAAATAATCGGTTTACCTGCCTGTTCATAGTCGCTGAGGCGCTCAATAAACGCCTGACGGAGCTGAGGGTTAGCGCGAGGGTGTTTTAACGTTTTTTTTACGGCTGAGTCGCAGTCGTTTCAACGCGTAATGAATAGCCGACTGCGAGACACCTAAACGTTTTGCCCTTTCCCACTGATAGTCATCGGGAAAATGTTGAACATCTGCGATGAGATCTTCATCAGGAATTTTCGTGGCGGGTTTAGCGCGGGTCATGCAAGGTTCTATTTTATTGCACCACCGAAACAAAGTCCGTATGGGAACCTCAAAATGCGTACTCGTTTGTTCGAAAGTCAACGAATGCTTGTCTTTGTATGCCAGGACTCGCTTTCGAAAATCCAGACTGTAACCCATCTCATCTTATGCCTTATTATCTTGGAGCTGAATATTATGTCATATAAATATGATTTTGCTATAGGGTCTTCTTATAAGCGCCTGTTAGTCCAGTGTATGCCAGAATTTCCAGCCATCTACACATATACGCATACATGAAATCTGAGATTAGACTTGATACATTGATGGTCGAGGTGTAGAATTTCCAGTATGACTAGATCAACGACTCCCTCTCAAGCTGTGAAACGTGTACCGGTGGATTATACCGACCGTTTGTATTGGAACGGCATTATTAAGATGAGTTTGTCCAAGTTCTTCATCTTAAGTGTATTACGACACCGCCCAATGCACGGTTACGAAATCGCACGCGAAGTGGAATGTTCTACCAAAGGTTGCTGTGCGCCGACCGAAGGGACAATCTATCCAGTCTTGCGTGAATTCGAACAAGGTAATTATGTCACAGTACATACTGAAACGGTTGCGGGTCGTGGGCGTAAGGTCTATACACTGACGGAAAAAGGCAACGAGGCCTTTGCTGTAGCAGTCGAGGCATGGCTGGAAGTGACTGCACATATCACTCGACAGCAGTGATTTTTTTTAAGTACATACATAGATCATCTATGCATTGATCAGGAATGCTTATGAACCTCAACACCTTCACTGAGACTATGAAGTTCTTTGCCATCATTAGCGGAGAGCTGATCGTGTTATTTTTAATCGTCAGCTTTATAGTAGCGATGATGCAGGAATATGTTCCAGCCAGTACTGTCCAGCGTTTGTTAACTGGCCGTAGTTTACGCGGCAACATCGTTGGTGCGGGGCTAGGAGCCGTAACACCATTTTGTTCCTGCTCGACCATTCCGGTCACAGTCGGTTTGCTTAACGCAGGGGCCCCATTTGGCGCTACCATGTCATTTTTGATTTCATCGCCGATTCTGAATCCTGTCATTCTGGGCTTGCTGGTCACATTATTTGGATGGAAATTCACGTTATTCTATGCTGTATCGACTTTTATTCTAGCTGTTGTGGTCGGTGTGATTTGGCAGTTTTTCGGACTGGAAAAAGACATTAAAAAAGTGAGATTGGTCGGTGAGGTCGACATATTGAAGTCGACAGACTTCAAATCACGTTTGTTCCGTGCTGGTCACTCAGCATTCAGTTTGTTCAAGACATCTTTGCCATATTTGCTGATTGGTGCCGGTATCGGCTCGTTAATTTACGGCGTGGTACCGGGCGAGTGGATTGCCAACGTAGCTGGTGCCGACAATCCATTTGCCGTCCCAGTCGCGGCAGCCATTGGTGTACCACTGTACATCCGTGCCGAGACCCTGATTCCTATAGGTATGGCTTTGCAGGCTCAGGGAATGAGCATAGGTGCGGTCGCAGCGCTGATTATTGCCGGCGCAGGTGCCAGCATCCCTGAGGTAACCTTGCTTAACACCATTTTTCGCCCCCGCCTAGTCAGTATTTTTGTGGTCACTATTTTCACTGTTGCTATCGGTGTGGGTTATATCGCTAACCTGTTGTTTATGTAAGGAGAATGAAAAATGTCTGAGAAAAAAAGCTTCTGGGCTAGTTTGTTCGGCAAACAAAAAATGTCCACCTGCTGTGCGGTACGTATCGAGGAAGTGTCTGAAGAATCCACCAAAGATTCAGGAGTAAAACCGACATCCTGCTGCGATACACGGATAGAACCGGTAAGAGAAAGCAACCTCGGTTCTTCCAATTCTGAACAGAAGAAAGATAGAACAAAGAAAAGGGAGTAGGTATAAGCATGAAACAATATGAATTTGACCAGAGAATAGAGGAAGTGCAGAATTATTACGGTGATACGCTAGTAGATAAGGAGGATTTAGCTACTAAGGTTTGTACTGTGGAAGAGCAACCTACTAATACTATCAAATCCATTTTGGCGAAAATTCATCCCAAGGTACAAATGCGTTTCTACGGGTGTGGCATACCATTCCCTCCGTTACTGGAAGGGGCAACGGTACTTGACTTAGGTTGTGGCGGAGGGAGAGATTGCTTCGTGTTATCCAGCCTAGTCGGCGAGCAGGGTAGTGTTATTGGTATAGATGCCACTCCTGAACAAATTGCCTTCGCTCAGAGTCATATCGATCATCACCGTGAAGTTTTTGGTTATGCCAAAAGCAATGTCAGTTTTTTGCAAGGCCATATTGAGGCACTGGATAAGCTAAACCTTCCACCTGAAAGTGTCGATGTCATTGTCTCGAACTGCGTAATCAACTTATCAATGGCTAAAGCGGATGTATTGACTGGTATGGCAAAGTTACTCAAGCCTGGGGGGGAAATTTACTTTGCCGATATTTTTTCAGATCGCAGGCTAGCACCAGAATTGAAACAAGATCCACTCATCGTGGGTGAGTGCATAGGCGATGCATTGTATTTCGAGGATTTTATTCATTTGGCGCGACAGGCCGGATTTCTTGATGTGAGAGTCACTGCCAAAACATTGAAAACCATATCTAATCCTATAATTGCGGCTAAACTTGGGGGAGCAAGATTATATTCTATTACTCTGCGATTGTTTAAGATGGATCTGGAGGAGGGCTGCGAGGACTACGGTCAAGTTGCTATCTATAAAGGAAAGTTGCCGGAAGCACCTGACCGTTTTATGTTGGACATTGGTCATTCTTTTGAGACTGGGCGTGCTGTACCCGTATGTCGTAATACGGCTGATATGATAAAAAACAGTCGATATAGTGTGCTATTTGATGTTATCGGCGAAGGGCTTCAACATTATGGTTCTTTCCAGTGTGGAACTTATCAGCAGCCCGTGTTCTCTATTGAATCTAACGCTTCCGATAGGGCTAGTTGTGGGTGTTAACAATATTTCAATGTTATCAACTACAGTGCATAGTTCTGCACACTGGGAACTATAGGGGAATGTTTTGAAAATAGAAAAATAACGCGATGCTCGACTTCAACATCCTATAACGTTGGCTTGTTGAAGCCAGTCGCGTTGACTTTTACCTTGTTGAAAATTGGCAAAAATACCCAAGGTGTGAGAAAGCAGTTTTCTGGCAATTCGATTACTCAAATGCCACAAATCCCGTGCCCAGCACTTCTCGATAGCAAATTGTCCGGCGAGTTGACCAATCACGGTTTCAATTAAACGGCGTTTGGCGTTAATGACCCTTCTCGTTTTTCTGGGGATGGGATCATCCATATTGGCACGCACGGGGGTAATCATTTCAATATCCTCTGCTTTCATTTCCTGTTTAAATAGCCTTTATCACCCAGCAAACAGCCTTTTATCGAGCTGATCACATCTCAGGTTGCTTCACGCTCACTGACATTGGCGGGCGTCAGTGTAAACCCGTTTACCACGCCGATTTCGTCTATCATGAGATGTCCTTTGAAGCCGTAGTAAGTTTCGTTTTTGGCAGCGCAGTACCCATAATCGGCTTGTCCTCTGAAGTTGGCACTGCCTTTTGCTCTTTTAAATCCACAGACGGGCAGCGGAAATCCGTCGATAATATGTACCGGCCTGTCGAGCGCGCCCAATAACTTCGCCAGCTTTTCTTGCAGTTGTTGTTTAACAACCCAAAGATTCGAAATCTGTTTAGCGAACCCAAATGCTGTGACATAGCCTTTTGTTCCTTTATTTCTCTATTTTTGACGACTTAAAGTTATAAAGGAGCGGCTATGTCATTTCAACTCATCATAAAAGTCGAGTATCGCGTTAACTTAAATAAAAAATATAAAGCAGAATATCTTAATGTAAATCAATATCGCTCTCTAAGAATTGATTTTTAGAATTGCTGGTCACGACTCCAAAGCATTATGTTGCAGTTATTTCACTATGCCAACATCTTACGTATTATGAACAGACTCGATCTATGACTGATGGTTCTACAGCGGATGGTTCAGTCGCCAATGGAATATAGGCGCGAATGGATAACCCACCTTTCTCACTTCTGCCTATGTCAAGATAACCGTCATGTTTGTCGATGATGCGGCGGATAATCGCAAGCCCCAAGCCGACGCCACTATTATGATGATGGAGTTTATTACTGTAACTCTGTTTTCCCTGCCTGAAAGGCTGAAACAAAATTGTTGCTTCTTCTTGTGTTATACCTGTCCCATTATCTTCTATTTGAAACCAGCCAAATTGTTCAGTAGCCCCACTACTGATGCGAATCCAACCATTGCCATAGCGATGGGCATTAGTGAACATATTCGCCAGAACACGTTTAACTGAAAGCGGATTAGCCATAATGAAAACAGGAGCTGCGGACAGGTTATCTTCGATACTTTTTTCGGCACTATTATTTTCCGTGTTCGTCTTCTCTGCCATGACCGCTTTTTCTGCACCAATGACGTCCTCAATAAGTTGATTTAATTCACAGCGGCCTATTATGGCGTCCAGCCCGGACCGCTGGTAATTGATAAATTGATTAATGATTGTGTTGCACTCTTCAATATCACGATTAATCGACTCATACAGGAAATCATCTTCTCCACCAACCATTTCGATCGCTAACCGTATACGAGTCAGGGGAGTGCGTAAGTCATGGCTTATGCCTGCCATAAAAATGACACGCTCATCCTCCAATGAGTTAACCCTTACCGACATTTGATTAAATGCCCGAATAACTGACTGGATGGCAGGTGCTCCCGATTCAGGTAATGCTGTAACGACTTTCCCTTTTCCCATCTTTATTATTGCTTGCAGTATGGTAGTTAGGTGCTGTTTTTGGGCACGCAGATAAAACCAGAATGCCGTAGAAACTGATAATACTGTCGTTAACACACTGATGAAGATATACGGTAATACACTGATAAATGATATTTTTTCTAGCGATGATGATTTTTCCAGTACTAATAATAGTAGATAAGCGGCCAAAGAACTGACCATCAGGCTGCCCAACAGCATCGCCAATATCCAATACAAGGCACAGAGGAATACACCATGCCCTGGGAGCCTGAATTTTTTCATGCGTTCTTCCAGTTATGCTTGACTACAATTGATATATGCCTTGCTAATTATTAATCTAACCTCGACCACTCATGCCTTACTACCATCAGGAACAAAAACATATCCTAGTCCCCAAACAGTCTGGATATAACGAGGATGGGCAGGATCTTCTTCAATCAAACGACGTAAACGGGAAACCTGAACATCAATGGAACGCTCCATCGCACCATACTCCCTGCCTCGTGCCAGACTCATCAGCTTATCCCGTGATAAAGGTTCGCGGGGATGAGATACCAATGCTTTCAGTACAGAGAATTCACCACTGGTCAGGGACAGTTGTTCATCTTTATGAAACATTTCACGAGTCCCAAGATCCAGCTTAAACTTACCAAAAGTGACTATTGCGTTATCCGGTGTCGGGGCGCCAGACAATTCATTAGAGTGACGGCGCAGGACAGCACGGATACGGGCCAATAGTTCTCGCGGGTTAAAAGGTTTTGCAAGGTAATCATCTGCACCAATTTCCAGACCAACAATCCGGTCAACCTCTTCTCCTTTCGCGGAGATCATAATGATGGGGAGCGGGTTATGCTGACTTCTCAATCTTCGACAGATAGACAACCCATCTTCGCCCGGCAGCATTAAATCCAGTACAATCAATTGAATAGATTCTCTGGTCAACAATCGATCCATCTGCTCTGCATTTGCAACACAACGAACTTGAAAACCCTGCTCTGATAAATAGCGCTCCAGCAATACGCGTAAACGCATATCATCATCAACAACAAGGATTTTATAACTCTCTTGCATGTTTCAGCTCCCAAGATGTTCCATGCTCGCAATATCCATTATTCTCACAGAAAATCTAAGCTCTAAAAGACACTAAGATCATGTATTCTATGAATATTTATAATATTGGCAATGATTGCTTATGTTTCTGTTTTTCATCCTTGTTGTCCTGTTTCCATTTACACCTGATTTTTATGCTTCCAATGGCTGGTAACTAATTTCCAATATCCAGTAAACCACCTTACCATTAGGTGTCATGACGGTAATTTCATCATCGACCTGCTTACCAAGCAGCGCCCTTGCCACAGGTGAATCAATTGAAATCCATTTTTGGGCAGGGTCAAATTCATCCGGCCCCACTAAGCGAAAAATATATTCTTCGGCGTTTTCGTTTTCGACTTTAACCCAGGCCCCAAAAAAAACTTTGCCTTCCTGCCGCGGATCAGCATCCACAATTTGCAGAACATCCAATCTCTTGGATAAAAAACGCACACGGCGGTCAATTTCCCTTAACCTTTTTTTACCATAAATATATTCTGCATTCTCTGAACGATCCCCCAACGCGGCTGCATCAGACACAGCCTGAGTGACTTTTGGGCGCTCAATTTTCCAGAGATACTTCAGTTCCTGATCAAGCGCCAACCAGCCTTCTCGGGTAATGTAGTTACTTTTGCCCATGAAAACCCCACTTGAGAAAATATGATTAATGGCGCAGTACTATATCCTAACCGTACAGATATTCGATGAATTCTGTCGCAACCTGACAGAAATATTGTGCTATACCTGATAGATTTCGAGTTGCATCACAACAACAAGTAACAGCCCAAAAACAGGTAACCTGAAAGATAAAAAGCATAAACTGGAAATTATTGCGCTCTGTACGTATATAATGGAGTCAAGTTTGAACCCTGTCAGCATCTGTACTTAATGGATTTCAAGTTGCTGTCATCAAAAAGCCATTTGAATGAAGGGTAGATCAGATAAATTTAGCCCTGTCTGCTGATATTTACAGGCGCTGAGAAAGTTAAAGAAAACAGACCATGAATGAATCTTTAAGTCGAATCATTGCTGGTGAGCTACAGGCTCAACCACAACAAGTCCTAGCAGCTATTACCTTACTTGATGAAGGCAATACTGTTCCCTTTGTTGCCCGTTACCGTAAAGAGGCCACCGGTGGTCTGGACGATACACAGCTTCGCCAGCTTGAAAACCGCCTTGGTTATCTACGCGAACTGTCAGATCGTCGCCAGACTATCCTGAAATCCATTGAAGAACAGGGAAAATTAACGACTGAACTGGCTGAAGCCATTAATACCACTCTGAGCAAAACCGAACTGGAAGACCTCTATCTGCCCTATAAACCTAAGCGCCGTACCCGTGGGCAGATTGCCATTGAGGCCGGGCTGGAACCATTGGCAGACCTGCTGTGGCAAGACCCACAGCAAGAGCCAGAATCGGCTGCAACTGCTTATATTCATGCTGACAAAGGCGTTGCAGATACCAAAGCCGCATTGGATGGTGCCCGCTATATCCTGATGGAACGTTTTTCTGAAGATGCCTCTTTGTTGGTGAAAATACGTGAATATTTGTGGAAAAATGCTCATTTGGTTGCCAAAGTTGTTGAGGGTAAAGAGGAAGAAGGTGCCAAATTCAGCGATTACTTTGATCACCATGAAGCCATCACCTCTGTACCATCCCACCGCGCCCTTGCCATGTTCCGCGGACGCAATGAAGGTATCCTGCAACTGTCCCTGAATGCCGATCCTCAATTTGAAGAAGCACCTAAGGAAAGTTACTGCGAACAGATCATCACAGAGCATTTGAACCTGCGCCTGAATAACGCGCCGGCTGATAATTGGCGCAAGGCTGTCGTGAACTGGACATGGCGCATTAAAGTGCTGTTACATATGGAAACCGAACTGATGGGGACGCTACGCGAAAAAGCTGAAAATGAAGCGATCAACGTTTTCGCCCGTAACCTGAACGATCTGTTGATGGCAGCACCTGCGGGAATGCGTTCCACAATGGGATTAGATCCGGGTCTCCGCACAGGAGTAAAAATTGCGGTTGTAGATGCGACAGGCAAACTGCTCGCTACGGATACCATTTACCCGCATACTGGTCAGGAAAACAAAGCAGCAGCCGTCGTTGCAGCCTTGTGTACCAAATACAATGTTGACCTGGTTGCCATCGGTAATGGTACTGCATCTCGTGAAACAGAACGTTTCTTTGCCAATGTTCAGAAACAGTATCCTGACGTTACTGCGCAGAAAGTCGTGGTCAGCGAAGCTGGCGCATCTGTTTACTCCGCTTCAGAGCTAGCCGCACAAGAATTCCCTGATTTGGATGTTTCTCTGCGTGGAGCTGTCTCCATCGCCCGCCGTCTACAAGATCCGCTGGCAGAACTGGTGAAAATCGATCCTAAATCCATTGGTGTCGGCCAGTATCAGCACGATGTCAGCCAAACCCTGCTTGCCAAAAAACTGGATACCGTCGTTGAGGATTGTGTAAACAGTGTTGGTGTCGATCTGAATACGGCATCAGTTTCCTTGCTGACCCGCGTAGCCGGTCTGACTCGCTCTGTCGCCCAGAATATCGTAAATTGGCGTGACGAGAATGGTCGTTTCAATAACCGTGCAGAACTATTGAAAGTTCAACGCCTTGGGCCAAAAGCCTTTCTGCAATGTGCGGGCTTCCTGCGCATTAATCAGGGCAATAACCCGCTGGATGCTTCCACCGTTCATCCAGAAGCCTATCCGGTCGTTGAAAAAATTCTGACAATAACAGAACAGACTTTGCCGGAACTGATGGGTAATCCAGCCGCTCTGCGCAATTTGAAGGCTCAGGATTTCACAACTGAAAAATTCGGTATTCCGACAGTCACCGATATCCTGAAAGAGTTGGAGAAACCCGGTCGTGACCCACGTCCTGAGTTCAAAACAGCCACTTTCGCCGACGGTATTGAAACAATGAATGATCTGCAAACAGGTATGATTCTGGAAGGCACTGTCACCAATGTCACCAACTTTGGTGCTTTCGTTGACATTGGCGTGCATCAGGATGGATTAGTGCATATCTCTTCCCTATCCAATCACTTTGTGGAAGATCCACACTCCGTCGTGAAAACAGGTGATATCGTGAAAGTCAAGGTGATGGATGTTGACCTGAACCGTAAACGTATTGCCCTGACGATGCGCCTTGATGAACAGCCGGGTGAAGCACCCGCTCGCCGTGGCAGCATTCAGGGGGGGAATCGCCATGAACGTAATAGCAATGAGCACAGCAAAAATGGCAAAGGTCGCTATAATCTCCGTTCATCAAACTCTGCACCATTGGCCAACAGTATCATGAGTGATGCGTTGGCTGCCGCTCTTGATAAAAAACGTTAATCTCTTTCAATAAATTATTTCCTGAGCTGGCCCGACTGGGCCAGTTTATTCTGGTAAATAAAACGAATTTTAATTAATGTAATCTTATTTCTATTTCTGAAAATATTTCTCAATTATATACATAAAAAAACCATACTCTTCATTGTGATGACTTTATTTTATTGGCGATATAATAAATTTAAATAGGTGATAATGGCTGACGTTCCTCATTAATAACCCGTATAATTCATCACGCAATATATTTAACAATAAATATATTTCATAATAACACTTACCATAATAATGGTAATTTATTTAATAAAATTAAAAACATAGAAAAATTCAAATTGTTAAGGAATAATTTATGAATAAATATGTCCAAAGCAGTTTTGACTTACTCAGCAATATAAGATTTTTTAATCTTGCCACTAATGATCCAGACGCAGAATCAGTTTGGTCATCAACGCTCTTTTATATTCCTAAATATAATCCATTAAGTTTAATTTGGTATTCAAAACAAGATACCCGACACAGTCAGGAGCTGTGTATGAACCCTTGTGTCAGCGGTACAATATACAGTAGCATCGCTATGCCTGACTCATCATTGATACTCGCAGGTTCTCAATTCATTGGCCATGCCTATCAAGTCCCCGACGATGAATTACAAGAAACATATGATTACTTCTTCCTGAAAACTTATCCGGATGAGAATATCAGAAAGAAAAAATCCCGTCCTATCTCTGATTATTATGGTAATGCGATACGCCGTTTCTACGAATTGAAAATTGAAGCATGGTGGGTGTATGACTCAACACTTTGGAGTGAGCACCAGGATGATGCCCGTGTTCCGGTGCCATTAAGTGACCTGCTCCATCCACCCCAAAATTAATGAATAAAACAAAATACATTTGAAAAATTCATAGAAAAAATAAATAGCAACAAGCTCCATTTCTTATTGGAGCTTGTTATTAGCTTCCCCATACATTCTTTACATAACTTTAATTTCAATAAAATCACCATTAATCTGATTAATATCAACTTACTCCATCATCATTCGTGATAGATACATAGCATTGGTATTGCATATTATTCTCATTAGTACTTTAATTCAAAATAATTAATGCACTTTTTTCTTGTGAATTTTGCTTTATTGAGGATAATAATTCTCATAATCACTAACTTTCTAATTTTGACGGAATGTTATATGTTATTGACTCCAAATCAAAGCTATAAAATTCTGGGATTCTTTCCACAGATAAATCCAGCATACAGACAGAAGTTATTATCTCTGGGAATGCTGCCCGGCTCCACATTTCAGGTCATCCGGGTAGCACCCTTGGGCGATCCCATTCAAATAGAAACACGCAGAGTCAATCTTATCCTCCGTAAAAAAGACTTAGCACTCCTCACATTAGCAGTAAATTCAGCAGAATGAAGTCCAAGTTCATTACAGTCTAAACTGAATGTAATGACATGCAATATTCCTAATCAGTAAAAAGTATGATGAAGCAATTAACTATAGGTTTGATCGGTAATCCCAACTCTGGGAAAACCACTTTATTTAACCAACTTACAGGCTCCCGACAACGAGTCGGTAACTGGTCTGGGGTGACAGTTGAACGTAAAACCGGGCATTTTTCTACCCAAAATCATCACATAGATCTTGTAGACCTTCCCGGTACTTATTCTCTTACTACCATTTCTGAACAAACTTCGATTGACGAGCAAATTGCCTGTCACTACATACTGAGTAGTGAAGCTGATATGTTTATCAACGTCGTTGATGCTTCGAATCTGGAACGTAATCTCTATCTTTCGTTGCAACTTATCGAGCTTGGCATTCCCTGTATTCTTGCCCTGAACATGTTGGACATCGCCAAAAGCCAACATATCAACATTGATATCGCGGCACTGGAACAACGCCTTGGTTGTCCAGTGATCCCACTCATTTCTACCCGTTCTACAGGGATAGACGCGCTGAAAGATGCCATTGACCAATATCAACAAACTCTTCGGCCTGTGTTGGTTGATTACCCCAAAACCTTATTGCAGGAAGTCGCTCTTCTCGCCGGCCAGATCTCAGAGAAATTCAATCCACAACAACGTCGTTGGCTCAGCTTACAGGTACTGGAAGGAGATATTTACAGCTTTACACGTTCGGGCCTGACTCAGGAGCAACTGACTGAAAGTAAAACCCGCCTGCAACAGCAGCAAATTGAGGAGCCGGAACTTATTATTGCTGACGCCCGCTACCAAACGATTAACGCACTGTGTCTGGCAGTCACTGATATCCACTCCGCAATCCCTAATAAACTGACTCAGACGATGGACAGAGTTATCCTCAATCGCTGGCTAGGTGTACCTATCTTTCTGTTTGTCATGTACCTCATGTTCGTACTGGCGATTAATATTGGTGGTGCCTTACAACCTATCTTTGATGGTGCTTCTGCTGCTATTTTCATTGATGGTATGCAGTGGCTCGGCTATACACTCCACTTCCCCGACTGGCTGACGATTTTCCTTGCGCAGGGTATCGGAGGTGGTATCAATACCATGCTGCCATTGGTTCCACAGATCGGCATGATGTACCTGTTTCTTTCTTTCCTTGAAGACTCTGGCTATATGGCCCGGGCAGCATTTGTGATGGACAGGTTGATGCAATCTTTGGGATTGCCGGGTAAATCCTTCGTCCCACTGATTGTTGGCTTCGGTTGTAACGTCCCTGCCGTGATGGGTTCCAGAACGCTGGATGCTCCACGTGAGAGACTGATTACTATCATGATGGCACCATTTATGTCCTGTGGTGCACGGCTGGCTATTTTCGCCGTCTTTGCCGCAGCCTTCTTTAATAAACAGGGCGCAAGTATTGTCTTTTCTCTGTATATCCTCGGCATTGTCGTTGCTATCCTGACAGGCTTGCTGCTCAAATTCACCATAATGCGGGGAGAAGCATCACCTTTTGTTATGGAGCTGCCGGTATACCATATTCCCCATGCCAAAACCCTGCTAATCCAAACCTGGCAGCGTCTGAAAGGATTTGTGATCCGTGCGGGTAAAGTGATTGTCGCCGCTAGTATGTTTATCGGCGCTCTCAATAGTTTTTCTTTCTCTGGCAAGACCGTGGACAATATCAACGAATCTGCTCTGGCGTCTGTCAGTAAAGTCATCACTCCGATCCTTCAGCCTATCGGTGTACATGCTGAGAACTGGCAGGCAACTGTCGGCCTGATCACGGGAGCAATGGCAAAAGAGGTCGTTGTCGGTACACTGAATACGCTTTATACCGCTGAAAATATCACTAAACAACCCTTCAATCCGGATGAATTTAATTTGCTGGATGAGCTGAAAGGTTCAGTGACAGAAACATGGGATAGTTTGAAAGAAGCATTGACTCTCAGTGCTTTGTCTAACCCGATTGAAGCCAGCAAAGGCGATGGCGATATGGACAGTAGTTCTATGGGAGTGATGAGCGTTAAATTTGGTTCAACTATCGCAGCCTATAGCTACCTGATTTTCGTGCTGTTATACGTTCCCTGTGTTTCTGTAATGGGAGCTATTGCCCGTGAGACCAGCCGTGGCTGGATGACTTTTTCCATTCTATGGGGATTAAACGTCGCCTATTCTCTGTCTGCGCTGTTCTATCAGGTCGCGACGTTTTCTGCACATCCGCAAAGCAGTTTGCTCACTATTCTAGCTGTCATTCTGTTTAATATATTTGTCTTTATTGGCTTACGTCGCGCACGCAGTAAAGTCACAATTGCACTTAATAGTACCAAAGATCACAGCACCAAAGACCGAAACTGCGAATGTTCCGGCGGTAGCTGTCACTAGGAGCCATTATGATTAGCCTGTTGCAAGTCCGGGATACCGTTGCCCTTAATGGACGTACCGATGTTAGATCGTTGAGCCATCAGCTTTCAGCGCCACAGTCCATAGTAGAAGCCATGCTCAAGCAACTGGTGATAATGGGTAAATTGGAGGAAGTGGATATTTCCTCCTGCCTGAGTGGTGGCTGTAAGCAGTGCCCGGAAACACAAAAATGCGAGATTAAGGCGTATCAATTAGTGATAAAAGATAAGGGGCTATAAAACCAGGGCAAACGGATCTAAATTATACTGACGTAAAACCCACCGTGAGGACTTTCAGCATATAACTATTATCCCATCCTGCTTTCTGACGCTTGGTTTTTACACCCACCTTAACTGTTTTCTCATTTTTCAATAGGTTAAGGGCTATTTTATTCATTAATGCTGTGTTTTCAGCGGCATAGCCACTTCTCAGACGTTGGCTGTCTTCACCAAAACTGACGTCCAACTGCCAGTGCAGCTTCGTTTCAATATGCCAATGACTGCGTATCGCACACGCGATAAAGTCGGCCGACTTATCACGGTGACTGGTGATATAATAACGTCTTTCATAACTCGCTGGTTTTCCCTGCTCTTCACACCAGGACTCCACAACCGCGATGCCGCCCAGCGTATGCCACTGAGGGTGCTGTTCCCGCAACCAATGGTATCGTTAACCAGCCACAACTGACGCTGTTCGATACGGCCATGATCACCTATATGAACGCATCCCGTTTGCAAGACAAAAATCATGTTGACATCGACGGTAGGTTGCAGCTCTATATCCATACATGAACTCCCGCTTATGTGCAAGATAGGTTCGTTGAATGGCGGTCATAACTGCGTTCGTACATTCGGCTTCTGTGTTTGCAGGTTATTTTCTGCTGAGCCATGATGGATATATGCACACCTGCTCCTTATCGGCCTTCAGACCTTTATTCATTCTTGGTCGTCGGATATATCAGGTTTTGCAGGTGTCGGTTTGACCGATCTCCCCT
Source organism: Xenorhabdus indica (assembly GCF_014467235.1). Classification (GTDB taxonomy): domain Bacteria; phylum Pseudomonadota; class Gammaproteobacteria; order Enterobacterales; family Enterobacteriaceae; genus Xenorhabdus; species Xenorhabdus indica. The sequence goes on along the minus strand of NZ_NKHP01000016.1, from coordinate 58,761 downwards.
CTCACTTTTCCTGCGCAATTAGCAAGATCAATACAGCTAAAATAAATTTCATTCCCCTGTGATTACGATGTCACTCTGAACTTTTCTTCACCCATTAGTATCACCCATGATATTCTGGCGATCTTATTTGCCAGCGCGATAGCCACAATATTTACCGGACGGCGCTGCATCAGTTTTTTTATCCAATCGCCATAGTTATCATGCCTTCGGTTTATGTGGTAAATCACGGCTCTGGCGCCCTGAACCAGCAACTTTCGTATATAACTATCACCCCGTTTCGTTATTCCGGCGAGTCGGGTTTTTCCACCACTGGAATATTGCCTGGGAGTTAACCCTAGCCAGGCAGCAAAGTGTCGGCCATTTTTGAACAGACCAGGATCCCCAACGCGACTGACAATGGCCGTGGCGATCACCGGCCCAATACCGGGAATGGTGGCTAACCGTTGACAGGCATCGTTCTCTTTGAAATATCTGTCAATCATTTCGTTAAGCTCACCGATCCACGCCTGTAAACAGGATAATTGTTCAAGATACATCTTGCCCAGCTTTCTCAGGATAGGGGTTATCACGGACTCACCGTCCTCTATAAGCTCAAGGAGACCTTTTTTTAGCGAAGACAGCCCGGTCGGAAATATGATGCCTTCTTCTGAAAACAGACTCCGGATCTGATTTGATTTAGCTGTTCTTTCCTGAATAGCTCCTTCCCGTATTCGGTGCAATGACTGTAATGATTGCTGCTCAGCACTTTTTATGGGCACACAGTGAATATCCCGTCTTGTTACTGCCATACAGATCGCAGCAGCATCATTAGCATCATTTTTTCCACCAACAACAAAAGGTTTAACGTATTGGGTTGGCAACAAATGAACCGTATGCCCCAGTTTTCTCAATTCCCGAGCCCAATAATGTGCACTATGGCAGGCTTCAATCCCAATGAGTGCAGGCTCCAGAGTCGCAAAAAACTTCAACACACTATTTCGACGTAACTTTCGTTTAATAGTGGCTATGCTACGGTGGTTGGTCCCATAAACTTGAAAAATATTTTTAGCAATTTAGCAATATCAAGACCGATGATGAGATTAGGCATAATCTCCTCCCAAAGCTGGCTGGATTTTATTGATGAATTCCCATCTTACTCCGTGAGGAGCGGGAGTTCATAACATCAGCCTTATTGCAGCCGATGCTGCGGGCCTCGATGTAATCCGCTGGCTTGCTCCTCATTCCTCCGACGAGCTTGACGCTCTGGCGACCATACAGGCTTAGCGAGTCACGGTCTTACCTGTCTTTGTCATCATGATTATTGCCTCCGCAATCTTTCTGCATTCAGCCTTGTCATTACATGTTGAGATTAATCAGTGTCAGGTTTTAATTAAGCGGTCTGACACTGACGTAATCTTTTTGGTAATCCCGCTGATGGGCTACCAGAGCCCAAACAGTACGAGCCAGTTTATTGGCCATCCCCACTATAGCCACGCAGGCCGGCCGTCGTTTTTTGAGTTCAGTCACCCAGGGTAAGGGCGTTTTTGTGGTTAAGGTGGCGACTCTTGCTCCATGGATAAACAGCGTTCTCAGATAGGTAGCTCCCCGTTTACTGCTCCCCAGTAATTTGATCCGGCCTCCCGTCCCCGTCTGTTTCGGCACTAATCCCAGATAGGCCGAAAATTCTCTGCCCGACCGGAACGCACGGGGATCGCCCATTGTGGCTATGGCGGCGGTCGCAATCAGCACACCAACACCGGGTATTTTCATAATCCGCTGGCAATCGGCATTCTGTTTTGCCCACGCTATGAGTTGTTTTTCCACCTGTTCAATTTGTTCATCAATTTCGTTCAAGCGGTGGTATTGTTCTTCAAGAAGATTGAGCAGGAAAGGGGCCAGTTTTTCCCTTAGCCGCTCAAGTATCTCCGGCATCGCTTTATCCAATGAAGCTCTGCCCTTATGCACAGTTTCACCGAACTCCAGTAGCAAACCATGCAGCGCATTGATTTGCGCAGTTCTGAATTTCACTAATTGGTAACGCATCCTGTGTAACGACAGAATAGCCTGGTGTTCTTCGTTTTTGACGGCAACCGATTTACCGGGTTGTTGAACCGCCTGCCATATGGCTCGGGCATCCTGAACATCATTCTTATTTCCCATCCGGAATGCCCTGACGAATCGCGCCTGAAGCAAACGCACTTCATGCCCCAGTTTTCTCAATTCCCGTGCCCAGTAGTGAGCACCGCCACACGCTTCCATGCCAATCAGGCAAGACTCGCGGTTACTGAAGAACGTTAAAAAATCCTGCCGCCGCAGCTGTCTATCAATAACTTCACCGGTGTATTCATCGACAAAATGAATTTGCATCAAATGTTTTGCAATATCGACGCCAAAAGGAGTAAATTTCATGAGTGGTTCCTCCCGTCATCAGGGAGCAACAGGCTCCCGCTTTTAGGCACTATAAGGCCGGAAATCTGCGAGGAACCATGCCTCATCTCTCAATTCCAGCACGGTGCCAAAGGTTCAGTGGTTGGGATGCGTTCATTATATTCCTCCGTGCTCTGGGTTTTGGCGTGAGAAATCCCCGTAAAACCTTTCGTCAACTGGGTATCTAAAAAGAGTTTGATATCATCATGAAACTCGCCCTGATTGCCTTTTAACGCCAGCACATAATCGGCCTGGTTCTCGACAATCTGGTCAGCGATTTTGTACTGGCAACCCATCGCGTCAATCGTGATGGTAGAACCTTCAATATCCAGCAAGGCCAGCAGTTTTGGGATCGCGGTAATTTCGTTCGATTTATCCGAGAATTTCACCTGACCAAAGCAGAGTTGATTCGCGACTGACCAGGCGCTGACCAAATGGAGAGCAGGAACGCCATTGGGTAAAAGCGTGCCCAAATTACTGGGGAGCAAGCCGGTTTATCACATCGTTAAAGGTATCATGGCTGGGGATGCCATTGGGAAGATCCAGAAATTGCCGAAACCAATCTTCTTTGGATTTACCGTATTCTTCAATCGCATTGAAACCTTCACAACCACAGATCACGGCACAAATCGAGATGGTCAGAATATCGATGAGGGTATACTGTTTAGTTCGGCTAACACGTGGATCAGTGAGGTGCCCAAAGGCATGACTCAGGGTGGTTGCTTGCATGGCAGTTTCTACGGTTATTCTTGACAGGATGCTGATTATAAATAACAAACTACCGAATGCACTCAGTTAATCACATTGGTCAATTTAGACCCGTTTGCCCTGGCTATAAAACAGGTTATGTATTGAATAGTTAGTTATTGTAATATGCTCTAACTTTTTAATGGTGGAATCTGGCTAAAGTTGACGTTTATTTTCGTTATTGTCACACAGTAGAACATGTCAAAGGGCATGGAAAAGGAAATGGCGGTCATCGCTGTTATGCCTGCTGTAAGATCTTTCAATTGGAATACACCTATCAAGCCTGCAAACTCGGTGTTAAAAAGCAATCTATTGATATGGCAATGAATACCGCAACACCGCCCGTGTCCTGAAAGTGGCCACAAGCACCATCATGACAACGCTAAAAACTTACACCCCGAAATATGACGACGCGTCCTCTTGGCGGGGATAACATTCAACTTATCTGTGAAATGGATGAGCAAGGGGCGTTTGTGGGAACAAGAAAAATCAACGCTGGCTCTGGTATGCTCGGGAACCCTCTCTGAAACAAAGAGTGGCGCCTGTTTTTGGGATCGCAGCCAGAAAAACATTAGACAAACTACTTACCTTTTTATCGCCCTTTACCTTTAATATTCATTGTACGGATAATGATGCTGTGTATAACAACCTCCCAGAAGCAGAACACCTGACTGGGAAAATATTCACCCAACATTTAGAAAGAAACAATTTAACGCATGAACCCGGATAAAAAGACTGAATCGAAAAATGTAGTGGTCAAGAACTTTCGGACACATTTTTAGCCGCTTCCCACTGTCTTTCGTATTCAGCCGGAGAAATTCCCCCATTAAAGCTATGGGGACGGATGTCGTTGTGACATCCCTCATTGCCTCATGAATATCCCGATAGCCTTCTGGCGGGATCCTTCACTTTTCAAACTCCGGAATACCCGTACCATGGGAGAATTATCGTAGCAATTGTCCTTGCGACTCATGCTTTGGATAATTTTATTTTGCCAGAGTAAGCGGCGAAACTTTTTACTCCTGTATTGACTGCCTTGATCTGAATGAAAAACCAGCCGTCCTTCAAGATGACGCGTTTCCAATTCGTTATTCAATACCCGGCAGACCAGCTCAGCATCCGGCGAGGAGCCGATGGCCATTCCCACCACCCGACGGGAAGTGAGTTCATCCAATTGATAAAACAGAAGTTAAATTGTTATAGGTTGATCCGCTAAACGATCCGGGCAAACGTATCATCAACGGGTACACCTTCTTTGAACATGCCTTGTTGCAGAAACCACTCATGGTAGCCCTCGATATATTCCTGAATATCGTTCCAGCCTTCTGCCCCCGCAATCATTGCACAAAGCGACGCAAACAGGATATCAAATAAGGAATAAGCGACTTTCGCTCTCTGGCGCGGGTCTTGGATCTCTGAAAAATGCAGGCTAAAGTTTTCGAGGTACATGGTATTGATTTTCAACTCTCAAAAAAGAGTATAAGATCACAGCTCTTTACGCGAAGCAACTTGTTTATTTTTGACTAAAAAACATTCGTGATCTTGCCCTGACTGACCACCGGAGGTTCAGCCGTGTGATCAACGCATAGAGCCACTGCGCATCTCGCTCATCAGCACGGCCACCTGCTTTAAGATTTCTTTTTCCATTTCCAGATATTTCACTTGTTTTTCTAATGATTGTATCTGGCGTTGTTCGGGCGTCAGTACCTTACCCACAAGCGTTATTCCCTATATTTCGGCCTGGTACTGGCGAACCCATTTTCCCAGCGTGCTGTTATTGATCCCCAATGAACGGGCGATATCGACAACCCGTTGTTGATGGAGAACAACCTGTTGAACCGCTTCCAGCTTAAATTCAATGGAATAATGGCATTTGGTGAGTTTCACTTTCATTGTCACACGTCATTATCATATGAATAACATTAGAAGGCTTTTGAGGTGTCCAAGATCCTTATACTACTACAAGTGACCTATGTCGGGGGGTATAAAGAAAAACTCTGATTTATTTATCAATATGTTAGAGAAAATTAATCGTCAGTATCGCCAAGCCAAAAGTATCACGTTGATTTTGGATGATTATGGTATTCACAAAAGCCGGAAAGTCAGGGAATGACTAAAACAAAATCCTCAATTTAACCTGCTATTTTTACCGATCTATTCGCCATGGCTAAATAAGATTGAACGCCTGTGGCAGTCTTCGCATAAAACCGTCACACGGAATCATTGCTGTCAGTCTATGTGACAACTTTTAGCGTGCGTTGAAAAACTTATGACTGCATTTTCATTAGGGCAACAACCGGAAATGAGAAAAATGAGTCTATCGTTATTATGAAAGCTTATTTACTTAAATTGATAAATTAAAGATATGTTTTTATTTATAAGTCGTCTAATAATTTTATAGGATAAAGTTAGCCAGTTTATTCAAGAAAAACAAAAAAGCTCACGTTAAGATATTTTACTTATCGCTAAATGGAATAATTAATTCTTAAATAATATAACGACTAACAGGATTAATGATATGTTCAAAGCAGTTGAGCTGTATGAAAGAATAAAAGATGCAAAAGGAGATGCTATAAAATGGATAGTTACAAATAGTGATTTTCTTTATGCCCTTCCAATTGAAGAACAACAGGAATTAAAAACCCACATTATTAGAGATGCTTTTAGATATCATTTTGAAAATAATATTTACTATCGTAAACAATGTGACGAGAAAGGTATCCACCCTAGTGACATCCAAAATTATGCGGACTTAGTAAATATTCCAATTATTCCAGTCTCTACTTTTAAATCTGCAAATAGTCACAGATTGTTAAGCAAACCTCTTTCCAGTATTGAGCATGAAATGCGTTCTACAGGTACTAGTGGTATCCCCAGTGTTGCCCGTCGATGCGATGAAACAATGGACTACGCCACTATAGCTCTCTATAACTCATATCGCGATATGCTTAAGCTCTCTAGTGGAGCAGGACTCTGTCTATGTCCTTCGACAGAGGAAATCCCTGAAATGGGAATGATAAAAGCGTTCAACTGGCTGGCCGGATTGTTAGATACCAATCGTTTTATGGTTAAAAAAGAGCGTTTTGTTCCGGAAGAGGCAATTAGCCAATTAAAAGAATGGCAAGGAAAATTTACTCGCCATGTAATAGGCCCCCCGTTTCTTATTCATCGCTTTATTAGTTTCTTAAAAGCGACAAATACTAAACTGGAACTAGATAGTGGAAGTATGGTGATCACGCTCGGTGGCTGGAAACGTTTCACTGGAGCTATGATATCTCGTACCAAATTTAATCAAGAACTGGAAACTTGGTTAGGTATTTCCACCAACCGGATACGTGATATGTATGGGCTTGTTGAGGCTAATTTTTTGGCTATAGAGGATGAATTTAATCAAAAACATATTCCTCCATATATTCACTTTTCTGTCCGTGATCCAGAAAACTTATCTCGCGAGGTGGAAGATGGTGAAATTGGGCAGCTTGTTATTTTCGATCCCATAGCACGTTCAACTCCTGGAATGTTACTCACTGAAGATATGATCTATCTGCGTACTGATAATGATCCTTCAGGCCGTAACTCTCAGCGTATGCAATATGTTATGCGAGCACCTTCTGCAACCGAATTCGGCTGTTGTGCTGTTAATCTGGAGAGAAAGATAGCCGATGACGAGCAAAAAAATGCTTGTCCTGTTACTCAGTGAGGTTTGAATATGTTTAATGAGATTATCACTGATAACTTCTGTAATCCCGATTGCCAGGGATATCTAAAAAATCCCGATATTCAACTCAAGCTAGGTAACTCCGTATGTGGCGATAAAGTTGATATTGACTTATCGCTGAATAACGAAGGGTACATTAATGAAGCTCGATTTCAAGCTTGGGGATGTACTGCCTCTTTAGCTATGTCCAATCAGTTCTGCCGGCAAGTTCAAGGAAAAACGCTGACCGAAATTGCCCAATTAAGCACATCAGAAATCGACACAATGTTAGGTAAATTGCAGCCTTCACAGCAGCACTGTTTAGAGATGTTACATGCTCTATTTCAACAAATAAGGATGCATATATGACAATGCTATACTTTGATTTCAATGCGACCACTCCATTGAGTCATAAATCAAAAATAGCAATTCAGCAAATGCTGGATCAATTTGCCAATCCTTCCGGCAAATATCGTTTAAGTCAGAGTTTACATACCTTAATTAGCTATACAAAAGAATCAATAGCTCAATTACTGGGGGGCTCGGCTGAAAGGATCATTTTTACTTCCGGAGGTACAGAAAGCAATAATCTCGCTCTACACAGTGTATTCAGCCAGATCCCTATTAACCAGTTATCTCGTTATCATGCTATCTGTTCTGCAATTGAACACTCTTCAATTCTGGAGCCTCTAAGTTGGTATCAAAAACAAGGTTTGAAACTCACAATCATTGCTCCCAATAAAACAGGAAGAGTAAATCAAGACACGTTATGTAATGCCATTACCCCCCAGACTTGTTTAATTGCGCTGATGGTTATTAACAATGAAACGGGTGTCATTCAGCCTTACGATACACTTGCTTCCAGACTGAAAGGGAAAGGTATTCACCTTCATCTTGATGCAATACAGGCAGTGGGAAAATGGCCTATGTACTGCCCTGATGATATACCACTAACAGTTGCCTTTTCTGGGCATAAGTTTTACGCCCCTAAAGGGATAGGCGGGCTGTACTACAGCCCTCAGACAAAAATGTGTCCTCTGCTGCATGGTGGTGGACAAGAACAAGGGTTACGCAGCGGCACAGAGAACACATTAGGCATAGCAGGGTTAGCTGCCGCAGCAGAAGAAGCCTGTGAGGAATTAATACAGCGTCTTTATTATTGCCGGGAAATGAGACGTTACCTTATTAATCAATTGGATAATTCATCCATCAAGTATCACTTAAATGGTGAGATAATACCTGAATATCAGGCTCCATGGACACTAAATATTAGTTTTCCCGGAGTCAGAGCAGAAGCGTTAGCAAGCAGATTGGATTTATGTCACGGAATTTCGGTTTCTCTGGGATCCGCCTGTAGTAATAACGCACAAACACCTCAACGTTCACATGTCTTACTTGCAATGCAGTCTCCTTATTCCTATATCGATAGTGCGCTGCGCATCAGTTTTGGGCATGTTACTGAACGACACGAAATTGATGTTCTGATTAATGCTCTGAAGCAGGAGATACAGAATTTATTAGCTATTGCAGGAGAGGAAACAATATGATTCTGAAGGATGCTAACACGCTATTATGTTGTGTTAAACATTATGTTGCACAACAGCCAAACCATATTGTGTACCGATTTTTGCCTTCAGGGGATTCAGATTCTATTACTCTGACCTGGCTAGAATTGGAACAACAGTCTCACTTACTTGCCTGCTCACTTGTGGCCGCCGGACAACAAGGAAAAACTGTTGTTCTCATGTATCCTCCTGGACTGGAATTTATTGTGGGGTTATTGGCTTGCTTTAAGGCTGGTGCGGTTGCTGTTCCATCTAATGTCGTTCAGGGAAGCCGTCACCTGAAAAGATTAATGCAAATTTTGAATGATTCAGGAGCGGACCTGATTCTCACCACGTCAGGATTAAGCAGTTCTTTAGCACATGAATTTCCCAACCATAATTTCATGTATTATTCGGAAAATCAGTTAGTAGATGAGACAGTCAAACTTCCTTCAATTGCTCCAGAACAGTTAGCTTTCTTGCAATATACCTCTGGTTCTACAGGAATTCCCAGAGGAGTAATGGTTACTCATAATAACCTAATCCATAATTTGCGGGCAATAAATGATACTTTCAGCTTGCATGAAGGGTTAGTTATCGGGGGCTGGATACCTCAGTTTCATGATATGGGATTAGTGGGCCATATCATGCTGGCTATGGCTTTAGGCGGACAATATAATTTCATGCCACCACTATCTTTTATCCTGCGACCATTACGTTGGTTACAATTGATGCATAATTTTGGTGCTGAATTCTGTAGTGTCCCCAATTTTGCTTACGACCTCTGCGCTAATCAAGACTGCACTGGACTTAATTTGGATCTGTCCCGCTGGCGTTGGGCTGGTAACGGTGCCGAGCCAGTGAGAGATGAAACGCTGATGCATTTTTATCAGGCAGTTAAAGAGTATGGATTTCTTTATCAAAGCCAAATACCTTGCTATGGAATGGCTGAAGCGACATTAGTCATCAGTGCATCCACTCATGACGATCCTCCATTTGCATTAACGCTTTGCGACAGCAGTCTGGAAAAAGGAAACATTGTCTTAAAATCCGATGGGGTTGTCATGCAATCCTGTGGTCAAGTTGCACCCGGTCACCATGTCATGATTGTTAATCCAGAAACAAAAGCCTTGTGTAAGCCCGATGAAATCGGTGAGATTTGGGTTCAGGGACCAAGTATTGCCAAAGGATATTGGAATAATCCAGAGCAAACCCAGCAAAACTTCATGGCCCATACAACCACTGGAGAAGGGGCTTTTCTCCGCACCGGTGATCTTGGTTTTCTGCATAAACATCATTTATTTATCACAGGGCGTCTGAAAGATCTGATTATTATCCGAGGGAGGAATATTTACCCGCAAGACATTGAATATACAGCGACTATGCAGTCCACCGCCTTCCGTCCAGGAAAAGTAATCGCTTTTGAACTGGAGCAACGGGTTGTTATCGCCATAGAGCTGAAAAAAAATGCAGAACGGGAGAATAATCTCGAAGAATTGAAACTCAATGTAATCCAGGCTATTAATGCTGCATTCGATGTTGATATCGCTGACGTCGTTTTTATTCAAACCAACAAGTTGCCTACAACCAGCAGTGGAAAAGTCCAGCGACAACTTTGCCGTTCTCTCTATTTACAAGACAAATTACATCGGGTCAATGTCCTGTTCACCACTGAGATTCAAGGAGCATAAAATGACTGAACTAGAGCTAAAAAGTTGGCTAATCGAATACTTGACGCCTTATTTCCAACGCTATGAAATTACCATCAGTGAACACGTTTCTTTCGATAGCCTCGGTCTTGATTCTGTGAACAGAGTAATATTGATCAATCAGTTAGAAAAAGTATTACAACGTAAGCTGGATCCTGTTCTTGGCTATGAATATCCCACTATCCACTCCTTGTCTGAGCATATATTACAATTGGAGCAAACATCATGAAAATCGATTGTTTGATCGTGGGTGCAGGACAGGCGGGGCTAGCACTGGCTGCTGTTCTTAACAAAAAAAAAATCAATACATTGATTCTGGAACGAGACCAGCGTGTTGGCGATATCTGGCGTAGGCGTCCTGATAATATGTTGTTATTTACCTCCCGTAAGATGAGTCAACTCGCTGATTTTCCTTTGCCTGGTTCTCCTAATGGTTATCCCAGCAAGGATGAAATAGCAGATTATCTGGAACGTTATGCTCTTCACCACAGGCTTAATATCTTAACGGGAATGCAGGCTATCAGTGTTAAACATCAAGCTGATTTGTTTACTCTAACTACTCAACAAGGGGAGCAGTTTTCTGCTCCTTGTTTAGTGAATGCCACTGGTGCTAATCAAACCTCAATTATCCCTGAGATGGCAAGCAATTTGTCCCCCTCTATTCAGCAACTAAAGGCTGACCTTTATCTGAATCCGGGGCAATTTCAGGCGGGTTCTCAGATCGCTGTTATAGGTGATGGAGCTAGCGGTCGCCAGATAGCACGCGAACTTTCTTCCTCGGTGAAAGTGACATTATTCTGCGGCTCCCCTCGGCCTCTCGTCCCCAATAAAGTACTGGGTAAAGATCTGTTTTGGTGGCTAGATAAGTCAAAGCTATTGTATGCAGATACATCGAGTCTGGTTGGTAAAATAGTACAACAGCGTAATCCAATCCCATGTAGTGAGCTTAATAACAAACGCTTGTCTGCGCTTAATGTGCAAATAGCACAAAAATTAGTAAAAGCTGAAAATGAAACACTATATGACCAACAAGGTAAAAAATATCACATTGATGGATTAATTTGGTGTGTAGGGTATAGGGAAGTCACTAATTGGTTAACATTACCCGGCGTTCATAATGAGCAAGGATTTATCTGCGAGAGTGGGCGCATCGACGGGGGGAAAACACCTTATCCGGGTTTGTTTGTTGTAGGCAGGAAATGGCTCAGCAGTCGTAGTTCTGAATTATTACTTGGTGCATCCAGAGATGCACAACGAGTTGCTCTGTGGGTAGAGCAGAAGCTGAGAACCTAAAACAGTTATAGTTTCCTGTGTCCTACACTATTCTGTTCTTTCATTTCAGTCAGATTATTCAATCTAATCACATTATATAAGTTATACAATGAGTATATTAAAAATGTTGGTGTGTGATATTTATGGATCTGATTGTTTTTATTTCAAATTACATATGTAAACAATGAAAATAACATCGTTATATTACTATGAATAACAATTAATTATCTCAGATAAGAGTGATAAGTCTGTAGTAATGAAATATGGATGCCTGACAGAAACATATAAAAAAATTGATTGCATATGTTTTGAAAGATTCAATAAATTGGAGTAATACATGGGAAATCATACTCTTGAAACAGTGGCTGAACCAGATAGAGGAAAAAGTAATAAGAAGAGAAAAATAATACTTCTTAGTGTTATATCACTTTTTTTATTTTCTGGTATAGCTTACCTATCATACTGGTATTTAATATTACGTTTCTATCAGACAACAGATAATGCATATGTTGCTGGAAATCAAGTCCAAGTCATGTCACAAGCTCATGGCAGTGTAAAAAATATTTATGTTGATAATACTGACTTTGTTCAACAAGGAGACCTTCTCTTAACGTTGGATAGTACTGACGCTGAAAATGCCTTTGAGAAGAGTAAACATTCATTAGCACAAGCAGTACGTGAAACACAAAAAATCATCCTCAGTAATCCCCAGCTTCTAGCAAATGTGGAACTAAAGCAGCTTACCTTAAACAAGTTAAAAAATGATCTGGCACGAAGAGAAAGACTGGGTAAGGTCAATGTCATAGCCGCTGAAGAATTAGAACATGCTCGCAAAGCCGTTGATATTGCTAAAGCAGATCTAAAAATTGCTATACAACAGTATAAAATTAACCAAGCTTTGGTTATAGGAAATCCACTGGAAAAACTGCCTAATATAGAAAAGGCGGCCTCCAATCTACGCGAAGCCTGGTTATCACTACAACGTACCAAGATTTACGCACCAGTAAGTGGGTATGTATCACGTCGTAGTGTTCAAGTCGGAGCTAGGATCAGCCAATCAACACCCTTGATGATAATCGTCCCTTCTGAGCAGTTATGGGTTGAGGCTAATTTTAAAGAAGTCCAGTTCACCAACATACGTCTGGGGCAGCCAGTTAAATTAGTCAGTGATTTTTATGGTGACAATATTATTTATCAAGGCCGTATTATAGGCATGGATATAGGAACCGGCAGCGCTTTTTCTATTCTTCCTGCTCAAAATGCGACAGGTAACTGGATTAAAGTGGTACAGCGCCTCCCTGTACGCATTGAATTAGATCCGAAACAAGTTGCCCTCAACCCCTTACGAATCGGTTTATCAATGCATGCGACGGTTGATACCAGAGATACAAAAGGCACAACTCTGGCAACCAAATCACCGCAACGGATTATTTATCAAACTGATGTTCTTTCATTCAATAATAGTGAGATAGATAAAATCATTGAGCAGATAATACAACACAACACAAGTAATGAAAATTAAGGATCACATTGCTATGGAACCTTTATCAGTTAATCAGCGCTGGTGGTTAATCCTAGCTCTAGCGATTATTGCCTTTCTGCAAATCCTTGATTTAACCATTGCTAATGTAGCACTGTCAACCATTGCAGGTGATCTTGGTTCATCCATGTCACAGGGCACTTGGGTTATCACGTCATTCGGTGTTGCTAATGCGATCTCTATCCCCTTAACCGGCTGGTTGGCAAAACGAGTTGGGGAAGTACGGCTATTTGTCATATCAACCACGCTGTTCATTATCTCCTCGTGGCTTTGTGGTATATCCAATAGCCTTGAAATGCTAATTGTTACCAGAATTATACAAGGTGCTGTTTCAGGTCCTATTATCCCCTTATCACAAAGCCTGTTGTTAGCGAACTTTCCTAAGTCTCAACACAGTATGGCCTTGGCCATTTGGTCTATGACCGTCATTATAGCTCCTGTTTGTGGGCCTATCCTCGGTGGGTGGATTAGCGATAACATTCACTGGGGGTGGATTTTCTTGATCAACGTTCCCATCGGTTTGGTTGCTATTTTTATTACTTACTTACTGTTACGTAAGCGCGAAACAAAAACTGAGGTAATCCCAGTGGACAAGGTGGGCTTGATCCTGCTGGTTATCGGTGTTGGTTGTTTACAGCTTATGTTAGACAGAGGGAAAGAACTCGATTGGTTTAATTCCAATGAAATCACTGCACTAGCTATCATTGCAACGATAGGTATTATTCTATTTGTCCTTTGGGAACTGACGGATGACAACCCGATCGTTGATTTATCTTTGTTTAAATCACGTAATTTCACAGTTGGTACGATTTGTATTAGTTTAGCATTTCTATTACATATTGGTGTCTTAGTCTTACAGCCTCAGTTATTGCAGACAGTTTTTAGCTATACTGCTACTTGGGCAGGGCTGGCATTAGCTCCTCTTGGCATTATCCCTATTATTCTGGCTCCAGTTATCGGTCGATTTGGCGCTAAAATTGATATGCGCTATTTAGTTACCATCAGCTTTATGGTCTTCTCTTTCTGCTTCTTTTGGCGGGCATATACTTTTGAGCCCGGAATGGATTTTGCCAGCGCAGCATGGCCACAGTTTATACAAGGGATTGCGATTGCCTGTTTCATTATGCCACTCAATGTGATTATTTTATCTGATATACCCCAGGAAAAGATCGCTTCAGCGGGAAGTTTATTTAACTTTTTTAGAACTCTGGCTATATCGATAGGTACATCGTTAACCAATACATTATGGTCTCAGCGCGAAGCCGTTCATCACTCACAACTAACTGAAAATGTGACACAAAATAACTTTATCGTTGATTTAGCTTATCAGGATATCAAGCTATTGGGATTATCTGACCTACAGGCAACTATTTTTCTGGCGAAAAAAATTACTAGCCAGAGCTTAATATTGGCAGCCAATGAGATTTTCTGGCTCTTTGGTTTTATTTTCCTGGCACTAATTTTGATTCTTTGGCTGGCCAGATCGAATTTATCATCTACATAGCCTGATGCTTTACCTCATTTCATTTTCATTAAGAAAGTTGTCCTTTGGTAATATTGTGTATGAACTGTTTGTTAATATTATAGAAGCATTGGCATGTATTACAGTTTAATCTTGAGTCATTATTAATCATATGTTTAAGATCAGAAGGACGTATTCCATAGGCCATTTTACATGTCCGACTCAAATGAGCATTATCAGAAAAACCACAGTTATTCGCTATTAATGTTAATGAATCAGTGACATGAATTTCCTCCATAGCATCACTCAAACGTAACCATAGCAAGTAAGCACGAAAATTAATGCCTAATTGAGAGCGGAAAAGATGTAAGAAACGACTTTCAGACAGATAAATTTTATCGGCGACTTGACGAGATGATATTCGTTTTACTGATAGTGATTCGATAAACAAAACTGCTTTTAAAATACGTTTATCAAACTGACAACTGCATGGCAGGCAAGGAGTAATCAACTGATAAATTGTAAAGGTATCTGGTTTTTCACCATACAGAAACGATTTCACCAAGTAATTTCTTATTGCTACAATATCAATATGCTTTAGCAAAATTACAGCCTGCTCCTCTGTGAGATGATTAAATAAGTGATAGTGTTCATCAATAGGTTCAATTAATAACGTAACACTACAAGTATTAGATGAATCCATCTTATGCATAACGTTGGAACGAATAAGGAAACCATAAGTAGCATAAGTTTCATCCTGAACTGATAAGGCTAACAACTCATGGTGGTGTAGCGACAGGCTGAGTTGAATACACGGGTGTTGATGCCACTCAGTTGATACATTGTAAAGAAAGTTTAATTCACAAGTAGCGTATTTATATTGCTGGATAAACTTAGGAACAGATGGAACATTTGACAACATGAGCCTCAATCCTTATTAACAAAATAGTGAGTGAATGTAATCTACTTGAACTTACAATCGTACCTATCTTATTCTTTTTGCATAATCTTATATTGTCAACAAGCAATTGGTAAATAATTTGTCTAGGTGAAAATTCATTTACTGTTTTAATATAATTCATATTATTATTTTAAAATAAATTTTAGCTCTTCATTTAAGTTGAAAAAACAAAAAACATCCTTATTATCTTATTTGTATATCTATCACTATTAATAACCTTAGGATACTAATATGTCTAAAGAGTTATTTACTGCAACAGTGGAGTCCATAGGGCCTCTGAAAATGAAATGTTCCTCGCGAAATTTTTCCTTCTATCTAGATGAACCAGAAAGCTTGGGAGGAAAAGATGAAGCAATGACGCCTGTAGAAGCATTACTTTCCGCTTTCGGTGCCTGTCAGAATATGGTAGCTAAAAGTTTCGCTAGTGCACACAAAATAAATCTGATTGATATCAAGGTAGAACTAGAGGGTGAGTTGGATTTAGATGGAATCAAAGGGAAAAATAAAAATGCCAAAATCGGTTTTTCCAAAATCACGTCAAAATATTATATAAAGGCAGATAATACTGACCAAGAAATTCGCGACTTTATTCAATTTGTAGAAAGTAATTGCCCTATACTCGATACTATCGTCAATACGCCGGAAATGGTAACTGAAATTTATCCTGTCAGATAAGTGATAAATTCCCCGTAATATTTATTACCCATGACATTGTTGTTATGGGTAATTTTTTTATATGTAATTATCAATAAGCTATTTCACCATCCACAAAATCCATCAATACATCCACAAACTCATCAGGATGAGAAACAAATGGTGCATGAGCCGCATTGCGCATAGTGACAGAGCGGGTATGCGACCACTGGCTGTCAAGTAATGCCGCAATCTTGCGTGGCACTAAACCATCAAGATAGCCATAGATGCGTAAGAAAGGTAATTGAAGCTGTGCCAATTCAGCCCTCAAATCCTCTGTGCACAGCATTTCCAGCCCTGCATTGAGTACTTCCACGGTTGGCATCGGTTGGTTCAATACCACCGATTTCAGTAAACGGGCATCCTGACGCGCGCTATCTGTTCCCAACGTTTGCAGTGCCAGAAAACGCTCAATAGTTTTCTGGAAATCTTCGCTCAGTTGGTGTTTGAAAACGCTCAGAACAGTTGGTTTGATTCCCGGCCAATCCCCGTCTTCACTGAATTTTGGGGAAGATGCCACTGTGATTAATCCAGCCACGTGTTCAGGATGATCTAACGCAATCTGACTAGCAACCAATCCTCCCAACGACCATCCAAGCCACAAGGCATTTTTTGGTGCCTGTTGCCACACTGTCTCGGCCATCTCTTTCAGTGTCATAGCCGGATACAGCTGACTACGACCATATCCCGGCAAGTCCACTAAATGTAAACGAAAATGCGAAGCCAGTCGCGTTTCCACTGAACGCCAAACTTCAGCATTCAGCCCCCATCCATGCAGCATCACAATATCACGAGGAACTTCACCTAAAGTCTGCCAAAATAACTTACCCATTGTTATTCTCACCTTTAATTTGTCATCAGGGATTTTTCATCAAGGAAGAAAACTATGCTAACAATGGTTGGACACTGTTGGCTATGCCATCAAAATTTGTATTTTGCCCATCATGGAATCTGCCATATCTGCAACCAGGGACTAAAACGATTAGAACGAGTTTGTCCGCGTTGCGCGTTACCTGCCGAATCCAGTGATTTCCTCTGTGGCCGCTGCCTGAAAAATCCACCTCCATGGCAACGGCTTATCGCTGTTACTGATTACGTTCCACCATTGAGCCAGCTTATCCGTCGTTACAAATATCATGGCTCACCACAAATAGCGACAGTATTGGCTCGTCTGTTTCTTCTGCATTGGTTACAAGGTTATCGTGAAGGCCGTTGGAGCAAACCGGATTACATACTTGGCATTCCCCTGTACCATCAGAAGCGCTGGCGGCGAGGGTTTGACCAGGTTGAACTTATCATCAACCCTTTGGCACGTTGGTTGCGATGCCAATATCAACCCAATATTTTACAACGCACACGTGCTACACTCACACAACGGGGCTTATCTGCCGCCCA
This sequence comes from Xenorhabdus indica, assembly GCF_014467235.1. Lineage (GTDB taxonomy): Bacteria > Pseudomonadota > Gammaproteobacteria > Enterobacterales > Enterobacteriaceae > Xenorhabdus > Xenorhabdus indica. The sequence goes on along the minus strand of NZ_NKHP01000016.1, from coordinate 41,335 downwards.
AAGGAAAACCAATCTTAAGCATGCCTTTCAATTGCGCGGCAATTTTACTGATCAACATGTCGCCATTTTCGATGATGTGATCACCACAGGCACAACTCTGCACGAAACCACACAGTTGTTAATTCGTGCGGGTGCCCGCTCCGTGCAAGCGTGGGCAATATGCCGAACCTTGTAGTTCCTTCATGAATGGGCGTATTATAACCAACTAGAACAGTCAACTATTGAGCAAATGACATGATTAATATTACTGAAGCAGCGCAAGCGCACTTTGCCAAGCTACTGGCAAATCAAGAACCGGGTACACAAATCCGCGTTTTTGTCATTAATCCAGGAACGCCGACGGCGGAATGCGGTGTTTCCTATTGCCCACCTGATGCTGTTGAAGCCACTGATACCGAATTAAAATTTGACAAGCTTTCTGCCTATGTTGATGAAGTCAGTGCTCCTTTTCTGGAAGAGGCTGTCATTGATTTTGTGACTGACCAGCTTGGCTCCCAACTGACCCTGAAAGCACCAAACGCCAAGATGCGTAAAGTGGCTGACGATGCACCACTGATTGAGCGCGTTGAATATCTCCTGCAATCACAGATCAATCCTCAACTCGCAGGTCATGGTGGCCGTGTCAGCCTGATGGAAATCACCGATGATGGTTATGCCATCCTGCAATTTGGTGGTGGTTGCAACGGTTGTTCTATGGTCGATGTCACCCTGAAAGAAGGGATTGAAAAACAGTTATTACAGATGTTCCCTGAACTGAAAGGCGTCAAAGACCTGACCGAACATCAGCGTGGCGAACACTCTTACTACTAATTTTATTTTCTGTTCTTAGTACTTCTGCCCGCTTGATCATGCCTTCCCAATACCAAAATTGGGAAGGCTGTAGAGTTATGAAATAAGATTATTAAGAAACTAACACCTTAAAATGAAAATTTAAGAAATAACATTGAGTATTTATGGATCATTTTCAAACAATAAGCTCTGAACAAGCCTACCAAAACTGGCTCGATAAAAGCGCCCTGATGGTGGATATCCGTGATCCGCAAAGTTTTCGTGCAGGGCATGTAGCAGGTGCATTTCATTTAACGAATGAAACTATCAATAAATTCCTGCAAGAAGCTGATTTTGACCAACCGGTCATGGTGATGTGTTACCACGGGCACAGCAGCCAAGGCGCCGCCCAGTACCTAATCAATATCGGTTTCGAAACCGTATACAGCGTTAACGGTGGCTTTGAAGAGTGGAAAAAAGATTATCCTCATGCTGTTCATTCTGACTAAGTTTTAATCTTTTGCTATTTACTATGGCGTCTTTAAGTACGGTGTCTTTAACTGCGGTACAGTCCATTTCTGCATAACAAGCTCCTGTGCCATTAACCCCAATTTAAGGCAGATAAAACGCACAATGATCCATGTAACTTCAATATCTAACCCAAGACTGGCTCAAGCCTTCATTGATTATATGGCGACGCAGGGTATTCATCTGACCATGCGTCCTGCCAATGAACCACATGTGGTTGAATTATGGCTGGAAGATGAAAGCCAATTAAATTTTGTTGAACAAGAACTCAACACATTTGCCCGTGATCCGCTTAATGAACGCTATCAAGCTGCTAGCTGGCAAACAGGTAAATCGAACATACCTTTGCAATACCATAACAACCTGAGCTGGAACACGCTGAAAAGCCAATCCGGCCCATTAACTGTCGCCATAATTGCGCTCTGTATTCTGGTTTATCTCTGGATGCAGTTTACTGGAATTAATGAGGTTATGCGCTGGCTGGCATGGCCCAATAATGAGCAATATCTGGAACTGTGGCGCTGGATCAGCCCCATATTACTGCACTTTTCATTGCTACATATCCTGTTTAATTTGGCGCTTTGGTGGTATTTCGGTAGTCAGGTTGAAAAAAATATTAACACAGCAAAACTGATTGAAATAACAATAGTTTCTGCATTTTTCAGTGGTTGGGCACAATCGTTGTTCAGTGCCTCGCATTTTGGTGGGCTTTCCGGTGTGGTCTATGCTCTGATCGGTTATGTTTGGCTGACAGGAGAAATGTCTCCCGGAAAGGGAGTCAGCGCTCCCAGAGGGCTTATCGCTATCTCGGTTATTTGGTTATTCGTTGGCTATTTCAATATGTTTTCGCTCAATATCGCCAATGCAGCCCATTTTTCAGGCTTAATCATCGGGTTATTGATGGGATTATGGGACAATTTACGCAAACCAAAAAATGAATAATATTCCAAATAAAGTCAGTCAATTATAATTAATTTAGGTAAAACATTAGGGGAATGTTGTGAAGCAAACTCAGCGACATGATGCAATAATCGAGCTGGTGCGTCTTCAAGGTTATGTCAGCACTGAAGAACTAGTCGAGCACTTTGACGTCAGCCCACAAACAATCCGGCGTGATTTGAACGAATTGGCCGACAAAAATAAAATCCAACGTCATCACGGCGGTGCCGCTTTACCCTCCAGCTCCGTCAACACGGCTTACCATGATCGCAAAATTATGTGGTCAGATGAAAAAGCCCGCATTGCCCGGCAAGTTGCCACCCAGATCCCAAATGGTGCAACCTTATTCATTGATATTGGCACCACCCCGGAGGCAGTAGCTCACGCACTAATCGATCATCGGGATTTGCGGATTGTCACCAACAACCTTAATGTTGCAACTCTGCTCATGGGAAAAGAAGATTTCCGCCTGATCCTGGCAGGTGGCGAAATACGTTCCCGTGATGGTGGCATCATTGGTGAAGCAACACTGGATTTCATCTCCCAATTCCGCCTTGATTTCGGTATCCTCGGCATTAGCGGCATTGACTCTGATGGTTCTCTGTTAGAGTTCGATTATCATGAAGTCCGAACCAAACGCGCAATTATCGAAAATTCGCGCTGCGTCATGCTGGTTGCAGATCATTCCAAATTTGGCCGCAGCGCCATGGTTAACCTCGGTACTATGAACCTGATCGATTTTCTGTTCACGGATAAAGCACCACCATCCAACATTCAGAAAATCATCGAACAATATAACGTTAAACTGGAACTGTGTTAAAACCAGGATCATGTTAGTTATACTTTGTTAATGTCCCGCCTAGAAAAACAGGCGGGCTATTCCCACCCCCACGTTTTTCCTGTTCACAACTTCAGACACTCTTCCTTGTCTCCCCACAGTAACGCACTGCCTATGATTTGCTTCTGACAATTTCCTTATTAATCTTATATATAAGGATAACTATTTGTTATCTGCATCACGCAAATATGTTTTTTCCTCGTTAATAGTTGGCGATTGATGAATTTTTGATTACAATTCTTGAGCGAAAACGAACATTAAAGAACTGTTTCGAACATTTCAGAGGGTATGCAATGGAAACCAAAGACTTAATTGTTATTGGCGGCGGAATCAACGGCGTTGGTATTGCGGCAGATGCTGCTGGCCGAGGACTTTCTGTCCTGCTGTTAGAAGGCCAAGACTTAGCCAGTGCCACGTCATCAGCCAGTTCCAAACTGATCCACGGTGGCCTGCGCTATCTGGAACATTATGAATTCCGACTGGTCAGTGAAGCACTGGCAGAACGCGAAGTCTTATTAAAACTGGCTCCCCACATTGCATTCCCTATGCGTTTTCGTCTTCCACACCAGCCACACTTGCGCCCGGCCTGGATGATCCGCATTGGCCTGTTCCTTTACGATCACTTGGGCAAACGTGTGAGTTTGCCGGGTAGTAAGGGGCTGAAATTCGGTGCAAACTCAGTTCTGAAACCTTCCATTAGCCGTGGCTTTGAATATTCTGACTGTTGGGTTGACGATGCACGTCTGGTCGTGCTGAATGCGCAGGAAGTCCAAAAACATGGCGGTGAGGTCCGTACCCGTACTCAAGTCACCCGTGCATGGCGTGAAAATGGCTACTGGATGGTAGAAGCCAAAGATCTCCCCACGGGTGAGACCAAAATATGGCAGGCAAAAGGTCTGGTTAACGCAACTGGTCCGTGGGTTAAGAGCTTCTTTGATAACGGCCTGCACCTGAAATCTCCTTATGGTATCCGTCTGATCAAGGGCAGCCACATCGTTGTACCTCGCGTTCACGATGAGCCTCAGGCCTATATCCTGCAAAACGAAGATAACCGTATCGTATTTGTGATCCCGTGGAATGATGAATTCTCCATTATCGGTACAACAGACGTTGAATACAAAGGCGATCCAAAAGAAGTCAAAATCGATAATCAAGAAATCGATTATCTGTTGAAAGTTTATAATGATCACTTCAAGAAGCAACTTAGCCGTACTGATGTGGTCTGGACTTACTCCGGTGTGCGCCCATTATGTGATGATGAATCTGATTCACCACAGGCTATCACCCGTGATTACACGCTGGATGTTCAAGATGAGCAGGGGCAAACACCATTGTTGTCTGTCTTCGGCGGTAAACTAACGACTTACCGTAAACTCGCCGAACATGCAATGGATAAACTGGCACAATATTATCCAAACGCTGGTAAAGCGTGGACTAAAAATAGCAAACTGCCTGGTGGAGAGCTGGAAGGCTATGACCGCGATGGATACGCACGTTTACTGCGTCAACGCTATAATTGGTTGCCAGAAGGAGTAGCGCGACGTTATGCCCGCACTTACGGCAGCAATAGCAACATCATTCTGCATGGTGCAAATGAGCTGGCAGATTTGGGCGAATTCTTTGGTAACAGTCTGTACGAAGCCGAGCTGCGTTATCTGGTAGCACATGAGTGGGTCACTCAGTTGGATGATGCAATCTGGCGTCGCACCAAGTTGGGTATGTGGCTGACTGATGAACAGAAACAGCGTATTGCTGACTGGTTGGTGCAGAACGTTAAGTCAACGCAATCACAAGATTGATTTAATCTGGCCCGTTAAAATGTTTGCAAAATGGCGGTAATCTTTTATCGCCATTTTCTATTTCCACCATTAGGGAAGCAATAATAAAAGATACCCAAATGATTGGAGAAAGTTACCGTTTTTATTTTTCTCATTTCTATCTTCAATTTCTATTAGCACATCATTTGCTGTAATTTTCATCAATAATAACCCTATGCTATATCAGCACAATCATCAAAAATAAAACTTGAGAACAATAAATATACGTATTTTGTCTTTTCTTACAGCAGAATAGAATAAAACTTAATAGGATTAAAATAAAAAATGTAACTATCCAATTAATTACTTTGCGGCAGAACAAAGAACAAAATATAATCAAACTGTTTCATAAGATGACAAATAGTGAAGCAAAAATCACCACCCAGGCGGAAAAATACAGCAGACATAGAAGCGAGAAACAAGTAATTTCCCTATATTCTCCCATAATGCTTATTTTTATATCTTCAATGCAAAATTGAAATATATCTTCAAAATATTGATAATATTAGTTTTTATTATTTTTTAAATTTTCATTTATTTCGTAATTGTGATATTACTCCCTTTTCTTTAATTCGCTTATTGCGGTTTATGTTCAAATTTATGAAGATAAACGAGAATGGATAAAAACTTGTAATGATGAGTCAAACATTCATTAAAAAAGAGGGGATTGCGCAATCATTTTTGGCTCGTTATCTCCTCTCTGAACAATGTGGCAACCGCCTGAAAACCATAGAATTACTGGCAAAAGAGTGTGGGTTGTCCGTAGGTTTAATGCAGGCAGCATTAAAATCTCTCGAACAATCACAGGCGGTTGGGATTAAGCGTCGTGGTCGGAATGGCAGTTTTCTCTCGCATATTAACCACAAATTGTTGCTGGAATACGCCGATATCGGCAATGTGGTCTGTGCAATGCCCCTTCCTTATACCCGTGCCTATGAGGGTCTGGCCAGTGGTTTAAAAGCATTATGTGCAGGAGTTCCTTTTTACTTTGCGCATATGCGAGGTTCAGATATCCGCATTGAATGCTTACTGAATGGAGTCTATGACTTAGCAGTAACATCAAGACTTGCCGCAGAGCAACACCCAGAAATTAAAGATATTTATATTGCGCTATCACTAGGGACACAAAGTTATACAGACAGACATCGATTAATCTTTCGTCAGGGCGAGATGGAATGCATCCGTCGTGTAGGGTTAGACAGCACGTCAGCCGACCAGAAAATAATGACAAATCAGTACTTTGCAGGAAAAGAAATTGAGCTGGTCGAGGTCTCTTATCATGAATGTCTGAATCAAATCAAAAAAGGCCACATTGACGCGGCCATCTGGAATGTCGGGCAAGGTCACGAGCTAATTGCAGAGGGCCTGATGACCCAACTTCCGGACGACAGTGAATGTTTTATCAAAGCTTCCGAAGCCGTTATCCTTGCCCGTAAAGATAATATTCCTATCCAACAGCTTTTGCATACTATGGTTGACAGAGATGCTCTGCTGACTCACCAACAGAATGTGGTAGCGGGTATTATCGAACCCATTTATTGACCTCTATTAACCAATAGCAAGCATCGATCAAAACAAGTAATAACCAAAAAATAAATTCTGACGTGTAACAAAAAAGTGATGGTAGAACAACGGTTAGCTATCCTGTTGCAAGGTGGTGTCATCGATAAAGATATCTACGATAACATGCTTGATGTCGTGCATATTCTGGAAGATATCTGGTTGATCCCTGTCCGTCATCCACAAGGTGAAATGGCGCTTACCCATATGGCAAGTGCTTTCATGCGATCACGTCGTGGCGAAATCGTTTCCCCTATAGAAAAAGAAATTCTGGAAAAAATAGAGCGATCCGGATATTACTCACAACTACTCACAATTCATCATTCCCTGCTGGAGAAATTTACACTCACCCTACATCCTAATGAAGAAGGCTATCTGTTGATAAATTTATATGGTTTAATACTTGCAACAAAAACTCATTGATCTTTTTTATACTATAAATATTCAAAAAAATGAAGATTAATATTCTTCAATAGTTTTTATTTTTCGCACAGACGAGCTGCTTTGCAGCTATGAAGGGAAATCTATGTTTATTAATGCATTAAAAAAACAGAACCCTAAATTGATTGAAGTAGCAAAAAGTCTTTGGCAGCAAGGCGTTATCTTACCAGATACTTACATCATTGATGTCGACCAAGTGTTAAATAATGGCCAACATTTACTGCAAACAGCAAAGCAACATGGTATTGAACTCTATTTGATGACCAAACAATTTGGTCGTAATCCCTGGTTGACCAAGAAACTGATTGAACTCGGTTATCCTGGTGCCGTGGCTGTAGATTTCAAAGAAGCCTATAGCCTGAGCCAACACGACATACCGTTATGTCACATTGGTCATCTGGTACAGACGCCAACTCACCTGATAGAAACCATGCTTAAGCGTAATCCTGAGATAATCACAGTATTTTCAATAGAAAAAGCTCAGGCAATATCGGATGCGGCTGAGAAATTAGGACGCGTTCAGCCCATCATGCTGAAAGTCTTTACTCAACGTGATATGTCCTTTACTTGTCAAGAAGCAGGCATTCCCTTTGATGAGATCGACAAAGCTGTTGATGCTTTAAAACAAATGCCGGGTATTAAACTATGTGGCCTGACCCATTTTCCTTGTCTGGCATGGAATGAGCAGTATCAGACAACTTTGCCAACCGTCAATTTGCAGACACTTATCAGAGCACGGAATAAACTTGCACAACTCGGTGTTTCCCTTTCACAAATCAATGCACCTTCTGCAACAAGCTGTAACACCATTCCCCTGTTAGCGAAATATGGTGCAACTCATTTAGAACCCGGACATGCTCTGACCGGAACAATACCTGCCAATGCCATTGGCCGAGAGCCTGAACATATCGCTATGGTTTATGTATCAGAGATATCCCATCACTACGATGGCAACAGTTATTGTTATGGTGGCGGCTACTACAAACGCAGCCACATGAAGCATGCATTGGTTTTTCCTGCCAAGAATCAAGAAAACAATAGTTCATATAAGACAGTACGCATATTACGGTTAGGTGAACCTTGTATTGATTACCATCTGCCATTAGCAGGCTCCCATCCTATCGGTAGCCCAGTCATTATGTGTTTCCGCGCTCAAGTTTTTGTGACCCGCAGCGATGTCGCCTTAATTTCAGGTATTCAGTCAGGAGAACCCAAGCTGGAAGGTATTTATGACAGCCAGGGTAACTGGAAAAACAATGGCTATACCCAATAAATACTCAATAGAGGTATTACAGTTAATATTATTCCGCCCTTAAATAATGTTATTTTCGCTATAGTCGATTTACAGCATCATGCTGCGTAACTATTTTTTTACGGAATAGTTATGTTTTGTTTATGGAATAGTTATGGAATACCAGAAAAAGACTGGGAATACCCCCACACATTCCGCTCCGTATTCCTCATCCAGGATTGATACATCAGGCTACACCTATGTGCATGAGCATTTACATATTGATCTATCCGAAGCTAAAGGCAACCTCGATTGTCGGTTAGATCAATACGAGCTAATTGCTAATGAACTTCGCCACCTGTATACGCTAGGATTACGCAACATTGTGGAAGTCACCAACCGCTACATGGGACGCAATGCCCCCTTTCTGCTGAATTTGGTACGTGATACCCACGTCAACATCCTCGCATCAACGGGTTATTATAAACAGCCTTTCTTCCCTGCCCATTTCAACGAATTAAGCATACAAGACATTGCCGAAGATATGATCACTGACATTGAAACAGGCATTGACGGTACGGAGTTAAAAGCCAGCGTCATTGCAGAGATCGGCTCCAGTTTCGGGCAAATCACCGAAGATGAACGAAAAGTATTTGCAGCGGCAGCTCTGGCTCATCATGCAACCGGGTGTCCTATTTCCACCCACACAACGTTAAGCACTATGGGGCGTGAACAATTGGCGCTCCTCAGGGAATTTGGTGTTTCCCCTGAACATGTGGCGATTGGTCATTGTGACCTGAAAGACAATCTGGACACAATTATTCCCCTACTTGAAGAAGGTGCATGGGTACAATTCGATACCATTGGTAAAAACAATTACTATCCAGACAGCCGCCGCATTGCGATGTTGCAGGCGGTTGCCAAACGTGGGCTACTCGACAGAGTGATGCTCTCGCAAGATATAACCCGCCGTTCTCATCTGAAAAGCAACGGAGGAATTGGTTTCGATTACTTACTGACTGTATTCGTTCCGATGCTGCGGGCAGCCGACTTTACCCAAACACAGATAGACCGAATGTTACGTGACAACCCTGCACAATTCTTCCGGCATCACTTTTTCAATACGCTTTTTTCCAAAAAATAAACAATATCTTATAAAAGATAATTTAAAGAGAGGGATAACAACATGAAATTTGTCGTTGGTGGACAAATAGAAAAAGAAAAAATAGCCGAATGTATCCGGCAACTGGCAGGAAATAAAGCTACCTCAATTGTCATCATGAATGATATCGAAGCATCTATGGCGATTAAAAATGGCGATGCCGATTACTATTTTGGTGCCTGTAATACCGGAGGAGGTGGAGCACTGGCAATCGCTATTGCACTTATCGGCTTAGATCGCTGTGCCACCATTGGCATGCCGGGAAAAATCTTACCGGACGATGAGATTATTGCTCATGTGAAAGCAGGCAAAAAAGCGTTTGGCTTTACAGGGCAAGATATCGACATTGTTCTGCCAGTGATCATTAACTCGATCATTTCTCAAAATACGACCATTTCTCAATAAGGAGCATATCATGCAACATTTTCATGATTTCCTGACGAGATTGATGGAAGTCGATCCCTTTAAAGCAGGATTACTGGCGGCAATTGGTGCGATTGCTGCCATGATGGCAAACCGTGGTATCGCTGTTTTCCATGATGGTCTGCGTCCACTGCTTCCTGAATATCTTGAAGGGCGAATGAGTCGTAAAGCACTCGCTGCGACGAGCTTTGCCCTAAGCATCGGTCTGGTTGTGGGATTTGGTATTCCCTTTTCGCTGACAGCGCCAATCGTACTGGTTCACAGCCTGTTGCTCGGCACGGACATGATTGGTATCTGGTGTGCCAACAGCCGCAGAGGGTTTATCGCGTCAGGTATTATTGGCGCGCTGTACGCCATTGCCTTACTGGCAGGGCTGCGTTCAGTGGTGGAACTCTTTGCCATGCTGCCGGTTAATTTCACCGACGATCTGAAAAAAGTCGGCGATCCGATTGTGGCCTGTTTTGCCCTGTTCCCTGCGATGGTCGTCGGCTACCAATATGGCTACCGCAAAGGGTTGTTAGTGATGTTAACCGCTTTGATTGGTTATCTGGCGACCAAAGCCGCTGGCCCGCTCAGTTTTGGTGGTTTAATCGAAAAACCTGTCAGCGTCGATCCAAATGGAGCGGCTTTGCTGCTGTCGATGATCGCAATGTTCTACTTTGCCATGCGTGAACGCCCGGCACATCTTGCAGATAATACACCATCAACAAATCAAACCTCAGCAGCACCAAAAGGCGCTAATGAAATCTTAGTGGGCCTGTTTTCGACCCGTATTGAACGTATTCAAAAAAACAAATGGCTCCTCATTCTCTGTGGTGGTCTGACTGCAAGTGCGGCTACCATGTCTTTCAGCCTGCTGGCAGAAGGTCCGGTATCACTGCAATTAATGGCGCAAGATGAACAAACCAACGCCTTGCTGGTGGCGCTGGCTCGTGCCATTGGGTTTGTTCCACTGGTCGGTACGACGGCAATCGCCACCGGCGTGTATAGCCCCAACGGGATGAAATTCGTCTTTGTAGCAGGTCTGGCAACCAATACCCCGTGGCTCGCCTTTATTGCAGGCGGTATCACTATGTTTATTGAGATCCAGTTGCTGGCGAAAATTGCAATCTGGCTGGATAAATACCCCGGCGTTAAAGCCTGTAGTGGCCATATTCGTACCGCGATCACCAAAATGCTCGAAGTCGCCCTGTTAGTTGGTGGTATGATTGCTTCCAACGCGATTCTGCCGGGTATGGGCTTTATGATTGTGGCAGGTATCTACCTGCTCAACCGGACTTCCAAACGTCCTTTGGTTGAAATGGCAATCGGCCCGATTGCAACCATTGCGGTAGGTATTCTTGCCAACGTGCTCTATTTAGCAGGAATCAATTAACAGGAATAAAGTAAGAGAATGAAAACAGCTTCATTGCAAAGCTATCTACTGAAAAGCTATCCACTGAATAGTATGACTATGACACAAGCCCAACAGCAGCAATTTAAGTTGGTGGATATTATCTGTCGTCACTTTCCCGGAGCTGATTTTCTCTCACAAGGCGATCTGGGATTAGTCCCGGATCTCCATCAACCCCGGATGACTCAGCGTATTGAAAGGGTAATCGCCGAGTACTTCGGGGCTGAAGCATCGGCCTTTGTCAATGGTGCCGGAACCGGCGCTTTACGTGCCGGGTTGGCGGCACTGCTTCGTCCTCACGAGACATTACTGGTGCATGATGCCCCCGTTTATCCCACAACAAAAACATCGATTGAACAAATGGGTCTTAATGTTGTATATGCCGATTTCAACTGTACAAACCAACTAGAGATCAGCATTAAGCAATATCAGCCAGTAGCCTGCCTGATCCAGCATACACGGCAAAAAATCGATGATTACTATGCCCTGCAAGATATCATTGCCATCTTAAATCAATACCACATTCCTTCATTGGTAGATGACAATTATGCCGCAATGAAAGTGCCACATATTGGTTGTGAATACGGCGCAACCCTTTCTGCCTTTTCTTGCTTCAAATTACTGGGGCCACAAGGTGTAGGCGTGGTTATCGGCCAACAGACTGCGATTGATAAATTGCGCCACGGCATGTACTCCGGTGGCTGCCAGATTCAAGGTTATCAGGCGATGGAAGCATTACGTGGGTTAGTATTCGCCCCGGTCATGCACGCAGTGCAATCTGAAGTGAATGAATCTCTGGTAACAAGGCTGAATCAGGGCGAAGTGCCACAAGTGAAGCGGGCATTTATCGCCAACGCTCAGTCAAAAGTTGTCTTAGTGGAATTTCACGAACCGATTGCAGATGCCGTACTGACCACAGCACACACATTGGGTGCATTACCTTATCCCGTCGGTGCCGAATCGAAATTTGAAATTCCCCCATTGTTTTACCGAATTTCCGGCACATTTCGTCAGGCGGATCCCGCCCTGGAGAAACGCATGATCCGCATCAACCCTAATCGCAGCGGGGCCGAAACCATTATTCGTATCTTGCAAGCAAGTTGTCGATATAAACCTTGAAGCAGGTATGACGATATACCCAGATTTGCAAGAAAATATCCACGATTATCATCCTGCTACATTACATAATATTCGCTCCTATCATCACCCATCTGGCTCAACTTACCTTAAAAATATAAAAAAATTCCCTACCAGATAGACACAAATATCTCCTTTAAATGTGGTTTATGTCCACTTAATCAGATGCTATTATATTTACATAAACCACATTTAAAAGTGATATAAGTGTAGACTTAATACCATGAATCAAACTACCGCTATTCAACGACTGAGTAAATTTGATCAACAAGGCCGCTATGTCTTCACCACTAAAGATCTTGCCAAAATTTTTTCAGAGGACAGCAAACGTGCCTTTGAAGCCAGCCTGCACCGTCTCGTTAAGCACGGTGTATTATTACGCGCTTCTAAAGGCATTTACGTATTTAGCCTATCGCAACGTAAAGGATTAAACACGCTGGAACTCATTGCCAAGGCAATGAGAAGAGGTGAATACAACTATGTCAGCTTAGAATCTGCACTATCTGAATACGGTGCCATTTCACAAATTCCAATTGATCGGCTGACAGTGATGACTACAGGCCGTAAAGGAACCTACAAAACCCCTTTCGGTATCATTGAATTTACACACACAAAAAGGTCAGTTCCCGACATTATCTGCAATATCAAAGAAATTGGCAGACCACTCCGCCTGGCAAGTAAACAAGCCGCCTACCGTGACCTAAAACGAGTGGGTAGAAATACACATTTAGTTGAAGAGGAGATAATCTATGAGGATTAATCGTGCAGATTTCTCACAACTGGTCGATCACATTTTGCAAAATGGTCAAATAAAACATATGCGACCCGTTATTGAAAAAGAAATTCTCCATTATGACATCTTATTTTGTCTTGAGCAGAGTGGATTACTTGATGACCTTATTTTTCAGGGAGGGACGTCTTTACGCCTCTGTTACGGGGGCAACCGTTTTAGTGAAGACCTAGACTTCGCTGGTGGAAACGATTTCTCATTCAGCCAATTAGCAGATATGAAGCAATGTATTGAAGATTACATTGGAACACGATATGGCTTAGAAGTCACAGTAAAAGAGCCAGAAACACTAAAACAACAGCCTGAATATTCTGAACTTAAAATCAACAAATGGCAGATTGCTGTTATTACTTCTCCCGATAGAAAAGATTTACCCAAACAACGCATTAAGATTGAAGTTGCCAATATTCCTGCTTATACCCGAAATATTTTACCATTACGTAATAACTACGATTCTCTGCCCGATGGTTACAATGATACCTTGATACATGTCGAAACCTTAGATGAAATTATGGCAGACAAACTGATTGCATTACCTGCTACCAGAAATTATGTGAGCCATCGGGACATTTGGGATTTGGTTTGGTTACAACAACAAAATGCCAAATTAGACACTGATTTGGTGAAGAAAAAAATTGCTGACTACAAACTGACAAATTTTACTACCTTACTCGAACAGTGCCGCCAATCCTTACCAGAAGTGATCACTGGTCAAGCGTTCATGGCGGAAATGGAGCGTTTTTTGCCAAATGATATCTTTACACGTACTTTAGGAAACGAAAAATTTATCCCTTATTTAATTTCGAGCTTAGAAGAACTATTCAAAAAGCTGCAACTTTCGCTCTCCAATAATCATGATCAACCCGAATTCTGGATATAAATGTAAAAATTGGCCTGAGGAATATCACCACTTTGTTTTATTAATATTGTTCCTCAGGCACTTCATCTTTCTTATTTAGAGCATATTAACGAGTTAAACATAATCCCTCTGCCGCCGCTCCACCAGTGTGAGGATGCTGTAAAGAGCGACAGGCTGTTGCTCCTGATTCAAAACTTGCACATCCCAAATGACAACACCTTGTGGCTTGTCATCCGGGGTCTTCTGAACTTTCTTAATCTTCTTCTTGCAGGTCAACCGAACCTGAATCGTATCGCCAATTTTCACTGGTTCAATAAAGCGCAGGTTTTCCATACCATAATTCGCCAATACTGGCCCGACAGGCGCATCAACAAACAGCCCGGCAGCAGCCGATACAACAAAGTAACCATGCGCCACACGCTCACCAAACAGGGATTCAGCCGCACCAATTTTATCCATATGAGCATAAAAATGATCCCCGCTCAGACAGGCGAAATTGACGATATCCGCTTCCGTCACCGTCCGGCGAGCCGTCAACAGACTTTCCCCAATTTCAATTTGTTCGAAATAGTTACGGAACGGATGGACAGGAGCTTCCTTCACTTTTGCACCGCGCACCCACTCACGACCAATAGCCGCCAGCATACTTGGGCTGGCCTGAATTGCAGTGCGCTGCATATAGTGTTTCACCGCACGCAATCCTCCCAACTCTTCACCACCACCAGCACGTCCCGGCCCGCCATGTACCAACATAGGTAACGGAGAACCGTGTCCTGTGGATTCCGCTGATGCCGCCTCATCCAGAATCAACATACGGCCATGAGCACAAGCTGTTGCCCGGATAACCTGCATCGCAATTTGCTCATCTGCCGTGACCAATGAACCCACCAGACTACCTTGTCCCATCAAAGCCAAAGCAATCGCTTGTTCTGTGTCCTGATAAGCCATCAAAGTGGAAACCGGCCCAAAGGCTTCCGTTTCATGTACGATCTGATTGGTCATCGGCTCTGTACAATAAAGCAGAGTTGGCGGGTAGAACGCCCCATCGCTGTGGGTATTATTTGCCAGCACTAACTTATCCAACGCACCGCCGCACAGTAATTCACAGCCACTGTGTAACAGCTCATCAACCTTGGATTGGACCTCATCCCGTTGTTCAAGGTTGATCAATGCTCCCATACGTACATCCGGTAAAGCAGGATCGCCCACCACTACACCAGACAGACGTTTAAGCAACGCTTGTTTAACCGCCTCAAGTTGACTGACCGGCACAATAATACGCCGGATAGCCGTACATTTTTGCCCTGCTTTTACCGTCATCTCACGCACAACTTCCTTAATGAACACACCGAATTCCGGCATTTCCGGCGTGACATCCTCCCCTAAAATACAGCAGTTAAGGGAATCTGCTTCCATCGTGAATGAAATTGATTTTTCAATCAACCGTGGATGAATCCTCAATTTCTGCCCAGTCTGAGCTGAACCTGTAAAAGTGACCGCATCTTGATAATCGAGATGATCAAACAGATCACCCATACCACCGCAGATCAGTTGCAGTGCACCTTCCGGCACTAAACCACTATCAAGGATCAATTTCACCATCGCTTGTGTTAATTGTGCTGATGCGGTCGCAGGTTTGATAATTGCCGGCATACCCGCCATCCAGGTCGGAGCCAGTTTTTCCAACATTCCCCAGCAAGGGAAGTTAAACGCATTGATATGTAGTGCAACACCGGGACGAGAGGTCAGAACATGGCGAGCGACAAACTGGGACTGTTTCGACAGTGGGATCATCTCATCTTCCGGCCACAGAACATCATCTGGTAACTCACGTCCTGCCAGACCCGCATAGGAAAATAACGTCGCAATGCCTCCTTCAATATCGATCCAACCATCCGAACGGGTCGCTCCGGTTTCCGCTGAAATAGCATACAAGGCTTCTTTATTAGCAATCAGATGCTTTGCAACGGCTTTCATCATCTGAGCCCGCTGCTGGAATGTCATAGCCGCGAGGGCTTTGCCCCCTTTTTCCCTGGCATAACTGAGACTATCAGCCAGTGGTAGCCCATCTGAACATACCTGATACAGGGCCTTACCATTTACTGCATGGTGAATAGTTCTGGCATTACCTTTCCCATAAACCCAGGCACCACATATATAACTGGTTAACTGTTGCATTTTTTTCTCCACCGATCGTATTAATGAATCATCATTAACTACATCTACAACATTTGTGTATCACATAATCCATAAAGAAGACCATCTGGTAAATTAACAAAATTAGAACACCTTAGAGACGTCGCATGTCAATATCCTTACTTTTCCCTAACAATAAAAATTAATCACGGCTTTTTAAAAAAATAAAAAGCAAATATTGTGATGTGTTCGACAAATATACAAACAAACCGTTTGATATTTTTGTTATCGATTTGTAGATTTACAGTTGCATTTAATGATTCATTTTTATGATTAAACTTAAAAAATAAGAATCATATTCGGAGCACATATGACAACTGATCAACTCCAGGCGCACTTTGACACCAAGATCGAAGCCGATCTTTCCATTGAAGCTAAGGACTGGATGCCCGATGCCTATCGCCAAAACCTGATACGTCAGATCGGTCAACACGCACACTCGGAAGTTGTCGGTATGTTGCCAGAAGCCAACTGGCTCACTCGGGCCCCCACACTGCGCCGTAAGGCCGTGTTATTGGCAAAAGTACAGGATGAAGCAGGACACGGGCTTTACCTCTACAGTGCCGCAGAAACACTTGGCTGCTCTCGTCAGGACATTTACCAGAAACTACTGGATGGCAAGATGAAATATTCATCAATCTTCAACTATCCCACCTTAAACTGGGCAGATGTCGGCGTCATTGGCTGGCTGGTGGATGGTGCTGCAATTGTTAATCAAGTCGCCCTGTGCCGGGCATCTTACGGCCCTTATGCCCGTGCTATGGTCAAGATCTGCAAAGAAGAGAGTTTCCACCAGCGACAGGGATATGAGGCGGTTATGGCATTAGCAAAAGGTAATGAAGCTCAGCGGGCCATGCTGCAAGATGCCATCAATCGATTCTGGTGGCCGACTCTGATGATGTTCGGCCCCAATGACAGTGATTCCCCCAACAGTGCCCAAAGCATAGCCTGGAAAATCAAACGGTTCAGTAATGATGAACTGCGACAGAAATTTATCGATAACACTGTCCCTCAATTGGAAGCATTAGGCATGACTGCTCCTGATCCAGAGTTGACCTGGGATGAGACCATTGGCCATTACCGTTTTGGTGAAATCAATTGGGATGAATTCTATCAAGTGCTCAAAGGGCGGGGCATATGCAATCATGAACGTCTGGAAGCCAAACGCCGTGCTTGGGAAAACGGGAGTTGGGTACGTGAAGCGGCTTCTGTTCATGCCAAAAAACAGGCTGCTTAATCCGTTGCGTTATTAGTACAAATTCGGAAAAGGAGACAAAACATGAACGATACCGATTGGCCGCTGTATGAAGTCTTTATCCGCAGCAAGCAGGGGCTGACTCACCGTCATGTCGGCAGCCTCCACGCAGCAGACGATCAAATGGCACTGGAAAATGCACGTGATGCCTATACCCGACGCAACGAAGGTTGCTCTATCTGGGTAGTGAAATCCATGTATCTGGTTGCATCACAACCAGAAGATCGTGGCGCTTTTTTCGAGCCTTCAGAAGACAAGATCTACCGTCATCCGACTTTCTACACGATCCCTGATGGCATTAAGAATATGTAGAGGTGAGACATGAATACATCTCGTATTGTTTCACCCAACGAGACGCTTTTTAACGATAACCTTGCTAACTACGTACTGCGTCTGGGAGACAGCCCGCTGATTCTGGCGCAACGCTTGTGCGAATGGTGTGGTCATGCACCAGAGCTGGAGATTGACTTAGCGCTGTCCAATATTGGTCTCGATTTACTGGGACAAGCACGTCATTTTCTCGGTTATGCCGCCATGCTTTACGAGACAAATCACGGGACAAATGTTGATGAAGATAAACTGGCTTTTGGTCGTGAAGAACGAGAATTTCGCAATCTTTTGTTGGTAGAACAACCAAATGGTGGCTTTAACGATACGTTAGCACGCCAGTTTTTCATTGATGCCTATCACGTCTTACTTTATCAGGCATTAGGGCAGAGTCAGGATCCTCAGTTAGCAGCCATCAGTAATAAGTCATTAAAAGAAGTGAAATATCACCTGCGTTTTAGCCGTGGCTGGATGATCCGTCTGGGGGATGGCACAGAACAAAGCCACGAAAAAATGCAAAACTCTGTCAATCAATTGTGGCGCTTTACCGGCGAACTATTCCATTGTGATGAAGTGGAACAACAACTTGCTGAAACTGGAATTGCCATCGATCCCCGCACACTCTATGAGCCGTGGCAACAAATCGTCAAAGAGACCTTTGCGCAAGCCACGTTAGACATACCACAGGACATACCTTATCGACAGGGTGGCAAACAAGGGCAACATACAGAACATTTGGGTTACATACTGGCAGAAATGCAATTTTTGCAACGGACTTACCCAGACTGTAACTGGTGACTGAGGCTGATAACCAAATCCGATAACTAAGCCCGATAAGATCAGGAGGAAATGATGGAACAGCAATTCAAAACATTGCAGCAGCCGGAAGTCCATCAGATCTGGCAGTGTTTACATCAGATTGCCGATCCAGAATTGCCAACACTATCCATTACCGATCTCGGTATGGTACGGGCCGTTCTGCCTTTCCACACTGAACAAGCCGGTCAAACAGGCTGGCAGGTGATATTCACTCCGACTTATTCAGGCTGCCCGGCGACAGAATTTCTGGTCAATGAAATCCACACAACACTGACTCAGGCAGGGTTCTCGCCAGTGCATGTCGATGTGAGTCTGAGTCCGGCATGGACAACTGACTGGATGAATGCAGATGCCAGACAACGTTTACGTGAATCCGGTATCGCACCGCCGCAAGGTTCAGCCTGTGAGAAACCGGCAGACAGAGAATCCACCATCTGCCCTCGTTGTAGCAGTCATGAAACGGAAAAAATCAGTGAATTCGGCTCCACTGCCTGTAAAGCGCTTTATCGCTGCCGGCAATGCCTGGAACCCTTCGATTATTTCAAATGTATTTAATTTTAAATGTCTTTAACAAGGGAGCAGCAGATGACTATTCTTCATCGTCCCGGTTCTCAACAAAAACAGCGCCAACAGGAACAATTTTACCGGACGCAACGCCAGCAGACACCGTTTCAGCGAACGCAATTTCATCACTTACGTATTGTCGCTATCGAGCAGGAGACCCCTGATTCCGTTGCCGTCACGCTGCATGTACCCGATGAATTAAGAGAATTCTTTCACTATCAGCCCGGCCAGCATCTGACACTCAAAGCAAAGGTGGATGGAGAAGAGCTGCGCCGCTGTTATTCCATCTGTAGTTCGCCACTGGATAATGTATTGCAAATCGGCGTCAAGGCCGTTTATCAGGGGCGCTTTTCCACCTTTATCAACCAACAATTGAAAGTTGGCGATGAATTAGAAGTCATGCAGCCACAAGGTCATTTTGGCCATCTTCCTGATACTGATACGCGGGGAAATTATCTGGCTATTGCGGCGGGTTCCGGTATTACCCCGATTCTATCGATTATCAAAAGCACACTGGCCCTGGAGCCAGAAAGTTTTTTTACTCTGATTTATGGTAATCGTACCAGTCGCTCCGTGATGTTCAAAGAAGCGTTGTCTGATCTCAAAAACCGCTATCTACAACGTTTTCAGATAATATACCTGTTCAGTCAGGAAACTACCGACAGCCCGCTGTTCAACGGTCGTATCAATACAGAAAGCCTCTTACGTATTGGCAAAACCCTGCTCACTTTTGCTCAGTTTGACCATGCCTTTCTTTGTGGACCTGAAGCTATGCTGGATGATGCCAAAATAGCACTTGAGCAGGCTGGCATGCCGTCTGAACACATTCATAGTGAACGTTTCAACACAGGGAATCGTCCCCTTTACTCCACTTCCCGTCCAGACAATCTGATCGAACGCAATGAAACCCGTGTCGAAATTCATCTGGATGGTCGCATCTTGAATATTGTCATGAACGCTGAGGATAACAGCATTCTTGATGCAGCTCTGCGTCAGGGAGCCGATTTACCCTATGCCTGTAAAGGCGGGGTTTGCGCCACCTGTAAATGCCGGCTTAAATCCGGTGAAGTGAATATGGGAGTGAACTACAGCCTGGAACCGGATCAACTGGCTTCCGGCTATATTTTAAGCTGTCAGTCGTGGCCACAAGGCGACGGTGTCGTTGTTGATTTTGACGTCTAAGATTTCTCATCACTAAGAAATTTTCAAGCAAAAATGGTCATAAATCAGGAGCTATCATGAACCAAGAATGGATTTTATGTCAGCAGCAACAGCGGGTACGCACACTGACTCTCAACCGTCCAGAAATGCGCAATGCTCTCAGCAATGACTGTCTGGAACAACTTGTACAGCATCTGGAGCAGGCGGATACCGATGCCGACACCGGCGCTATCATCATTACCGGTTCACAGCGCTGTTTCGCCGCGGGTGCCGATCTCAAAGAACTACAGCAACAGACCGTTGCTACCGCAATAATCGATCGTCGTCCTCAACTCTGGCAACGCCTGAACAATATCAGCAAACCGATAATAGCTGCTGTTAACGGCTATGCGCTCGGCGCAGGTTGTGAACTTGCATTGGCCTGTGATCTGGTGATCTGCGGTGAAAGTGCCCGCTTCGGCCTGCCGGAAATCACTCTGGGATTAATGCCGGGCGCAGGAGGTACACAGAGACTGATTCGCAGTGTTGGCAAAGCCCTTGCCAGCCAGATGATATTAACAGGTGAAGCTATTGATGCTCATCAGGCACTGCAAGCGGGGTTAGTGAGTGAAGTCTGTATCGAAAACCTGACGTTGAAGCGTGCACAACAGATAGCAAACCGCATCAGTGAATTTTCGCCGCTGGCATTGCGGGCGGCTAAGGCTGCGCTCAGGACTGCACACGAAACCGGCCTGTCACAAGGGCTGTCTGCCGAGCGCCAATACTTTATTGCTTTGGCAGGTACAGCCGACCGTCAGGAAGGCATTTCGGCCTTCCTTGAAAAACGTAAACCGACCTTTAAAGGATACTAGTAGATGGAAAATGAAAATATACCCACGATCCTCACTGAAATTAAAGCAGGCGTCCTTAGCATTAAACTCAACCGTCCCAAATGTATAAACAGTTTTAACGAGGAAATGCACCGGCAGCTAAGTGAGGCGCTAAAGATCGCTGAACAGGATGAATCAGTGCGCTGTGTACTGCTCTCAGGAGCCGGACGTGGATTTTGTGCGGGGCAAGATCTAAACGATCGCAACGCTGTTATCAATGTAGATGGCGCTCCTGATCTCGGTTATTCCATTGAAACTTTCTACAATCCGTTGATCCGTCGACTGACGTCCCTACCCAAGCCAGTGGTCTGTGCTGTGCATGGTGTCGCCGCAGGAGCCGGTCTCTCTATCGCTTTGGCCTGTGACATTGTGATCGCAGCCCGCGACACCAGCTTTATTCAGGCGTTCTGTCGTATTGGTCTGACACCGGATGCGGGCGGTAGCTGGTTCCTGCCCCATCATATTGGTCATGCCCGTGCTATGGGAATGGCTTTGTTAGGAGACAAAATCACCGCTGAACAGGCACTGGAATGGGGAATGATCTGGCAAGTTTTCGAGCCTAATGAGTTAGAGGAGAAAGCCTGGGAAATTGCGCAGCGTCTGGCAACCCAACCCACCTTCTCTCTCGCGTGTATTAAGAAATCCACTTACGCGGCGGCAAGCAATACGTTAGATGAACAACTTGATCTCGAGCGCGATCTACAGCGCCAGTGCGGACACACTGAAGACTTCCAGGAAGGCGTTAACGCATTCATAGAAAAACGCGAACCACAATTCAAAGGGAAATAATCATGAACATGCCCATACATCATCGTTCAATATCTAATCATTCAATGCTCAATGAATCAACACTGAACGGCCCAATCGCTGTGATTGGTGCAGGCACGATGGGTATCGGCATTGCTCAGGTAGCAGCTCAGGCAGGACATACTGTCCTGCTATTTGATGTAAACAGTGAAGCTGCACAACGTGCGCTGAATACGCTCCACACCCGCCTGCATCAACGTGTCAAAGCAGGCAAGGCAGATGCAAGCAAAACTCAGGAACTGTTGCAACGTATCACGCTGGTAGATTCATTACATTCACTGGTATCAAGCGCGCTGGTCATTGAAGCGATTATCGAAAAGTTGGCCGCGAAGCAGGATCTATTCCGTCAACTGGAAACCCTTTGTTCAGCACAAACCCTTTTTGCCAGTAACACCTCATCGCTGTCGATTACTGCCATTGCCAGCGTACTGGAAGCGCCTCAGCGTATGGCAGGGCTGCATTTTTTTAATCCTGCCCCATTGATGAAACTGGTAGAAATCGTGCAAGGGTTGGAAACGTCCCCACAGACAATGGCAACTCTTAAACGCCTCGTGATCGGCTGGCAAAAACAGCCTGTCATTTGTCGTTCTACACCCGGTTTTATCGTCAACCGTATCGCACGCCCTTTTTATGCGGAAGCCCTGCGTGCACTGGAAGAACAAATTGCTTCCCCCGCAACACTGGATGCGGTTATGAAAGACTCCGGCGGCTTTGCAATGGGGCCATTGCAGCTTACCGATTTAATTGGACATGATGTTAATTACGCCGTGACCGAATCCCTGTTCGATGCTTTCTACGGTGATACACGTTTTCAGCCATCACTACGACAAAAAGAACTGGTAGAAGCTAATCATCTGGGGCGTAAAAGTGGCCGGGGATTTTATGTTTATGCGGGCAAGGATTATGCTGACAAAACGCAACAACAATTTATTCCCACCATTACGGAGATAATTACAGAGACATCGCCGACAGCACTAATACCATCTGAACAAATTAAAATAATCGGTAATTGGTCTGCCTTGCCGCACTTTACCACGCTGTTACAGCAACACGGATTATTACACCCCAATAAAATTGCTGCTGAAAAAAGCGAAAATATTCAGCTACCATCACCAGTATTACAGATTGACGACGTTATATTTATGCTGGCAACAGGGAAAACCAGTTCACAACTTACTGATGAAATTGGGATGCCGGTAGTGCAGTTTGATCTATCAGCCAACCATCAGACCGCACCGATAATGACGATCAGTGCAGCCTGCCAGAATACCCAGCAACAGACCGCAAAAGTGATCAACTTTCTATACGCCCTCGGCAAACAAGTGATTTTACTGCCGGATTATCCGGCTCTGCTGACCATGCGTACTGTAGCGATGCTGTGCAACGAAGCATTGGATGCCCTTAATAAAGGTATCGCCAACGCCGAAGATATCGATCTGGCAATGTGTTATGGCGTGAATTATCCCATTGGCCCTTTAACATGGGGTAACCAGCTTGGCTGGCAGCAGATTCTCAGTACGTTAGAAAACTTACAACACTTCTACGGCGAACCCCGTTACCGTCCGTCTCCTTTGCTGCGCCAACTGGCTGCGGGTTATGTCTCACTGCCACATATCTCACCGCAACACCCGTCGTCTACACAGCAACATGAACATCAATTTAAGAAGAAAAATCATGCCTGATAAAACCAACAACTCTCCTAAACAACTTGCCCGGCACTCCATTGAAGCTATGTATACCAGAGATGCTTGCGCCAACCATATGGGCATACACATCGACTATATCGATATCGGGATCGCTCAATTAAGCATGACCGTTGAGCCTACTATGCTCAACGGTCATAAAACCTGTCATGGCGGCATCATATTCACTCTGGCTGACACGGCTTTCGCCTACGCCTGTAACAGTGAAGGACTTGCTGCTGTGGCTTCAGGATGCAGTATAGATTTCATTCATCCGGTCTTTAACGGTGACCAACTCACAGCTATCGCTTCGGTGCAACATCAGGGAAAAACGTCTGGATTGTATGATGTTAAAGTGACCAATCAGAATGGCAAAACAGTAGCCTTCTTCCGTGGTCACGCTCATCGCCTTGGTCACTCAGTTTTAGAAGAGCCTTCAAAAGCTCCCCCTTCTCAATCCTCTCTACCTAAAGATCATCGGAGAGAAAAATCATGAATCATGCATTTATTTGTGATGGAGTACGCACCCCTATCGGGCGTTATGGTGGAGCCCTTGCCAGTCTACGGGCGGATGATCTGGCCGCTCTGCCATTACAAGCATTGATAGCACGTTATCCCACATTAGATTGGCAAGGGTTAGATGGGCAAGGTATTGATGACGTCATTCTCGGCTGTGCCAATCAGGCTGGCGAAGATAACCGTAATGTCGCACGTATGGCGGTACTACTGGCTGGACTACCATATTCCGTCCCCGGAACAACTCTCAATCGATTGTGTGGTTCTGGTCTGGAGGCGTTGGCTTTTGCGGCCCGCAGTATCAAAGCTGGCGAAGCTCATCTGATACTGGCTGGTGGTGTTGAATCCATGACCCGTGCGCCATTAGTGATGGGAAAAGCAGAACATGCGTTCAGTCGTCAAGCACAGATATTCGATACCACGATTGGCTGGCGTTTCATTAATCCACGCATACAACAACAATTTGGTACGGATTCGATGCCGGAAACCGCAGAGAACGTTGCTGCCCAATTTAAAATCAGCCGGGATGCTCAGGACGCTTTCGCTCTGCGTAGCCAGCAACGTACAGCCAAAGCTCAGCAATGCGGTATTCTGGCCGAAGAGATCACTCCTGTTACCCTGCCTGGCATCCGCAAAACCGCTTTAGTTTCACAAGGCTTGGTTTCACAGGATTTATTTTCACAGGATGAACATCCCCGGTCTGACACAACATTCGAGCAGTTGCAAAAGCTCAAAACCCCATTCCGTGTTGACGGCACAGTCACTGCTGGCAATGCCTCCGGCGTTAATGACGGGGCAGCCGCTCTGATCATCGCTTCAGAAACAGCAGTTCAACAACATGGTCTGACCCCACGGGCACGTATTGTCGCAACCGCCACCAGTGGTGTTGAACCGCGCATTATGGGGATAGGACCACTGCCTGCCACTGAAAAAGTACTGGCACTTACGGGCCTGAGCCTGAGCCAAATGGATGTGATTGAACTGAATGAAGCTTTTGCAGCCCAATCACTGGCGGTCATTCGTCAATGGGGATTGCCGGATGATGCAGAGCATGTCAACCCGAATGGCGGCGCAATTGCGCTTGGGCATCCATTGGGCATGAGTGGTGCCCGCCTTGCACTGACAGCCACTCTTGAACTGGAACGGCGGGCGGGCCGTTATGCCCTATGCACCATGTGCGTTGGAGTGGGACAAGGTATCGCCATGATTATCGAGCGCATATAACTTATAAAAACAGCCTGTTACAACCAAATCAACAAAATGGCGGGAAATTATGAGCAACAACGTACAACACTTCAACTCACACGTTACTCCACACACCAATGCACATTTCGATCCTATGGAATTTGCTTCACGCGATGAAATTCAGACACGGCAATTTGAGCAAATAAAATGTACGCTGCATCACGCCTATAACAACGTACCAATGTATCAACACAAATTTGATGCCATTGGCATTCATCCCAGTGATTTCAGACAACTCGATGACATCAAGAAATTCCCTTACACCACCAAGCAGGATCTAAGGGATAACTACCCCTTTGATACCTTTGCCGTGCCAATGGAAAAAATTGTGCGTATTCATGCGTCATCCGGCACGACTGGTCATCCGACCGTCGTGGGCTATACCCAACAGGATATTGATAACTGGGCTGACTTGGTCGCCCGCAGTCTGCGTTTCGCCGGGGGAACCGCCAAAGACAAAGTACACGTTGCTTACGGTTACGGCCTGTTTACGGGGGGATTAGGTGCACATTATGGTGCTGAGCGTCTGGGGGCAGCCGTGATCCCCATGTCTGGAGGACAAACGGAAAAACAAGCACACCTGATCCGGGATTTCAAGCCTGACATCATCATGATGACACCTTCCTACTGTCTGACACTACTGGACGAGCTGGAGCGCCAAATGGGAGGCGATGCCAGACAATGTTCCCTGCGGGTTGGCATTTTCGGTGCCGAACCGTGGACGAAAGGTCTGCGCCAGGAAATAGAGACACGCATGGGCATTAAAGCACTGGATATTTACGGCTTGTCCGAAGTCATGGGGCCGGGTGTTGCGATGGAATCAGTGGAATACGCAGATGGTTCCACCATTTGGGAAGATCACTTCTATCCAGAAGTAATTGATCCGGATAACCTGAATGTCCTGCCGGACGGAGAGAATGGCGAACTGGTTTTCACAACGCTGACCAAAGAAGCCATGCCTGTGATCCGCTACCGTACCCGTGACCTGACCCGTTTATTACCGGGAACCGCCCGCAATATGCGCCGTATGGACAGGATCACCGGACGCTCCGACGATATGCTTATTATCCGCGGTATTAACGTCTTCCCCTCACAGATAGAAGAACAGATTGTACGTTTCAGAGAACTGTCACCACACTATCAATTGGAAGTAAATCGCGTGGGTAATTATGACAGCCTGTTCGTCAAGGTCGAACTGAAAGAACCTAATCAACTCAGTCTCCAACAACGCTGTGGCATTTGCCACCAACTGCATCACCACATTAAATCCATGGTCGGTATCAATACAGAAGTCAGCATCGTCAACTGCGGAGATATTCCCCGTTCAGAAGGCAAAGCGGTTCGAGTGATTGATAACCGTCGGTATGGATAATTATGCTAATGTCATGACACAGTTTCGATTCGAAAATAACAAAATATGACTCACAAACTCGATGATTTTATTCAATATGCTCTTGCTGCCCAACCGATTAGCGGAACATCGCTGATCATTTCCCTGTATGGCGATGCCCTCAGTCACCGGGGTGGTGAAGTCTGGCTAGGTAGTCTCAGCCTTCTGCTGGAGCCGATGGGATTCAGTGACCGCTTTGTGCGGACATCTGTCTTTCGTTTGCAAAAAGAGGGATGGCTGGAGGTGGAAAAAATCGGTCGTCGTAGCTATTACCGCATCACAGAACGCGGCATGAACCAATTCCGCCATGCAGAGAGTAGAATTTATCTCAGCGGACAACCTGCCTGGGATGGCAAATGGGATCTACTGCTACTGGAAGAGAGTAACAAAGAAGAACGCATCCGCCTGAAAAAAGAGTTGAGCTGGCTTGGATTTGGTCAACTCAATAGCACATTAATGGCTGCCCCTGGCAGCTCACAAAGTGATATTCCGGCCCTGCTCAGAGAACTTAACGCCAGTGACTCTGTTATCTACTTCCGGGCGGATTATCCTTATCCCCGTTCAGAACAAAGCCTGAAAGAGCGGGTATCCGCCAGTTGGTCGCTGAACCAAGTCGCTCAGCACTACCATGAATTTATCATCTCATTCCGTCCTTTGATGAAACTATTGCAAGACTGCAATCCAGACGAACTGACACCAGAACGCTGCTTCCAACTACGCCTTCTGCTTATCCACTTTTACCGCCGTGTCGTGCTGCGCGATCCACTACTACCGGATGCCCTGCTGCCTGCACAGTGGGAAGGGCAAATCGCCCGTCATTTATGTATCAACATCTACCAACGCATCGGCCCTGCCGCAACACAGTACATCGGTGAACAATGTGAAACTACCATAGGTAAACTGCCCCAACCTGCTGCCGCGTATTATTGCCGTTTTGGTGGATTACGCAGTGGATCTTAGTATTTTCTGACGATTGATTTTGAGGAAATGTTTATGCCTGTCTATACAGGCACCACCTGTTCGCGATCTGCGAGCAGGTTCTCTATTATTTTATATCAATCACCTCAGAAGGTTTTATTGTTATTTTCTGACCATGTAATTCACAATCTTCCATCATTTGGATAACACCTTCTTTAGCCCATAAAGCTTGTGCTCCTTCTGCTTCTTTATATGGAACAACATATTCACTCATATCAATAAATGGCTTGCTGAATAAAATGGCTTTATAATCATAACCATCTCCACTATCTGGAATGACCCAATCAATTAGATAATTAGCATTTTTCCAAAAAATAATCATACTTTCAAATTCATCATACTCTTTTATTTTATCAAAATTATATCCAATCAAACAGTATTGATTATTAACTTTTTGTAAATTAAACTTTCTTATAAGATAACTCAACGCAGGAAAATAATTTTCCTTATATTTTTTTATCTTTAGTGGATTAAATGTATTGTCTGGTTTTTTATAATATATTCCCCATTGCCCTGTTTTCTCCCAAGAATTAAAATCTAATGCTTCTTGCTTCTTCGAAGAAGCAATTAAAGGGAATAAAATCATACATAACCCAATTAAATATTTCATATTCAATCTCTTATTTTAAATAACTATCAGACAGCTTATAAAAATCTTGCCCTTGTAATGAAAATAATTTTATGAAATTTGGACCAGGAGAACCACGCCCGGTTGTTCTCCATGCAACTATCTCTACATTAGATATTTTATTACTTTTAGCTATATTTATAGCATTTGTAATTAAACGTCTATATGCTAGAAATTTCGAATTAGTACCATCATTCGCAGTAGCAATCATACCTTCAATTCTATCCTTTATACTGGATTTAATATTGGGATATTGCTGAAATCCTTCTATTGTCCGAGGCCCTGAAATTAGTCCAATTAATTTATTTCCATGTTTTGGTACATCAAGTTCATGTGCTTTAGGGGACTTAACTCTGTTTAATAAAGCATCATGCATATACTGCATAGTATCTTTAGCTTCTTTTTCATCATACTTTGTTCCCAGTGAATCTGGAGATTTCGTCTCCGCCAACAATACCATCAACATCGCTTTCTGTTCAGGAGTGAGATCCGTAGGAATCGATATTTTAGATAACACATTAATTGTTAACGGTGGGAAACAATCCTCAGCAACACCGGCGGCAAAAAAGGAACAGTAATCGATATTCGTATCTACCGCCCTAATGATACTCACTCCCATATTGACGGCCGTTATTTGTAGGATTTGTTCTCTGAGCAGAGGATTATCACGTTGAAAAATGGAGACAAGGCCATTGTTCGGTTGAAATTTAAGATGTTTTTTGGTGCCACTATTTAGACCATCAATCTTTAATGTCAGTGTATTGCCCGGCGTCAGATAAAAAACAGTTTCATTAAGTAACGCCCGGTTATTCCGCATGATAATAAATTTAGACATAATTAATTATCCTTTTTATTTTGGTTAAATACGATCCATAACCCATTGAGTTATAATAAAAATAATCTTATGAACAAATCGAACTACTGTCCAGTAAGACACCTCTTATTTTTTAAATATGCTTTTCATCTTTCAGAATATAATTATCAATAATGGAAATTATTTATTACTGTTCTATATCCTCAGTATTTGTGACAAACATCTATCTTAAACACGCATTTCTAAAATATTACTTTAAAAAGCTAATCGGTTTCTGGTTCTCCTGATAGAGTTATTAATTAACTTAACGAAAATTTATCTCAACATCTATTGGTTTTTTCAAACATACATAAATCCTAAAATTAAAAATGAGGAAAGATATGTCAAAGCTTGTTTATTATGTCGCGGCCACAATGGACGGTTATATCGCTACAGAAAACCACGAATTAGGTTGGTTAGAGACATTTACCCTCAGCGAAGATGCCACTCCTTACGAGAAATTTTATCAAAGCATTGGCGCAGCGATTATAGGTGCACGGACTTATGAATGGATTATGAAAAATATTTCAGGTCACTGGCCGTATCAAAATATTCCCTCTTTTATTCTCTCCTCCAGAAATTTGTCCATTCCGGCAGAAATTAATGCCGTTGTCACTCATGATTCAGCCCATCAAATTGTTACCAAAGCAAAAGCGGCAGCTAAAGGTAAAGATGTTTGGCTCATTGGTGGAGGAAAAACGGCTGCATTTTTTGCAGATGCAGGAGAATTACAACAACTGTTTATTACTACGGTTCCCGTGTTCCTGGGTTCAGGTATTCGCGTTTTGCCAGTCAGCCGTTCGATTCAGGCAATACCTAATCAACAACGATTCTTGAGCAGTGGTGCAATCGAAACCATTATGGATATCAAGTCAACAGCATAATTATTTGCAAAAGGTATCATCGTGGCCCTGTTCCCCGATTCCTGCCGGACGGATGACCACACTGGGCGTTTCAACACCACACCCTGAGGTGATTGAACAAGTTGCCACAGGACTTCACCTGATAAGTAAGGAAAAGGAACTGAAGAAAAATATTATGGCAAGTGATCATAGTTTTCATGATAGTTTCTACTGACTACTTTCTCAATGCTTCTTTCATTATTCAAATTAATTTCGGCATAATGGGGAATATAATGGACATAAATAAATACAATGTCAGTGAAAAATTATTTTCATTAGAAAAGTTCAGTAAAAAAACCCGACAAGATTTACATAAAATCGCCGAACTTTCTGGCCGGGAATTTAAAACTGCAAAATATTGCCGTGATTTAATAACAAGTTTCGGTTATGCCACTAAAAATTATGCAGGTTATACCGGTTTTCTTGCTGATTTAATTATTGATCCAGCCAAACCTTTAATTGCATTTCGCGCTGATATGGATGCGCTCGCTATGCCCGATATGACGAATAATGAGCATAGCTCTACCCATGAGGGTTATGCACATAATTGTGGTCATGACATCCATATGGCAGTAGCCCTGACCGCAGCCAATTATTTGTCCCAGTATCAGAATGAAATGAATGCCAACGTACGTTTCATCTTTCAAATGGCTGAAGAAGACATGCGGGTTCCGGGAGCGGATAAAATGGTTGAGCTAGGATGTATGGACGGAGTGAGTGAAGTCTATGCCCTGCACAACAATGCTGCTGTGGAGACCGGAACCATCAGTCTCAATAGCGGTGTAGTAACATCATGGGGTTCAACATGGACACTGGATGTATACGGTGTTTCTGCTCACGGCTCTACACCACAGAGGGGGTTGGATGCCATTCGAGAAGCATGTCGTATCATTGATTACCTGGACTATGTCGTTGCCAAAAAAACCAGTCCTTTCAGCCCTGCGGTATTCAATTGCGGTATGATTACTGGCGGCACAATTCCCAACACCGTAGCCGATCATGTTCAGGCTCAGGGAACTATCCGGGCAATGGATAAAGAGACCGACCAG
Organism: Xenorhabdus indica; assembly: GCF_014467235.1. Taxonomy (GTDB): domain Bacteria; phylum Pseudomonadota; class Gammaproteobacteria; order Enterobacterales; family Enterobacteriaceae; genus Xenorhabdus; species Xenorhabdus indica. Next base: position 10,208 of record NZ_NKHP01000016.1, on the reverse strand, counting down.
ATTCTGAAAAACAGTATTCAAGAAATGATTGCCCGCAGCGAAGCGGGGGGATTCAAAGCTACAATGGCTTACGTCAGCTATCCCGCGGTAGAAAACCATCCTCATGCTTACTGGCGAATCATCGAAGCTGCCAGCAACTTCCTGCCACAAAGAAATATCGAAACTAACAGCCGACCAACGACGGCCAGTGATGATTTCAGCTACATGGTTAATGCCACCCAAAATCGCACAGGTGCTATGTTCACACTTGGCAGCGGAAATAAAGCGAAAGGAATAAATAACTTTCCACACTCTAATCCTTATTTTGTTGACGATAATTGTCTACTGATTGGAGCACAGATTTTTATTAATCTTGTTATTTATTAATCATATTTGGCGTCCGACAGTGGAATATCGGATGCTGAGTTACCCTGATTCAAACATATTCACTTGTTCAATTAAACACAAAGAAAAAAAGAAAAAAAGGTAAAATACTTCATAATATTTTTAAACAAGCAAGAAATATGAATATAATCTATATAAGTACAATCCATATAATATGTTTAATCAAGCACCTTGTAATATAAAATAAAAAGTCAAATTAAACAATGGAATATGGAATTTTTATATTAATGACGGAGGAATAACTGCATTTTTTCAATTAAATGGGAATACACATTAAAAAATCCATAAAATTAGTTTTCACTGTATAATCAATAGATAATAAACATAACGAAAACAACATTCATCACCCACATCTATTAATTACAAATGAAATTAAAACCATTAAAACAATAAATTTAAGTAATATAAAAAGTATTATATTTTCACACTAATAGAATAAAGTGTGATCTAAAACTCAAACAACATATCTTTTCATATTCAAAATTCTGAAATCTGACTAGGATGGGGTGATTATTACTTCATTCTATGAATTATCTCATCATAAAAGTAATTATTCTGTTATACCCTATGGATTTCAGACTGCGAACTTGAAAGACGACGGGTATAGCACCAATTTACGTTATTCAATTCACTACTCCTGCCATATGAAGGAGAAAAGGCATGAAGAAAAAACAAATAAATCAAAAGGATATTGATAATCTTATTCGGCTAATCGGGGGGCAAGAGAATATTGCCTCCGTAAGCCATTGTATCACCAGACTCAGATTTGTTCTTAATGCACCAGAAAAAGCTGACGCCAAAGCTATTGAAGAATTACCTATGGTAAAAGGTTGTTTCACCAATGCCGGCCAGTTCCAGGTAGTCATCGGGACAAATGTAGATATTTATTATAAGGCCCTGCTCGCCGCCACCGGAAAGCAGTCAGCCAATAAAGAAGAGGTCAAACAGGCCGCGCGACAAAATATGAAATGGTATGAAAATGCAATTTCACATTTTGCTGAGATCTTCTTCCCATTGCTGCCTGCACTTATCAGTGGCGGTCTGATATTAGGCCTCCGCAACTTGATCGGGGGAATTCCATTTAGTGAAGAAAAATCCCTCGCTCAGATATATCCAATCTGGCAAACCATCTATGATTTCCTCTGGCTGATTGGTGAAGCCATATTTTTCTATCTGCCTGTCGGTATTTGCTGGTCTGCCGTAAAAAAAATGGGCGGAACTCCCATCCTGGGCATTGTTCTGGGGATCACACTGGTCTCCCCACAACTAATGAATGCCTACTTACTTGGGCAACAGGTGCCTGATGTCTGGAATTTTGGTTGGTTTACCATCTCCAAAGTGGGTTATCAGGCTCAGGTTATACCTTCCCTGATGGCTGGCCTGACGTTGGGATGGATTGAAACACGTTTGAAGAAACTGGTGCCGGATTATCTTTACCTGGTGATTGTTCCGGTGGTTTCCCTGTTGCTGGCAGTTTTCCTTGCCCATGCACTCATTGGCCCGATTGGGCGTGCAATCGGTGATGGTGTTGCATGGTGTGTCAAAGGGCTGATGACCGGAAGTTTTGCGCCGATTGGGGCTGCCTTGTTTGGCTTCTTCTATGCTCCATTGGTTATCACTGGTGTACATCAGACTACGCTGGCCATTGACCTGCAAATGATCCAAAGCACAGGCGGCACACCTATCTGGCCAATCATTGCCCTGTCCAATATTGCTCAAGGCTCTGCGGTTGTCGGAATTATCTGGGCAAGCAAAAAAGAAAAAGAGCGGGAGATTTCAGTTCCGGCAGCGATTTCAGCCTATCTCGGCGTTACCGAACCTGCCATGTATGGTATTAACCTGAAATACCGTTATCCCATGTTCTGTGCAATGATTGGAACCAGCCTGGCGGGTCTGATATGTGGACTCAATCATGTTACCTCCTATGGTATTGGTGTGGGAGGAATACCGGGTATTCTATCCATAAAACCCCAGTTCTGGGTAATCTACCTTATCGCCATGCTTATCGTTATTGTTGTGCCAATGGCACTTACCGTTCTGATGTATCGCAGGAATGAGCGTAAAGTCGCATTGGCTAATGGAGCAGCAAGTTAATAGGATACAGGTTAATAGGAATTGTTATGACTGAACAACAACCGTGGTGGTTAGACAGTACTATCTACCAGATTTACCCAAAAAGTTTTCAGGATAGTACAGGAAGTGGTACGGGGGATATTAATGGGATCACCCAACGTCTGGATTATTTACAGCGCCTCGGTGTAGGCGCTATCTGGATCACACCAATTTATCCATCTCCACAGGTAGACAATGGCTATGATGTCGCCAATTACTGCGCCATTAATCCTGATTATGGAACAATGGAAGACTTTGATAATTTGGTGGAAAATGCCCATCGTCGTGGCATTCGCATCATTTTAGATATGGTCTTTAACCACACCTCAACCGAGCACCCGTGGTTTAAAGCAGCACAGGATATTAATAGCCCTTATCGCCAATTTTATATCTGGCGGGAAAGTACCAAGGATTCCCTTCCCAATAACTGGAAATCCAAATTCGGGGGTAACGCGTGGCAATGGCATCCAGCGAGCCAACAGTATTACCTTCATCTGTTTGCTGTAGAACAAGCTGATTTGAACTGGGAACATGAACCCGTTCGAACCGAGCTGAAGAAAGTCTGTGAGTTCTGGGCCAACCATGGGGTTGATGGACTAAGATTGGATGTGGTTAACCTTGTCTCAAAACAACAGGACTATCCTAATGATGAGCATGGTGATGGCCGCTGTTTTTATACCGATGGCCCGCGGATACATGAATTTTTGCAGGAAATGAGTCGTGATGTTTTCCAACCTAAGGGATTGATGACTGTCGGAGAGATGTCCTCCACACGCCTTGAACACTGTGTCCGCTATAGCGCATTGGATGGCAAAGAACTCTCCATGACGTTTAACTTTCATCATCTGAAAGTTGATTACCCTAATGGTGAGAAATGGACTCTCGCTAAGCCTGATTATATTGAACTGAAAAGGATTTTTTCGACTTGGCAACAAGGTATGCATCAAAAAGCCTGGAACGCACTTTTCTGGTGTAACCATGACCAACCTCGCATTGTTTCCCGGTTTGGCGATGAAAACCAACACCATAAGATATCTGCCAAAATGTTAGCCATGGTGCTACACGGCATGCAGGGAACACCCTATATTTATCAGGGTGAAGAACTGGGTATGATGAATCCTCATTTTAAGCGTATTGAAGACTATCGGGATATTGAAAGCCTGAATATGTATCAAGAGCGTATTGAAAAAGGCGTACAGCCTGAAGAAATTCTGGCAATTCTGGCACAGAAATCCCGTGACAATAGCCGAACTCCAATGCAATGGGATGATTCCAGCAACGCGGGTTTCACTTCGGGTACTCCGTGGATCGCTACTTGCGATAATTATCGTGAAATCAATGCAGAAGCCGTATTACAGGACAACGATTCTGTATTTTACTGCTACCAAGATTTGATTAAGTTAAGAAAAACACAACCCATCCTAACTCACGGTGATTACCTGGATCTTTTACCTGACCACCCTTCACTGTGGTGTTATCTGCGTCGTTGGCAGGATCAAACTCTGCTGGTTATCGCCAATCTCAGTGACGAAACACAACTTTGGTCTCCAGAGTCTGGACTCACACACCAAAATTGGCGGGTACTTATCAGTAATTACCCATCATCAGCAAAAAAAATAGAGAAGGAAATTAAGCTCAATCCTTATGAAGCAATATACTTAATTTCAACATAACAATATTATTTATGTTTTTTATTTTATCGTAATACATTGTTTATAAGATGATTTAAATATTATGCCTCGCCAAATAAAAGGTGAGGCATAATATTAATTAGAAAAAAAACTTATAAATAAAAAAGTAAGAAAATAACATATATCTCCCCAGTACAAAGAAAATTCCATATCCAGCTTTACTTTTATTAACACCTGCTATACTTAAAAATGAAATATACAAATACAATCCACCTTTCAAATTACAGCTTCCTTGACTGACATTCTCTTGTTGTCACACTGTATTTTGAACGTAAGCAGGTAATTTTTTAAATAGAGGGAATAAAAATGAAACCACTTAAAAAATATATCGCATACAGTTTATCTTTAAGTATGATACTTTTTGCAAGTAGTGCTTTCACTAAAAACAGCACAGTGCAAAATGATCATAAAATAGAAAATAACAAAGCCATCCATAAACCATCTGTTTTTTCCGCATATTATAATACGCACTTCAAAAATAATAGCAAAACTGCCAAAGTAATCATTACACGTACAGGATCCCAATGTATGTATAATGCCGGACCATCAGATGACATAATCTTACTCCCTCAACAAGAAAAAAACTTTAGATTAGAAGATAATAATAATTTATTTGATAATTGCCACTCAATAGATAAATGGGTTACATGGTCTATTGAGTATTACAAGGCAAGCGCCTGGGGCAAACACTGCAATGTAAAATTGCGCACAGCATACATTGATATGATGACAGGCTGGCGTACCTATTTTACGCCTGATACTGCGGATACAGAATGCGAGATTCCTATTAAATTTATTTGTGACGACAATGAATCAAATTGTAAGAATGGATATGTAAGCCATGATGGAACGCAGATCACTATGGAAATAACTGAATGATTTTTATTTCTATTAATAATAGTGACTAGTCTCTGATTATATATAAGAAGAAATTAAACGCAATCCTTATAGCCACCTTTCAAATTACAGCTTTGTTGACTGACATTCTCTTGTTGTCACACTGTATTTTGAACGTAAGCAGGTAATTTTTTAAATAGAGGGAATAAAAATGAAACCACTTAAAAAATATATCGCATACAGTTTATCTTTAAGTATGATACTTTTTGCAAGTAGTGCTTTCACTAAAAACAGCACAGTGCAAAATGATCATAAAATAGAAAATAACAAAGCCATCCATAAACCATCTGTTTTTTCCGCATATTATAACGTGCACTTCAAAAATAATAGCAAAACTGTCAAAGTAGCCATTGCACGTAAAACATTCCAATGTATGTATGATCCCGGACCATCAAATGACATAATCTTACTTCCTCAACAAGAAATAAACTTTAGCTTAAAAGATAAAAATGATTTCTTTTATGATTGCCTTTTATCGGATAAATGGGTTACATGGACTATTCTATATCATACTTGGTCACAACACTGCGAAGTAAAATTGCGCACAGCATACATTAATATGATGACAGGCTGGCTTACTTATTTTACGCCTGATCCTGCGGATACAAAATGCGAGATTCCTATTAAATTTATTTGTGACGGCAGTGAATCAAATTGTAAGCATGGATATTCAAGTCATGATGGAGCGCAGATCACTATGGAAATAACTGAATGATTTTTATTTCTATTAATAATAGTGACTAGTGATTTTATTATATATAAGAAGAAATTAAACGCAATCCTTATAGCCACCTTTCAAATTACAGCTTTGTTGACTGACATTCTCTTGCTGTTACACTGTATTTTGAAAGTAAGTAGGTAATTTCTTTTTGAATAAATTTCTTTTTGAATAAATTGTTTTTAAAGGAAAGATTATTATGGTTGAAATTGCTAACATATTACTCGTTAATAGTACAAATTCAGTTTGAAAAAAATATCCAGTACGTCTCAACATTTTAATATTAACAATTTCCCAGAATTAATAACTTCGTTAAACATTAAGCGTTTTTCTATTTATTTCGACAATGATAATATAAGAGACTGCAACTTTAACATAAAATATCAAATAATGGACTCTGAGAAAAGTACCTTCATAATATGTGGTAAATACAAAAGTGATCTTGAACGATTAGATATAGAGGTTTATTCAGAAAGTTTAGAAACAACTAGCCTTAAAAAAGATTCCACATTCAGCCTTGGTTGGAGAACTGATCGAATAATCCATTTTATGCTTATCGGTGATATGGGTAATTACATAGGGCCGGATATAAATAGCGAGTCCTGGATGCAAGACTATCGGAGTATATTGGGAGATTATTCAATAAATAAACTTTGCATTCCTGGTTCCCATGACGCCGGAATGAGTTCAATTACATGGAAAACAACTCTTGTTCGTGAATGCAATACTCTAACACAATCAAACAATATATTAGAGCAATTGAAGTTAGGCATAAGATATTTTGACATCATGCCCGTTCTCAAAGATGGCCACTTTTTTACTGGTCACTATAGAGAAATTCTATTCATGTGGGAAGGCGCAAATGGTGAGTCAGTTGACTCTATTATTGATGGAATTAACGACTTTACAAAATCTAACAACGAATTAATTATAATCAGGCTTGATCACTCTCTTGATCTAGATGTAGGTTTTTTTGAAAAATATCACTCTTTTTACCAAGAACAGTGGGTTAATTTATTTAATAAACTATCTGGAATTGAATATTTGTATTTTCATAATGGTGAATATAATATTTCAGGATTAACATTTGATAAATTAACAGATAATGGAAACCATGCAGCAGTTTTAATCTTTGTAGAAAGTAAAGATACAAAAGTTGATTTGCAAGAATATCATAATCAAGGATTCTTCTACCTTAATAAGCTGAATAAGCTGAATAAGCTGAATAAGCTGAATAAGCTGAATAAGCTGAATAAGCTGAATAAGCTGAATAAGCTGAATAAGCTGAATATGTACCATAAATACTCTAATACAAGTAGCATATTTCAAATGGGCTCAGATCAAATTGCAAAGATGAAAAAACATGCTCCAATCCAATATTTTGTATTATCCTGGATTCTTACCCAAGATATTGCACAAGTAACAACATGTTACTCTAGCATAAAAGATTTGGGAGATGAAGAAAATAATGAATTAACCTATATTCTTTATCCTCATATCACAAAAATGGAATATCCGAATATCATCCTCACAGATAATGTGAAAGATAAAATAGCAGCAATATTATCTTTAATAATCAATTGGACAATACAATTAGGCAATTTATAAAAATTAATTTCGTTGATAATTAATTGTGTATTTATGAAATGGGAATATGTTCATACTTTGCTTTATGGCATTTGTACAAAAGCTATGCCATACTTCTTTGAGTCTCAAACGAAGAGTATGCCATTATGTTTTACTAAAGATACTTACTTGGGGATTATTGGGGGATTAGTCGCTGAATTTATTTGCTATTCTTATAAGGGGAAATAATGCGATATATACTGTTATTATTGTATATCCTGCCACCACTTAGTTTTGCTGCCAGTTTTGACTGTACGAAAGCCAGAGCGTCAGATGAAAAGGCGATTTGCGCCAGCCCAAAACTAAATGATCTGGATGTAGAAATGAATGTGAAATACCATTTTCTGCGAGGGTTATTTGCTATGGGGATATCAGGAGAGATGTACGATGATCAGAAGGCATGGCTGAAAAAACGTCAGCAATGTAAGGAAAATATATCATGTCTGAGAGAGAGTTATCGTCAACGTATTAATCAATTAGATACGCTTTATAACTCAATAGAAAAGCCGATTTAATTAATCGTTCAAAGATTAAGATAAGAATTTATCATTTTCAATTCCTGCTATTTTTTCCTATTATCCGTCATTCCGCACCGTATTTCTGATTTAAAAATAGGGTGATCTTGCACAGGTTTTTTTGTATTAATGACATCGGTGGGATTGACGGTAATCGCCCATTTTGATCTATTACTTTTATTTGCCGGAAAATGAATATGCCCACACCCGTACCCGCCATTAAACGTCTTGATCATCTTGGCCTTATCGTCGCTTTTTGTCATGAAACCGGTTTGCCCCGCATGATTGATGACATTATCCCAAAATATTTATCGCATACCGTCTCTCACGGTGACGCTTTTCTGGCAATGATCCTTAACGGGCTGGGGTTTCACAGCCGGACATTGCACCTGTTCCGGTCTACTCGCCTTGGTTAAACAAAATAGAACGGTTATGGCAATCACTCCATGAAACAGTAACACGCAATCATTGTTGCCAATTTATGTGGCAGCTTATTCGTAATGTGAAAATTTTTTTGAAAAGAGCCTCGTTAACGACTTGGAAAGAAATGAGAAATATAAGAGTCTCATCATTATGACAAACTATTTATGACTCACTTTGAATGCAGGCAGCTAAAGGTTACTATTTATCATTATGATTAATACTTCCATCAGGATAGTGATAACCATCCATCTCGTAATGTCCATGTTTCCAGGGACCCATGTTAGGGAATATGTTTACTATAACAAAGGAAATAACTATTACTGATATAGTAATAAATATAACGAAAACACTTAAATTTATTGATGTAAAAAGTGGGTGGTATATTTCGTATTTTTTTATGACAGAAGCGGGTTATGGTTATAACGTGAAAATATACGATGAAGATACACAAGAAGTTTATGCCCAATGGACAAAGCCAGACGATGGAGATAGTGAAATAGATAAATATGATGGTAAATCTTTTAAATACATGGGAACAGACGGAAGGCTAGTATGTACTGTCGATTGTCCTGAGAGTAGTCATCTTGATAACAGTTGGAGTGAAGGTTCGATACAACCAAGTTCGGGAACTCCGATACTAGGGAGAACTTATTGTGCAGCTTTTGAGGATTTTGGTGGCTCAATCGATTACAACGACTTTTTTGTTTGTTTGGTAGCGTGGTCCCACGAAGGATAAGCACCACATTTTGTCACCAAAGTATCTCTTTGAATATTATCACTTTGGGAGATCATCCCCACAGTTTTTTTAGTTAATTACGTGGTAGACATTGGCTTAATTACCACGTCACCCTTAGACCAATTTTTGCACTCAGTTCATAGCTGTCTGCAAAATTATTCAGGCTGGTGTTAACTGAAGTCTGGCCATAGACGAAAGAATGGCTATCATTCCAACTGTAGGAACCCCCGATGCCTGTTTCACCCCAAGTGCGATCATTCCCACCGTGGAAGGTTACATTAGCCACATCAACCGCGTCATTACGCCCCAGAAGTTCCTGACGAATGTTGAAAAGGGCGTAAAGATTAGCGGTTTTTTCATCCTTGCTCTGATCATCGTGCCACTTTTGGCTGTAGTCTATCGTCGTGCCCACGCGTAATTTCATATTCCTGCTTTGATCAAAGCGGACTTTGGCACCAAATGTGTCATGGAAGTTATTCATGTCGATGGAGGAGAACACGAGTTGCGCCTGCGGGGTCAGTGACCATTCTGGACTCAAGTCAACTTGTTGTCCTGCTTCCAGGCTCAGTGCATATCCCAGAGCGGACTTATTATTCCCCAGTTGCCGGCTGGCAGTTTTTGAATTCAGGTCATTGCCAAAGTAGGTAATCTGAGCTAACCCGTCCAAATAAAACTGATTATTGCCGTACCACGTGCTTGTTGTGCCTATTGTGTAACCCTGCGCACGAATGTTACCTGCACCATGCACAGAGCCTGCATCAGCATTAATATTCGAATATTGCAGGAAAACACCGCCTGCCGCTGAGCCCTGGTCATTTTCATAAAAACGTCTGTCTATGCCGATTTGAGCACGGGTCATGTTATAGGTGATGGCGCCAGCCCCCGATGTAGAGACTCGTGGCGATAATTTACCGTAAGAAGCGGTCATCCGCCCCCATACTCCATTGGGTATCTGGCGTGTACTCTCGCTGGTGTTGTACTCACTAGCGGCATTTCTGAAATTATCTATGTCAATCGGCTTGCGCTTACGTCTGCCGATCCGGTCACGCAAGGACGCTGGCGTATTCAGCGTCTGTAAAACTCGTCCGTAAGCCTCGTAAACACTC
>NZ_NKHP01000015.1 GCF_014467235.1 Xenorhabdus indica | reverse complement strand
AAGGATTAACGCCACAGAGCGCCGCTAATGCGGCTTCATTTTTTAGCCGTTCAGGATTATCACCCGCCACCGCAAGCAAAGTCGCCGCTGTCTGCGGGCCGACACCATACTGGCTCCGCAAATTTTTTGCATATTGTTTTGTGAGTTCATCCTGTAATTTATCCAGTTGAGCCACTTCGACAGCCAAGAGTTTCCATCTCTGTGCCAGCCCGCCCAGTATTTGCAATAAAATTTGTGAGGACAAAGAATTAGCCTGTTCAGTTTGCATTAAACACGCATTAACACATTCACGAGGGTTACTTTTCCAGAGCGCATCGCGGATATCTTGAGGAGCACTGACCAATAAGGCACGTATCTGATTGATAGCCTGTGTTTTAGCTTTGACCGCACTGCGTCTGGCAACGTCGGTGATCCGTAATGCCTCACAGATACCGGATTGTTGTTTAGGAATAGCCTGCGTTCTGCCTGCCAGCACCGTCCGGGCCGCACATTCTGCATCCAGTGGGTCAGACTTTCCATTCTGTCGTCGCATTGAACGATCTGGGCGCGTGATCTCCAAGACTTCAATACCCTTTTTGATCAAAAAACGGGTCAGGCCCGCCCCATAAGTTCCGGTTCCCTCGATGTCGGCCTGATTCACGGTTCCCCATGTTTGCGCCCAGCTCAGCAATTGCTGATATCCTGCCAGATTAGTTTCAACGGTTCGGGTACCGAGTAATTTGCCGGTACAATCGATAATCGCACCCACGTGCATCTCTAAATGGGTATCGACCCCCAAAATGACGCTGTCTTGCGGTTGTTGTGATGAATTCAACATACGGATCTCCTTTAATGAGAGCGGTATTACCATTCCCATCGTAGGACATGACACTCAGGGGGCAGGGGCAAGGCTCCTATTAGGTCACTGACTCTGGGCCCGGTAATCAGAGGAAACCGAAGTAAACGACAGGTCAACAGAAAGGCACGTAACCAATCCCAGCACGGGTCAGTTCACTCCGGTATTCGTCAGTACAGTAAACTGAGTGTCGCTCCTGTTTTAACTGGCGAACCCAGGACTCCATTGCCGATTTACTCACATTCATCGCCTTCGCAGCGTCTCTGATGCTGTAATATTGGTCAAGGACTAGCTGGGCAGATTCCAGTTTAAATTCGGGGCTGAAACGTCTTTTCATCATGTCACCTATTTGCGTGTTGAAGTGAGAATATCACCTCTATAACGGTGACCAAAATCATTGGACCACATCATTCCGTCTTGTGACAGTAACGACAAACCACATCAACTTTAGCCATCTTTCACCCATAATAAAAAACGGAAAGTTTATCACAGCATCTAATCATTGGACGCTTAACCGAATATAGTCATTTTGGCCTATTCAACGCACTACTGACACGCTACGCTTGCCTTTTCCTCACTTTTTATTTTCCTCACTGCAAAAACGCCCCGCTCAACAAACTGAGCAGGGCGTTATTTATTGATTTTAATCAAAAAACGATTATTTATTCGGACGCATAGCCGGGAATAAGATCACGTCACGAATGGTATGGCTATTAGTGAACAACATCACCATACGGTCGATACCAATACCCAAACCCGCTGTTGGCGGCATGCCGTGTTCCAATGCAGTTACGTAGTCATCATCGTAGAACATGGCTTCGTCATCACCTTCGTCTTTCTGACGAACCTGCTCTGCAAAACGTTCTGCCTGATCTTCTGCGTCGTTTAGCTCGGAGAAACCATTACCGATTTCACGTCCACCAATGAAGAATTCAAAACGGTCAGTAATGAATGGATTATCGTCATTACGACGCGCCAGTGGAGAAACTTCTGCCGGATATTCAGTAATAAATGTCGGCTGAATCAGATGGCTTTCCGCAGTTTCTTCAAAAATTTCACACTGAACACGGCCTAATCCCCAACCTTTTTCAACTTCAATACCAAGAGATTCAGCGATAGCAACAGCTTTAACCATATCATCCAGATCCGCCACGTTGGTTTCCGGGCGGTATTTGCAAATTGCTTCTTTCATGGTCATTTTCACGAAAGGTTTGCCAAAATCGAACTCTTGTTCGCCGTATTTGACCAACGTCGTACCCAACACTTCCTGAGTCAGTGTGCGGAACAATTCTTCAGTCAGAACGATCAAATCCTGATAATCAGCATAGGCCATGTAGAGCTCCATCATGGTGAACTCTGGATTATGACGTGGTGAAACGCCTTCATTTCGGAAGTTACGGTTGATTTCGAACACACGTTCAAAACCACCCACCACCAGACGTTTCAGGTAAAGCTCTGGCGCTATACGCAGATACATGTCGATATCCAGCGCATTGTGGTGAGTAATAAATGGACGCGCACTCGCTCCGCCAGGGATCGCCTGCATCATCGGCGTTTCAACTTCCATGAAGTTTTTGCTGATCATGAAATTACGCAACGCAGACATCACACGGGAACGGATCTGGAATGCTTTACGCGATTCATCATTCGAGATCAGATCCAGATAACGCTGGCGGTAACGGGTTTCCTGATCCGCCAGACCGTGGAATTTATCCGGCAATGGGCGTAATGCCTTAGTCAGTAAACGCAGTTCACTACAATGAATAGAAAGCTCGCCGGTTTTGGTTTTAAATAATTTACCGCGTGCACCTAAAATGTCACCTAAGTCCCATTTTTTGAACTGCTCGTTATAAATGCCTTCCGGCAGATCGTCACGGGAAACGTAGATCTGAATACGGCCGCCCATATCCTGCAAGGTCGCAAAAGATGCCTTACCCATGATACGGCGGGTCATCATACGACCTGCAATAGTTACTTCAATGTTCAGCGCTTCCAGCTCTTCCTGAGTTTTATCATCGTATTTTGCATGCAGATCTTCAGAAATGTTTTCACGACGAAAATCATTCGGGAATGCAATACCGTTGCTGCGCAGTGTAGCCAGTTTTTCACGGCGTGTTTTCAGTTCGTTATTTAAATCAGGAGCCTGTTCAGCCCCCTGCTGTTGTTGTGACATTTTAGTTCCTCATAGGCCAGCTTTTAAGCTTGCTTCAATGAATTTGTCCAAATCACCATCCAGCACAGACTGCGTATTGCGGGTTTCGATACCTGTACGCAAGTCTTTAATGCGGGAATCATCCAAAACATAAGAGCGTATCTGACTACCCCAACCGATATCCGATTTGTTCTCTTCCATAGCCTGTTTATCAGCATTTTTCTTCTGCATTTCCAGCTCGTACAGTTTGGCTTTCAACTGTTTCATCGCCTGATCTTTGTTTTTATGCTGAGAGCGGTCTGTCTGACACTGAGTAACAATACCTGTCGGTACGTGAGTAATACGCACCGCAGATTCGGTTTTGTTGACATGCTGACCACCCGCACCAGAGGCACGGTATACGTCGATACGCAAATCAGCAGGATTGATTTCGATATCAATGTCATCGTCAACTTCCGGGTAAATAAAAGCTGAGCTGAATGATGTATGACGGCGACCACCAGAATCAAACGGGCTTTTACGTACCAGACGATGTACACCAGTTTCTGTACGTAACCAACCGTAGGCATATTCACCGATAATTTTGATGGTAGCAGATTTCAGACCGGCAACATCGCCATCAGATTCTTCAATAATTTCGGTCTTAAAGCCTTTGGATTCCGCCCAACGCAAATACATGCGCATCAACATACTCGCCCAGTCTTGTGCTTCCGTACCACCAGAACCTGCCTGTAGATCCAAATAACAGTTTGCACTGTCATATTGGCCAGAGAACATGCGACGGAATTCAAGCTGGCCTAATTTTTCTTCCAATTGTTCCAATTCAGCTACCGCTTCATTGAAAGTTTCTTCATCATCAGCTTCAATGGCCAGTTCCAACAAGCCGTTTACATCTTCTAAGCCTTGCTCAAGCTGATCAATCGTTTCTACAATGCCTTCCAGCGATGAACGCTCTTTACCCAACGCCTGTGCCCGTTCCGGTTCATTCCAGACATCAGGCTGTTCCAATTCAGCATTGACTTCTTCTAAACGTTCTTTCTTGGCATCATAGTCAAAGATACCCCCTCAGAACTGCTGTCCGCTCAGACAGGTTCTGAATATGGTTTTTTACCGGATTAATTTCAAACATATTTCGTGTCTTATACGTTGTGTTTTTATAAAAAACGATGTTTTTTACAGAAAGATGATCGTATGGATATTTTCGAACCGCGTATTGTAACGGATCTGGCAAAGGGTTTATAGCATTTCAAGTGACTTGCCACATAATCATACGTGATTATGTGGCAATGGATAGATGGTTAATCACACTACCTTAGCCAATTGATCGACTCAGCCAGTAAGGCCAATTCAGTGAGGCCAGATGTGCTGGATTAAAAGCTGAACATCACGGTTACCGCGAAATTCGTTGATATCCAGTTTATAAGCCAGTTCCACCGTCTTAACGCTGTTATCTGGCCAGAATTTTGTATCGATGTTAAACGCAATACCATCCAACATCGGCCCTCCGTTTAACGGTTCAAGCATGACTTTCAGATGATTTTCACCAACAATCCTCTGTTGCAGGAGCTTAAATTTACCGTCAAATACCGGCTCAGAAAATGCCTGCCCCCAAGGACCTCCATCCCGCAGGATCTCAGCAACTTCCAGTGACAACTCTTTTAATGTCAGTTCACCATCACTCCAGATAACACCTTCAAGTTGAGCGACATCCAGCCAGTCTGCCACCAGTTCAGAGAAACGGCGCTGAAACTGGCCGAATTTATCCTGCTCAATCGATAACCCGGCTGCCATAGCATGGCCACCAAATTTCAGCATTAATCCCGGATATAAGGTTTCAAGGCGCTCAAGGGCATCTCGCATATGGAGCCCATTGACGGAACGACCTGAACCTTTTAGTGTTCCGTCTCCCGCAGGAGCAAAAGCGATAACCGGACGATGAAAACGTTCTTTAATACGAGATGCTAAAATGCCCACAACTCCCTGATGCCATTCAGGATGATAAATAGCCAGCCCGTAAGGTAATTCAGTATGAGTACGTTCAATTTGGTCACAGATCTGCAAGGCTTCCTGCTGCATACCCTGTTCAATTTCACGGCGAGTTTGGTTCAATCCATCTAATTCACAGGCAATTTGTCGTGCCTGTACAATATCATCAGTCAACAGCAATGCGACGCCAACGGACATATCATCCAGTCGCCCTGCTGCATTTAACCGTGGGCCCAGGGAGAATCCCAAATCACTGGCAACCAGCTTTCCTGATTCCCGTTTGGAAACCTCCAGTAATGCACGAATACCGGCACAACAGCGCCCTGCCCGGATCCGGTTCAATCCCTGATACACCAGAATACGGTTGTTGGTATCGAGAGGAACGACATCTGCTACTGTTCCCAATGCCACCAAATCAAGCAATTCTGCCAGATTCGGCAAAGGGATACCCTGTTGCTCAAACCACCCTATTTTACGTAGTTCCGCTCTGAGTGCGGACATCAGGTAAAAAGCAACACCAACACCGGCCAATGCTTTTGAAGGAAAGGAGCAATCCACCAGATTGGGGTTAATAATGGCATCTGCGGCTGGCAGTGTTTCCCCCGGCAAATGGTGATCTGTGATGATCACTTTAATACCGTACTGATGTGCTGCCGTAACACCCTCATGGGAAGAGATCCCATTATCGACGGTAATGATCAGATCAGTCCCTTTTTTGGCGACATCATTCACGACCTGCACACTTAATCCATAACCATCGTCAAAACGATTAGGCACAAAATAATCCAGATTCCGATATCCCATTGCACATAATGCACGGATGCTTAATGCGGTACTGGTTGCTCCATCAGCATCAAAATCACCGACAACAACAATGCGCCAATGTTGGTGCAATGCTGTAATAAGCAAGGAAACAGCCTCTTCAATGCCATTGAGAGATTGATAATTAAGTAACCCTTTCGCTCCGCGTTCTAACTCATCAGCCTGGCGTATACCACGTGTAGCATATAAGCGGCGTAATAACGGATGGATACTATCGGGAAGGTGGCTATCATCCGCCGCTGGGCGGCGGCGGAGTTGTGTTTTTCTATTCACTGGGCTTAATTCACTACCTGTTATTCACTAAATCAGGATCGGTTGGATGGTTATTCAGCATGCTGCGCTAATGCGTCAGCTAAATCTTTTGGCGGCATAAAACCACTAATCATACTGCCATCTTTGAGTATCATAGCTGGTGTTCCACTGACACCAAACTGTAAGCCGAGCTCATAATGTTTGGCAATATCCTTTTTACAACTTTCAATAGGTGAAATTTTCTCGTCTTTAAAAGCATCATCCAATGCCTTAGCAGGCTTCGCACTGCACCAAATAGATTGCATATCTTTCGCTGATTGGTGTTGCAGACCATGACGAGGGAATGCCAGATAACGGATAGTTATTCCCTCATCATTATATTTCTTAATATTTTCATGTAACTTACGGCAATATCCACAAGTAATGTCTGTAAATACAGTCACGACATGTTTTTCTTTTGGAGCCTTATAAATGATCATTTGATCTTTCAAGGCTTCCAGTTTTTTTACCAAAGCCTGATTAATCACTTGTTTTGGTACTTTTCCACTGAGATCGTAAAGTGGCCCCTGGAACAGATATTTACCGTCATTGGATATGTAAAGAGTCCCATGCGGGGTTAAAGCAGTACTTACCCCGGTAATATGTGATGGCGTGATACTTTCTGCCTTAAGTCCCATTTTTGACAATGAGTTATTAATCATGCTGTCGTCAGCAAAAGTATTGTTAGCAAAAGCAGTTAGTATTAAGGAAAGACAAAACGCAATTTTCTTCATTACTTTGTTCCTTTTTGCACCTTTCTTCGCAAACTATTCATAAACAGTGCTCAATGAACGGCCATTTATGAATTGTTATCCGCGAGGATGATGTTGTTGATGCAGCACTTTAAGACGTTCAGTTGCCACATGTGTATAAATTTGTGTTGTGGAGAGATCACTGTGTCCGAGTAACATCTGCACAACCCGTAAGTCAGCGCCATGATTGATTAAATGTGTTGCAAAAGCATGGCGTAAAACGTGCGGGGATAAACGCTCGGAATCAATACCAGCCAATACAGCATAATGTTTGATCCGATGCCAGAAAGTCTGGCGCGTCATCTGTGTTCCCCGTTTACTGGGAAAAAACACATCGGAAACTATGCCATTCAATAACCATGGGCGTCCATACTCTAGATATTGCTCCAGCCAGTAGAGAGCTTCTTCACCTAAAGGAACTAATCTTTCTTTGTTCCCCTTACCTATGATCCTGACAACGCCCTGACGTAAGCTCACATCTGATAATGTTAATCCAACCAATTCAGATACGCGTAATCCACAGGCATAAAGCACTTCAAGCATCGCTTTATCCCGCAGTTCTATTGGTTGCTCAGTCGAGGGCGCGTTTAGCAAATCTTCAACCTGTTTTTCGCTTAAATCTTTTGGTAAGCGCTTAGGTAATTTGGGGGCAGATAACAGCGCGGTTGGATCATCCGTCCGCATTTTTTCACGATAGAGATATTGAAACAATCTGCGCATGGCACTCAACAAACGCGCAGAGCTACTGGCTTTATAACCGCCATCTACCCGTTCAGCCAAAAATGATTGTAGTTCGATAGACTGTACAGAAAGCAAATCATAGCCACCATACACCAGCCAATTATTCAAAGATTGTAAATCAAGCCGATAAGAAGCCAATGTGTTTTCTGCCAGATCTTTTTCCAGCCAGATCGTATCCAAAAATTGTTCTATCAGGGGATTAGCCGATGGGCTCTGTTCCGATACATCAGTTTTTAATACGTGTTTGCTTGGCACAAGCCCTCCTTTATATCTGCGCCTTCCGATCGGCTATTATGCCTGAAAAAGCAATTCTTCTGTTACAATACCCCCTCTCATATTAGAAATTCTCTGATAAATAATGATGAAAATTGGTCTCTTTTACGGCTCTACCACTTGTTATACTGAAATGGTAGCAGAAAAAATACGCGATATTCTTGGTGAGGATCTGATCGACCTACACAACGTCAAAGATTGTGATCCTAAATTGATGGAAGAATATTCTGTCTTGATCCTCGGCATTCCTACATGGGATTTCGGTGAAATACAGGAAGATTGGCTGGCTATTTGGGATCAACTTCCATCACTGAATTTGACAGGGAAAATTGTTGCCATGTATGGCATGGGCGATCAAATTGATTACAGCGAATGGTTTCTGGATGCTCTAGGAATGCTGTATCACCATTTACTTCCTACGGGCGTGCAGTTTATCGGTTTCTGGCCGACTGAAGGTTATGAATTCACTAGTCCGAAGCCATTGACGGAAGATGGCAAACAGTTTGTCGGCCTTGCTCTGGATGATGTGAACCAGTTTGAAGAGACTGATGAGCGTTTGAATCAATGGAGTATACAGATATTGTCAGAAATGGAAGCACTGTTTTAGCATCACTTAAGTTTCCTTAAGAGTTCAGAGCGAGCCTGAAAAGCTAATCCAGATAAAGCAGCCAGGAAGGCTGCTTTATCTGGTTACTTGCAATTATCAGAAATTTTAATAAGAGCGGCTTTATGAACTACGTCATTTTCAGAAGCAAACACGGCAATGCCTTTGACGGATTTACCCGCTTTCAGTGTGCCCTGATTCAGCTCTTCATCAACCGTATCCAGCCTAAATTCTTTTTTATCAGGTGAGTAAGCTTTCAAACAAAGCTTTGACAAATCAATATCCTTACCGGATAAGTTCGCTACTGCAACTTCGAAGGATTTAGTGTAAGCATTTTTGCTACCCACTGACATAGAGCCGTTAGATTTCTCTGTAGAATAAACTACAACATTATCAAGAGTAGAGGCGTTTGCAACAAAGCAAAAGCCAGCCAAAGCAACTGATACAACAAGTGTGGAAACCTTCATATAAGTCCCTTCTTTAAGATGAAATTTCGTAATAACTGTACGTATGCAAGATACAATCTCAATTATAATACTACCTTTAAGTAACTAATCCATCAGAAAGTGGCATTTTAAATAAGCTTGCAAAATAGCAGATCACTGGGGGGAACTCAGTCCAATTTTTGCGATCTGATTAATCGCCAAACCAAAAAAATCCCAAAATTGACTGGGTGATGCCAATCATAGCACCAGTACCCCGAAGTGAACGACGTCAGATGAAAAAATTTATTCATAAAACCAGAGATAAAGATTATGCCCGCCGACTCATGGCACTCTTAATGTTACATGAAGGTCAGACCGTTTCTTACATCGCCGAACCCTTCATTGTTCACGTTCTTCCATTCATCGTTGGATAAATTGGTTGACGTTATATGGGCTGGAAGGATTAAAAAGCTTGCCGCGAGGAAGGCCTGCTCGATGGAATTTAGCCCCGCTTTTTAGTTTGCTGTCGTTCTTATTATCATATTCCCCGCAAAATTTTGGCTGTCTACGTTCACGCTGGAGTATTGAACTTTTGACTCAAATCATCAAATGAATTATTAGGATTATCACTGTCGAAAAGTACGCTTTATCGTTACTTTTGTCAGGTGGGTATTGTCTGGCGAAGAGCGGCGCCTGCCGTCAAAAAGCCTGATCCGGAGTATGACGAAAAAATGGCAAAAATCACCGAGGCCTTAACCAACGTATCGGAGCAACATCCTGTTTTTTTATGAAGATGAAGTCGATATCGCTCTGAATCCTAAAATCGGGGCAGACTGGTGTCTAAAAGGACAACAAAAACGTGTCATGACGCCGGGGAAAAACCAAAAACACTACCTTGCAGGCTGCCTTGATGCACGCACAGGTCAAATGACCTATGTCCGCGGTATAAAGAAAAACTCTGATTTATTTATCAATATGTTAAAGAAACTGAATAGCCAGTATCGTTCTGCAAAAAGCATCACGTTAATTTTAGATAATTATGGTATTCACAAAAGCCGGAAAGTCAGGGAGTAGCTAAAACAAAATCCTCAATTTAACCTGTTATTTTTACCGGTCTATTCGCCATGGCTAAATAAGATTGAACGCCTGTGGCAATCATTGCTGTCAGTCTATCTATGTGGCTAACTCTTAGCGTGCGTTGAAGGATTTATGACCGCATTTTCATTAGGACAACAACCGGGAGTGAGAAAAATGAGTGTATCATTATTATGAAAGCTATTTATATCGATAAGAAGCTGAAAAGCGATATTATTCTGTTGATTGTATGGATGTTTTAATCAGTCTAATTGAAAAAGAGGTAAATGTGGAAATATTAGTGACAGGTGGAATGGGGTACATTGGCAGCCATACCTGTGTCCAGATGATTGAAGCGGGAATGACGCCGATTATTGTCGATAATCTGTGTAATTCTAATTGTGAGGTTTTGAACCGTATTGAAGCACTGACTGGTGTCAAGCCGCTGTTTTACGAAGGTGATATTCGTGATGAAGCATTCCTGGATTCTGTTTTCTCCCGTCACTCAATTGAGTCAGTTATCCACTTTGCTGGCTTGAAAGCAGTTGGGGAATCAGTCGCAAAACCGCTTGAATATTATGATAATAATGTTAATGGAACGCTGGTATTGGTGCGTAGCATGCACAAAGCAGGTGTGAAAAGCATCATTTTCAGCTCATCGGCAACTGTGTATGGCGATCCTGCGATTGTGCCTATCACAGAGCAATCTGCGGTGGGTAATACCACAAATCCTTATGGCACAAGTAAATATATGGTGGAACGTTGCCTGTCTGATTTCCATCATGCGGAAAATGACGGGTCAGTGGTATTACTACGCTATTTCAACCCAGTCGGGGCACACCCTTCTGGTACGATGGGAGAAGATCCGCAAGGCATTCCTAATAATTTAATGCCGTATATCGCCCAAGTGGCGGTAGGGCGCCGGGAAAAACTGTCTGTTTATGGTAATGATTATCCTACACCGGATGGAACAGGCGTCCGTGATTATATCCATGTCATTGACTTAGCTGATGGACATATTGCGGCATTGAATGCAGTTGGCAGGAAATCAGGTTTGCATATCTACAACTTGGGAACTGGCAAAGGAACGAGTGTATTGGAAATGGTGGAAGCATTCGGTCAGGCATGTGGTAAGTCTGTTCCTTATGAAATTTGCCCACGTCGTCCGGGAGATATTGCTGAATGTTGGTCAAGCCCGGAGAAAGCTGAACGTGAACTGGGCTGGAAAGCAAGCCGTACCATTGTAGAAATGACCCATGATGCATGGCGTTGGCAGTCACGGAATCCCAATGGTTATAAGGCCGGATAACACATCGAATTAGCATCAAGTACAGAGGGCATAACCACGCTGTAAGCGTGGTTCGCAACACCAATTTCAATCGCAATAGGATATAACACTTATATTCCTCCCATAATTTTAAAAATTTAATGAGTGTGGAGTATCTTCTGCATTTTCTTCATTTATGAGTAACTTTTGTTTCTCGTGCCAACTGGCATGCCTTACGTTCATTGGGTTCACGATCTTTGATGATTTTGGCTGTTTCATCCACAGTGGGAAGAGAAAAACCCATGTCATCATAAGCCACAAAACCCATTAAATGATAACTACTGAGCGGGGTATCTACAGGAATGCGAAATGTCTTTTTTTCCTCAGGGGCCAGGGAATCAAATGAGTACACGATCAGGGATTGTGGTTCACATTGAATATTAAGAGGCAAAATCGCCAGGTAACCACCTGCTACAGGTTGATCACCTTTATTTTGCAGTGTTCCTCCCACAAAGAATTTTCCATTAGCTCCCAATCCCATGTGGAATAACAAATGAGTTTCCCCTTGTGCCCGTAAGATCGGGCTGAACAGAAAACTTGTCAGTAATATCAGTATTGTTCTGTATGTGTAACCACGCCCTCTCATTTTTCTTCTCCTGTTTATTAGGTTTTTATATCAATCAGTTGCCTATTGTTATTTTATTAGATGATTATGTTAATGAGATGCAAGACGATACCATTTTATGCTTTTCTGAATCTGGAGTTTTAGATTCTAAGATCAGGTGCCTGAATTGATTTGGATCCAATATTGCAATGTAACTGGCTAAATAATGATTACATCCCAAACTGTCAGCTATGTTCAGGCCATCTGGTGGTTTGAGTAAGGTCACTTTTGACAGGGATTCATATTCCAGTATGAGTGGAATATGCAGGGGAAGATGGGGAACCAGATCTTTTTCGTAGTTGAAGACTGCATAATTGGAGAAATGGTGGTCAATATAGGTAACAAATTCATGGTTTCCCGGTTTTGGGCTGGCGAATAAACAGGCTTTATGTTTATCACCAAGTAACGGAATATCTCTCATAAGATAAGCAGCAATGGTAGCGCCAAGGCTATGACCAAGTATGGTATATGGCGTGTTGATTCCGATGAATTGTGCAATTGCGTTGCAGAATCTGAGATATTGGAGATCACCTTTATATTCAGGATCAACAATATTAAGTTTTAATGAATTATAAATGCTATAGAAACCGATACTGACTTTTTGTTCCGGAGTATCTGCCCATGGTGAGGTGAAAACAGGAACAAGATCATGTAGAGCTTCAAATAGGTTTGAAATATCTGTCCCGCGAATAACAATAACATACTCTTTTGGCGTTTTTTTATTCTCTGCGATATATCCATAACAGACACTAACAGGCAACATAATTAAAAATTGCTTATTAGTTTTTGGATCTACAGAGAAGGACAGATCATTACCACTAATATAACCGACAAGTTTCCAGCCATCTTTTTCTATACGCGGGTCAGGAGGAGGAGTTGGATTATTGTAATATTGTATGTTCATATCTGCTGCGTACAGTATTAATGATGCCAATTGGGCTTCTCTGGATAATGTTATGTTATACATAATCTATTTCCTCTTTATCATTGTTGGCTGTGTGTATTATGCATATCTCTGACATACTGCAATTCGAATATCTTGCAGCATAAAAAGTATAAAAGGGATAATTTAAGCGTATATCATTCTGACAGAATTTCTGGGAATTTGATCGCGTTATGTTTTTAGCCAGAAATTAATTACATTTTGTTATATATAGTTTTGATTTGTTCTTTTAAATCTGCCGCTATGCAGCGTTATCCTTTATTAATCTGTAAGTATTATTTTTAAATATTACTGAATATTAAGAGGCTAATATGTCAGCACCACGTTCGGTTCTGGAACTGATTGGAAATACACCATTACTGGAACTGACCCATCTGGACACTGGCCCATGTCAGTTATTTATTAAGTTAGAAAACCAAAATCCAGGTGGTTCTATTAAAGACAGAGTTGCACTCTCAATGATTGAGCAGGCGGAAAAGCAGGGTTTGCTAAAGCCTGGTGGCACTATCATTGAAGCTACAGCGGGTAATACTGGTATCGGGTTGGCGCTGGTTGCTGCTATGAAAGGCTATAAGCTGATTCTGGTTGTACCGGATAAGATGAGCAGGGAGAAAATATATCACCTGAGAGCACTAGGGACGGATGTTCGTTTGACACGTTCTGATGTGTGTAAAGGACACCCGGAATACTACCAGGATTATGCCTTACGTTTGTCAAAGGAAATCAGCGGAGCCTATTATATCGATCAGTTCAATAACTTTTCGAATTCGCTGGCCCATACGACAACGACTGGCCCTGAAATATGGCAGCAAATGGAACATGACGTGGATGCGGTGGTTGTGGGAGTCGGCTCTGGTGGAACATTGGGCGGCTTAAGCCAATACTTCAAAGAAGTTTCTCCTAATACTGAATTTGTTCTTGCTGATCCCAAAGGTTCTATTCTGGCTGATTACGTTGAATACGGCCACTACGATGAAGCAGGAAGTTGGTTTGTCGAAGGTATTGGGGAGGATTTTATCCCTCCGCTTGGGGATTTCTCCCAGATTCGTCATGCTTACCGGATCATGGATGCAGAAGCATTTTCTTGTGCAAGAAAGTTGCTGTTACAGGAAGGTATCCTGGCTGGCTCTTCTTCAGGTACGTTATTGGCGGCTGCTTTACGCTATTGTCGTGCGCAAAAAGCACCAAAACGGGTGGTGACTTTAGCTTGTGACAGTGGCAATAAATATTTGTCCAAAATGTTCAATGACTATTGGTTATTGGAGCAGGGATTGCGTTCACAGCAGAAAGAAAACGATTTAAGCGATTATGTAACGTATCGTTACCGGGATGGTGCGACGGTTTTTGTTTCTCCACAGGATACCTTGCAAATTGCTCATGGACGAATGCGGTTGTATGACATTTCACAGCTCCCTGTGCTCGATAATGAGCAAGTTGTCGGCATCATAGATGAGTGGGATTTAATGCATGCTATTCAGGCTAATTCCCGTAATTTCTCTTTGCCTGTCAGTCAGGCAATGACCAGTCAGGTTAATACTCTTCATAAAAAAGCGCCATTAGAGCAGTTGGTTGCGACTTTTGATGCGGGTCATGTAGCGCTGATTGTTGATGATGGTAATCACTTCATCGGCCTTGTTACTCGTACGGATGTGCTGAACGCATGGCGTCAACAACTCAATTAACCTCTTTCAGGAATAAATTAATGACTAAATTTGATACTAAAAGCGTTCATGCTGGTTATATCCCTGACCATACTGGTGCTGTAATGCCTGCAATTTATGCTACATCCACTTATGCACAACCAGCACCGGGTCAGCATACAGGGTATGAGTATTCCCGCAGTGGGAATCCTACACGTGATGCTTTGGAGCGTGCAATTGCTGAGCTGGAAAATGGTAGCCGGGGTTATGCTTTTGGCTCTGGCCTGGCGGCCAGTTCGACTATTCTGGAATTGCTGGATAAAGACAGTCATATTGTTGCCGTAGATGATCTGTATGGCGGAACTTATCGTCTGCTGGAAAAAGTACGTCGCCGGACGGCTGGTTTGCGCGTCACCTATGTTGAAGCGGGAGATATTGAGGCATTGGAAGCGGCCATTCAACCAGATACCCGAATGATTTGGGTTGAAACACCCACAAATCCACTACTCAAACTGGCTGATTTAGCGGCGATTGCCTGGATAGCTCAACGCCATAAGATTATCAGTGTTGCGGACAATACATTCGCTTCGCCTTATATTCAACGTCCGCTTGATTTAGGGTTTGATGTTGTTGTTCACTCTGCGACTAAATATCTGAACGGCCATTCGGATGTTGTCGCAGGGCTTGCGGTGGTAGGTGATAATCCTGAACTGGCAGAGCAGGTTGCTTTTTTGCAAAATTCGATTGGCGGAATTCTTGATCCTTTTAGTAGTTTTCTTGTTCTGCGTGGAATACGGACATTGGCCCTGCGTATGGAGCGACATATCAGCAACGCAGAGAAGATTGCTCATTGGTTAGAGCAACAACCACAGGTAGAAAAAGTTTTTTATCCCGGTCTTATCGCTCATCCTCAGCATGAACTGGCGAAACGGCAGATGAAAGGGTTTGGTGGCATGATTTCTATCGTGCTGAAAGGTGATTATGGTTATACGAATAGGGTAATTAAGGCTCTGAAATTATTTACGTTGGCAGAAAGTTTGGGAGGCGTAGAAAGTTTGATTGGTCAGCCATTTACGATGACCCATGCTTCAATTCCGTTGGAAAAACGTCTGGCGGCAGGTATCACACCACAATTAATCCGTATCTCAGTAGGCATTGAAAATGTAGATGATTTGATTGCTGACTTATCACAAGCATTGGAAACAGCAAATCTGTAGAAAAAATATAATGTTACAATATAAGTAAATAAAAAATCGTATGCCGGCCGGGTTTCTCGGTTGGCATTTTTTATCACTATAATTTACCGATATTAATTAAAATTGCCTGTATCTTCTATCTTGAAATCCATTGGGTATAGCGTGCTTGCCTTTTAGTGGTAAAGTATTTTTCAATCCATCTGGATGGGAAGAGATACTACTTTTTCTGAATCAGACGTAAGAGGTGTTTTAGCCGCTTCGTGAATAAAGGAGAATGGTTATGGCTGTTTTAGATATACTCACAATTCCTGATGAAAGATTGAAGCAGAAATGCGTTGATGTCACTGATGTAGAGGATGTCCAAACTCTGATTGATGATATGTTGGAAACAATGTATGACACGGGTAATGGTATTGGGTTGGCAGCTCCTCAAGTGGGAAGAAAAGAGGCTGTGTTAGTCATTGATATTTCGCCGGAACGCAATCAACCTCTGGTTTTAATTAACCCTAAAATCGTTGAAAAAGAGCGTCGGTCTGTAAATCAAGAAGGATGCTTATCTATTCCCGGATATTACGCAGACGTAGAGCGATTTGAAAAAGTAAAGGTGGAAGCTCTGGATCGGCATGGTAAAGCGATTACAGTGACAAGTGAAGATTTTTTGTCTATCGTTATGCAACATGAAATTGACCACCTGCATGGTATTATCTTTATCGATTACTTATCGCCATTAAAAAGACAGATGGCGCTGAAAAAAGTGAAAAAGTATTTGAATAGCAGAGAAAACTAACTGATTGTTACCAGTGAAAATAGTATCTTTAGTTTCATTTTAAGACTATTAAATAATGTGATTTATATATTGTTATTATTTAAATTATTAATTATAAATATATATAAAAGGTTTAAAATCTATACTAATAGATTTCAAACTACATTGCTAAGCACAATAATACTGCATAATTTTATGCAGTATTTTGTACAGTTTTGAACCATCGCAGCAATAAAATGGTTTTGGTTTTTGAGTGATTGTTTAGATGGTGAAATAAACAGGGGAGTTATTGTGATTGAGACAAGTGAGATTGTATTTTATCAGCAATCTAATTTTATTATCAGCCTGAGCTTGATAGATACCACTGATGCTAAGGACGGTAATTATGTGATGATGATTGATGCAGAAGGTATTAATCATTTGAAGGTTTCTTCGGTTAAGACCGGAAATGACATCAAGTATGCCCACATTCCTTCAATAGCGAGTAGTAATCGAATCACCTGTTCTATTTATATTCAGAACAGAGAGAATGGCAGTTATCCACTGGTTGGAACTATTTATGTTCACTATCATCCATCTTCGGGACATATTGATATTACCGAAATCAAGATATTGCCCAACTCTCTGCTCGACTTAGCCATTGATCAAGTGGATAACACTAAATTTCATTTTATACTGAGAAAAAGATAGTGACTTTGGTTTATTATGTCGAAAGTTAAGTAAGGTGGTCATACACAGACCACCGCAGGATGATAATAAATCAGACAGAAAATAATCGTGTCCTTGTGAATTTAGCTTGTTTTGGGTTTTATAGCGTATCCATAAATACGAGTGGAGCCATCAGGTTCTTTTTGGGAATAAACCCCCTGCAAATTTTGTTCGAAACCTGGCAATTGATTGATACATTCTTCCAAAGTAAGAAAATAGCTTAATACAGAACCTCCCCAAATTTCACCAGGTACGATACAACATAAGCCAGGGGGATAAGGTATTGCACCTTCTGCTGCAATTTTCTTGTCAATATTTTGCAGGGGAATTAATTCCACATTATTACGGATAAACTCAATATTGGCTTGTTGAGGACTCATGGCTATTTTGGGAAAGTGAGATTTTCGGAATATCTCTTTTTGTAATTGTTTGACGTTGTTACGTACATATAGATCATGCATTTCCTGACATAATTGGCGAATAGTGTAGTTAAGATAGCGTGTTTTATAAGTGCGATAGAGTGTAGGTAACATAATTTCTAAGGGGGCATTTTGTTCCAACATGTGCTCAAAACGAGCAAGTTGGGAGACAAGGTGGGTCATTTTGGCCATATTTTCGGCAGGGGTGAGCACAAACAGGATCGAATTCAAATCACATTTTTCTGGAATGATACCATTTTCGCGCAGGAAGTATGCCAAAATAATCGCAGGTACACCGAATTGAGTGTATTCTCCAACATTGATATCAATTCCCGGAGTGATAAGTAAAAGTTTGCAAGGATCAACAAAGTATTGATGCTTGTCATGACTCTCAAATGAATGCCATTTTTCTCCCGGCAGAAAATCAAAGAAACGCAGGTTATTTGCGATTTCATCTGTATCATAATGCGCCCAATGACAGCCATCGATGGTATCTGGAATAAACGGTTTGATATGTTGACATTGTTGTAAGATCAATTTCCGTGTTTCAATGCCAATTTTCACGCAATCCATCCACATTTGCCGGCCACTTTCTCCTTCATGTATCTTGGCGTTGACGTCAAGGGCAGCAAAAAGAAGATAGAATGGGCTGGTAGATGCATGGGCGATAAAGGCGTGGTTAAACCGTTTGTGGTTTACATAACGTGGCTGTCCTTTGATGTGCCGATCTTTTTTATGGATCTGTGATGTCTGAGAGAAACCGGCTTGTTGTTTGTGGACAGATTGTGTGACCAGAATGCCGGGATCATTTTCATTAAGTTCCAATAATAATGGTGAATAATTTGCCATCATCGGAATGAATTGTTCGTAACCAAGCCAGGCAGAATCGAACAAAATATAATCACAAAGATGACCAATTTTATCCACGACCTGTCTGGCATTATAGACAGTTCCGTCATATGTCCCCAATTGGATGATGGCCAGACGAATTGGGCGTTTTTCTTCTGCTCGTTCAGGGGAAACTTCTTTTATCAAGTTACGCAGATAATCTTCATCAAAGCAATGAGCATCTATACCTCCAATCAGACCAAATGGATTGCGGGCAGTTTCCAGATAAACGGGCGTTGCTCCTGCCTGAATAAGAGCGCCGATGTGATTAGATTTATGATTATTTCTATCGAAAAGCACCAGATCACCGGGAGTTAATAAAGCATTCAATACGACCTTATTAGCAGAAGAAGTGCCGCTGAGGATAAAGTAGGTTTTGTCAGCATTGAAGACTTTCGCTGCATTCTTTTGGGCAGAGCAGGGCGCGCCTTCATGAGTGAGTAGATCTCCCATAAAAACATCGGAGCTACATAGATCTGAATGAAACAAGTTTTCACCGAAATAATTGAAAAATTGTAATCCAGTGGGATGACGGCGAAAAAATTGTCCGCCTTGATGTCCTGGGCAATCAAAGGCAGAATTACCCTGTGAAACATATTGGATTATGGCACCAAAAAAAGGAGGCAATAAGTTGTTTTCATATTTCTCTGCTTCTCTATCCAGTTGTTTCCCATAAAATTTTTCATTGCCTTTTTCTGGTTGAAATATACCAGTAATACGAGATAAAAGATTGGGCGGTATAGATTCATCCGGTGATATGACAAGATAAATAGGAAGTGGATAACCTGTTTTTTCAATACGTTTTAATTCACCATTTAATGTATCTTCCAATGAAATAACCACAGCGGATACATCAATAAAATTAGTTTCATTAATATTGATAGTTTCTCTTTCACTATTAAAAAAATCGCATACATTGTTACTGCATGCAATATTAAGTTTTTTTATCATTTCAATCTTCCTATATTAAATCTAAATCAAAACGGAATTATGGAAGAGTGGTATTAGGTATAATGATTAACTGTTTTATACTCTGCGTTTTTCCGGTTGCAGTTTCATGAGCTGTAATTACCCCAGTCATATTAGAGATACTGAAGGGGAATCCTTTGTGGTTGTACTGTATTTTGAAATTTATGTAGCCTTAAGCCAGAGAGTAAACCATAAGAGATAAATATTAATCTCTAATTAGTAATAAATAGTAAGTAGTGAAAAGTAATGGCTGAAAGAATGAGATTACTATGCCACAAGAAAAACTAAATAGCCAAAAAAATTATGTTAGTAAAAAATTCTGTTTTTATATGTATTCATTCAAATGTAAATTTATTAGAAATAGTTTCAAATACCTGACGAGATTATCAGATTGGTTTTTTATCAGTATAGATTATCTTATGTTTTATTTGGTTTTTATCAATATCAGGATACGAGAGATAAATATTATATAAAGTATTCTCCTATTAATACTCAAATATTGATACCCGTCATCTTTCAGGTTGCAGCTTTGTTGATTGCGTTAATCAGATCCTACGAAAAAATGACGGGCCAATAATGGTGCTGTAAAACTTTTCTTTAAATAGAAACCGCGGGGAAGTGTCATAATGGGTTGACCATATTCACCAATAGCTTCTGTTAATGCCCGGCTATTTGCCGCCTTCGGACGTAATTGGAGTACTTCACCGTGACGGGCGGTAATATTCTCAACTTTACCTAAGACGATTAAGTCCATTAATTCTTCCCAATCACATCTTAGTCGTTCTTCTTCAACCGGATTTGGGCTCCAGAGGAGTGGAGAACCAATGCGACGTTCGGAAAGGGGAATTTCTCTTTCTCCTTCAACAGGTACCCATAGAACACGTGACAGTTTGCGTCTGACATGGCAATTTTCCCATGTGATACCACTGTTACCGGTTAAAGGTGCGACACAGACAAAGGTTGTTTCCAGAGGTGTACCTTTTCTGTCCACTGGGATCGTTTTCAATTCAACACCGATATGCTCGAAATCCTGTTCAGGTTTACTGCCCGCATTTGCGCCCAGATAATATTCAAGCAACATGCCTACCCAACCTTTATCACGTTTCAAGTTAGGTGGTATAGGGAGATTGGCTTGTGCGGCTAGCTCTCCCAGGGTTAAACCTGCCAGAGATTGAGCACGTTCGAGTAATTGTTGTTCGTTTTCTGGTGGTGCCGGCGGTATGAATTGCATATTTATAAGACATATTTAATGGTGTTTAAAAAATGAACATGTGGTTGTGGAAGTTCATTATAAGTTTATTAGTACGCTGATTGACTTGATAATAGCATGATATAAAAGATTTTTTCAGGTGTATTTTCAGTATTGAAAATAGACTCATTATGATTGTTCACCTCTTCCCAGTGATAATAAACAGGATCTTACACCATGTTATCCACAGATTTATGGGATAAGTGGTAAAAAGTGGGATTACTGGTTTGATTTACAGCCTTATCAAAGGCGGTTTTCTACAAAAATAAGCAATTTTTGTTTAACTAAAAGGCATATCCTGTGGATAAATTCACCATTGATTGATATTTGCTCAGTGAGAGTGAGGCAAGAAATTGTGATGTATCGCACAGGTTGTGAAAAAGGGGAGTATAAACATTAACGTAATGAAAAATAATAGGTATTTATTTAATCTTATAAGGCGTTGTAAAATGTGAAAGAAAATTATACCTGTCTTACCCCTGACTTTTTCACATACATATCCACAGAAAAAGTGAATAAAATTATCATTGTCAGACTATAA
This sequence comes from Xenorhabdus indica, assembly GCF_014467235.1. Taxonomy (GTDB): domain Bacteria; phylum Pseudomonadota; class Gammaproteobacteria; order Enterobacterales; family Enterobacteriaceae; genus Xenorhabdus; species Xenorhabdus indica. The sequence goes on along the minus strand of NZ_NKHP01000015.1, from coordinate 92,999 downwards.
ATGTTTATAACTTTGGCTTTTTCTGTGAATTATCCTTCCGGAGGTGTAAACCATGCACATTTAAAGTCAAACCATCCAAAAGAGCTCATTTTTACTCCTCTCATACTGCACTGGTCTTGTAACTCAAGCCAGTGATGAAATTACAGATGTAATCAATGAGCATCGACAATTTTCTCACAATTCTTCGACATCCAGATTATTTTGCTTCCATAAAGCTATTTCCTTGGTTAAATCATTTCTCAGACATTTTTTCAACAGTGGAATTTCATAGAGAGTCGCCAGCCAGTAAGGTGACTTACTGGCTTTTTTCAATGTTAGCTCTTCTTCATTAAATTTAACGTTTAGCGTTTGACGCTTAGCGTCTTTCGGCAATATATCGGGCAATAATATCTCCCATTTTATCAGTGCTGACTGCTTTATCATTACCTGCTAAATCAGCCGTTCGATAACCCTGTTCCAGGGCATCATTGGTAGCAATCTCAATAGCATCTGCAATATCATCACGTCCAAGGCTATAACGCAGCAACAGTGCCGTGGATAAAATTTGGGCGATTGGGTTAGCGATATTTTTGCCAGCGATATCAGGAGCAGAGCCGCCAGCAGGTTCATATAAGCCAAATCCTTTTTCATTCAGGCTGGCAGAAGGCAACATACCCATTGAACCGGTGATCATGGCACATTCATCGGATAAAATGTCACCAAAAATATTAGAGCACAACAGAACATCAAATTGAGAAGGATCTTTGATCAACTGCATGGTGGCGTTGTCGATATACATGTGATTGATCTCAACGTCAGGATATTCCTTCGCAATTTCACTAACGACTTCACGCCATAAGACAGAGCTTTGTAAAACATTCGCTTTATCAATTGAAGTGACTTTATGCTGTCGTTTGCGAGCGGATTCGAAAGCAATTCGTGCAATTCGTTCTATTTCAAAGCGATGGTAGATTTCGGTATCAAAAGCGCGTTCGTATTTTCCTTCTCCTTCCCGTCCTTTGGGTTGACCAAAATAGATCCCGCCAGTCAACTCTCGCACGCATAAAATGTCGAAACCTGTTGCCGCAATATCATGACGAAGCGGGCAAAAAGATTCTAAGCCAGCATATAAACGCGCAGGTCGCAGGTTGCTGAATAGTCTGAAATGCTTGCGTAATGGTAGCAATGCGCCCCGTTCTGGTTGACTGGCTGGTGGTAAATGTTCCCACTTGGGGCCACCAACAGAGCCAAACAGGATAGCATCTGCTTTTTCACAACCAATGATTGTTGCTTCAGGTAAAGGGCTGCCGTGCCGGTCGATGGCAATTCCCCCAATATCGTATTCGCTGGTTGTGATGCGAATATTAAAACGATGACGGATAGCATCCAACACTTTGTAGGCTTGCTTCATGACTTCAGGGCCGATGCCATCACCGGGTAATACTGCAATATGGTGGTGAGTTGATGTTTGTTTGTTTGCAATAGAGTGGTTTGACATCGTTATTCCGCTTCCTTTGTAACGTTCTGAGATATATTTTTCTGGGAAATATTCTGGTTAATGTTTTTAGAAAGAAAGTCTTGTATACGTCGCTTTTCTTTTTTAACCTGTTCTGCCTGCCAAATATTGTTCAGAGCGTGGATCATCGCTTTAGCAGATGATTCAATGATATCTGTCTCCAAACCCATACCATGAAAACGGCGACCAAAGCATTCCACAATAATATTGACCTGTCCGAGAGCATCCTCCCCATGACCTTTGCTGGATAATTGATAGGAGATCAATTTCAATGGATAACCCGTAATGCGATTAATAGCATGATAGATAGCATCGACAGTCCCATTTCCGGTCGCAGCTTCAGATTTCATTTCATCACCACTCGCCAGACGCACAGTTGCTGTTGGGACAATATTGGTTCCGGATTGGATGCTAAAATAATCCAGTCGATAGTATTCGTTTTCCTGATGTTGTTGATTAATGAATACCAAGGCTTCCAAATCGTAATCAAACACCTGACCTTTTTTGTCTGCCAACCGCAGGAAGGCTTGGTACAGTGCATCCAGATCATAATCTTGTTCCTGATAGCCCATTTCAGTCATACGATGTTTTACGGCAGAGCGGCCAGAGCGGGAAGTCAGATTCAGTTGGGTATCTTTCAGGCCGATGGAATCTGGCGTCATGATTTCGTAAGTTTCGCGGTTTTTCAGAACTCCATCCTGATGAATACCTGACGAATGGGCAAAAGCATTACTGCCTACAACCGCTTTATTAGCTGGAATCGGAGTATTGCAGATTTGGCTGACTAATTGGCTGGTACGATAAATTTCTTTGTGATTAATGTTGGTATGCACTCCCAACATTTGTTGGCGGGTTTTGATTGCCATGATCACTTCTTCCAGTGAACAGTTTCCGGCGCGTTCGCCTAAGCCATTAATTGTTCCTTCAATCTGCCTGGCTCCGGCTTGAACTGCGGTAATGGAATTGGCTACTGACATGCCTAAATCATCATGACAATGGACAGAAATAATGGCTTGATCAATATTAGGCACCCGATTAAATAAGGTTTGGATAATACCACCAAATTGGTAGGGTATTGTATAACCGACTGTATCAGGAATATTGATCGTTGTTGCTCCTGCTTTGATAGCCTGTTCTACGATATGACATAAGTTATCGATATTGGAGCGACCGGCATCTTCACAGGAAAACTCGACATCATTGGTATAATTGCGTGCTCGTTTGATAGAGCGGACTGCCATTTCGACAACATCATCAAACCCTTTTTTTAATTTATGTTCGACATGCAGGCTGGAGGTGGCTAAAAACACATGCAGCCGAAAGTCTTCTGCAACTCTCAAAGCTTCAGCCGCAATATCAATATCATTGTCAACGCAGCGGGACAATGCACAGATGCGGCTGTTTTTAATCTCACGAGCAATAGTCTGGACTGATTCAAAATCCCCCGGAGAAGAAACCGGGAAGCCGGCTTCAATGATATCAACGCCTAGTCTTTCCAATGCATAAGCGATTTGCAGTTTTTCTTTCACACTTAAACTGGCCTGTAACGCCTGTTCCCCGTCACGCAGAGTTGTATCGAAAATAATGACTTGCTGGCTCATGTGGTGCTCCTGTCGATTGGCTGTCATGTTGAGTTTTAGAGCGCCGAGCCGGTATAAAAAAACCCGCGTACGGCGCGGGTTTTTTTATCTCTGGTAAAAAGTTAACTTAGAATTCAGTCTACCAGCATACCGCGCACATTAAAGGCGATTAGTAGTAGGCTTAGTAGACGGGAATTGTGAATCATGTAAGTCAACCTTTGAAAATCTGTTAAACGAGTATTATCGGTTCGATATATTTATTGATACGTTATCTGCAAAACAATGTCAAGCAGCATAAATAATGGCTTAAGAATAAATAATATTCATTGATAGTTCTTTTTTTGACCTGAATTTAGCCTTAGTGACTATTTTTTACATTTTTAGCGATGCTTTTATCTATTTTTCGTATCAATATATGAAGTAAAATCCGGCCTTAATGGATAATAGATATGATGTTTGTGTTTTTACACAGATGTTCATTGAAGAGACAGGGATGAAATGAATATTCACTATGGTTTTCTTAGACATATAAATAATAACTATATTTATAATTTACATATCAATAAAAATAAATTATTAATAATATTAAACAGTTATGCTGTTTATGGTTGGTATTTTTTCATTTTTATTAATGTAAATCATTGGCTTTTCTGAAAGCGATTTTTATAAAAATAAACTTTCTGAAAATGGTTATAGATATTAATTTCTGATAGACAGTTTATTCTTGATGAATTTTAGCGATATATAAAAAGTTGGTTTTAGCCTGCATAGGTTTGGTAATTGGAATACAGTCATTTACTATTGAATCATTTATGATTGTTATCCTGTTATTATCGACTGATTTTTATACCTACTTCGCTAAAGTGAATTGAAATTCATAGGGTATAGATAAGAATATGTTGTATGCATATTTCTTGTACAAGGAACAATCTCAATTAAATTATAACTAATTGGGTAAATGCTCTCATTAATTGATATGGCTTTTTAAAATGTTGAAATTTTGCATGGTAAAGTTGCCAATATTCATTCCTTAATGAGAACGCTGTAATAAATATAGTGGAGTGAAATTAAATAATGGCTGGATACAACTCAGTAACTACAGGTATGGGAAGAAAAGAACCCTGTGAAGTTCAATTGCGTAGTGTAGATCTCAATTTGCTTACTGTTTTTAATGCTGTTATGCAAATGCAGAATATTACACGCGCGGCTCAGGCATTAGGTATGTCACAGCCAGCGGTCAGTAACGCAGTTTCCCGCTTAAAAACGATGTTTGATGATGAGTTATTTGTGCGGCATGGGCGGGGAATTCAGCCAACAGCAAGAGCAAAGCAGCTTTTCGGACCACTTAAGCAGGCACTTCAGATTGTGCATAATGAATTACCCGGTGCCGGGTTTGATCCTGATAATAGCACAAGAACATTTAATCTTTCTATTTGCAGCCCACTTGATATCCGTTTAGCTGCTCAAATTGTTGGAGAAATAAAAAAACACTCTCCGAATATTGATGTGGTGATTAAAACACAAATTAGCGAAAATATTGAGCGGCAATTAAAATATCAAGAAATAGAATTCGTTATCAGTTATACCAAATTTGAACATCCTGATTTTCAGCATTTCCCATTATTTAATGACGAGTTGGTTCTGGCTGTTTCCCAAAAACATCCCAGAATTAGTGAATGTATCAATCAACAGCAATTGTTGGAGGAGAGACATGCGATTGTGACATTAGATAATACTGATTCATTCAGTAAACCTTACTACGAAAATAGTGAATTATTGGATTCGATCTCTTATCAGGGAACAGATTTAAATAGTGTTCTCAACATTGTGTCTCAGACTTATTTGGTTGCTATAGCGCCTAAATGGATGGTTGAACACTATTCCAAACAATTAAATATACGGGCAGTATCGCTGTCCAATAGTAACATTTCTTGTCCTTGTTATTTAATATGGCACGCTTCTATGAACAGAGATAAAGGGCACCAATGGATGAAATCGTTACTAAGAGATCTTAGTGAGCAGGTATAAGGTGGTATTTAGTTCTACATATCTATAGTTATCTGATAAATCCTGCAAACTTCCCCCGTCAGGGGGGAGAAGATCTTAAAAATATTCTTCCCCCTTTCATCAGGAATGGGTAGACTGCGCGAAAATAGCTAACACATGTAAGCTGAAAAGTAGTCAGTTATCTTTGCTGAATATGATGAACCGAAGATTTAGAACAGGAATATATTGTGATAACAAATTCTTTGCACTCTTATCACTTGATCACGCGATTACAGCAGCAAATCAGCAAGTATCCTGAAAAGATTGCATTTCGCCAATGGTCACCATCAGAACAGTTTGAAATGAGCTGGCAGGATGTCGATAGGAAAACAAAATCTATCGCAAAATCCTTGTTATCGCTTGGTGTGGAGATTCAGGAAAAAGTCGGTATTTTTGCGCATAACTCAATGGCATGGTCATTGGCAGATCTGGCTATCTTACAGCTACGTGCTGTCACTGTACCGCTTTATTCCACCAGTAGCCGTGATCAGGCTGCATTTATTCTTAATGATGCTGGTGTACGGGTATTATTCGTTGGAGGACAGGAACAATATGATGTTGCGGTGACTCTGATAGCGTTGTGTCCGCAGCTTAATCATCTGGTTGTACTGGATGAATCTGTTGATTTGCAGGAATGTCCGCAAGCGTTGTATTTATCAACATTTATTGCGACCGATTGGTCACAATATCAATCTGAACTTGATAACCGTATCGCAGGGCAGAATTTGCGTGATCTCTTTACTCTGATTTATACCTCAGGCACAACAGGAGAGCCTAAAGGTGTCATGCTGGATTACCAGAATGTGGCTGCTCAACTTTATCTGCATGACCAGCGATTGACGCTGACTGAGCAGGATGTATCTCTGAGCTTTCTGCCGTTATCTCATATTTTTGAGCGTGCATGGAGTTATTACGTCATGCATACAGGCGCTTTGAATGTTTATCTGACTGACACAAATTTTGTGCGTGAAGCGATGGTTGATGTGCGACCGACAGTGATGTGCTCTGTCCCGCGTTTTTATGAAAAAGTGTATAGCGCAATCCTTGAAAAAGTTTCCCGTGCGCCGTTTTGGCGCAGAATGATTTTTCACTGGGCAATCAAACGGGGTGAAAGTCGTTGGTTACGTCAATTAAACAGTAAGAAAGGGTGTCCGTTCTCTTTATGTGGCGAAAAACTGGCAGATCGGTTGGTATTGGACAAACTTCGCCAAATATTGGGAGGCCGGATCCGTTTTCTGCCAGTCGCGGGAGCACGCCTTGACGATTCCATTATGCGTTTCTTCTTGTCTGTTGGACTCAATATCAAGTATGGCTATGGTATGACAGAAACTTGTGCCACCGTTTCCTGTTGGGAAGAAAAAAATTATCTGTTAGGTTCGATTGGTAGTCCATTACCCGGAATCGATGTTCGTATTAGTACTGAGGGAGAAATTCAGGTTCGTGGCCCAATCGTGATGAAGGGATATTTTAACCGGCCGGAAGACACTGTTCATGCCTTCACCGAAGATGGTTGGTTGCGCACCGGAGATGCAGGAGGGATAGATGATAAAGGCAATTTGTTCATTACAGAACGCCTGAAAGATTTAATGAAAACATCAACAGGAAAGTATATTGCTCCACAATTGATTGAGGGGACGTTAGGTCAGGATCGTTTTATTGAACATATTGCTGTTATTGCTGATACCCGTCAGTTTGTTTCTGCACTGATTGTACCTAGCTATGAAGCGCTGGAGGATTATGCAAAATCCATTAATCTCCATTATCACAGTCGTTTTGAGTTACTGCGTAATCATCAGGTTATCGAGTTATTTGAACAACGCCTGAAAGAATTACAAAAAAATATTGCGAAGTTCCACCAGGTGAAACGTTTTACTCTGTTGCCAGAGGCTTTTTCCATGGAAAAAGGTGAATTAACGCCAACACTAAAATTGCGGCGCAAAGTAATCTCACAGCATTATCAGAGTGAAATTGAATCTATGTATCGGGATTGAAAAGAAATGACAAAAAAGATTATTGAAAATAAAGCATAAAAACACGGTAGTTTCTGGTTCAAATTAGCTCAATGCCAATATCTTTATTAAAAAAATGTTTTTAGTATGTGAATTGATGTTTGATAACCTTGGTATCTAACGTTATGTTAATGGTTCAATGTATTCATGAAATGAACATGATTAAGTACGCTTATTACATATTCATTTTATATAAATAAGAAATGGAATAAGTAAGGTTGTTTCTTATGATGGCCTTATGAAGTTCTGACATTAACTTGCAAACAGAGCCTGGAGGCAAACTCGATGGAGATGTTGTCAGGAGCCGAAATGGTCGTCAGATCGTTAATCGATCAGGGCGTTGAACATGTATTCGGTTATCCGGGTGGGGCAGTTTTGGATATTTATGATGCCCTGCATACGGTTGGGGGAATAGAGCATATTCTGGTTCGTCATGAACAGGGAGCTGTTCATATGGCAGATGGATATACTCGTTCAACGGGAAAAACAGGGGTTGTATTAGTCACTTCAGGACCAGGAGCAACCAACGCTATCACGGGAATTGCAACAGCCTATATGGATTCAGTACCGATGGTCGTGCTGTCTGGTCAGGTGCCTAGCTCTCTGATAGGTAATGATGCTTTTCAAGAATGTGATATGGTAGGGATCTCGCGTCCTATCGTAAAACACAGTTTTCTGGTGAAGAAAGCAGAAGATATCCCAAGTACAATCAAGAAAGCCTTCTATCTGGCGGCAAGCGGTCGGCCAGGGCCTGTTGTTATTGATTTTCCTAAGGATACTGTCAATCCAGCACTGAAATTTCCCTATGTTTATCCAGAAAAAATCAGTATGCGTTCTTATAACCCCACGATACAGGGGCATAAAGGACAGATTAAGCGTTCGCTGAAAACACTGCTGGATGCGAAAAAGCCAGTGCTGTATGTGGGCGGTGGTGCCATCAGTTCAGGGTGTTCACCGCAATTGCTGAAACTGGCAGAGCATTTTCATCTTCCTGTTGTCAGTTCGCTGATGGGGCTTGGTGCTTTTCCTGCGACTCACCGGCAGAGTCTGGGAATGTTGGGAATGCATGGCACGTTTGAAGCCAACAAAGCAATGCACAATTCTGATGTTATTTTTGCTGTGGGGGTGCGTTTTGATGATCGTACTACCAATAATCTTGCTAAATATTGCCCGAAAGCGACGGTATTACACATTGATATCGATCCAACATCAATTTCCAAAACTGTAACGGCTGATATTCCGATTGTGGGTGATGCCAGACAGGTACTTGGTCAAATGCTGGAGTTGTTGGATACAACGGAAGATACACAAGACCCGGATGCCATAAAAGATTGGTGGCTTTCCATTGAACAGTGGCGTAGCCGCAAGTGCCTTGATTATGATCGCACCCGTCCGAAAATAAAACCGCAGGCGGTGATTGAAACCCTCTATCGCCTGACCGAAGGAAAAGCCTATCTCGCATCAGATGTCGGCCAGCATCAGATGTTCGCCGCACTGCATTATCCATTTGATGAGCCAAGACACTGGATTAACTCCGGTGGCTTAGGCACCATGGGATTTGGTTTGCCGGCAGCACTGGGGGTTAAGCTGGCGAAACCGGAAGCGACCGTAGTATGTGTGACAGGAGATGGCAGTATTCAGATGAATATTCAGGAACTGTCCACTGCATTACAGTATGGTTTGCCGGTGCTGGTACTGAACTTAAACAACCGTTTTTTAGGGATGGTGAAACAGTGGCAGGATATAATTTATGCCGGTCGCCACTCTCAATCCTATATGGAGTCACTACCTGATTTCGTCAAATTAGCAGAGGCTTATGGTCACATTGGTGTATCTATCCGAACGTATGATGAACTGGAAAGTAAACTGACTCAGGCTTTGCGTGAAGTGACTGAAAACCAGCGTCTGGTTTTTGTTGATGTTACCGTTGATGAAACAGAACACGTTTATCCAATGCAGATCCGGGGTGGAGCAATGGATGAGATGTGGTTAAGCAAAACAGAGAGGACCTGATCATGCGCCGGATTTTGTCTGTATTACTTGAAAACGAATCGGGCGCATTGTCTCGTGTGGTCGGGCTGTTTTCCCAACGTGGCTATAATATTGAAAGTCTGACAGTGGCACCAACGGAAGACCCAACTTTGTCACGTATGACTATTCAAACCAAAGGCGATGCTAAGGTATTAGAGCAGATTGAAAAACAATTACATAAGCTGGTGGATGTTCTACGGGTCAATGAGTTAACTGCCGGTGCTCATGTTGAACGTGAAATTATGCTGGCGAAGTTACAGGCCAGTGGATATGGCCGTGAAGAAATCAAACGTAGCACAGATATCTTTCGCGGGCAGATCGTTGATGTCACTTCAACGTTGTATACCGTTCAGTTGGTGGGTACGAGCGAAAAACTGGATGCATTTCTTGATGCTGTGCGAGAGGTTGCAGAAATCGTGGAAGTGGTACGTTCAGGTATTGTTGGTGTCAGCCGTGGTGAGAAAATTATGCGATGAAAGATCGCAATATGCGGATTAATATACAGATATTTACCGGGCCCTACTGTAAAGTAGGGCTTTTTCTATCATATTACTGAGGGGTTAATGTGAAACTGGATGAGATCGCCCGTTTAGCAGGGGTTTCACGTACTACGGCCAGTTATGTTATCAATGGTAAAGCCAAACAGTATCGTGTCAGCGATAAGACAGTAGAAAAAGTGATGGCAGTGGTCAGGGAGCATAACTACCATCCTAATGCTGTTGCCGCGGGTCTTCGGGCGGGGCGCACCCGTTCAATTGGTTTAGTGATACCGGATTTGGAAAATACGAGCTATACCCGCATTGCCAACTATCTTGAACGTCAGGCACGGCAACGCGGGTATCAGTTATTGATAGCCTGTTCTGAAGATCAGCCAGATAATGAAATGCGTTGCGTTGAACATCTTTTGCAGCGACAAGTGGATGCTATTATTGTTTCCACCGCTCTTCCTCCTGAACATCCATTTTATCAACGTTGGGCAAATCGCTCTCTGCCGATTATCGCACTTGATCGTGCATTGGATAGTGAACATTTTGTCAGTGTTGTCGGGGATGATCTCGAAGATGCGAAAATGCTGGCACAGGAATTGCGTCAATTCCCGTCAGAATCTGTTCTTTATTTGGGTGCACTGCCTGAATTATCAGTTAGCTTTTTACGCGAGCAAGGATTCCGCGAAGCATGGGAAAATGATCCGCGTAAAGTGAACTATCTTTATGCGAACAGTTATGAACGTGAAGCCGCCGCAGAAGTTTTTGCTTCATGGTTGGAAAATAATCCAGTGCCTCAGGCGTTATACACAACTTCATTTGCCTTGCTCCAGGGAGTGATGGATACCATTCTTAAACGCAGTGGACGATTGCCGGAGCAATTGGTCATTGCAACGTTTGGTGACCATGAATTACTCGATTTTCTTGAATGTCCGGTGTTATCAGTGGCACAACGCCATCGTGATGTTGCCGAACAGGCTCTGTCGCTAGTATTAGCCAGTCTGGATGAAAAACAGAGACCCGCTCCGGGAATGACACGTATGCGCCGTCATTTATGTCGCCGCGGAAGTTTGAGCCGTAAAATCTGATTGTGTGCCCTCATGTAATATGAGGGTACTTATCATGTATCTAAAATCATTAAAATGGGTTCGTTGACTTAATTTTGAGATTATTCTGACTAAAATTTTTCTAAACAAAAATCCATGAGTAAAAAAATGGCTGACCTGCTATTGAAGATAAAAAAATAGATTTTTTCTTTTAAAATGGCACTATAAATGAATGTTATTTCTTTAATGGAAGAAAATATTCTATTTGATTGATATTAAAATAATTGTAGTTTCTGGTATTCTATTTTATTTCATTTTATTATTACTTTTTATACTATTTTAACTTGAGTATATTTTTATTATTGATAGATTACCACTGATTAACAATTGGGCAATAATGCGATATGGATTACATAAATTAATTTAAGTGGTAATTATTTGCCCTAAAAAATTTTTTTCAGATTAGCCCCGTCAGCATCATTAAATAATTCATATTTATCATAGTGTTATATTTTATAAATATTACCAAATCTGAAAAATCCTTCTTTTTCTCTCTTAAATCTTTCTGTAAATCTAGCTAAAGCACATCGGCTCTGGCTTGACAAGGTTTTCATACCATCCGTAAACTCTTAATTGTGGTGATTTGTGGGATAATGTGGAGATTTGGGCCACCAAGGGGTAACCTGAGTATGTTTCGTGGAGCAACGCTGGTTAATCTCGATACTAAAGGGCGACTTACTGTACCTGCCCGATATAGGGAAACACTGAATACGGAATCAAAAGGTCAAATGGTTTGTACAATTGATCTTCATCAGCCGTGTCTGTTGCTCTATACATTACCCGAATGGGAAATCATCGAAGAAAAATTATCTCGCTTATCCAGCATGAACCCAGCCGAACGTCGCGTTCAACGTTTGTTATTAGGACACGCTAGTGAATGCCAAATGGACAGTGCAGGGCGTCTTCTGTTAGCCAATACATTGCGTCAGCATGCAGGGCTAACAAAAGAAGTCATGCTGGTTGGGCAATTTAATAAATTTGAATTGTGGGATGAGCAAGTCTGGTATCAGCAGGTACAGAGTGATATTGCGACTGAACAATCCACACATGAACCTTTATCAGCAAGGCTACAGGATTTATCACTATAAACATGGCAAATAGTCATTTTAAGCACACCAGTGTATTACTGGATGAAGCTGTCAATGGACTGAATATCCGGGAAGATGGAATTTATATTGATGGAACATTCGGGCGAGGGGGACACTCTCGCCTGATTTTATCAAAGTTGGGGCCGAATGGTCGTTTGATGGCAATAGATCGCGATCCGCAGGCCATTGAAGCATCAAAAACAATTACTGATTTGCGTTTCTCTATTACTCATGGGCCATTTTCAGATTTGGCTACTTATGTAAGAGATGCAGGTCTGGCTGGAAAAATCGATGGTATTTTGCTGGATTTAGGGGTGTCTTCACCGCAACTGGATGATCCTGAACGTGGTTTCTCATTTATGCGTGATGGGCCTTTGGATATGCGGATGGATCCCACCCGGGGACAATCAGCCTCAGAATGGTTGATGAAGGCTGAAGCAGATGATATTGCGTGGGTACTGAAAACTTTTGGTGAAGAACGTTTTGCCAAACGAATTGCGAGAGCCATTGTTGCTCGCAATCAGGAAGAACCCATCACGCGGACCAGAGAATTGGCAGAGCTAATTGCTCAGGCGAGTCCAATTAAGGAGAAACATAAGCATCCTGCGACACGCAGTTTTCAGGCTATCAGGATCTACATTAACAGTGAACTGGAAGAAATAGAACGTGCATTGGAAGGTGCATTACAGGTTTTAGCACCACAAGGGCGATTATCAGTCATCAGTTTCCACTCGTTGGAAGATCGCATAGTGAAACGCTTTATCCAGCAACATAGTCAGGGGCCACAGGTTCCAGCAGGTTTGCCTCTTACCGAAGTGCAATTAAAAGCATTAGGGGGGCGTAGTCTGAAATCAATTGGCAGGTTGAAACCCTCAGGGGATGAAGTGGCAACCAATCCGAGAGCGAGAAGCTCGGTATTGCGATTTGCTGAAAAGGCAGGTGAATAATGGCAGGTGAACGTCATGGATTAGTGGGAGTCATTGGCAGCGATTTAATCCGCAATGCCAAAATCCCATTGATTTTACTGGTGGCTGTAGTGATTTCAGCGATCAGTGTTGTGACGGTCACCCATCAGACCCGCTTATTGACTGCGGAGAAAGAACGTCAGGCAATTCAGATTGATGCCCAAGATATTGAATGGCGTAACTTGCTCCTTGAAGAAAATGCATTGGGTGACCACAGTCGGATCGAATCTATAGCGACTGAAAAATTTCATATGCAACATGTCGATCCGGTACAAGAAAATATTGTGATTACTCAATAAGTCCAGTTGACAACTAAAAGGTAGGCGATGAAAGCTGCACGCTCTTTAAAGTTGAAAAAACAAGAAGATAAAGCCAGTTTTGTCAGATGGCGTTTTGTCTTACTGTGTGGAGGCATTTCGCTTGCTTTAATCGGGCTTTTGATTCGAGTGGCTTATTTGCAGATCATTAATCCTGATCGTTTGGTGAAAGAAGGGGATTCCCGCTCTCTGCGTGTCCAATCTATTCCGACTGCCCGTGGCATGATTAACGATCGCAATGGACGCCCATTGGCAGTCAGTATACCTGTAGATGCTGTCTGGGCAGATCCCAAAGAAATCTTTGAAAAAGGCGGTATTACGGATGACACCCGTTGGCAGGCGTTAGCTGATGCGCTCTCCATTCCTCTTGATCAATTAACCAGTAAAATCAATGAATATCCTAAAGGGCGTTTTGTTTATCTTGCTCGTCAAGTTAATACCTCTATTGGTGATTATGTTGGAAAACTGAAACTTCCGGGTATCTATTTGCGCCAGGAGTCCCGCCGTTATTATCCGGCAGGGCAGGTGACTGCACATATTATTGGTGTGACCAATATTGATGGCAATGGTATCGAGGGGGTGGAAAAGAGTTTCGATAGCTGGCTGACAGGTAAGCCGGGAAGCCGGACTGTTCGTAAAGATCGCACCGGGCGAGTTATTGAAGATGTTTCATCTGTAGACAGAAAAGCTGCTCATGATTTGGCTCTCAGTATTGATGAGCGTCTTCAGACTTTGGTTTATCGGGAATTGATGAAAGCTGTGGTACTTAACAAGGCGGAATCTGGCTCTGCCGTATTGGTAGACGTTAACACTGGCGAAGTGTTGGCAATGGCAAACAGCCCGTCTTATAACCCGAATAATCTGGCGGGAACGCCAAAAGATGCCATGCGTAATCGTACCATTACTGATATGTTCGAACCCGGTTCTACAGTGAAACCGTTGGTTGTGATGAGTGCGCTGAATAGTGGCATTGTTAAAGAAAATACCGTGTTGGATACCAGACCTTACCGATTGATGTATGGTTCGAGAGGACATGAAATCAAAGACGTAGCGCCACGTCCTGAGTTAACCATCACGGGGATTTTACAGAAATCGAGTAACGTTGGTGTTTCTAAACTGGCGTTAGCGATGCCTGCCTCGGAGCTGGTAGATGTTTATTACCGCTTTGGGATGGGAAAACCGACCGATTTGGGGTTGGTCGGAGAAAAGAGTGGTGTATTTCCAAAAAATAGACAACGGTGGTCTGATCTTGAGAGGGCCACCTTCTCTTTCGGCTACGGGCTGATGGTAACACCGTTACAGTTAGCGCGAGTCTACGCAACAATAGGCAGCTTCGGTATTTATCGTCCTTTATCAATTACTAAGGTCGATCCCCCAGTTCCGGGTACTCGAGTATTTCCTGAGAATATCATGCGCACAGTGGTGCACATGATGGAGAGTGTGGCATTGCCTGGTGGAGGTGGGGTACGTGCGGCAATAAAAGGTTACCGCATTGCAATCAAAACCGGTACGGCGAAAAAAGTCGGGCCGGATGGCAAGTATGTCAATAAATATATCTCTTATACCGCAGGAGTTGCGCCTGCGAGTAACCCACGTTTTGCACTGGTTGTGATTGTCGATGATCCACAAGCAGGTAAATATTATGGCGGTGCAGTTTCAGCGCCTATTTTCGGCAACATCATGAGTAGTGTTCTCCGTACGATGAACGTCGAGCCTGATGCATTGCCTGCGGACGATAAAAAAGAGTTCGTGGTTAATAACTAATTTGTGATGAATAAATAAAGAGGATAAAAGTGGAAGATCGTAATTTACGCGATTTATTGGCTCTTTGGGGAGTTGATGCTCCTGAGCTTCCGCTGCGAGAAATGACATTGGATAGCCGCAAAGCGGCTGCCGGAGATCTGTTTGTTGCGGTTAAAGGGCACCAGGCAGATGGTCGAAAATACATTCCTCAAGCTATCGCTCAAGGGGTCGCTGCGGTGATCGCTGAAGCGAAGGGAAAAGCGGATAACGGCACTATTCAGGAAATACACGGTGTTCCAGTTATCTATTTTGATGATTTAAATAATAAACTGTCGAAATTGGCAGGTGAATTTTATCAACATCCAGGTAATAAATTAAAACTGGTAGGTGTGACGGGCACCAACGGTAAGACCACGACAACACAATTATTGGCACAGTGGAGTCAAGCTCTTGGAGAAACCAGTGCGGTAATGGGTACGGTAGGGAATGGCCTGCTAGGTATGACAGTTCCCAGTGAAAATACCACAGGCTCCGCCGTTGATATTCAACTTGATTTACAACAGCTCGTCGATCAGCACGCAACTTTTGCAGCAATGGAAGTTTCTTCACACGGTCTGGTTCAAGGGCGAGTAGCTGCATTACCTTTTCAGGCTGCTGTTTTCACTAACTTAAGCCGTGATCATCTTGACTATCATGGTGATATGAAAAATTACGAAGAAGCCAAATGGTTGTTGTTTAGTAACCATGAAGTCAAACAAAAAATTATTAATGCCGATGATGAGGTTGGGCTGAAATGGCTCTCTTGTCTGCCAGAAGCCGTTGCTGTCACGATGGAAAATCGTTTGCCGGAAAGTTGGCAGGGGCGTTGGTTATCCGCGGAGGAAGTTCGTTATCACAATAAAGGTGCCTCCATTGCATTTACCTCTAGTTGGGGGACAGGAACTATCAAGAGTCCTCTGATGGGGGCCTTTAATGTCAGCAATCTGCTATTGGCGCTTGCAACGCTATTATCACTGCAATATCCATTGGAAAAATTGCTGAAGACGGCGTCTTGTCTGATGCCCGTCTGTGGGCGTATGGAGGTCTTTTCGGCATCAGCTCACCCTACGGTTGTCGTGGATTATGCCCACACTCCGGATGCATTGGAAAAAGCGCTGGTTGCTGCACGGTTGCATTGTAAGGGGCAGCTCTGGTGTGTATTTGGTTGTGGAGGAGATCGCGATAAAGGCAAACGTCCACTGATGGGAGGCGTTGCAGAACAAGAGGCTGACCGAGTTGTTGTTACTGATGATAATCCCCGTAGCGAAGAACCTCAGTCTATTGTTGCGGATATTTTGGCGGGTTTCATCAACCCGGGAAGTGCAATGGTTATTCATGGGCGTGTTGAAGCTGTCACCAGTGCCATCATGCAGGCGGGTGAGGAAGATGTTGTGCTGGTAGCAGGTAAAGGCCATGAGGATTATCAATTAGTGGGTAATCGTCGGTTGGATTACTCAGATCGCCTGACGGTTGCACGTTTATTGGGGGTGACCGCATGATCCCATTGACACTACAGCAACTGGTCCAAGTCACCGAAGGAACGCTACATTGTGTTTCTGAACAGCAGGCTGTTACCACTCAGATTCGGTCTGTAGAAACTGATAGCCGTAAAATAGTTCGTGGTGATCTGTTTATTGCTTTAAAAGGGGAAAACTTTGATGCCCATCACTTCGCGGCGGATGTTGCGAAACGGGGAGCAGGGGCATTATTGGTTAGCCGACCTCTTGATGTTAATTGTCCTCAAGTGATCGTGCAGGACACCCGTTTGGCAATGGGCAAACTGGCAAGTTGGGTTCGCCAGCAAAGTAATGCGCGAGTTGTTGCATTGACTGGTTCTTCCGGCAAAACATCGGTGAAAGAGATGACCGCAGCAATTTTGCGTCAATGTGGTAATACGCTGTATACCGCAGGGAATTTCAATAACGATATCGGTGTGCCATTAACCTTATTCAGACTCACTCAGGAACATCAGTTTGCCGTGATTGAGTTGGGCGCTAACCACATTGGTGAAATTGCTTATACCACTGAAATGGTACGTCCTGAAAGTGCATTGGTAAATAACCTGTTTTCTGCTCATCTGGAAGGATTTGGCTCGTTGGCGGGAGTTGCAAAAGCAAAAGGTGAAATTTTTGCAGGGCTTTCACCAACAGGAACCGTCATTATCAATCTGGAGAGCAATGACTGGCATAACTGGCAGCAGGCTAGCAGTGAGCAACAGACAGTGTGGCGTTTTTCTATTACCCCGACAGCAGAAGCTGATTTTTACGCGACAGATATTCAAGAGCAGTTATTGGAAACGCATTTTTGTCTGCATACGCCAATTGGAAGTTGTAACGTTATGTTACCGCTACCCGGCAAACATAATATTGCCAATGTGTTAGCTGCCAGTGCGCTGGCGATTTCTGTAGGGGCTTCCCTCGATAATATTCACGCTGGCCTATTGGCGTTGAAAGCGGTTCCGGGGCGTTTATTCCCTGTTCATTTGGCCGAGGGAAAAATGGTTTTGGATGACACCTATAATGCCAATCCGGGTTCTATGATTGCCGCAGCGCAAGTGTTGTCCCGGATGCCCGGCTATCGCGTGATGGTTGTCAGCGATATGGGGGAATTGGGAGAACAGGCGGTTGAATGTCACCGTCAGGTTGGTGAAGCCATCGCCTCTACAAACATCGATCAATTAATTAGCGTCGGGCCTTTAAGTGTATATATCTCTGATGCAAGTGGCCGGGGGCAGCATTTTGCAAACAAGGCTGAATTAGTTGCAGCTCTGCTTCCTTTACTGAAAAAACACGAAACGATTTCTGTATTAATTAAAGGTTCACGCAGTACCAAAATGGAAGAGGTAGTGAACTCATTGAAGGAGAACTTCCAATGTTAGTTTGGCTAGCCGAATATCTGGTTAAATATCACACCGGTTTTAACGTCTTTTCCTATCTGACGTTCAGAGCCATTGTCGGCTTGCTGACTGCACTGTTTATTGCGCTGTGGATGGGACCAACTTTAATTGCTTACCTGCAAAGATTACAGATCGGACAGGTTGTGCGCAATGACGGGCCAGAATCCCATTTAAGTAAGCGCGGAACACCGACTATGGGCGGGTTGCTGATCCTGTTCTCCATTACCATTTCTGTTCTGCTATGGGCACGTCTGGATAATCCTTACGTTTGGTGCGTACTGGTCGTTCTGCTTGGTTACGGCATCGTAGGATTCGTTGATGATTATCGAAAAGTTGTTCGTAAAGATACCAAGGGGTTGATTGCCCGCTGGAAATATTTTTGGCAGTCCGTACTGGCACTGGGTGTGGCATTTACAATGTACAGCATTGGTAAAGATACACCCGCGACACAACTGGTTGTGCCATTTTTCAAAGAGGTGATGCCGCAGCTTGGTCTGCTATATATCCTGTTGACTTATTTCGTGATTGTGGGCACCAGTAATGCGGTTAACCTGACAGATGGTCTGGATGGACTGGCAATTATGCCAACAGTTTTTGTAGCAGCCGGATTTGCATTGGTGGCGTGGGCGACAGGTAATGTTAATTTCGCTAACTATCTACACATTCCCTATTTAAGCCGTGCAGGGGAACTGGTAATTGTTTGTACCGCAATTGTCGGAGCAGGATTGGGTTTCCTGTGGTTTAACACTTATCCGGCACAAGTATTTATGGGCGATGTTGGCTCATTGGCTTTGGGCGGGGCACTGGGAACCATTGCGGTATTACTGCGTCAGGAATTCCTGCTGGTCATTATGGGCGGAGTATTCGTTGTAGAAACGCTGTCTGTCATTTTGCAAGTTGGTTCGTTCAAGTTACGAGGGCAGCGTATTTTCCGTATGGCACCTATTCATCACCACTATGAACTGAAAGGCTGGCCAGAACCGCGGGTTATTGTGCGTTTCTGGATTATTTCTTTGATGCTGGTGCTGATTGGTCTGGCAACATTAAAGGTACGTTAATCATGACGGGCTATATGACTAACAACACAGCGCCTAACTATATTGCTCCTAACTATATTACTCCTAACTACATGGGTAAAAAAGTTGTCATAGTTGGATTGGGGTTAACCGGACTTTCTTGTGTCGATTTTTTCATGGCGCGTGGTGTGACGCCACGTGTGATGGATACCCGTAGCCTGCCGCCGGGAATTGATAAGTTAGCTGATAACGTTGAATGTCATACAGGCAGTTTCAATACACAATGGTTGATGGAAGCTGACTTAATTGTCTCCAGCCCAGGTATTGCACTGGCAACACCTGAATTGCGGGCAGCGGCTGACGCCGGAGTTGAAATTGTCGGAGATATTGAACTGTTTTGTCGTGAAGCAACAGCACCAATTGTGGCTATTACCGGTTCAAATGGCAAAAGCACAGTGACCAGTCTGGTTGGTGAAATGGCAAAAGAAGCGGGATGGCAGGTTGGTGTAGGTGGGAACATCGGCATCCCGGCTTTATCGCTGTTAAAACAACCGACTAAACAGCCATCGTACCAGCTATATGTGCTGGAGCTTTCCAGTTTTCAGCTTGAGACGACTTACAGCCTGCGGGCAGCCGCAGCGACAGTTTTAAATGTCACTGAAGACCATGTGGTTCGTTACCCTGAAGGATTAGCACAATACCGTGCAGCAAAACTGCGTATCTATGATCAGGCAAAAGTATGTGTAGTGAATGCACAGGATGAGTTGACCTTGCCAATGGCAGGTAAAGATAGCCGTTGTATCAGTTTTGGAATAGATCGGGGTGATTATCAACTTGATAATGAACATCAGCAATTGGTCGTCAATCAACAATCACTGTTGTCCACACAGGAAATGTGTCTGACCGGGCAACACAACTACACCAACGGACTTGCAGCATTAGCACTGGCGGATGCTGTAGGTATACCTCGTGAGGCGAGCCTGCGGGCACTGCGAACATATCAGGGGTTGGCACATCGTTTTCAGGTAGTACATATGAGAAAGGGTGTTCGTTGGGTAAACGATTCTAAAGCAACCAATGTAGGCAGTACCCAGGCTGCGCTGAGTGGTCTGACCCTGGAAGGTACACTTTATCTTTTAGTGGGTGGAGATGGAAAAGAGGCAGATTTCGCGCCACTCAGACCTTATGTATTAGGGAATAACATTCGCCTTTACTGTTTTGGTCGTGATGGTAATCAGTTGGCACAATTGCGCCCGGAAGTATCCAGATTGACGGATACGATGGAACAGGCGATGCGGGAAATTGCACCGAAATTGATTACCGGAGATATGGTGTTATTGTCACCGGCCTGTGCGAGCTTTGATCAGTTTAATGGTTTTGAACATCGGGGGTGTGAATTCGCCCGTTTGGCGGAGGAGCTAGGCTAATGACCATTCCAGGCCTTGGTAAATTTAAACATTGGCTGGCGGATAATGTGGAGACAGATCCCACAGATATCGTCATGTATGATCGTACCCTGGTCTGGATGATATTGGGGTTAGCCGTGATTGGTTTTGTGATGGTGACATCAGCTTCAATGCCGGTTGGTCAGCGCCTTGCACAAGATCCATTTATCTTTGCGCGTCGCGATGCCATTTATCTGATTCTGTCGTTTAGTCTGTCACTTATCACACTACGTATTCCGATGGAGTTTTGGCAGCGTTACAGCAACGTCATGTTATTGATGACGATCATGATGTTGATCGTGGTGTTGTTTGTTGGTAGTTCAGTTAATGGAGCATCACGTTGGGTAGCAATTGGCCCCCTGCGTATTCAGCCAGCGGAATTGTCGAAGTTATCGCTTTTTTGTTATCTCTCCAGTTATTTGGTGAGAAAAGTGGAAGAGGTGAGAAACAACTTCTGGGGATTCTGTAAACCGATGGGGGTCATGATTGCGCTGGCTATCTTACTGCTGGCACAACCTGATCTGGGAACGGTGGTAGTACTGTTTGTGATAACACTGGCTCTGCTGTTTCTGGCAGGGGCAAAATTATGGCAATTTCTTGCCATCATTGGCTGCGGGATCTTTGCCGTCGTCGTGTTGATTGTGGCTGAACCATACCGGGTACGCCGGGTAACCTCTTTCCTGAACCCGTGGGATGATCCCTTCGGCAGTGGTTACCAGCTCACACAATCCCTGATGGCATTTGGCCGTGGAGATTTTTTTGGACAGGGGCTGGGGAATTCTGTTCAGAAGCTGGAATACTTGCCGGAAGCCCATACTGACTTTATTTTCTCTATTTTAGGAGAAGAATTAGGTTATTTGGGTGTGGTTTTAGTGTTGGCAATGGTATTCTTCGTCGCTTTCCGCGCAATGATGATTGGCCGCCGGGCATTACAGCTTGATCAACGTTTTGCTGGTTTTCTGGCATGTGCCATTGGTATCTGGTTCAGCTTTCAGGCATTTATCAATGTCGGCGCTGCTTCTGGAATGTTGCCGACAAAAGGGCTGACATTACCCCTTGTAAGTTACGGTGGTTCGAGTTTGCTCGTGATGTCAACAGCCATCGTTTTATTATTGCGAATTGACTATGAAGTGCGTCTGGCAAAAGCACAGGCGTTCGTAAGGAGCCCTAAATGAGTGGCAAAAACCGGCGGTTAATGGTAATGGCAGGCGGTACTGGAGGCCATGTGTTTCCGGGATTGGCGGTTGCCCATTATTTAAAAGAACAAGGCTGGGATATTCGCTGGTTAGGAACGGCTGATCGCATGGAGGCTAATTTAGTTCCGAAACATGGCATAGATATTGAGTTTATACAGATTTCCGGATTGCGCGGTAAAGGGATAAAAGCGCAGCTTGCCGCTCCTGTCAGAATTTTTAAGGCGATCCGGCAGGCTAAAGCAATTCTCCAACGCTATCAGCCGGACGTGGTGTTGGGGATGGGGGGATATGTTTCGGGACCAGGCGGCATTGCCGCATGGTTGTGCGGTATTCCGGTTATTCTGCATGAGCAAAATGGCATTGCCGGTTTGACTAACCGCTGGCTGGCGAAAATTGCGAAAACAGTCTTACAAGCATTTCCGGGAGCATTTCCTGAAGCACCTGTGGTTGGTAATCCGGTGCGTAAAGACGTATTGGCACTACCTGTGCCGGAAGAGCGTCTTGCAGGCAGACAAGGTCCTGTCCGTGTGTTGGTTGTTGGGGGGAGCCAGGGCGCGAGGATCTTGAACCAGACCATGCCGGAAGTGGCTGCCCGCATGGGAGACAGCATCACGATATGGCATCAGGCAGGGAAAGGTGCGCAAGAAGAGACGCAGAAAAAATATGGGAACGCAGCCAACTCTGAATTCAAAGTGACTGAGTTTATTGATGATATAGCGCAGGCTTATGCGTGGGCTGATATCGTAGTATGTCGTTCCGGCGCATTGACCGTCAGTGAAGTATCAGCGGCAGGATTACCCGCGATTTTTGTGCCATTTCAGCATAAAGATCGTCAACAATACTGGAATGCCTTACCACTGGAGAAAACAGGGGCGGCAAAGATACTCGAACAACCCCAATTTACGGCTGATGCTGTGGTGGAATTGCTGAAACAGTGGCAGCGCTCGCAATTGCGGGAAATGGCAAAAAAAGCCCGCTCCGTTGCCATTATTAATGCAACTGAACAAGTGGCTGCGGCATTAATTGATGCTGCTGAAAAATATTCAGGCCGTTCTAAATAGTTCTATATGTTCTGAACACATGTTCTGAATACCAGGTGTTCTGAATAACAGTAGAACAATGATGTAAACATAACGAGTGAAGATTAAAACGTGAATATACAACAGTTGGCGAAACTAAGAGCTTCAGTGCCTGAAATGAGAAAAGTCAGGCATATCCACTTTGTTGGCATTGGTGGTGCTGGCATGGGTGGTATCGCCGAGGTGTTGGCTAATGAAGGTTACCAAATAAGTGGTTCTGATCTGGCTCCCAACCCTGTCACACAACAGCTAATTGCTCTGGGAGCAACCATTTATTTTCATCACCGAGCGGAAAACGTGCGTAATGCCAGTGTCGTTGTTGCATCTACTGCAATTCCTGCTGACAACCCAGAAATTATTGCTGCTCGTGAAGCACGTATTCCGGTTATCCGTCGTGCAGAAATGTTGGCAGAGCTGATGCGTTATCGGCATGGGATTGCAGTTGCAGGAACACATGGCAAAACCACGACAACGGCGATGATTGCAGGCATCTATGCTCAGGCCGGCCTTGATCCTACATTTGTCAATGGTGGTTTAGTCAAAGCAGTGGGGACTCATGCGCGTCTCGGTACTAGCCGTTACCTGATTGCAGAAGCGGATGAAAGCGATGCTTCTTTCCTGCATTTGCAGCCGATGATGGCCGTTGTGACTAATATTGAGCCGGATCATATGGATACCTATCAGGGCGATTTCGAAAACCTGAAGCAAACATTTGTCAACTTCCTGCATAATTTGCCGTTTTACGGTCGCGCGGTGATGTGTGTCGATGATCCGGTTGTGAAGGCGTTAATTCCTCGCATCGGGCGTTATGTCACGACTTATGGCTTCAGCAAAGAGGCTGATGTTCGTATTACCCATTATGAACAAAAAGGGGCACAGGGCTTTTTCACGATCAGCCGTGAGGATTCGCCTGAACTTCATGTAGTTCTGAATGCACCTGGGCGACATAACGCGTTGAATGCCACTGCCGCGGTTGCGGTTGCGACCGAAGAAGGAATAGATGAAGCCGCTATTCTGGCATCATTGGCTGAATTTCAGGGAACCGGCCGTCGTTTTGATTTTCTTGGAGAATTTTCCCTCAGGAACATTAATGGCAAAAATGGCGGTGTGATGTTGGTGGATGATTATGGCCATCACCCGACCGAAGTTGATGCCACGATTAAAGCTGCACGAATGGGTTGGCCGGATAAACGTATTGTCATGGTATTCCAGCCTCATCGCTATACGAGAACGCGTGATCTGTATGATGATTTTGCCAACGTTTTAAATCAGGTGGATGTTTTATTAATGCTGGATGTGTATTCGGCAGGAGAAACGCCGATTCCGGGGGCGGACAGCCGTTCCTTATGTCGTACCATCCGAAGTCGAGGGAAGTTAGACCCTATATTTGTGTCAGAACCGGAACAAATTTCAGTCATATTGTCACAAATAATGGAAAACAACGACTTAGTATTAGTACAAGGTGCCGGGAATATCGGTAAAATAGCGCGCAATTTGGCTGAAACAAAATTACAGCCATCTTTTAATGAGGGGGAACATCATGGTTGATAAGGTCGCTGTTCTGTTTGGGGGAACTTCTGCTGAGCGTGAAGTTTCACTGCAATCGGGGCAAACTGTTTTGGCTGGGTTGAGAGAAGCAGGTATTAATGCACATTCAGTCGATACAAAATACGTTGATGTGACTAAACTCAAAGAAGAAGGGTTCAGCAAAGTCTTTATTGCTCTGCATGGGCGTGGTGGAGAAGACGGTACATTGCAAGGTTTACTAGAATTTTTGCAGATCCCCTATACCGGCAGCGGTGTAATGGCATCCGCCTTATCAATGGATAAATTGCGCACAAAACTGTTATGGCAGGGAGCAAAACTGCCCGTTCCTCCTTATGTCGTGATTAATTCTCAAAAATTTGAACAACTTAATGATTTTCGAATCAAAGAATATGTTCAAGAATTAGGGTTGCCACTTATGGTGAAGCCAAATCTGGAAGGTTCCAGTGTTGGCATGACCAAGGTGAATGACTATTCAGAACTGCGCGGCGCATTGGAACTGGCGTTCCAATATGACACAGATGTACTGGTTGAGAAGTGGCTGTTTGGCCCTGAGTATACAGTGGCATTTCTTGGTGATGAGATTCTTCCCTCCATCCGAATTCAGGCACCGGAAGTATTTTATGACTATGAAGCTAAATATATTTCCAACGAAACGAAATATTTCTGTCCAAGTGGTTTGAGCACAGAAAAAGAGCAGGAGTTGGCTGATATTGCATCAAAAGCTTATAAGGTGCTGGGCTGCTGTGGCTGGGGACGGGTTGATATTATGGATGATGGTAATGGCAATTTCTATTTATTAGAAGTGAACACTTCTCCAGGTATGACAAGTCATAGCCTGGTGCCTATTGCTGCACGTCAGGCAGGCTTAAATTTTTCACAGTTAGTCGCGAGAATTCTGGAGCTGGCCGATTGATATGTCACAGGCAGCCCGGAATACGCGGGAGATTGAAGTTAGAAGCTCCCGCCCCAGTAATGGTTATTATCTGGCTGGGATCCTTTTCTTCTTGATAGTGGTTGGCACTATCACATGGGGAGGCTGGATGACATTAGAGTGGATGAAGGATTCAAACAGGCTGCCACTTTCAAAACTGGTGTTAACTGGTGAGCGGCATTACACCACGAATGATGATGTCAGACAGGCCATTCTGTCACTGGGAACGCCTGAGACATTTATGACACAGGATGTGAATGTCATCCAGGAACAGATAGAGCAACTACCATGGATTAGGCAAGTCACTGTACGTAAACAGTGGCCTGATGAACTGAAAATTCATTTGGTAGAATACGTGCCTTATGTGCGTTGGAATGATACACGCATGTTGGATACGGAAGGAAGGGTGTTCAGTTTACCGATTGAGCGTAGTGCCGGGGGACATTATCCCATGCTCTATGGTCCGGAAGGTAAAGAAAAAGTCGTATTGGCAGAATATCGCACGATGGCTGTACAGCTTGCTGCACATAAAATGAAATTGAAAGCAGTGATCATGACGGCGCGTAATTCTTGGCAACTGGTACTGGATAATGACATCCGGTTGGAATTAGGCAATAAAGATCAAGAAGAACGAATTCAACGTTTTATTGAACTTTATCCTGTGTTGCTGAAAAACACGGGAAAACGTGTCGCCTATGTGGATTTACGTTATGACAGTGGTGTTGCGGTAGGTTGGGCTCCTTTATTAACTGATGCACCGGCTTTAATGAACGGGCAAGAAAATAAATAGTGACTGGCAATAATACAGAGACAGGCAGAATAACGATGATCAAATCAACGGACAGAAAATTAGTAGTTGGCCTTGAAATCGGGACAGCAAAGGTATCTGCCCTGGTTGGTGAAATTCTGCCCGATGGTATGGTTAATATTATCGGAGTGGGAAGTTGTCCATCCCGCGGCATGGATAAAGGTGGTGTCAATGATCTTGAGTCAGTCGTTAAATGTGTCCAGCGTGCGATTGACCAGGCTGAATTAATGGCTGATTGCCAAATATCTTCAGTTTATCTGGCGCTATCTGGCAAACATATTAGTTGTCAGAATGAGATTGGCATGGTGCCAATTTCAGAAGAAGAAGTGACACAGGATGATGTGGACAGTGTAGTCCATACCGCCAAATCAGTTCGTGTTCGCGATGAACACCGTATTTTGCATGTAATCCCACAAGAATACGCTATTGATTATCAGGAAGGGATCAAAAACCCGGTTGGGCTTTCTGGCGTGCGGATGCAGGCCAAAGTTCATTTGATTACCTGCCATAACGATATGGCGAAAAACATTGTAAAAGCTGTTGAGCGTTGTGGTTTGAAAGTTGACCAGCTTATTTTTGCAGGATTAGCAGCAAGTTATGCTGTTTTGACAGAAGATGAACGTGAATTAGGCGTTTGTGTCGTTGATATCGGCGGCGGAACGATGGATATCGCTGTATATACAGGCGGTGCATTGCGTCATACCAAAGTGATCCCATATGCAGGAAATGTTGTTACCAGTGATATTGCCTATGCATTTGGTACACCTCCGAGTGATGCTGAAACCATCAAAGTGCGCCATGGTTGCGCGTTGGGTTCGATAGTTAGCAAGGATGAAAGCGTCGAAGTCCCAAGTGTGGGAGGGCGTCCTCCCCGTAGTTTACAACGCCAGACATTGGCTGAGGTTATTGAGCCACGTTATACCGAACTGCTGAATTTAGTAAATGATGAAATTTTGCGATTGCAGGAGCAGTTGCGTCAGCAGGGAGTAAAACATCATCTGGCCGCAGGTATCGTTTTAACAGGCGGGGGTGCTCAAATAGATGGATTGGCCGAATGTGCTCAACGGGTATTCCATACTCAAGTACGTATTGGTCGTCCCCTGAACATTACCGGCTTGACAGATTATGTGCAGGAGCCTTGCTACTCAACAGCAGTCGGCCTTCTGCATTATGGCAAAGAATCCCACCTTGGCGGAGATTCTGATGCTGAGAAAAGAACGTCAGTGGGCGGCTGGTTCAAAAAAGTCAGTAGCTGGCTGAGAAAAGAATTTTGATTTTTTATACAGAGGCCGTGAAAATGACGCAGGCCTCGACATAAAGGCACAAAACGGAGAGAAATTATGTTTGAACCACTGGAATTAACCAATGACGCGGTGATTAAAGTCATCGGCGTCGGCGGTGGCGGCGGTAATGCTGTTGAACATATGGTGCGTGAGCGGATTGAAGGTGTAGACTTCTTTGCGGTTAACACTGATGCTCAAGCATTGCGCAAAACAGCTGTCGGTCAGACTATCCAGATTGGCAACGGCATTACAAAAGGATTAGGCGCTGGTGCAAACCCTGAAGTCGGTCGTACAGCGGCGGAAGAAGATCGCGAATCATTGCGTACTGCCCTGGAAGGGGCCGACATGGTGTTTATTGCTGCTGGTATGGGCGGTGGTACAGGAACTGGTGCTGCTCCTGTTGTGGCTGAAATTGCCAAAGAACTTGGTATCTTGACTGTTGCTGTTGTCACCAAACCATTTAATTTTGAAGGCAAGAAGCGTATGGCCTTCGCGGAACAAGGTATCACTGAGCTGTCCAAACATGTGGACTCATTGATTACCATTCCAAATGACAAATTACTGAAAGTACTAGGGCGTGGTATCTCTTTGTTGGATGCGTTTGGTGCAGCCAATGACGTACTGAAAGGCGCGGTTCAGGGTATCGCTGAACTGATTACCCGTCCTGGACTGATGAATGTTGACTTTGCTGACGTTCGTACCGTGATGTCTGAAATGGGTTATGCCATGATGGGCTCAGGTATTGCACAAGGTGAAGATCGTGCAGAAGAAGCGGCTGAAATGGCCATCTCCAGCCCATTGCTGGAAGATATTGATTTGTCCGGAGCGCGTGGTGTTCTGGTCAATATTACCGCAGGTTTTGATTTACGTTTGGATGAATTTGAAACGGTCGGTAACACCATCCGTGCATTTGCTTCTGACAATGCAACGGTGGTTATCGGTACGTCATTGGATCCAGATATGAATGACGAGCTGCGTGTCACCGTTGTGGCTACCGGCATTGGGATGGATAAACGTCCTGAAATCACACTGGTGACTAACAATAAATCATCTCAATCAAATACATTGGATCGTCGTTACCAGCAGATGCCTGGTGGAATGTCGCCATTGTCTGATGAGAATAAACCTGCTGCCAAAGTGGTTAATGATCAAAATACACAAACAAGTAAGGAACCTGATTATCTAGATATTCCGGCATTTTTGCGCAAGCAGGCTGATTGATAGCTAAAGAATTGGTTTCTCCGCTTTTTGTGTTAAAATATTCTGCCAATCATATTTTATAGTGGTTGGCAGGATCGGTAACATTGCGAGATATAAACGATGATCAAACAAAGGACATTAAAGCGTATTGTTCAGGCGACAGGGGTCGGTTTGCATACCGGTAAAAAAGTCACATTGACAATGCGTCCAGCGCCGGCTAATACCGGGGTCATCTATCGTCGTACTGACTTGAATCCTCCGGTAGATTTTCCGGCAGATGCCAAATCCGTGCGTGATACTATGCTCTGCACTTGTCTGGTAAATGAACAGAATGTGCGGATTTCAACCGTTGAGCACTTGAATGCGGCATTGGCAGGTCTGGGTATCGATAACATTGTTATTGAAGTTGATGCACCAGAAATTCCAATTATGGATGGTAGCGCCAGCCCATTTGTTTTCCTGCTGTTGGATGCAGGTATTGAAGAGCTGAGCGTTGCGAAAAAATTTGTGCGCATGAAGGATACAGTACGTGTGGAAGATGGTGATAAGTGGGCTGAATTGGCACCATATCACGGTTTTAGTCTGGATTTTACCATTGACTTTAAACATCCCGCTATTGATTCCAGCTCTCAGCATTATAGTCTGGATTTCTCTGCGGACTCTTTTGTTCGTCAGATTAGTCGTGCGCGTACTTTTGGATTTATGCGTGACATTGAGTATCTGCAATCTCAGGGCTTGTGCTTAGGTGGCAGCTTTGATTGCGCAATTGTGGTAGATGATTACCGCATACTTAATGAAGATGGCTTGCGTTTTGAAGATGAGTTTGTCCGACATAAGATGTTAGATGCCATCGGTGATTTGTTTATGTGTGGTTATAACATTATCGGCGCATTTACTGCATTTAAATCAGGTCATGCATTGAACAATAAATTGCTGCAAGCAGTTCTGGCACAAGAAAGTGCTTGGGAATTTGTCACATTTGAAGATGAAGCTGAAATGCCGTTGGCTTTCCGTGCACCATCTACAGTGTTGGCATATTAATACAAATGTTATTGATATAAACGTTATTGATAAAATATGTATTGAGAATATTCTTATGATTCATCAGTGGGTTATGTTATCTATTACACTTCTCTCGCTGATGTTTTTTATTCAGCGCTAGTCCTTCATCTTGGCTGTACTGGTACTCTCTCCGGCCAGCGCAGCCAATCGTTCTAATTTCCTTTTCAATTTTTCAGGGCAGCGTTCGGCCAATACCATCAATGTTTCTGCACTTTCATGGCTTAACTGGCGCATTGATAAATCCCGATTATCATTATTAAGTTTTTTTGCTGAGATTTTTTCAACATTCTGCCCATTATTACGACCATTAACCATTAATGATGGATTAATCCTGATGTCGATAGAGGATAAAGATGGTAGAATTTCGCATCTTAGTGCTGAGAGTAAGATAGGGATTTCATAGTAAAGTCTGGTTTTCCAACTGGCATTACCTGCTTCCAGTACCAGAATTTGTTTACGATAATTGGCGACTCGGCACCAGGGACGTAGTTGTACGGGAAGCAAACTGAGGACGGTACGATTGAGTTTTAGTAATGCAATGGCATGCCGCTGAATGGTTTGGAGCGGGCTTTTGCCAGCAGTTGCCGCATCTTCAAATGATGTTTCAGACAATAACGTTTCTAGTGATTGTGGGCGGCTATCTCGCATAATGAAGATGGTTCCGTATTTATTAATGAAGGGTTAATGAGTATTTTAAATCTTTGGCGACAATTTGGTAGGCGTTATTTTTGGTCTCACCTTTTACTGGGCATGGTCGCTACAGGAATCGGTGTGCCTCCTGCTCTGGCAAGTGTGACAGAAAATATTCTCCATACGAATACCTTATCTGCTCAGAGAAAACACCATCAGGTGCTTTCGTCATTTGAACATTTATTTCAATTACAAAATTCTCGGTGTCAACCTTCTAATTATTTAAATTATTGGCAGCAACATGCTGTCCGCAATGTCATTCGCCGGCTTTCTTTTGCTTTTTCCATTACTGAACTTGTCAGGAACGAAGAAGCAAAAGAAAGTATCCGAATTGCCATGCCATTCATGCAACAATTAATGCTGGATACGTTACATGCTATGCTGATACAAGCACCAACCCGATTTAAATCTGCGGTTGATGTTGCAATTGTGGCAGCAATTTCTCCTGACATCCATACACCAGCACTTTGGGTTGCTCAAATTCAAGGTATTCGGGCCGGGCCTCTGGCTAACCATAGATCTTTATCTTAATGTGTCTGCCTGATTTCTGAATGAATAGGGCAGTCATGAAATATTAGTCATAAAAAAGACAATTGGTTGGCTACAACTGTGGCCTTATCTGAGATGTATTAATTATGTTGATTAAATTACTTACTAAGATTTTTGGTAGCCGTAATGACCGTACTCTGCGCCGTTTGCGTAAAATGGTTGATGTTATTAATCGTATGGAGCCTGATTTCGAAAAGCTGTCAGATGAAGAGCTGAAAGCAAAAACTGATCAATTCCGTGCCCGGCTCAAAGAGGGAGAATCACTGGATAAGATCCTGCCGGAAGCTTTTGCTACGGTTCGTGAAGCCAGTAAGCGTGTATTTGGTATGCGTCACTTTGATGTGCAATTGTTGGGCGGTATGGTACTCAATGAGCGCTGTATTGCAGAGATGCGGACCGGTGAAGGTAAAACTCTGACAGCAACGCTGCCGGCTTATCTGAATGCGTTGAGTGGACGTGGTGTTCATGTTGTTACCGTGAACGACTATCTGGCGCAACGTGATGCTGAAAATAACCGACCGTTGTTTGAATTTTTGGGTCTGAGTGTTGGCATCAATTTGCCGGGTATGTCGGCTCCGGCTAAACGTGCAGCCTATGCGGCAGATATTACTTATGGCACCAATAACGAATATGGTTTTGACTATCTGCGCGATAACATGGCATTTAGCCCGGAAGAGCGGGTACAACGTAAACTGCATTATGCTTTAGTGGATGAGGTTGATTCCATCCTAATTGATGAAGCCCGTACTCCATTGATTATTTCCGGGCCAGCGGAAGACAGTTCTGAACTCTACATCAAAGTAGATAAGCTGATCCCTAAATTAGTTCGTCAGGAAAAAGAGGATTCGGATACCTTTCAGGGAGAAGGGCATTTCTCTGTTGATGAAAAAACACGTCAGGTTAACCTTACCGAGCGAGGTCTGGTTCTGATTGAAGAACTTTTGGTGAATGCTAAGTTGATGGATGAAGGTGAGTCTTTATATTCACCGACCAATATTATGCTGATGCACCATGTTACGGCTGCATTGCGTGCCCATGCTCTGTTTACCCGTGACGTGGACTATATCGTCAAAGACGGTGAAGTCATCATTGTTGATGAACATACTGGGCGTACTATGCAAGGACGCCGTTGGTCTGATGGTCTGCATCAGGCAGTGGAAGCCAAAGAGCATGTTGAAATTCAGAATGAAAACCAAACGCTGGCTTCCATTACTTTCCAGAATTACTTCCGTCTGTATGAAAAATTGGCAGGTATGACAGGTACTGCTGATACTGAAGCCTTTGAATTCAGTTCTATTTACAAATTGGATACTATTGTTGTACCGACAAATCGTCCGATGATCCGCCAGGATTTGCCTGATTTGGTTTACATGACTGAGGCGGAAAAAATTGATGCGATCATTGAAGATATCAAGGAGCGTACAAATAACGGTCAGCCGATATTGGTGGGGACTATCTCAATTGAGAAATCAGAACTGGTTTCCAACGCACTGACAAAAGCAGGTATTGAGCATAACGTTTTGAATGCGAAGTTCCATGCAATGGAAGCAGATATTATTGCACAGGCCGGACAAGCAGGTACTGTAACTATCGCAACTAACATGGCAGGACGTGGTACAGATATCATGCTGGGGGGAAGCTGGCAAGCAGAGGTTGCTAAGCTGGAGGAACCTACGGAAGAAAAAATTGAACAAATCAAAGCAGCATGGCAAGAGCGTCATGATGCAGTACTGGCAGCAGGTGGTTTGCATATTATTGGTACAGAGCGCCATGAATCACGTCGTATTGATAATCAGTTGCGTGGACGTGCTGGACGGCAGGGGGATGCGGGTTCTTCACGCTTTTACCTGTCAATGGAAGACTCTCTGATGCGTATTTTTGCTTCTGAACGTGTTACAGGAATGATGCGCAAATTGGGTATGCAGCCAGGTGAAGCCATTGAACATCCGTGGGTGACCAAAGCCATTGCAAATGCTCAGCGTAAAGTCGAAAGCCGTAACTTCGATATCCGTAAGCAATTGTTAGAATATGATGATGTTGCCAATGATCAACGTCGCGCGATTTATGCACAACGTAACGATCTGCTCGATGTGAGCGATGTCAGTGAAACTATTTCCAGCATCCGTGAAGATGTCTTCAAAGTCACTATTGATGCTTATATTCCACCTCAATCTCTGGAAGAGATGTGGGATGTGGCTGGCTTACAGGAACGTTTGGTCAACGACTTTGATTTGGCTCTGCCTATTAAAGAGTGGTTGGATAAAGAACCAGAGCTGCATGAAGAAACGTTGCGTGAGCGTATTCTTGAGCAGGCAATTGAAGTTTACAAACAGAAAGAAGAAATTGTCGGCACAGAAATGATGCGTAATTTTGAAAAAGGCATCATGTTGCAAACACTGGATACATTGTGGAAAGAGCACCTGGCTGCGATGGATTATCTGCGTCAAGGGATTCACCTACGTGGTTATGCGCAGAAAGATCCAAAACAGGAGTATAAGCGCGAATCTTTCGCTATGTTTGCCAACATGCTGGAATCACTGAAATACGAAGTGATCAGCACCTTGAGCAAAGTTCAGGTCAGAATGCCAGAAGAAGTGGAAGCACTTGAGCAGCAGCGTCGTGCGGAAGCAGAACGTCTGGCAAGACAACAGCATTTAAGCCATGAAATTGAGCAAGGTGCTTTGATGTCAGAAGCCGAAGCACAAATGGCAAGCGGTGTCCGTAAAGTTGGACGAAATGATCCTTGTCCATGTGGTTCAGGTAAAAAATATAAACATTGTCACGGTCGTTTATAATTAAAATTAGTCATAAACAGCCAGCGATATTTCATCGCTGGCTACTTTGCTCAACTTTAAGAACTTATTTCCCCAGTATCAATTCTTGCATATTGCCAACAGCCTTAAGAAATTGGTCGTCATGGGAAATCAATATCATGGCACCAGTATAATCATGCAATGCTTGTTGAAGTAATTCTCGTGACTCAATATCCAGATGATTATCCGGCTCATCCAACAGCAGCAAGGCTGGTGCGGAAGGCCCACAAAATAGGCAAGCAAGAGCTACCTTAAGTTGTTCACCTCCGCTCAGATAACTGACAGGTTTTAATGCTTCTTCTCCACGCATACGTAGTTGTGCCAGCCGAGTACGGTAACGATCTTCAGTCCAGCCTGGTGACTGTAATTGAAAGTTATACAGAGCTGACTGTGTCTTATCCAGAAATGAAAAGTGCTGATCCATCAGATTATGTGAAGAAGTTACTCGGCAGATACCTTTTCTTGGTGCTAATAGCCCTGCCATTACCTTTAATAAGGTCGATTTTCCGCTACCATTTTTGCCAGTAATAGCGAGACGATCACCATTATTTATGGTTAAACTAATAGAGGAGTCGGAACCAAAGGGCAAAATGACATCTTGTAAATAAAGCAACGGAGAAGTTGCTGCTTGTGGTATTGCAACAGCGATTGACAGTGGATCGATAATTTCCAGTTTTGCACTGGCTTCAGCGGCTAATGAAGAGCTGCGTTGCAATCTCTCTTCATTCTGTTTTGCTATCCGTGATAACGTGACTTCTGAGCGTCCAAGTGAATAATCAAGAAGGAGTTTAGCTTGGTTGGCATTTTCCCTACGCTGCTTACCCTGACTTTGCCTTTTATCAGTTTTTTCCCGATCTCTTTGCTTATCGCGCAAAGCTTGCTTGAGGTTTTTTCTGGTCTGGTCAACATCACGTTGTATACCCAACCGGAGCTGTTTTTTACTCTCCTGCCATGTTTCCCAACCACCAGTACTACGGGATAATCCTAACCCACTGAGTTCATAAACAACTGACACATGCTGTAATAGTTTAGTGTCATGTGTCACCAGCAAAATACCGCCATTGAATGTTGTTAGCCACTGAGCTAACCAAAGGCGTCCTTGTCGATCAAGATGGTTACTTGGTTCATCCAGGATCATAAAACCCGCTCCTCGTCTTTTAAGTGCCAACAATCGAAGACGAGTTTGTTCTCCTCCACTCAGTGAATCGAAGGGCTGGTTTAATATCTCCGGGGCCAGCTCACCTTCTGCCAATAAGGATTCGATTTGAAATTGCCAATCCCAATTTCCCTCCATAATGTCAAAATCAACCGTTTCACCAGCGCCAGCGAGGATGCGCTCATTGGCATTTATAATATTAGTCAGTCCGAGCATATCTCCAGCGTTGCCGGTAAAAGCAGACAGGCCTTGTGACAAATAACCGACATCACAAAAATGTTTTACATTTCCTTCTGAAGGCGAGACTTGTTGTGCCAATATTGATGCTAACCAAGATTTGCCAATACCGTTACGGCCCTCTAAAGCGTGTTGTTCTGTATGCAAAAAAATATCAATATTAGAAAATAATGGATTGATTTCACCAGAAAATTGATAGGTTATTTGCCTTGCTTCGATTAATGGTTGATCTTCATATTGCATGAATGATTTTTCCTCAATCTTTAAGATGTAAAATGCTTATTTTTAATTATTGGGCAGAGCCTTATTTGCAATTTTTTCTGTTCATTTCCCAAGTTACCTCACAGTTATATCTTACTATTATTGTATTTAAATCAAATAATTACCTATGGTTGTGTAGTGGTTACCACTATGATGTAATTCGAAATCTGTTGAGTATCTGTATACATAATACTCTCTTATCTGTGGAAGGTTTGGTAAAAAGAGATAAGAAGTGACTTAGATCTCGTGATATTAATCCTGTGTTTTTCCCGTAAGGCTGTTTTATTATGGTCTGCAAGAAAGACTATTCTGGAAAAGTATTATGGAAAAAAAATATCTGCATATTGCGGCAGGAATTATTAAAAATAGCAATGATGAAATTTTTATCACCCAACGCCGTGCTGATTCACACATGGGGGGATTTTGGGAATTTCCGGGAGGGAAGCTCGAACAGGGAGAAACACCAGAACAGGCTTTGATCAGGGAATTAAAAGAGGAAGTTGGTATCACGGTAACTCATTGTGAATTGTTGGAAACTATCATACATGAATTCTCGGACAGAAATATTACCCTTTACTTTTATTTGGTTGACCAATGGAAGAATGAGCCATTTGGTAAAGAGGGACAGCCTTATCGTTGGATCCCGCAAGCTGAATTAATTGCTGATGAATTTCCACCAGCAAACCGCAGTATCGTCAATCTATTAACTAAAGGTTAAACTAATTGAAACAGATATCGCGGTAGTGCCAGATGATTCGATACTACCGTGATATGTTTTAGCGAAAAGCACCGTACACTTTCGCCCAATGCAGGCGGAAATATAAGATGTGATTACTAATCAGGTTATTCACTCCAGTCATCATTTTCTGTACTGTCGCCCTGACTGGGGATTTTCTTTTCTTCATTCGCCCATTCGCCCAAGTCAATTAACTGGCAACGTTTACTGCAAAATGGGCGATGAGGACTGATTTCACCCCATATTATTGTCTTGCCGCATGTCGGGCATGCGACAGTCAATACTTCAGACATTTTAGTTCTCTCCTGCTTAGTTTGATGATTATATTAACAGCAGGCCAATTCAAATGACAAATGCGTAGGCACAGTACCGTTTTCACTATCCATTGGTAAGAAACGGATAGCAAAACGGGTTTTGTGGCCGGAGATTTGTGGATAAATCAGTGAGTTCAGCACAATATCTAATTTTAATCTCAATAGATCTGCCTCATCGGCGTTTCCCTGATAGAAACCGTTATGACTGATTTGCGCAGAGAACATCGTTGAGTGGCGTATCAGCCCTAGAATACTTTCTAATGCTTGTTTTAATGGTAACAAACTGTCTAGCCAGGATTTAACTGTTTCATCCCGGATAGATTGTGGTAGATGTAGCCACAGATGTAATGTCGGTAAGTCAAAACTGCAACATCCTCCAGGGATGCTGAGCCGTTGACGCACCATGCTGATAATACGATCTTCTTTAATTTGTTGGCTAAGGCGCGGAGCATGATGTAATGCGAGGCTCCGCTCTTTTAGTTGCTCTATCAGTTTGTGAATCATAGGAGTGTCCACATTAGGTGCACTGAGCCATTGTTTTAATTTTATTTGTTGGCGATCCAGTTCCTTTAATAATTCAGAGCGCACTTCACCACGTTCCAATATCTCAATTAATTCAGCAATCGTACGAAAAAACGCGAGACTGTTTGCTTGTGAATCCAGATAACGCTGTTTTTCTAGTTGTTGTAGTGAAGACTCAATCCTCAACCATGAACGCATTTTCTCATTTAGTGGGTGTTCAAAAATAATAGCGGAGGTTTCATCATTCATTACGTTCTTCCTGTCTAACTAATTCTGCTTGTTTCAAATATTTTTGATGTAATTCGATTATACGTGCAGTGAGATCTTGCTTTTTTTGATCGTTAAGTATGACATCATCTGCCTTTTCCAGCCGTTCTTGACGGCTGGCTTGCGCAGCCAGAATATTTTCAACTTGTTCACGGCTGATGCCATCACGTGTAATTGTCCGGCTGATTTGTATCTCAGGAGGAACATCAACAACCAGGATACGGTCAGCCAAGTGTGTTAAGTTGTTTTCTATTAACAGAGGAACAACCCAAATAACATAAGGATAACTGACCTGATTTAATTGCTGTTGTGTTTCTGCATGTATTAGTGGATGAAGAAGTGAGTTGAGCCATTGTTTCTCTTCTGGTGCTGAAAAAATCTTCTGACGTAGCGCGGTGCGGTTTAAACTGCCATCTGGTAATAAGATGTCGGAGCCAAAGTATTCTGAAATTGCTTGTAATGCGGGAGAACCAAGAGTAACAACCTCTCTGGCAATAATATCTGCATCAACAAGCGGGACACCAAGGGATGAAAATACATTAGAGATAGTCGTCTTACCGCTACCAATTCCACCTGTGAGTGCAACAATATAATTCATTCTATCCCTTAAAAGATTTCTGATAGCATATGCAAATTGTAACTCAAGGGATGCACATGAGCTATAAACAAACATGTATAATTCCAGTTTTTACACCCCTTGAGAAAAAATAATGAAAACATGCAAATTAAGCTGTTACGCCAAAATAGTACCTAATTGAAAGATAGGCAAGTACATGGCGAGTAGTAGCAAGCCAACAATCACTGCCATAATCAGCATTAATACTGGTTCAAGTAATTGCACTAATTTATCAGCATAGTTGATAAATTGTTCTTGATACCATAACGCTAGATTACCCAAAAATATGTCAAGTTCACCTGATTCTTCACCAATTATGACAAATTGTTTACATAATGGCGGAAAACAGTCTTCTCTTTTCAAGGCACTACTCATTGGTATCCCTTGCTGAATCTGTCGGTGAAGGCTTTTTATCCCCGCTATAAATAAAGGATGGTGTGTTGCATTCAGTGTACATTCCAGACCGCGGGTTAAGGTCAAACCTGCTTTCTGTGTCATAAACAGAATATGGAATATTTGGCTGGTGTGCTGGTAGATTATGAGTTTTCTGAAAAGAGGCAGCTTAAGAAGAAGCATTTTTTCCTTTGAATGCAACATAGGGAATCGAAAACGTAACCAGGAATAGAGGATTACCAATATTAATATCGTTGTTAAAAGTGGTATACCCCGGTTAGTCAGAAAGTCAGAGGTTGACAAAACTCCTTGTGTTAATAATGGCAGTGAGGCATCAAATGCAGAATATACCTGTTTGAATTCGGGCAGGACGACAATTAACATTAACAAAATGACAAGTACTGTGATAAAGGCGACTATCAAAGGATAGCGATACGCTTTTTGGATCTTTTTATGCAGTATATTTTGTTGTTCTAATCTATGAATGAGTAGTTGGCAGCAAGTTTCGAGTTGGCCGGTTTGCTCCCCTACTGCGATAATTTGGCAAAATAAGCGAGAAAATAATCGGGGATAGTGTTGCAACGCGGTGGAAAATGATTCTCCTTGGCTGATTTTTTGAATAAGATCTGTCAATACACATCGCCAAATGATGTTCTTGCATTCTTGTAATAGGATAGTCAGCCCCTGCAATAAAGGGATACCTGATGTCAGTAATGTATTTAGTTGATGGATGAAATGCAGACGATAAGTAATTTCCTTTTCGCTGTAATAAATAAATTTTTTACATTTTATCGTATAAGGTTGCAAATCAAGTTGGCTCAAGTACTGGAAAATAGAGTGTCTATTTCGGCCAATACTTTCTCCTCTTATAATATTTCCTTTTTTATTAATCGCTTGCCATTGATAAATATATTCCATTTTCATTCTGTACTCTCTGCCTTGATCTCTATTGGATATGTCTCTTGTCCTGTAATTTGATAAATCTCTTCCAGTGTCGTTGTCCCCTGTTCTACTAACTCCAATCCAGCAGAGAAAAGAGTTGCTTGCTGTTGTCGGACGGGCAAACAAGGAAATTTGTCAGAAAATTGTTCTGATAAAGTTTGCTGGAGTTCAGGCTTGATTTCGAGAAATTCATAGATGGCTGTCCTGCCATAATAACCAGAAAAACAGTGTTCACAGCCGACTGCCACCCATTGCTGCACAGTAATTTGTTGTTTTATTTCTCTGTTTTCAAAATGTATGATCGTAGGTTCTTCCGTTTTTTGCCGGCAATGGGGACAAAGTTTGCGAACTAACCGTTGGGCAATAATTAATTTTACACATGATGCAGTGGTATAGCCTGAAACCCCAAGATTTTGCAAGCGAGATAGTGTGTCTATTGTGGAATTCGTATGCAGAGTGGATAAAACCAAATGGCCTGTTTGAGCGGCTTTCATTGATATTTCAGCCGTTTCGTTATCACGAATTTCACCAACCATGATGATATCGGGATCTTGCCGCAATAATGCCCGTAAGACTTTAGCGAAATCGAGTCCAATTTTGTTATTTACCTGTGTTTGATTGATGCCCGTTAAAGGAATTTCTACCGGATCTTCAACACTACAGATATTCTTCTTCGCTTGATTTAAATATTTCAGGCAACTATACAATGTGACAGTTTTACCGCTTCCTGTCGGACCTGTGACCACAATCATTCCCTGTGGTACACGAAGTTTCTGCTTTAAAAGCTGTAAATGGGACTCAGATAGACCGAGTTGTTCCAATGATAATTGGTGTATGGTGTTTAAAATTCGCAGAACAATTTTTTCTCCATACAATGTTGGTAATGTAGATATGCGTATTGCATAACTGGTTTTGTGATCATTCCAGTCAAATTGCCCGTCTTGCGGTTGGCGCTTTTCAGCAATATTAAGTTTTGCCATGATTTTTAAGCGAGCAGGAATACCCGCATTCATTTGAGAAGAGGGTGATGACATAGAATGCAGCACACCATCAACTCGAATACGTATCCGATAGTTGTATTGAGAAGGTTCAAAATGAATATCTGATGCTCTTTTTTGTATAGAGATTGAGATTGTCTGATTAATTAACTGAATGACGGGAGTATCAATATCTTCGGTATAGCTGTCATTGAATTGTGTATCATTGTGATTATTGTTTGGAGTACTTAATTTTTCTCTTCGGTAAGTTTTTGTTTCATCGTTTTCAGCACAGTAACTTTCTGTACAAGGTATAAATGGTCCTTCTTGTGTCAACATAGATTCAATTTTAGCTTTTGGCCAAATATCAAAATCAATTATTGCACCAGAAATAAAACGTAGTGAAGCAATGAACTCTTCGTTAGGGGATTGGCTACAGGCAATAGTTATAGTATAAGCATTCCTTTTTATAATAATTGCCTGATGTTTTTGGCAGAGTTCTTTGATTTTTCTTTCAATTAAAATATTTTCCGTATTTTTCATTTATTATATTCCTTTGCTATTTAAATGGCTTAATGATTTTTGTCCAAATAGTATCTTGGAAAGATATTATTTTTTATAAAAATGAATTTTTATATTTTTCAATTATTAACTAATGATTAAATTAATGACTGTTAAAATTTCAGTGTTTCTTGACATTTTGTTTTTAATGATTCATTTTCGGCATTACATGTCGTTTGCCAATGTGTAATACCTGTTTTAATATCCTGAATCGGTTTTAAGATGGCATTAAGGCCATTGAGATTTTGTTTACCAACGATAGCTATTTCTCCCATTTTTACAGTTATAGTACTGATATAACGGCTATTGTGACCAGATGGAATGGATGTATGACCAGTGTTGCACTCTTTGTAGCTTTCTGTTTCAAAACGGCAAATTTCAACTCCAGACTTATAAGGTATAATAGCCTGGAGTACATCGGTTAATGCTGCCTTTTGAATATAGCCTTGATAACTGGGAATACCAATTGCACCAAGGATAGATACAATTGCCATCACAACCATGACTTCCATTAATGTAAATCCTTGCTGATTCATATTATCTCCTTTTTATTTTCTTCTTTTATGTGTTTTTCTGCATATCCCACTATATTTTTTTCAGAGCGATGCATGATTTTTAATATGAGTTGGTGCTAATAAGGATGGAGATATTTTAAAAAAAGAAAATGATGTTAGTGAATTTTGTGGAAATGGCTCGAAAAGATAACTATTGATTACATTTTTTACTGGAAAATTTTCGAGCTTGCTCGCAAATGAAAGTAAGAGCGAAAAAATCTCTCGATTGAAAATGCTAACATACTAATCTGTTACACTTTGAGCAGTTGTCTTCCAATGTTGTGGAAAAATTAGCGATGAAACAGTTCGATGGAGTAAGAGAATGAAGTTAAATGAAGGGTGGATTGATGATGCCAGAAAAGTGACTTCTCCACATTATGATTTGCGCCCGGAAGGGGAAATCCCATCATTACTTGTCATTCATAATATTAGCTTACCACCCGGTAAGTTCGGTGGGCCGTATATTGATCAGTTATTTATGGGAACGTTGGATCCCAATGAAGATCCTTTCTTTGAAGAGATAAAAGGACTGCATGTTTCTGCTCACTGTTTGATCCGTCGAGATGGTGAAGTTGTACAGTATGTTCCATTCGATAAAAGGGCTTGGCATGCGGGTGTTTCCTGTTATTGTGATCGTGAAACGTGTAATGATTTTTCAATAGGTATTGAGTTGGAAGGGACGGATTACGAACCATTCACTGAAATCCAGTATTTTAAGTTGGTGGAAGTCACTCAGCTACTTATCAAACAATACCCTGATATTCGTAACAATATTACAGGGCATAGTGAAATCGCACCGGGTAGAAAAACCGACCCAGGGCCTTATTTTTATTGGGAACATTATCGGCAATTATTGAAGGAGCGAGTTGGATGACCCTCTTTATCCTATTGTTAATACTGGCATGGGAGCGCATTTTTAAAATGGGAGACCATTGGCAGTTGGAACACTATCTGGCCCCTTTTTTTGCCAGAGTAAAATTATATTCACTGTGGGCAAGCTTAGGGATGACCCTTGTGGTTATTTTTTTGATCTGGAAGCTCATTGGGGTTCTGAGTACAGTGGTTTTTGGTATGCCGGCAATTTTATTGAGCATCATGATTAGTTTGTTATGTGTTGGTGCGGGTTCTTTGCGTCATAGCTATCGTGAATATCTCCGAGCTGTGCGTATTGATGATTCAGATCAGCAAAATATCCATCTTACCCATTTGACAATGGGACAAGGAATTCCATCGAATATAACAAAAGATGAACGATTGCGTGAAATACAGAACGCATTAATCTGGATCAATTTCCGTTACTACCTTGCTCCAATTTTCTGGTTAGTCGTGATGGGGGAATTTGGCCCGGCAATTTTGATGGGTTATGGTTTTTTAAGAGCATATCAAGGATGGTTAGCAAGATATGGGACTACTGTACAACGTGCTCAATCAGGTGTTGATGCGTTATTAAATTGTCTGGATTGGATCCCTGCACGTTTGGCTGGTATCGCTTATGCTCTGTTGGGACATGGTGAAAAGGCATTACCTGCCTGGATTGCATCACTCAGCGACTTGCGGACATCCCAATATAAAGTGGTCAGTCAATTGGCTCAATTTGCATTGAGTAAGGAACCTCATCTGGATCTTTTGGAGACTCCCCTGGCAGCAGTAAAAATCGCGAAAAAAGCGACATTTACGATTGTGATCATTGTTGCCTTGTTGACGATTTATGGGACGTTAGCCTAGTTGAGAACAGTCACTTTGGGGCAACATAAAAAAATCCCGCCGGTGTCAGGTTTGACATATGGCGGGAATTGCATGAAAAAGAGCTTTATACCGTCCATCTTTCAGGTTGCTTCTTTGATGGCTGTGAGTATTCACTTGCTACAGTGATGCAACTTGAAATCTATTGGTACATATCAATTAGCCTGAACCTCTTCATCCTTAATAGTTTTCCATCCTGAAAAGTTGGAATATTCCCTGAGTTGGCACTTAGTGTGACCATTTGAAGAAAATATCCATAACATTCTTGTTATTCCTGAGGGGGAGAGTATTGCGTTCAATGTGTCTTGCTGTTTTTTCTAACCACTCATTTGCCACTGCTGTGTAACTGACACTTCTATGTAACTTGATTCTTGAATATGTAGCTCACAATCTATCTATCTATCTATCTATCTATCCAGCATATTGATTGTCCAGCATATTGATTGTGTATATAGAATATACAGTAGTAATTTTTCAGTTATGATTAGAGATTAGACATTAGGAGTTTTACCGATAACATGCTCTTGTTGCTGTTATATTAAAGCATTATATCCATTTTCTCTTTACACCATGTGTTACAAACTAATAATAATGTATAAATTTAAATAATAAATAAACAAATGAATTGATATACTAAATGAATTATAATAATGGATAATGAATTCGTATTATGCCCTTAAATGCTTACTTATTTTATTGTCTGAAAGTCCCATTTAGTTATAATTTTCTGATAAAAATTAAAATAATTTGTTAAAATTTGCAGGTTTTTATGATTTAGCCCAAGGTCTTTATAGACAGCTAGTGAATACTTTGTTACTTTATGGCCTGTATTTTAAATTGGTATTACCAATTGACTAAATCCCGACTAAATGAAGTCAGTTGAATGAGGTTGATTGTCTAAAAGTTCGTCTGAATACCCTGTCAAACAGGGGATAGGGATATAGTTGAAGTAATTAATTCACATAAAACTAATTCACATAAAACTAATTCACATAAAAATAGTTCGAAAGTAACGTTTACTTACTGAATGGCTTACAGCAGATATGGCTTATAGCAAAATTCGCCAACCAAAGTTATCAGATGTGATTGAGCAACGTCTTGAACACCTCATTCTCGAAGGCTCATTACGTCCTGGAGAAAAGCTGCCGCCTGAGCGTGAACTGGCGAAGCAGTTCGAAGTATCACGCCCTTCATTGCGCGAAGCCATTCAAAAACTGGAAGCTAAAGGCTTTCTTTTCCGTCGTCAGGGGGGAGGAACGTTTGTACAGAATAATCTCTGGCAAAGTTTCAGTGATCCACTCGCCCAACTTATTGCAGAGAATCAAGAATCACAATTTGATCTCCTGGAAGCACGCCATGCACTGGAAGGTATTGCGGCTTATTACGCTGCTCTCAGGGGAACGGATGAAGATTTTAAAC
Organism: Xenorhabdus indica; assembly: GCF_014467235.1. GTDB lineage: Bacteria > Pseudomonadota > Gammaproteobacteria > Enterobacterales > Enterobacteriaceae > Xenorhabdus > Xenorhabdus indica. The sequence goes on along the minus strand of NZ_NKHP01000015.1, from coordinate 48,881 downwards.
GTATTGAGAAAAAACACCTCGCTATTCAAGAAGCCCAACAATGCGGGGATATCAATGCGGAATCAGATGCTGTCTTGCAATATCAACTTGTTGTCACAGAAGCAGCCCATAATGTGGTATTGCTGCATTTATTGCGTTGTATGATCCCGATGCTGGAACAGAATATCCGGCGTAATTTCGAATTCATTTATACCCGCAAAGAAATGTTGGCAGCAGTAAGTAGCCACAGGGCAGAGATTTATCACGCAATAATGGCGAGAGAACCGGAAAAAGCGCGTGAAGCTTCGCATCGCCATTTGTCTTTTATAGAAGAAGTTTTATTGGATATGACTCGTGAGCATACTCGTCGTGAGCGCTCACTAAGACGGTTCCAACAACATCAGGACTAAGAGCCTATCCCCCGGGGCGTCATGGATTAATACAACTCCCAAATGGGATAGATTCTAAACTTGACTGTACAGATCCTGGCTGCTGCGTCTGTACAGTTGTTAGCTCTTTATTTAAGGGGTTTAGCGGCAACATATAGCAGGGCCTATCTTCCGGTCATGACTGACTGAATGTCAAAGGGTATGACCAGAAGATAGGCTCCAAAACAACCATTAGAAATAGATAACAGATAAGGAACACACCATGTCAGATATTTTGAAAAATGACGTGGATCCGATCGAAACTCGCGATTGGTTACAGGCGATCGAATCGGTCATCCGTGAAGAAGGTGTTGAACGTGCTCAATTCTTGATTGATCAGGTTTTGAACGAAGCACGTAAAGGTGGCGTTAATGTTGCGGCTGGTGCTGCAACCCGTGATTACATCAACACTATTCCGGTTGAGGATGAGCCGGCTTACCCTGGTAATCTGGATTTGGAGCGCCGCATTCGTTCTGCTATTCGCTGGAATGCAATCATGACTGTTTTGCGTGCATCCAAGAAAGATCTGGAGCTGGGTGGTCATATGGCTTCATTCCAGTCTTCCGCTACTGTTTATGAAGTTTGTTTTAACCATTTCTTCCGTGCTCGTAATGAGAATGATGGTGGCGACTTGGTTTATTTCCAGGGTCACATTTCTCCGGGCGTTTATGCACGTGCATTCCTTGAAGGTCGTTTGACAGAAGAACAGATGAACAATTTCCGTCAGGAAATTGGCGGCAATGGTCTGTCTTCTTACCCACATCCAAAATTAATGCCTGATTTCTGGCAGTTCCCAACTGTTTCAATGGGGTTGGGTCCAATTTCTGCTATCTATCAGGCTAAATTCCTGAAATATCTGGAACACCGTGGTCTGAAAGACACTTCTAAGCAAACCGTTTATGCTTTTCTGGGCGACGGTGAGATGGATGAGCCAGAATCCAAAGGTGCGATCACTATCGCAACTCGTGAAAAGCTGGACAACCTGGTCTTCATCATCAACTGTAACCTGCAACGTCTTGATGGCCCAGTAACGGGTAACGGTAAAATTGTTAATGAACTGGAAGGCATTTTCGACGGTGCTGGCTGGCAGGTACTGAAAGTCCTGTGGGGTGAGCGTTGGGATGCACTGCTGCGTAAAGATACCAGCGGCAAACTGGTTCAACTGATGAATGAAACGCTGGATGGCGACTACCAGACATTCAAGTCCAAGAATGGCGCGTATGTTCGTGAGCACTTCTTCGGCCGTTACCCAGAAACTGCGGAATTGGTCAAGGACATGACTGATGACGAAATTTGGGCTCTGAACCGTGGTGGTCATGATCCTAAGAAAGTTTTCGCTGCACTGAAAAAAGCGCAGGAAACTACAGGTAAACCAACTGTAATCTTGGCTCAAACCATCAAGGGTTACGGTATGGGTGATACCGCCGAAGGTAAAAACATTGCTCACCAGGTTAAGAAAATGAACATGGAAGGTGTTCGTCAATTCCGTGATCGCTTCAATGTACCTGTATCTGATGAGCAAATTGAAAACTTGCCATACGTAACTTTCGACAAAGACTCTGAAGAATCTAAATATCTGCATGAGCGTCGTAATGCACTGGGCGGTTACCTGCCAAGCCGTCGTATTAACTTCGACGAAAAACTTGATATCCCTGCTCTGGAAGATTTCAGCTCTCTGCTGGAAGAACAATCTAAAGAAATTTCTACCACTATCGCTTTCGTTCGTGCACTGAACATCATGCTGAAGAATAAGTCGATCAAAGATCGTCTGGTTCCAATCATTGCTGATGAAGCACGTACTTTTGGTATGGAAGGTCTGTTCCGTCAGATCGGTATCTACAGTCCGAATGGTCAGCAGTATACTCCTCAAGACCGTGAGCAGGTTGCGTACTATAAAGAAGATTCTAAAGGTCAGATCCTACAGGAAGGTATCAACGAGTTGGGTGCTGCGTCATCCTGGTTGGCTGCTGCAACTTCTTACAGCACCAATAACTTGCCAATGATCCCGTTCTATATTTACTATTCCATGTTCGGATTCCAGCGTATCGGTGATCTGTGCTGGGCAGCGGGGGATCAGCAGGCTCGTGGCTTCCTGATTGGTGGTACTTCTGGCCGTACGACTCTGAACGGTGAAGGTCTACAGCACGAAGATGGTCACAGTCATATTCAGTCTCTGACTATTCCTAACTGTATCTCTTATGATCCAGCGTTCGCTTATGAAGTGGCTGTTATCATGCATGATGGTCTGGAGCGTATGTATGGTGAAAAACAAGAGAATATCTACTACTACATTACCACTCTGAACGAAAACTACCACATGCCAGCAATGCCTGAAGGTGCTGAAGAAGGTATCCGTAAAGGTATCTACAAGCTGGAAAGCATAGAAGGCGCGAAAGGTAAAGTTCAGTTGCTAGGTTCTGGTTCTATCCTGCGTCATGTTCGTGAAGCAGCTAAGATCCTGTCTGACGAGTACGGCATTGGTTCTGACGTTTACAGCGTAACTTCCTTCACTGAACTGGCTCGCGATGGTCAGGATTGTGAGCGTTGGAACATGCTGCATCCTTCAGAAGAACCACGCGTTCCTTACATAGCTCAGATCATGAACGATGCACCAGCAGTCGTTTCTACTGACTACATGAAGCTGTTTGCTGAGCAGGTTCGTAACTTCGTACCAGCAAGCAAATTCCGCGTATTGGGTACTGATGGTTTCGGTCGTTCTGACAGCCGTGAAAATCTGCGTCATCACTTTGAAGTTGATGCTTCTTACGTGGTTGTTGCAGCTCTGGGTGAATTGGCTAAACGTGGCAACGTTGATGTGAAAGTGGTTGAAGAAGCAATCAAAAAATACAACATCAACCCAGAAAAAGTTAACCCACGTCTGGCATAAGAGGTAAAGATTAATGTCTATCGAAATTAACGTACCTGATATTGGTGCAGATGAAGTTGAAGTTACTGAAATTATGGTGAAAGCTGGTGACACAGTAGAAGCAGAACAGTCACTGATCACTGTTGAAGGTGACAAGGCTTCCATGGAAGTTCCATCGCCACAGGCGGGAGTGGTTAAAGAAATCAAAGTTGCAGTTGGCGATAAGGTGGAAACCGGCAAACTGATTATGATTTTTGAAGCTGCACCCGTACAACAGGAAGCGGCTCCGGTAGCAGCGTTTCCAGTAGTGGCTGAGAGCAAAGAAGTTGCTGTACCAGATATCGGTGGTGATGAAGTTGAAGTTACTGAAATCATGGTAAAAGTTGGTGACACCATCACTGAAGAGCAGTCACTGATCACCGTTGAAGGTGACAAAGCTTCTATGGAAGTTCCGGCCCCATTTGCGGGTACAGTGAAAGAGATCAAAATCGCAGTTGGCGATAAAGTAAAAACTGACTCTCTGATCATGGTATTCGAAGTTGCCGGCGCAACACCTGCAGCAGCTCCAGCAGCGGCTCCGGCTCCTGCGGCAGAACCTGCGAAAGCAGCACCAGCACCAGTAGCCAGCCAGCCAGCAGAAAGCAAAAATGAGTTTGCAGAAAACGATGCTTACGTTCATGCAACTCCAGTGATTCGTCGCTTGGCTCGTGAATTTGGCGTAAATCTGGCTAAAGTGAAAGGGACTGGTCGTAAAGGCCGTATCCTGCGTGAAGATGTTCAGGCTTACGTGAAAGATGCAATCAAACGTGCAGAAGCAGCACCTGCGGGTGGTAGTCTGCCGGGTATGCTGCCTTGGCCGAAAGTTGATTTCAGCAAGTTTGGTGAAATCGAAGAAGTTGAAATGAGCCGTATCCAGAAAATCTCCGGTGCTAACCTGAGCCGTAACTGGGTAATGATCCCTCACGTTAACCTGTTTGATGAAGCGGATATCACTGAAGTTGAAGAATTCCGTAAGCAACAGAACAAAGAAGCTGAGAAGAAACAGCTTGGCGTGAAGATCACTCCGCTGGTATTCGTTATGAAAGCGGCTGCGAAAGCACTGGAAGCAATGCCTCGCTTTAACAGCTCTATCTCTGAAGATGGCCAGAAGCTGATCCTGAAAAAATACGTCAACATCGGTATCGCGGTTGATACACCTAACGGTCTGGTTGTTCCTGTATTTAAAGATGTTAATAAGAAAGGCATCGTTGAACTCTCAAGAGAACTGGCAGAAGTATCTAAGAAAGCGCGTGCTGGTAAGCTGACTGCTTCCGATATGCAGGGTGGTTGCTTCACTATCTCAAGCCTGGGGGGCATCGGTACAACCGGTTTTGCACCAATCGTGAATGCACCAGAAGTAGCCATTATGGGGCTGTCCCGTTCTTCTATGAAGCCGGTCTGGAATGGCAAGGAGTTCGTTCCTCGTCTGATTCTGCCTATGTCTCTGTCTTTCGACCACCGTGTGATCGATGGAGCAGATGGTGCTCGTTTCATCACTTACATTAATCAATTGATGAGCGATATTCGTCATCTGGTGATGTAATGCGAAGGCCGGTAAATATGCCGGCCTAATAATTATGATCGTGACAGGTATTTTATACTTGTATCTGGCAGGTTGCGATTTCTGTCACGTTAACGCGCTTTTCAGGTTATTTACAATTCTGTAAACTGCTCGCGGTGTGTACGTCCCGGTGGAATATGTTTTTTTCGTCTGACCCGCCGGACAAATAATTAAGAGGTCATGATGAGTACTGAAATTAAAGCCCAGGTAGTGGTGCTTGGAGCAGGCCCGGCAGGGTATTCTGCTGCTTTCCGTTGTGCAGACTTAGGTTTGGATACTGTTCTGGTTGAGCGCTACTCTACTCTGGGTGGTGTTTGTCTTAACGTGGGTTGTATTCCATCTAAAGCATTGCTTCATGTTGCAAAAGTGATTGAAGAAGCAAAAGCGTTGTCACAACACGGTATCGTGTTTGGAGAGCCACAAACTGATATTGATAAAATCCGTCTCTGGAAAGAAAAAGTTATTTCCCAGTTGACAGGTGGTCTGGGCGGCATGGCTAAAGGCCGTAAGGTTAACGTTGTTAACGGTGTTGGTAAATTTACAGGTGCTAACACCCTGGTAGTAGAAGGCGAGAACGGTACAACAACGATTAATTTTGATAATGCCATTATCGCAGCGGGTTCACGCCCAATTCAACTGCCATTTATTCCACATGATGACCCTCGCGTATGGGATTCTACCGATGCACTGGAACTGAAAGCTGTTCCGGGACGCCTGCTGGTTATGGGCGGCGGTATTATCGGTCTGGAAATGGGTACTGTTTACCACGCTCTGGGTTCTCAGATTGACGTGGTGGAAATGTTCGATCAGGTTATTCCTGCTGCGGACAAAGACGTTGTTAAAGTGTTCACTAAGCGCATCAGCAAAAAATTCAGCTTGATGCTGGAAACTAAAGTGACCGCGGTAGAAGCTAAAGAAGATGGCATCTACGTGACAATGGAAGGTAAAAAAGCACCAGCAGAACCTCAGCGTTATGATGCTGTTCTTGTTGCTATCGGCCGTGTACCAAACGGTAAACTGCTTGATGCTGGCAAAGCGGGTGTTGCTGTTGATGACCGTGGTTTTATCCATGTTGATAAGCAAATGCGCACTAACGTACCTCATATCTTTGCTATCGGTGATATCGTTGGTCAGCCAATGTTGGCACATAAAGGTGTTCATGAAGGTCATGTTGCAGCAGAAGTTATCTCTGGCAAGAAACATTACTTCGATCCAAAAGTTATTCCATCTATCGCGTACACTGAACCAGAAGTTGCATGGGTTGGTCTGACTGAGAAAGAAGCGAAAGAGAAAGGCATCAGTTACGAAACTGCAACTTTCCCGTGGGCTGCTTCTGGTCGTGCGATTGCATCTGACTGTTCAGATGGTATGACTAAACTGATTTTCGATAAAGAAACTAATCGTATTATCGGTGGTGCTGTTGTTGGTACTAACGGTGGCGAACTATTGGGTGAAATTGGTCTGGCTATCGAAATGGGTTGTGATGCAGAAGACATTGCTCTGACTGTTCACGCTCATCCAACACTGTATGAATCAATCGGTATGGCTGCGGAAATGTACGAAGGCAGCATTACTGACTTGCCAAATCCTAAGGCGAAAAAAAAGAAATAATTCTTTATAATTTGCAGTAGGTTAGCAAAGATACTAAACGGCTTTCAGAGATGGGAGCCGTTACTTACAATATATGGCATTGCCAATTAAATAAAGAGTGGGATTTAGTTAATCGATAGCCATTAGGGATAACACTCCAGCGATTGCTTATTTTAGGGTCCAAACACATTTCAACGGCTCCAAAATTAGAATTGCCTGTAAATACAAAACCTAATCGTTGATAAATCGGTATGGCATAGCGCTCAGCGTAGAGTTTCAACATGCCTGAATGATTTAACGAAATGGAGAAATTCACGGCATATTCAATGAGTAAACTTCCATATCCTCGACCACCGGGATAAGTCAATATATATCCTATTAGATCAGCGGTATCGTGAGAAATTACTGATGATGCTGGAATGAATATCATGATGCCAACTGGTTCAGGAGTACAAAAACAGGCAAAATAACGATGCGTATTTATATTTCCTCCGATACTTGTATTGGTATAAATATTGTTTATTGAATTTGCCGTGCTGATAAATGATTGGTGTCTTCTCATATCGGGGTGAGCCAATGCCTCATTTCGCTTTAATCCGTTCAGTGCTGATATCATGTCTTCTTTGGAAACTTCTTTGATAATCGTTTTATAATCGGGATAACTTCCTTCTTCAAGGATGGGACTTGAATGAGAAGTAGATGGTATATCATTTCTTATTGGGGTATTTGGCATAACCCCCTCCATGACGGTGCATTTTGTGTAACATTTGGTGTTTTTTACTATTGCCTGACGGTATTGATTGCTTTTTTAGGTTAAGATAGCAACAAACAGCATTTAGTACTTTAATACATCTTTTAAGCTCATATATCCAGAATTTTATCACGGTTCAATGTTGATTTTATGTGAATGAATTAACATGCCATTCAAATTTTGGTATGCTAATTGTCCGAAGCTCGGCATAATTTTAGTGTTATGTGAGCAAAATCCTCTGACCTGGCATCCTTGATGGTCATTTCATGGTGATCGTTACCGGGTGCAGACAGCCGGGCATATAAATGACAATGAGAGCGAGGAGTAAGTCGTGCTAGAAGAATACCGCAAGCACGTAGCCGAACGTGAAGCGCAAGGCATCGTCCCTAAGCCATTAGACGCAGCTCAAGCAGCCGCGCTGGTCGAATTATTGAAGAACCCACCTCAAAGTGAAGAAAATTTTCTGTTAGACCTGTTGACAAACCGTGTTCCCCCCGGTGTTGATGAGGCGGCCTATGTAAAAGCTGGTTTCCTTGCTGCTATCGCTAAAGGTGAAACAACTTCACCACTTGTTACGCGGGAAAAAGCCATTGAGTTATTGGGAACCATGCAGGGTGGGTACAATATCCATGCTTTGATTGATGCTCTCGATGATAAAAAATTGGCTCCAATTGCAGTGAAGGGGCTATCCCAGACTTTGCTGATGTTTGACAGCTTCTATGATGTGGAAGAAAAAGCGAAAGCAGGTAATCCACATGCTCAACAAATTATCCAGTCATGGGCTGATGCAGAATGGTTCCTGGAACGTCCTGAACTGGCAGAAAGAATTACAGTTACTGTCTTTAAAGTCACCGGTGAAACTAACACCGATGACCTTTCTCCTGCACCAGATGCGTGGTCACGTCCGGATATTCCATTACATGCCCTGGCAATGTTGAAAAATGCCCGTGAAGGTATCGAACCTGATCAGGCGGGTGTTGTTGGTCCAATCAAGCAAATTGAAGAACTCAATAAAAAAGGCCATCCTCTGGCGTATGTAGGGGATGTCGTGGGTACAGGCTCTTCCCGTAAATCTGCTACAAACTCTGTATTGTGGTTTATGGGGGAAGATATCCCGTTTGTGCCAAACAAACGTGGTGCAGGTGTTGTATTGGGTGGAAAGATTGCGCCAATCTTTTTTAACACGATGGAAGATGCAGGTGCATTGCCGATTGAGGTAGATGTTTCCAAACTCAATATGGGTGATGTTATTGATATCTACCCTTATAAAGGTGAAATTCGTCATCACGATACCAATGAAGTGCTGGCAGCTTTTGAACTGAAAACGGATGTACTAATTGATGAAGTGCGCGCAGGCGGCCGAATTCCATTAATTATCGGCCGGGGTCTGACAGCGAAAGCCCGTGAATCTTTAGGATTGCCACACAGTGATATTTTCCGTCAGGCAAAAGCAGTTGAGAAGAGCAGTCGTGGTTTCTCGCTGGCACAGAAAATGGTAGGTCGTGCCTGCGGTACTACCGGGATCCGTCCGGGAGAATACTGTGAACCGAAGATGACTTCTGTTGGCTCTCAGGACACAACTGGCCCAATGACGCGTGATGAATTGAAGGATTTGGCCTGTCTTGGTTTTTCGGCTGATCTGGTTATGCAGTCATTCTGCCATACAGCGGCCTATCCAAAACCGGTTGATGTAACAACTCATCATACTTTGCCTGATTTCATCATGAACCGTGGCGGTGTATCCCTGCGTCCGGGAGATGGGATTATCCATTCCTGGCTGAACCGTATGTTATTGCCAGACACTGTAGGTACAGGTGGAGATTCCCATACGCGTTTCCCTATTGGTATCTCTTTCCCGGCGGGTTCTGGGTTAGTGGCATTTGCCGCTGCGACGGGGGTTATGCCGTTGGATATGCCTGAATCCGTATTAGTTCGTTTTAAAGGTAAAATGCAACCAGGTATAACCTTACGTGATCTGGTTCATGCAATTCCTTACTACGCGATCCAGCAAGGTTTGTTGACAGTAGAGAAAAAAGGTAAGAAAAATATTTTCTCTGGCCGTATTCTGGAAATTGAAGGTTTGCCAGAACTCAAAGTTGAGCAGGCATTTGAATTGGCAGATGCTTCCGCAGAACGTTCCGCAGCAGGCTGTACGATCAAACTGGATAAAGCACCGATCATTGAATATCTGCAATCTAATGTCGTATTGCTGAAATGGATGATTGCAGAAGGTTATGGTGATCGCCGGACATTAGAGCGCCGTATTATCGGTATGGAAAATTGGTTGAAAGATCCACAATTGCTGGAAGCAGATGCAGATGCAGAATATGCAGCAGTGATTGAAATTAATTTGGATGACATCAAAGAGCCTATTTTGTGTGCACCAAATGATCCGGATGATGCTCGTCTGTTATCAGAAGTTGCTAACAATAAAATTGATGAAGTATTTATCGGCTCCTGCATGACGAATATTGGTCACTTCCGTGCGGCTGGTAAGTTACTGGATCAACATAAAGGCCAGTTACCGACCCGCCTGTGGGTTGCTCCGCCAACGAAAATGGATGCTGCTCAACTGACAGAAGAAGGCTATTACAGCGTCTTTGGTAAGAGTGGTGCGCGCATTGAGATCCCTGGTTGTTCACTGTGTATGGGAAATCAGGCTCGTGTTGCAGATGAAGCGACGGTGGTATCTACGTCTACGCGTAACTTCCCAAACCGTTTGGGCGCGGGAGCCAATGTATATCTGGCATCTGCGGAGTTAGCTGCTGTGGCTTCATTGTTAGGTCGCCTGCCAACGCCAGAAGAGTATCTGCAATTCATGTCCAAGGTGGATGAAACAGCGGCAGATACTTATCGTTATCTCAATTTTGATCAATTGAACCAATATACCGAAAAAGCAGACGATGTGATCTTCCAAACTGCTGTGTAAAAAATATCTTGCTAAGAAATGAGAAGGCGAAGGCCTTAATACCGCTCGCTTAAACGCGAGCGGGCTTTTTTTGTAAGGATCATGCTTACCAATATGCTGAGACTGAATTTTAATCAGATGGAACAACAAAGGTTCTGTCGCATTAATGGTGTTTGATACGGGTCATGTATTAAATGGTTAGATTAAACATTAAAAATAATGTTCACGCTCAATAAAAGTTCCTATCACCTTATCGTGCATTTCTTCGAATTTTGAATAACCAATAGTTTTTCTATTCAATCTTTTTAATCGAGATAAACGTCTTTCCGTCAGATGCTCTTCTTCGGGAAGGTTGTCATAAACAACATAATCATTCGTGCAGTAAAACCGAATATTAAAAGGGGATAAGAGGGTAAGTATGTTCTGATTTGCGACAATAACGATAATGGACGTCAACTTTAACCATGTTTCACCATTAAAAAGCCATAATAACTAACCATTTAAGACACGGACCATCTTGGTTTACTTAAGTGAGCAGTATTAAGGCGGAGTCCTCCCTTTTTTATGTCTATTTTTTGTGGCAAATTTTGTGTCAGTTTGTGGATAGACTCTGGGGTGGACATCGGAAATGTTTAAAACCCAGATGTGGTTGATATAACAAAAAGGTGGAGGTAAGTGATGGAATATGAATTTATACAGGATATCACTGGTCAGGTGATGACAAATTTTTCAATGGATCATGAAGCTATTGGTCACTGGTTGAATGAGGAAGTAAAAGGCGATTTAAGTATTTTAGATAAGATAATTTCAGCATTGATGGATATAAAAGGTAGTGAACGTCAGTGGCAATTGAACGGTCATGAATACACACTGTTAATGAATGAAGAAGAAATTATGATCAGAGCTAATCAACTCCAGTTTGATACAGAGATGTTAGAAGAGGGGATGAGCTATTACGATAATGAGAGCCTGGCACTTTGTGGTACAGATGATTTTATTAATATGTTGGCAAATTACAGAGTTTTTGTTTTGCAAAACAATTAAAGGTAAGTGTTTATGTTCAACCAATGGCAGATTTCTGCCATAATCGATATTCCATCATTTTTGTGTAACATATTTGTGTGACATTGTACTGGCTTTTTATTTATAAACAGGAGCCTATATTGCTGGGAGTGTCTTCCCGGCAGGTTCCAACAAAAAAGGTAGGCTTTTATGGAAGAGATCAATCTATCAGGTGAGATTGATAAGGCAGCAAATTGGTTTGTCAATAATCAAAATCTACTGATCCAGTATGCAGTGAATATTGTGTTTGCCATTTTAATTCTGATTGTAGGCTTGGCTGTTGCTAAACTGGCAAATAAAGCTGTGAAACGCGTTATGACGCTACGTGGTATTGATGCGACTATTTCTGACTTTTTGTCAGCAATAATTCGTTATGCCATCATCGCCTTTACTATTGTTGCGGTGCTTGGAAAATTAGGCGTTCAGACCGCCTCTGTGATTGCCGTTATTGGTGCCGCAGGTTTGGCTGTCGGTTTGGCATTACAGGGTTCACTGTCAAACTTCGCTGCTGGCGTGTTGCTGGTAGTTTTCCGTCCGCTCCGCACTGGTGAATATGTCATTATTGGTGCAGTGGAAGGGACGGTTGTACAAGTACAAATTTTCTCCACAACATTACGTACTGCGGATGATCGTATTATTGTGATCCCTAACGGAAAAATTATTGCGGACAGTATTATCAATACCAGCCGTGAACCAAACCGCCGTACTCAGATAATGGTCGGAGTTGCTTATGACGCTGATATCGATGAAGTAAAGAAAGTGTTGGGTGACGTTATCAAAGCGGATAAGCGCATTCAGCATGAGAAAGGTGTCACTATTAGGTTGCATGAAATGGCGCCTTCATCACTCAATTTTATTGTACGTGTGTGGACAACTAATGGAGATGCCTGGAGCGTTTACTGGGATCTGATGGAAAATTTCAAACGAGCTTTGGATAAACACAATATTGGTATTCCTTTCCCACAAATGGATGTTTATCTGCATCAGCAGCAAGTTGCTCTACAGAAGAAAACGGAGCAATAATCAATATATTTGGTGTGAGAAATCTTGGTGTGAGAAAGTAGAAGTACTCTCACACCAAGTCAGCACTGCTTAAATAGCTTGGGGTTTGCCACTCTTTCCACTCTGTTTCTCCCAATACCTTTTAATTACTCTATAAGTTTCTTTAATGATAGATAAGAAATATTTATTTCTGCTAATGAATGAATTTTCCTAATATGTAGATAGAACTTATCTGATTGAATAAATATTAGGAATTTTTGCATGTTTTCAACATTGATTCAGGGCTTTTTTCTCAGTGCCGCAATGATTATTCCACTTGGACCACAAAATGTTTTTGTGATGCAGCAGGGTAGTAAAAAACGCTTTCATTTGATGAGTGCCGCATTATGTTCTATCAGTGACATTATTCTTATCATGGCAGGAGTCTTTGGGGGTAGTGCCTTGCTTGGGCAGTCAGCATTTCTGTTGCAAGCTGTAACATGGGGAGGCGTTGCATTTTTGCTATGGTACGGATGGGGGGCTTTTCGGCTGGCATTATCAACGGATATTGCATTCTCCAGCACAGAAACTCTGGCTCAAAGCCGCTGGCGGGTTATTGTGACATTATTTGCAGTAACCTGGTTGAATCCTCATGTTTATCTGGATACTTTCGTTGTATTAGGTAGCATTGGAGGACAATTATCAGCGGAACACAAACCGTGGTTTACTGCCGGTGCAGTTACCGCATCCATCAGTTGGTTCTTTGCATTGGCTATTCTGGCTGCATGGTTTTCATCAATTCTTAATCAGCCACGATCTCAGCGCATCATTAACTTATTTGTTGGTTGTGTGATGTGGTATATCGCATGGAATTTGTTTAAGCAAGAATTACAAATTTTTAATTAAATTAAACATTTCTTTATAATTTAAATACTTCTTTATAATTCAAACCGTTTTTTATAAATATAGTTCTTTATAAATATGGTTCTTTATAAATATAGTGTGCTAATGTTTCTGAAAGCAGCTTGTCTTAATATGAGAATTCTGTAGAAAATACTTATTTATTTGCTGTGTACCTAATAGATAAAGGGTATATCCGAAAGGAGGTTTTAGTGAAACGTAACTCACTGATATTTGCTGTTATGTTAGCTGCAGGCAGTTTGTCATGTATGACAGCTTCGGCTGCGGAATTACCGTCCACCCCGCATGTATCAACTTCTGGTAATGCGACAATCAAAGCGGCTCCAGATATGGCGACTTTGTTGATCCATGTGAAAGTGAGTCAGAAAAGTGCAGCAGATGCGAAGAGAAAAGTGGATGAGCGTGTTGCAAAATATTTTGATTTTTTGAAAACGAATGGTATCGAAAAGAAAGATATTAATGCAGCCAATATACGGACTCAGCCAGAATATCAGTATGATCAGAAAACAGGCAAATCAACGCTTACGGGATATGACGCTTCCCGCTCAGTTGAAGTCAAAGTTCGTAAGCTGGATCAACTGAATACACTGTTGGATGGAGCCTTGAAAGCGGGATTAAATGAAATTAATTCCGTACAGTTCAGCGTAGCCGATCCTCAGCGCTATCGTGATGCAGCCAGACAGAAAGCAATTGCGAATGCGATTCAACAGGCAACTGAATTAGCAAAAGGTTTTAACAGTAAGTTAGGTTCCGTATATAGCATCACTTATCGTCCGCCTGAAGCGGTGCCTTTTCCAATGAGTCGGTTGCAATTCAAATCAGCTTTAATATCTGCGGCTTCTGCGGAAAATTCATCTGATGAAACTTATGAACCGCAGAGCATAGAGTTTTCTGATCATGTTGATGCAGTTTTTGAGTTACAGCGTTAATTAGTTTCATCATCTTCCTGACGTAACATCTGGCGTCCTAGTTTTAACAGGGCGTCAGTCACTTTTCTCATCGCGCTGCTTTCCGGGGCAAAACGGTGCCAGTAAAGCATACGGCGTTGGCACAAGCCGGGGGTTAAATCAACCAATTCACCTGCCTTCAATTCTTTGTCGATTTGTAAATGGGGGATCATGCAACATGTCGATCCTTGTTTTGCCAATTGAACAAACGCTTCGGACGAGTTAACGATATGGCAAGGCACACTGCCCGGTGATAAATCAAAATATTGTTGCAAAAAGGCCTGATGCATATCATCCAAATGATCGAATGCAACAGCAGGGGCTTTCAATAAAGCTGAGCGAGTTACTCCATTGGGGAAAAAACGTTCAGCAAATTTAGGAGAGGAGACGAACAGATAATCAAGAGCACCTAGCTTATCTACCAGACAGCTTGGTAGGGGATGTGATTGAATACTGATTGCACCAACAACTTCCCCACGTCTCAGGCTTTCTTGTGTACGTGTTTCATCTTCCACCTGAATATTGAGCTGGATAGGTAAATCGGAAAGCACAGGATGAAGTGCCGGTAAGAGCCAGGTTGCCAGACTATCCGCATTGACGGCAAGAGAGAGCAATAAAGGAGTATCATTACCATTTTCATCACCAAGCCATTGTGCTTCGAGCAATTCTACCTGATGTAATAACGCAAGCAGTTTTTGCCCTTGCTCTGTAGGGCGCGGGGGAACGGTACGAACCAATAACGGTTGACCGAATAAATTTTCTAATTGCTTGATACGTTGGGATACTGCGGATTGAGTGATACAAAGCTTTTGTGCTGCACGTTCGAAACCGCGTTCACGGATCACGGCATCCAACGCTTGTAGGGATCGGTAATCAGGGCGTTTCATCGAAAATCAGGTTCTCCGTTTTTACTCTTCTCTTTGAATATCTGGGTACTATATTGTGTGTTCAAACGATTTTTGGGTCTAGGTAGCACTATGCCATATTTTTTCACAGGATAAGATAAAATATTGTTTATACTGGCGGCTGGATTTTTCTTGTAATTAATTATAGGCAGTAATTGATATGACACAGGACGAATTGAAAAAAGCGGTAGGTTGGGCAGCACTGGAGTATGTCAGACCGGGAACCATTGTTGGGGTTGGTACAGGTTCAACAGCATCTCATTTTATTGATGCGTTGGGGACGATGAAAGACAAAATTGAAGGTGCAGTATCCAGCTCGGAAGCATCAACGGAGAAATTGAAAAGTCTTGGCATTCCTGTGTTTGACTGTAATGAAGTTGATTCTTTGGATATTTATGTTGATGGTGCTGATGAAATTAATGGCAACATGCAAATGATTAAAGGTGGTGGAGCAGCATTGACCAGAGAGAAAATCATTGCTGCTGTGGCAAAGAAATTCATTTGTATCATTGATGAATCCAAGCTGGTTGATATATTGGGTAAATTCCCGTTACCGGTTGAAGTTATTCCGATGGCACGTGCTTATGTTGCCCGTGAGTTGGTGAAATTAGGAGGAACTCCGGTTTACCGTCAGAACGTTGTCACTGATAATGGTAATGTCATCTTGGATGTTCATAATCTTGCCATTCTTAACCCAATCGAATTAGAAAACACAATTAATGCTATTGCTGGTGTGGTAACTGTTGGCTTATTTGCTAACCGTAGTGCGAATGTCGTACTGGTTGGTACAGCTAATGGTGTAAAAACGGTTGCAGAGTAATTATTAGTTGAGGGCAGAATATTCTGCCCTTAAAAAATTTTCTGATTTATATTCAAAAAATAAAATTCAGATATATATATTGTATATTTGTTTAATTATCACTCAAAGTTCTATATTTATCTCGTAACTAAAAGTTTTACTTTGCGTAACAACTTTTTTATTGTTTCTTATGCTGTTTTACAGGCAAACGATTGTATTGCTGTTGACGTTTTTTTTGTTATTTTAGTGAAACCTATCGGCATTACGAAAATTAGTACAAATAAGGCGGATAAATGGTTAAGGTATCTTTAGAAAAAGATAAAATTAAGTTTCTGCTGCTGGAAGGCGTTCATCAAAGCACAGTAGACAATTTGCGGGCAGCAGGGTACAGCAATATTGAGTATCATAAAGGCGCATTAGAACCGGAAGCGCTGAAAGAAGCGATCCGCGATGCCAGATTTGTGGGGATCCGTTCCCGTACTCAGTTAACCGAAGAAATTTTTGCTGCTGCTGAAAAATTGGTTGCAGTTGGGTGTTTCTGCATTGGCACTAATCAGGTTGATCTGAACGCCGCAGCAAGACGCGGTATTCCCGTATTTAATGCGCCGTTTTCCAATACACGCTCAGTAGCTGAAATGGTATTGGGAGAATTGCTGCTGTTATTGCGTCGTGTTCCAGAAGTCAATGCCAAAGCTCATAAAGGGGAATGGCACAAACAGGCTGCGGGTTGTTATGAAGCACGTGGCAAAAAATTAGGCATTATCGGTTACGGTCATATCGGCTCACAACTTAGTGTCCTGGCTGAAAGCATCGGTATGAATGTCTACTTCTTTGATATTGAACATAAATTACCACTGGGGAACGCTCAACAAGTTCATCATTTATCTGAATTGTTAAATATGAGTGATGTTGTGAGTCTGCATGTTCCTGAAACATCTTCAACCAAAAATATGATCGGGGCGGCAGAATTAGAGCTGATGAAACCGGGTTCAATTTTAATCAATGCTTCACGCGGTACTGTTATCGATATTCCTGCATTAGTTAATGCGTTAGAAATTGGGCATATTGCCGGTGCTGCGATTGATGTATTCCCCGTGGAACCGGCAACCAACAACGAGCCTTTCGTCTCCCCATTAATTAAATTTGATAATGTACTGCTGACGCCACATATCGGTGGATCCACGCAAGAAGCGCAACAGAATATCGGTTATGAAGTTGCTGGAAAGTTGGTCAAATATTCTGACAACGGTTCTACACTGTCAGCGGTTAATTTCCCGGAAGTTTCACTGCCAGTGCACGCTAAGGATACTAATCGATTACTGCACATCCACGAAAACCGTCCGGGTATCTTAACCAGCATCAACCAGGTTTTCACCGATCAGGAAATCAATATTGAAGCACAATACCTGCGTACTGAAGGTGATATTGGTTATGTGGTTATCGATATCATGACGCAAAATCCGGCTCAGGCTGAATTAGTTTTACAACAACTCAGAGCCTTACCAGGTACTATCCGCTCCCGTCTGCTTTACTAAGGCGAGCTGTACTTAATTGAATGAACAAGTGAATTAGGTGAAAAACACGTAACCAAATAAAATAAGGGCTATTGAAGAAACAATAGCCCTCAAACTAATCTGCTAAACTCAGTCCTCTACAATTATCCCGGCCAATGCCATATTTTTTCTGGTGTGATAATTTCTGGTAATGGAATATCCCAGCTTGCACTGGGTAGTGCATTAATTAACTGAAAATTGTGTGCCAGCCCAATCGGATAAAAATTTTTCTGTTGCCATTTGGCAAGCGTTCTGTCGTAGAACCCTCCTCCCATGCCTAAGCGTTGTCCTGTAAGATCGAAAGCAACCAGAGGAATAAACATAACGTCCAGTTCAGAGATAGGTAAAACCTGCCTGACATCCAGTGATGGTTCTTCTATATTAAAGTGGTTGCGGACAAGAGAAGTTTCAGGTTGATAACGTAAGAACAATAAGTGATTCCGACTGAAAGGATGTAATACTGGTAAGTAAACCTGTTTATTTTGCTGCCAAAGTTGTTGAATCAATGGACGTGTATCTAATTCTCCGTCAAAAGAGAGATACAGGGCAATTTTCTCCGCTTGAAGGATCTTGGGATGAGCCATGACTCGCTCGGCAGCCTGTAGAGCAAATTGCAGTTGTTGTTCAGGAGAAAGGTTTTTACGTAGTTGTCGTATTTTTTGTCTGATACTTTTTCGGAGAGAAAAAAAAGAATCTGATTGCATGATACCTGCCTATTTAGTAGTGCAGAAAAGGATACAAAACAGATAGATAGGATTCTCCAAGATGCCGTTACAGGTGGTAACCCTTGAACCCTTGGTTCAAGGTGAACGTGGAGTCGCCCCTATTAGGCTTCTTGGTCTGGCCAAGCATGCTCACAAGAAACGGAGCACCACATTCTATAGATATGAAATATCGGCTCAGGGGACTTCCCTGCACACGAACACCTCAGAGAAAATTTTTTATCACTTAAACCATTGGCAGAGAACCATTAAATCAGGAGCCTACCTATTTGGTTTTAAGTAACATCATGTGACCTATTGTATGTAACTAAATGGAGAAAGCAACTGGTTATATTCATCTATCGTGACTACTGCCTGATTTATCAACAAAGATCTGTTTATTGACAGGTAGATGGTCAGCTAATTTTATTACCTTGCTCTAATAAGGCTTGCTCAATAGTCTGCTGGAGCATTTTAATTTTCTGTTCCATATTGTAGGAATAATCACGGGTTTTCATTTTTTCTTGTGCTAACTCGTGACAGATATTCAGTGCCACAATAAAAACCAGTTGCTCAGTGTTAGTCACTCTGGTGCGTTCTTTGAGGTTATGCAAACGCTGATCAAGTTCCTCCGCCGCAGCTTGCAATGCTTCTATCTGCTCTGGTGGACAATTGACACGTAATGACCGCCCAAAAATCTGAATATCTACTGGTTGTGCAGACATGACACCTTCCTGATTTATTACTGTATCGAACCTTTGTTGATACCTTAATTCTGATATACACCCTTTAGCTTTCAAGTTGCTATATGTTATTAGCTGTAACTCGAAATTTATTGGGGGTAAAAAAACATATTTTGGTATAAAAATAAGGCCGACACCAATCATTACCGTACAATACCAAAAGACAACCTGATTATGTTGTCTGGTATAGCGACTCCCCTTGATGGTAGCATAGCATGAACTTATATCGCCAACGATGATCAATATACATGTCTATACAAAACTCATTACCTAATTATCAATCATTTGATGAAATTTTGCATCAACAGTCCGTTGCACTGACAGCCGCAGAGATGCATGGCTTAATAAGTGGTTTATTATGTGGTGGAAATCACGACAGTAGCTGGCAGACTCTTGTACATGATCTCGCTAATGATGGTCTTGCATTTTCACAGATACTCGCACAGTCAATCAGAGAATTGTATGAAGTCACTTTCGAATCATTAGATGATAGTAACTTTAATTTTAATTTACTGCTTCCTGATGATGAAGCTGGTGTTTTTGCATGTGCTGACGCGTTGGCAGGATGGGTAAACCATTTCTTGTTGGGATTGGGAGTTGCAGATCCAAAAATAACAGAAAAAAAAGAAATTCAGGAAGTTATTACTGATTTACGCAATATAGGTATGTTGGGATACGACGAAGGCGAAGATCAAGAAGAGCTATCTCAGGCACTGGAAGAAGTATTGGAATATGTCCGTGTTGCAGTGCAGCTCTGTTACATTGCATTGGCGACGTCCAAAAAAGCAGGTAATACAACGAAAAAAGATGAAAAACCAACGCTGCATTGATTGGTAATTAACTAATTATTAATAATAACGAGATTGCAGGAGAGGGTATGACTAAACAAGAATATTTATCCCGTCGTCAGGTATTATTGTCAAAAATGGCACCGGCCAGTGCGGCCATTATTTTTGCGGCCCCGCCTGCGACACGCAACTCAGATAGTGAATATTCTTATCGTCAGCACAGTGATTTTCTTTACCTGACTGGATTTAATGAACCAGAAGCTATTCTTATTCTTATCAAAAGCGATGAAACTCACAACCACAGTGTGTTGTTTAATCGAGTGCGTGATCTTACTGCAGAAATCTGGTTTGGTCGTCGGCTTGGGCAGGAAGCCGCTCCAGAAAAACTGGCAGTGGATCGTGCTTTGCCATTTAATGATATTGATGAACAACTCTACCTCTTGCTGAATGGGTTAGATGTGGTTTATCACTCTCAGGGGGAATTTGAATATGCTGATAAGATCGTATTCAGTGCTCTGGATAAGTTGCGTAAGAATAGCCGCCGTAATCTCAGTGCTCCGTCAATAATAGCAGACTGGCGTCCGTGGCTGCATGAAATGCGTTTGTTTAAATCAGAAGCTGAATTGGAAATCATGCGCAAAGCTGGGAAAATCAGTGCTCAAGCACATACCAGAGCTATGCGAAGCTGCCGTCCGAATATGTTTGAATATCAGCTTGAAGCTGAAATTCACCATGAATTTACCTATCACAGTGCGCGATATCCTGCTTATAACACTATTGTTGGTGCAGGAGAAAATGCTTGTATTCTGCATTACACAGAAAACGACCGTCGTATGAAAGATGGTGATTTAGTGTTGATCGATGCAGGTTGTGAATATGAAGGGTATGCGGGGGACATTACACGGACGTTTCCGGTCAATGGCAAATTTACCCGTCCTCAACGAGAAATTTACGACATTGTGCTGAAATCCATCAATGTTTCCCTTGAACTTTATAAGCCGGGTACTAGCATTCGTGAAGTGACTGAGCAGGTTGTTCGCATCATGGTTGAAGAGCTGGTTAAACTAGGCATTATGCATGGTGAAGTAGAATATTTGATTGAGACCAATGCCTATCGCCAATTTTTCATGCATGGTTTAAGCCATTGGTTGGGGCTGGATGTCCACGATGTGGGGCATTACGGTATTGATCGTGATCGCATTCTGGAACCTGGTATGGTACTCACTGTTGAACCGGGGTTGTATATCGCACCGGATGCTGATGTGCCGTCGGAATACCGTGGTATTGGTATCCGTATTGAAGACGATATTGTGATTACAGAATCAGGCAATGAGAATTTGACGGAGTATGTTGTTAAAGATCCTGATGAAATTGAAGCACTGATGGCACAGGCAAAACCGGGTTACAGTCATCAGGAAGCCAAGTCATAATGAGCGTGATTATCGTGGGAGGAGGGATGGCTGGTGCAACATTAGCGCTTGCTATTTCTTCTTTGAGCCGGGGGCAGTTGCAAATCTCCTTAGTTGAAGCAGCAGAGCCAACACAAGAACATCCGGGTTTTGATGCAAGGGCGATTGCTTTAGCTTATGGCACATGTCAGCGTTTGAGTCAGATTGGTGTCTGGCCTGCACTTAGAGATTGTGTGACCCCAATTACTCACGTTCATGTCAGTGACCGCGGTTGTAGCGGTTTTGTCAATATCCGGGCTGACGATTATGACATTCCGGTATTGGGTAACGTGATTGAGTTGCACGATGCCGGAAGCCGTCTGTTTGATTTATTAAAACAAGCACCGAATATCAAACTTTATTGTCCGGCTAAAGTGAATGCTGTTGAGCGTCTGAACACTGCAGTTTCTATTACCTTGAATAATGGCAAAAAACTTACGGGAAAACTGTTGATAGCTGCGGATGGAAGCCAATCTTCCGTAGCAAAAGCCTGTAATATCCCGTGGCAGCGGCAGGATTACAGTCAGTTTGCCATCATTGCCAATGTCCTGACATCTGAACATCACCGAGGCCGGGCATTTGAGCGTTTTACTGAACATGGCCCGTTGGCACTGTTGCCAATGTCAGAAGGGCGTAGCTCGTTAGTCTGGTGTCACTCATTAGATAAATGGGCGGAGATTAATCAGTGGGAAGATGCCGAGTTTCTCCATCAACTGCAAAAAGCGTTTGGCTGGCGTCTGGGAAAAATGTTGGAAACAGGTCAACGGCACAGTTACCCGCTGGCCTTATCTACATCCAATCAGCAGATCAGCCATCGTTTGGCATTAGTAGGTAATTCATCCCAAACTCTGCATCCAATTGCAGGACAGGGTTTTAACTTAGGTATGCGTGATGTAATGGCATTAGCTCAGGTTATTTCAGCTGCTGCGATTGAGGGGCACGATATCGGCTCTTATAACGTTCTGACTCGTTACCAACAGCAACGTTTTGCAGATCGTGAGGCAACTATCGGTATTACTGATGGGTTGGTTCGGCTGTTTGCCAATGACTACTTTCCGTTGATAATCGGACGCAATCTTGGCCTGATGGTGATGGAAATGTTGCCACTGATAAAGGGCACACTGGCCCGTCAGACATTGGGTTGGGGCGCCCATCGTTCAACGGCAGAATAAGTCAGATTAAGAGGAATTAAAAACATGCAATCATTTGATGTGGTGATCGCAGGAGGCGGTATGGTTGGCCTTGCGCTGGCCTGTGGTTTACATGGTAGTGGCTTGCGCATTGCGATTGTAGAAGAGCATCCACCAACCAGTATTTTTCATACCGATGATGAACATGCGTTGCGTGTTTCTGCCATCAATGCAGCCAGTGAACGGTTATTAACCCATCTCGGTGTCTGGCATAAACTCCTCGCAATGCGTGTCAGCCCTTATCAGGGGATGGAAGTTTGGGATCAAGATAGCTTCGGTCGTATTCAGTTCAATGCGGCGGAAAATGGCCTCAATCATCTTGGACATATTATCGAAAATAATGTGATCCGGCAGGCTCTTTGGCAACAGGCTGAAAGTTTATCTGATGTAACTATGTTTACCCCTGCTTCTCTTAAGCATGTTGCCTGGGGAGAAAACGAAGCTTTTATTACCCTGTCCGATGAGCGAATGCTGACTTCACGGCTAGTTGTTGGTGCAGATGGTGCCCAATCATGGTTACGTCAGCATGCAGATATCCCACTGACTTTCTGGGATTACGAACAGTATGCATTGGTCGCTACTATTCGTACTGTGGAGCCTCATCAAGGGGTTGCGCGCCAGGTTTTTCATGGAGATGGTATTCTTGCTTTCCTGCCACTTTCTGATCCTCATCTATGTTCTATTGTCTGGTCATTGCCTGCGGAAGCGGCGCAACAGCGCAAGACAATGGAGACTGCGTTGTTTAATCGGCAATTGAGTGCCACTTTTGACATGCGATTGGGGCAGTGTGAGTTGATCAGTGACCGTCAGACTATCCCGTTAATGGGACGTTATGCTCGTAATTTTGCTGCACATCGGTTAGCTTTATTGGGAGATGCAGCCCATACAATCCATCCATTGGCCGGGCAAGGAGTTAATCTGGGGTTTATGGATGTAGCAGAGTTGATCGGAGAATTGATTCGTTTGAACCAGCAAGGCAAAGATATCGGTCAATATCTCTATCTTGGTCGTTATGAGCGTCGCCGTAAACACAGTGCGGCTGTCATGCTGGCTGGTATGCAGGGGTTTCGGCAGCTATTTGATGGGAATAATCCTGTCAAGAAATTATTTCGTGATGTAGGGCTGACTTTGGCTAACCGTTTCCCCGGAGTAAAGCCACAATTACTCCGTCATGCGATGGGGCTTCATGATCTGCCGGATTGGTTGATTACTCAAACCTCCTCAGTTGAAAAAATCTAATTCTTCCTCTTGTTTGGGATTAGTTTTTTTTATAACAGGCTAAAGTGTATTCAGTTGGTTTGCTTCACACTTTAGTCTATTTGTAATAAAAAAAAGAATATTTTTTACATATTACTGCCATTTTTTAGCGTTCCCACACAATAAAATAGAAAAAAATTCCGCATGATAGTGAAGGGTTTTTGAAGGTGTCATTGTTATGTTGATAATTTATTTTATGGTTCATTTCTATTTTCAGTGATAACTTCTAGTCCAAGGTATCGTTTGCGTCATTAACCGCTTCTTTGCTTCATGATCCAACATTTGCCGGTTAATACGCCGTATGTATGTTACTCAGATCAAGAACGTTTTCATGTTAAAAATGGAAAGAGGGAAATAATGTCAAAACACACCCCACTATATGATCAGCATCTGACATGCGGGGCGCGCATGGTGGATTTTCATGGCTGGATGATGCCCCTTCACTACGGTTCACAAATCGACGAGCATCACGCCGTGCGTACTGACGCAGGTATGTTCGACGTTTCCCATATGACCATTATGGATTTGCACGGTACAGGTTGCCGTGATTTTCTCCGCTATCTTCTGGCAAATGATGTTGCTAAGCTGACTGAAAAAGGCAAGGCGCTTTATACCGGTATGCTTAATGCTTCCGGTGGTGTTATTGATGACCTGATTGTCTATTTTTTCACTGATAATTTTTATCGTATGATCGTTAACTCGGCGACACGTGAAAAAGATTTAGCCTGGATCCAACGACATGCGGAAAAATACCCTGTTGAGGTCACTGTTCGTAATGACTTGGCGTTGATTGCAGTTCAAGGTCCTAACGCACAATCCAGAGTTCAGTCTTTGTTAAATAATGAGCAAAACCAATCCATTACAGGTATGAAACCTTTCTTTGGTGTGCAATCTGGTGACTTATTTATCGCAACTACGGGTTATACCGGTGAAGCGGGTTATGAAATTGCATTGCCTCACGAACAAGCTGTTAATTTTTGGCAGCAGTTACTGAAAGAAGGTGTTAAACCAGCGGGACTAGGCGCACGGGATACACTGCGCCTTGAAGCCGGTATGAACCTTTATGGTCAGGAAATGGATGAATCCATCTCACCTTTGGCTGCGAATATGGGCTGGACGATTGCATGGGCACCGGAAGAGCGACAATTTATTGGCCGTGAAGCCCTGTTGAAACAGCGTGAAGCAGGGACAGAACAATTGGTTGGGTTAATCATGCGTGAAAAAGGCGTCTTGCGCAGTGGGTTAACAGTTAGTTTCACAGATAAAACGGGTGAAGTCCGTTTTGGTGTTATTACCAGTGGAACATTCTCACCTACATTAGGATTCAGTATTGCCCTTGCCAGGGTGCCGCAAGGGGTTGGAGAGCAGGCGATTGTTCAGATCCGTAATCGCGAGATGCCGGTTCAGGTTGTTAAGCCGGGTTTTGTCAGGATGGGAAAATCGCTTGTAGGATGATTTTGGTCGCAACATTTTAATGAATAAAAATAAGGAGATGGAACCGATGAGTCATGTACCAACTGAATTAAAATATACCGAATCACACGAATGGATTCGCTCTGAAGGAAATGGCGAATATACCGTGGGTATTACCGAACATGCTCAGCAGTTATTGGGTGATATGGTATTCGTTGACTTGCCTGAAATCGGAGCGGTCATAAACAGTGGTGATGATTGTGCAGTCGTTGAATCAGTCAAGGCGGCTTCTGATATTTACGCACCACTGAGTGGTGAAGTTATCGCAGTCAACCCAGCTTTAGAAGGTTCGCCTGAATTAGTGAATAGCGAGCCTTATAACGAAGGCTGGCTATTCCGCATCAAAGTTACTGATGAAAGTGAATTGACCAACCTGCTGGATGCAGAAAGTTATCGGTCACTATTGGAAGAAGAAGAGTAGTAATCACCGCCCCACATCACCTACGTTGCCAACGCCATACAGTGAGTGGGGCGTTTTTTATGTGTGCCGTTTTTAGCTAGTTTCAGGAAATTATTATCAATGATCCAGACTCTAATCCAACTTGAAAATCAAGGTGAATTCATTCGTCGCCACATTGGTTCCTCTGCTGAACAGCAAAAAGAAATGCTGGCAATGGTTGGCTCGAACTCTCTTGACGATCTCACTAATAAAATTGTTCCCCGCGATATCGCATTACCAGAGCCACCAGCAGTAGGCGAAGGTGCGACAGAACAACAGGCACTGGCTGAACTGAAAGCAATAGCGGGTCAGAACAAACGTTATCAATCTTACATTGGTATGGGATATGCTCCCGCAATACTACCGCCAGTTATCTTGCGTAATTTACTGGAGAATCCCGGTTGGTACACAGCATATACGCCTTACCAACCTGAAGTTTCTCAAGGGAGATTAGAAGCCTTGCTGAATTTCCAGCAAGTCACCATCGATCTGACCGGATTAGATCTTGCTTCAGCATCCTTGTTGGATGAAGCCACCGCAGCAGCCGAAGCGATGGCAATGGCAAAACGGGTTAGTAAACTGAAAAATGCGGAGCGTTTCTTCGTAGTTGATGATATTCACCCACAGATATTAGATGTAGTGTGTACGCGAGCGGCAACATTCGGGTTTGATGTCATTGTTGATAAAGCAGAAAAAGTACTGGAACTAGAGGGTATTTTTGGTGTTTTGCTGCAACAAGTTGGTACTACAGGTCAGATCCATGACTACAGTGATCTTGTCGCAAAACTGAAACAGCAAAAAATTATTGTCAGTGTTGCCGCTGATATTATGGCACTGGTTATGCTGACTGCGCCGGGTAAACAGGGCGCTGATATTGTCTTTGGTTCAGCACAGCGTTTTGGTGTCCCAATGGGGTACGGCGGCCCACATGCTGCATTCTTTGCTTGCCGTGACGAATATAAACGCTCAATGCCGGGCCGTATTATAGGTGTTTCCCGCGATGCCGCTGGCAACCGGGCATTACGTATGGCAATGCAAACACGTGAACAGCATATTCGCCGTGAAAAGGCGAACTCCAATATCTGTACCTCACAGGTATTACTGGCAAATATTGCTGGTATGTATGCGGTTTACCACGGTGCTGAAGGTCTGAAAAGAATTGCGGGGCGCATTCACCGATTAACCGATATTTTAGCTGCGGGTCTACAAAAAGCGGGTATAACGCTACGTCACAAAACATGGTTTGATACATTGGCTGTAGAAGTCGCTGATAAGGCATTAGTACTGGCACGAGCGGAAAAAGCACAAATCAACTTACGGACTGATATTCTTGGTGCCGTTGGCGTGTCATTGAGTGAAAAAAACAGCCGTGAAGACTTGATAACCCTGTATCAGGTTTTAACTGGTTCTGAGACTGTGTTAGATATTGATGTTCTTGATAGTGAAGTATCAGAGAACAGCCAATCCATACCGGCTTCAATGCTGCGCAGTGATGAAATTCTGACACATGATACCTTCCGCCGTTATCATAGCGAAACAGATATGATGCGCTATATGCATAGTCTGGAACGTAAAGATTTGGCACTGAATCAGGCCATGATCCCATTAGGATCATGCACAATGAAATTGAATGCAGCAGCTGAAATCATACCGATCACATGGCCTGAATTTACTGACCTGCATCCTTTCTGCCCGCCAGAACAAGCGCAGGGTTATCAACAATTGATTAGTCAGCTCTCACATTGGTTGGTATTACTGACGGGATATGATGCGGTATCTATGCAGCCAAACTCTGGTGCTCAAGGAGAATATGCTGGCTTACTGGCAATTCGTCATTACTACGCCAGCCGAGGTGAACAACACCGTCATATCTGCCTGATCCCAAGCTCAGCCCACGGCACAAACCCTGCTTCTGCACATATGGCAGGCATGACTGTGATTGTGGTGAATTGTGATAAAGAAGGCAATATCGATCTGGCGGACCTGTGTGAAAAAGCGGAAAAACACCGTGATGAACTGGCTTGTATCATGGTTACCTATCCATCAACCCATGGTGTATATGAAGAAACTATCCGCCAGATTTGCGACATTATTCATCAAAATGGTGGGCAGGTTTATCTTGATGGTGCAAATATGAATGCTCAGGTTGGGATCACAACTCCGGGCTTTATTGGTGCTGACGTTTCACACCTGAATCTGCATAAAACCTTCTGTATTCCGCATGGTGGTGGTGGTCCGGGTATGGGACCGATTGGTGTGAAAAAACATCTTGCTCCTTTCCTTCCGGGGCATTCCGTGGTGGAAATGGGATCATTAACCACATCGGGTGCCGTATCAGCCGCCCCATTTGGCAGTGCATCTGTTCTGCCGATTAGCTGGATGTACATCCGCATGATGGGGGCAAAAGGGTTGAAACAAGCCAGTCAGGCTGCGATCCTGAATGCAAACTACATTGCTGCTCGTCTGAAAGGTGCTTATGAAATCCTTTATACCGGCCGTGATGGTTACGTTGCCCATGAATGTATTTTGGATATTCGCCCACTGAAAGAAGAATTCGGCATCAGTGAAATGGATATTGCTAAACGTTTGATTGACTATGGCTTTCATGCGCCAACTATGTCATTCCCTGTCGCTGGAACTCTGATGGTTGAGCCAACAGAATCAGAAAGTAAGATTGAAATTGATCGTTTTATTGATGCGATGCTGGCAATCCGCGGCGAAATCAGAAAAGTGGCGGAAGGTGATTGGTTACTGGAAGATAACCCGCTGGTGAATGCACCACATATTCAGGCTGAGCTGATTGCTGACTGGGACCATGCGTACAGCCGTGAAATTGCCATTTTCCCGACAGCAGAGACAAAAGCAAATAAATATTGGCCGACGGTGAAACGCCTTGATGATGTGTATGGGGATCGTAACTTGCATTGCTCTTGTGCACCAATTGAAGATTATCGTTAAGCATGGATCATGGTGTTGTGAATTGATTTAGAATAAAATGAAATAAAAGCAGTGTTGAGAGCCATCTCACACTGCTTTTTTATATCAGCTAGAGGCATCCGTTGGAATAATTCAATCCTTTTCTAAGGTGATAAAGTGATAAGAATCCATTTTGTGGTACATGAATATTTTGAAGCACCTGGGGCATATGAAGATTGGGCTAACGCAAGAGGATATCAGACTACATTTTCACGGGTTTATCTCGGCGATAAATTACCAGATTCAGTTGAGGGTATTGATTTTCTGATAGTAATGGGAGGGCCTCAAAGCCCTGCAACCACAACGACTGACTGTGCGCATTTTGATGCAGCAGCGGAAAAGCAACTTATTGTAAAAGCGATTGCATCAGATAAGGTCGTTATGGGTGTCTGTCTTGGTGCACAGTTAATTGGAGAAGCATTAGGGGCTGCTTTTGAGCATAGTCCTGAGAAAGAAATAGGAAAGTATCCAATTATGCTTACTGCTGAGGGTTTAAAAAATGATAAATTTATTCATTTCGGTGAACTTCTTGAAGTTGGGCATTGGCATAACGATATGCCGGGTTTGACTCAGGATGCAAAAATTATTGCTTATAGTGAAGGTTGCCCCAGACAGATTATTGAATACCAAAGTTTGGTTTATGCTTTCCAGTGTCATATGGAACTGACTACAGAGGTAGTTGAATTGCTTATCCAAAATTCAGAAAAAGACCTTAGTAAAGCGGATAAGTATACTTTTGTTCAAACACCGGAAATATTACGTTCCCATGATTATAGTGAGATGAATAATAATTTATTTGTTTTTCTCGATAAATTGGCTAACCAATATATGAAGTTAAATTGATTGATATAATCGTCACGACGGTTTTTAAGTCGTGACGATAAACTGAACGCTTTTAATTGGGAATAGAAAATTACACTTTTAACCAACCTTTTTCTCTTGCTGCTTCCAGTTGTGGTAGCAAATATTTCCAAAATTCAGGGTAACTTTCAGAAATAAACTGGAGCAAGTTAAAGACTTGTTCAAAACGAATACCATTTTCTACCCAACTCTGCCCATTATTATGCAAGTTCATAAATACTGGCATAACCCTGTCGAGCATTTTGGCAAAACGTGCTTCAGGTGTTTCTCCGTCTTCATACTCGTACCAAAGGGCGAGAAAATAATCTCTCTGCGTTTCTGGCAACAAGCCGAAAATACGTTTGGCAGCTTGCACTTCTTGTTCATGAATAGCTTCACGAGCAGCTAAATCAAACGCGATAACATCCCCGGCATCGATTTCCACAATATCGTGAATCAATGCCATCTGTATAACACGGCTGATGTTTACCTCTCCGGCATAAGGAGCAAAACTGATAACTGCAAGAGCAAAGTGCCAGCTATGTTCCGCAGAATTTTCATTGCGCTGATTGTTCAGAATTTTCGTTTTACGGTGAACATATTTTAATTTATCCAGCTCCATGATAAAGGAGATAACATCGGTAAACGGGCCGAAATTAACAGGAGATACAGTCGATGACATAAGAAACTAAACCTCAAATATTATTTTTCTTCCAATGAATAAGGTAGTGCCTGAATAGAGAGAGAATGCCCTTCATCGTTGCGAATACGGAATACATTATCTGTTTCCATATCATTGCTCATAACGATCTGTACCCAAACGGAGTCATCAGCCAATTTGACCGCAGCGAGAACTGAGCCAGTCCGACGCCATTTATCGCCTAACTGCCATTCCAGTTCATCACCTGCCACAGGAAGAGAAGAGGCGCTACCTGCCAGCCAATACATTGCCCGCTTATTAGCACCACGATATTTAGCACGTGCTACTATTTCCTGACCGGCATAGCAGCCTTTTTTGAAACTGATACTGTCTTTGATGGCCTGAAGATTAGTAGCCTGTGGAATAAATTGTGCGCTGCTTGCTTCATCAATTACGGGGAATCCTGCTTCAATCTCCAACGCCAGCCACTGCTGGCTATCGTTCAATTGTGCCTGAAATTTTTCAACTAACACTTTGGCTAATTTGGTTGCAGTCGTGTTATCTGTAACTAAAAGAAAACGTTCTGTAGGGAGAGAGAAATGAAGAATAGTTGTTGTTTCATGTTGGATAACGGTTGCTTCTGCATCAGGTAAAATGGGAAAAAGTGTTGCCAGTGCTTCCCGGCTTCCCACTCCGGCGATACCAAGCAAGATATTTTTTTCGTCTTTGATAAAGGACACTTTGGAGAATACAGCATACTTTTTCAATTCAGCCAGTTGCGTATCCAATACTGAGCGGCGTTCAATATAGGCAAAACCTTCTCCACGATGAAACAGCCGCAGATTGCTCCACATCTTTCCTTTAGCATCACAATGAGCACATAGTACATGTTGATTTGCAGCCAGGGAGTTAATATCTGCGGTCACCTGACCTTGCAGATATTTTTCTGTATCAGTCCCGGTTGCGGTGGCCATTGCCCAATCATCAAGGGAAATTAATGTCAGTGGAAGTGTTGTGGAAGATAATGGAGATTGTGCAGAAAACGGAATTTGGTAAGCCATAACAGCTCCTGCCATAAACTATCTGAGAAATAACGTTAATGGTAAAAGAGATGAAGCTCAATGCAAAGGAGTTATTTTTGTTATTTGCTGGTTGAAGGTTTATTGGCAGATTGGTGTGATACCTTTTATTGCGATACTTTTCGCATATTGTAGAGATACCAACAGTTCAATCGTTACCAACGATGAAAAACAGCCCAGAATCATAGATAATTACAGGTTCTTACTGTAACAAGTTTTTACAGTGATAACGTTTTTACAATGATAGGTATTGCCGTCCCTATGGCACGAATGAAAATAATCAAGAGGCTTTTTAAACATGGATATTGACAATAAAGCGCGTATTCACTGGGCATGTCGTCGTGGGATGCGTGAACTGGATATTTCTATTATGCCATTTTTTGAATATGAATATGACTCGTTGAATGATGATGAAAAACGCATTTTTGTTCGTTTGCTGGAATGTCCAGATCCTGATCTTTTCAATTGGCTGATGAATCATGGCCGCCCGGAAGATGAGGCGCTTTTCAACATGGTGCAATTGATTCAACGCAGAAACCAAGCTCGTGGTCCTGTGGCACAGTGAACTGAGAGTATCTCTCCGAACCCGCCTGTTTTCCTCTGGCGTGCATGGAATTATTCTTCTGGTTGCTCTATTAACACCGTGGTTTGCCAATAGTTTTTATGTCTGGCTTCTGCCGTTGATCATTATCTCCATCGTAGCGAGTTGGATAAGGAGCCTGAGAAATATCATGCAGTGTCAGGGGAAACTAATACTGTTTTGTGGCAATAAGGTATACTGGCAGAAAGAAAGATGGAAAATGACTCAACCACCGTGGCTTAGCCGTTATGGGATAATGCTCACCTTACGTACCTTTGAGCAAGCGGAAAGTTTTCGCCATCGGCCTAATATTCGATTATGGGTGGCATCGGATAGTATGTCGGTTAAAGATTGGCGTAGTTTTAGCCAGATTATGCGTAGTACAGAATTGTGGAAAGAAAAGGCAGAAAGATCATGAAAATCTGACAGATTTATTCCTGAGTGGAGAATCTGTTGTGGCTAAGAAATAGATATATCACTACTGAACTGGCGAATGGTAATAAGCTGTTTTATTAGCGAATTTGGTGACCGCCTAGACGGTCACCTTTGAGGAAAGGTATTCTCTTATCACCATCTATAAATCAGGCTACAAATTTTTATAATGAGTACCAACACTTTGAATCTCGATTATTTTGTCAGTGTCATTTTTGATGAATGTTACCCTGTGTTTTTGGCTTAGCCTTATACTAGATAAATCTCTACCTTGCAATTTTTCGAAGTTACTGCCGCTTTCTGTACCAATATTTCTTGCTGCTGTGATTGGATCATTACCCTTTTGTACCTCTTTTATAAATGAGCTATATTTTTGCTTTGCAGCATCGTCCATATTAGCAAATCCATTTTTGGATTTGTTATCTCTAAGTTTTTGCAAACTAACTTTCCATTTAGACGGTGCTGTTGTGGACGACGCTACTGGACCCAATTTAGGCCCTTTTGTTGGACCGGCCAGATAACCTATTCTGCCATCAGGTAGCTTCTGAGGTGGTCGAAAGAAAGGCTGAGAAAGTTTTTTTCTCCCAATATAATTCTCTAATGATTTAGTTTCTAGTCCGTTGTAAAAACTTCTTGAAAAAATCCTTTTTCCTAGTGATGTCGCAGCAGATAAGATAAATAAAAAATCAATTAATTTAAAAAATCTTGCCGCGTTTGATTGTTGATTTTCCTCCAGAGGGATTTCTTGTGAAGCAAAGAAATAGAGCGCTAATAATTTATCTTCATCTAAATAATCTTTCAATGGCTTATTTTCAAGACCAGGAACATCCCAGGTATTTTCAGGATATTCACCTTCAAAATCCAGTTCGTTCTGGAGAAATCCATTTGCCATATCTTTAGAAATTTGATCACCATTCTCACCCAATAGTGCAGATGAAAGATTAGACATGTATTCTTGATAAATGCTATCCGCGGTATCCTTATTCTTATAATAGTCATCTGGAAGTTGAGAGACATTATGAATACCACTTACCGCTAAAGCGTAAGCTAATATTACTTTTTTAGCTCGATATTCAATTCCATATGCTGCTGTATGACCTTCATCTGTTTGCTTAAAGTTTAGTATACGTATTATATCTCCCGCTATTTGTTTTTCAGCGGATGGATAACCTTCACCTCTAGCATCAGGCGTTAATTGTATTACACTCGAAGTTGTTATGGATTTTATAACCATTGTATTTTCAACCATTGTACTTTCCCATTATGTTGGCGTTTATTGAAATAAAGACTAATATAAATTGCAGCGTTGATTTCCGCTGTTACGGTTTTTTGACTGCTTTAATTAAATTATCAAGTTTATTTTCTCTCTATAATATCCTTACAAACACCTCGGATAATTGAGGTGCTAATATTTTAATAATAAGTAACTAGATAATCATTTTTTTATGATTATGACTTAATATAAAAAACATGTGTTTATGTGACTGATGGATATATAGATAACATAGCAATTTTATGGTGTCAAGCACTGCTAAGTGACTTAATTTTGATTATATTATAGGCATGAGTGATTTGATTTTAATTAAATCTCTGTAGCCTGAGCCAGTTTATCAGGACTCTTTTAGAGACAACTGTAGCGAATGAAACAGCATTATCTCTATATATTTTGTTTTAGTGTTATCTCTAATGACAATGGAGAAGAAAGTAAAACAGATAAAATTACGCGATGTAGTTTTGATATTAATTTTTTTCCATCATTATTGTATGGAATTTCTGACAAATATGTTGGCGCATATGCTGTTAAATTTTCTTTAAATTGTTGTTGGTTTTAATTGTGAAATAATTTAAGCGTTATCACATATTTCTCAATCTTTTATGGTGGTGAATTAATTTTGCAAATGGTATTTGCATTTCATTATATATTTATTAGTTATAGGTTAATGCTAATTTATTTGTGAGTAATATGTTTCAACTAATAACTAAGTAATTTATCATTAGTTCAATTTAAATTAACTTTAAAAGGTCATGAACCCAATGGTTAGATCGTTTAGAGAAAGTAGTATTCACGTTCAATGAATGTTCCTATTCAGAGCCAGCGTTGGTTTTTCTTGTTACCGACAAATGACCATTGTTCGTCTAGTTCACAGATAATCTGGATATCACTTCCTGCCAGAGGCAGTGTGGTTATCTGTCTGGGAGTGAGGTTTTTAGTGTGCGAATGACCGTGTTAATGCCGACCTTCAGGACGCGAGCGGTATCTCTGACACCGACGTTATTCATCGCCATATCAATGATCCGCGCTTGCATGCCAGGATGACAGGCTTAAACGTGATGCGAATCAAAAAAAAGCTCCGCATTGGCACGGAGCAGGAATGGGTAAAAGTAGCTGGGAAAATGTAGTACAAGAGCATAGTAATACTGTACTGCTAAACATCGATTAAACAAAAGCTAAAATGAGAAGAATAAAGGTAACCTCAACTATGGTTATATGGTAACCCTCTTTTTTTATTCATTTTTATCGTTAAAGTTTCAAATAGCCTATTCTGATTTATTTGTTTTAACGTGATATTAATTTGTGAAAGTAAAACTTAATGAATCGAGAAGCTTTTTTGGAATTTTGATTGTTGTTATAAACTTCTTGTATTAAACGAAACCATTTTTGAGCAGTAGATTCTCGGTTATATTCTTCAAATCTTTTTTTTCCATTTGATACCATCGATAAATATAAATTTGACTGATTTCTTAATTTATCCACTGCATCTATAAATTCTGTTGGAGTTTTTGCTATCAAATAATCTAACTCACTTAACCTTATTGCTCTCATTGAGGGTTCATCATCGCAAATAACAGGGCAACCTGCATTCCATGCATTGATGAGTTTACTGGCTGGTTTTCTTATGATATTTGTATAATCGCGTCTAAAACTTATAGCAATATCTATATTGCTATAATCAGTCCAATCTTTGTTCGATTTTATAAAAGTAATTTCCCTTGAATTTAGCTCATTTTCTAATGTTTTGTCTGAAAAGAAATCGGGTAATGCATCTTCATGTCCAAAAAAACCAATAGTTTTTATTTCACCATTATTTTTTGCCCTTGGTTTTAATCCTGGCTGAGGCCAATGAGGGATGAAAATTTTTCCATTCTTAGCCTGTAGGGGATTTTGCACAATCACATAATCAGCACCGTGAACGGATGGACGATCAGCCTGGCAAACTATAGTATTTCCTCTCCATGGTTTAGTCTTAGAACTAAAGTTATCATAGTGTAATATATTAATGGCATTATCTTGGGCTTTATTGGTTAATCTAATGTCTAGACAATCTCCATAATAATAATTAAGGTTAATTAAAGTTTGCATGACCCAACAAGATTTTCCTTTACGATAATATCTTTCTGAGAGGCTGTCGAGATCTGTTTTTCTATTTATTATATATTGAAAATCGTAAGCATATTTTTCTATGAAATTTTTATCTGAAATGCCATTGATAATGATTTTACTCATGCTGTTCTACATATTTAGTTTTAAAATTCATAAAATATATCATAATATATATGATATATTCAATGAATATCGATTTTTATGAAAGAGATAAATGAAAGTAACCAACAAAGGAAGTGATTTTGAAAATATCGTGTATATTTATTATGGGGGATTTTTATCTCTTATAGTGTTTTAACTAAAAAATATCAGCCTTATTATTTGTGACAGAAAAGAGGTAAATATCTCGCTTCCTGCCACAAAATAAGTTGGTTATTGGAATGAATTTCACTTTTATTAATCTCATTTTTAATGAGACACCGCATCTCGTATTACGTCCAATGAAGCAGGATTTTCAATTAAAGCAATATCACTGGGTTCACGACCTTCACAAATGGCCTGCATGGTACGGCGTAACATTTTCCCAGAACGTGTTTTTGGCAATTGCGTGACAAAATAGATACGTGCCGGACGTCCAACACTGCCAATTTTCTTATCGACCAGACTCATCAGTGATTTTTCCAAAGTGGCAAAATGGTCCGCACTCTGAATTTCACGTCCTTCTTTGAGGACGACAAAGGAAACTGCGGCCTGTCCTTTTACATCATCTTTGATACCGATAACCGCGACTTCAGCAACATCTTCATGGCTGGCGATACACTCTTCGATTTCCCGGGTGCCCAGACGATGCCCCGAAACATTAATCACGTCATCTGAACGTCCCAAAATAAAGTAGTAACCATCACGATCACGGATCCCCCAATCGAAAGTGGAGTAAACTTGCTGATCAAAATGCTTCCAGTAAGTATTCACAAAACGGTTATTATCACCATAAATAGTTTGGATACATCCGGGAGGCAAAGGGCCTTTGACGACCAACATGCCTTTTTCGTTGTCATCACACTCCTGTCCGGTCAGTTCATTAATCAATTTGACGTTAAAACCATACATCGGGAATCCCGTACTGCCAAAACGACTTGGTCTATCATCCAGTGCTCGTGCTATCGCCATAATTGGCCAGCCCGTTTCTGTTTGCCAGTAATTGTCAATCACAGGTACGTTAATGGTTTCAGTCACCCAACGTGCAGTATGCTCATCAAGTGGTTCACCTGCCAGATAGAGTGTTTCAAGAGAAGAAATATCGTATTGAGAGAGATTATCTGTAGGATATTTCTTCAGAACTCGAATGGCCGTTGGTGCGGAAAACATCCTGTTGACCCGATATTTTTCCACAATTTGCCACCAAATACTGGCATCTGGCCGGATGGGCAAACCTTCATACATAATAGTTGCCATACCCGCGATCAGCGGAGCGTACACAATATAGGAATGCCCGACGATCCAACCGATGTCTGATGTACAAAAGAATACACCGCCAGCTTTACCGCCAAAAATAATCTCCATTGATGTTGCCAGTGCTACTGCATAACCACCAACGTCACGTTGTACACCTTTGGGTGTTCCTGTTGTTCCTGATGTATAGAGAACACAAGAAACTTCATTGGATTCCAGCCATGTTACCGGAACCTTTGCATCCAGATAGGATTGTCGCAAGGTGGCAAAATCCACATCCCGGTTTCTGACCCAATTTATCTCTGCCAGGCCACGGTTGACCATCAATACATGACGTGGTGTGTGTACTGCTAATTCAATGGCTTCATCCAGCAATGGCTTGTAGGGAATGATTTTTCCTCCACGAGAGCCTGCATCAGCAGAAACGACTAGTACTGGCTCAGCATTATCTAATCGGGTAGCGAGGCTATGGGCAGCAAAACCGCCAAAAACCACAGAGTGGATAGCACCGATACGGGCGCAGGCAAGTAAGATAAATAAGGCTTCTGCCACCATCGGCATATATATCACAACACGATCGCCTTTTTTGACACCGAGAGAAAGCATGATAGCGGAGGCCCGGTTAACTTCCTGATATAACTCCTGGTAAGTGAAGACTTGTTCAGTATTCGTTTCTGTTGAAATCGCAATCAGTGCCTTAGCATCAGGTTGTCTTTCCAACCAGCGATCCAATGCGTTGTAACATAAGTTGGTCTTTCCACCGCAAAACCAGCGGGCAAAAGGCGGATTACTGTGATCCAGAACTTGTGCAAAAGGGTGCTGCCAATGAATTCGTTTGGCTTGTTCTACCCAGAAGGCGTTGGGTTCATTAATCGAACGTTGGTAAAAATCTTTGAATGACATAATTTCTCCTAACGCAGTATTTTCCTAACATAACGTAAGGATAGCGGTTCCTGAAATAAGAACCGCTGAAAATAGGCAGATTAAACAACGTACAAATCAAGATATTCGTTTACCGGGGTGTCTTTGATATCGTTCAGTTCAAGGGATGCTGACAGTATTTTTTGTTGTTGCTTTGCTGAGAAGCGTCGGGCCAGATTGGTTTTAAATTTTTCCAGCAGAGTGGGGATACCATCGGCACGCCGTCGTCTGTGCCCAATTGGAAACTCGATTATGACTTCATCAAACTGGCTGTTATCGTTGAAGGAGATAGTCAGGGCATTGGCAATCGAGCGTTTTTCCGGGTCATGATAATCTTTCGTAAAATCAGGATCTTCAACACAGACTATTTTTCCCCGTAAGGCATCAATACGCGGATCTTTAGCGACATCATCTTCATAATCCGTAGCGGTGAGACGACCAAACAGCAATGGAATCGCAACCATATACTGAATGCAGTGATCTCTGTCGGCCGGATTATGTAACGGGCCTTGTTTATCGATAATACGGATACAAGCCTGATGAGTACGGATAGTGATTTTGGCGATATCTTCGATATTTTTACCGAATTTTTTCAACTGATTATGCAACTGCATGGCGGCTTCAACCGCAGTTTGTGCATGAAACTCAGCGGGGAAAGAAACCTTGAACAGTATATTTTCCATCACATAGCTGCCATAGGGGCGTTGAAATTGAAATGGCTCGCTGTTGAACAAGACATCATAAAATCCCCAGGTTTTAGCTGTTAATACAGAGGGATAACCCATTTCACCTTTTTGTGCCATCAGGGCCAGACGCACAGCACGGGAAGTCGCGTCTCCCGCTGCCCAGGATTTGCGGGAACCTGTATTGGGAGCATGACGATAAGTTCTTAAGGATTGACCGTCTACCCAAGCGAGTGAAACGGCACTTAATATCTGTTCACGATCCAGCCCTAACATTTGAGCAATCACTGCGGTTGAAGCAATTTTGACCAGAACGACATGATCCAGCCCGACTTTATTGAAAGCATTTTCCAGTGCTAAGCAACCCTGGATCTCGTATGCCTTAATCATGGCGGAAAATACATCCCACATAGTGAGTGGTTGTTCCCCACGGGCTACAGCATTTCTTGACTGCCAGTCAGCGACAGCAAGTATTCCGCCGATATTGTCAGACGGATGTCCCCATTCAGCAGCCAGCCAGGTATCGTTGAAATCCAGCCAGCGGATAAGAGTACCTATATTGAACGCAGCCTGTACCGGATCAAGCTCGAACTGAGTACCCGGCACTCGTGCACCATTGGGGACAACTGTACCCGGCACAATCGGCCCCAATAATTTGGTACAGGCGGGATACTCCAATGCCTCTAACCCACAGCCTAATGCATCTAAAAATGTGTGTTGGGCTGTGACATAGGCAATAGGGGAGACGATGGTGTAATCCATGACATAATCCACGATATCTACAATCACCTGATCATATTCGGGACGATCATTAACAACGGGAGTTAGTGTAGAAGCAGGAATAGAGGTAGACATAATCAATCCTTTTCGAAAAATTGCATGTAAGGTATGAATTAGTACTATTTAAAAGGTAATTATCAGTCAGTGTCAGCGCTGTTCAATTGGAACAAAGAACAAATTTTCCGGGCCGGTATAATTGGCAGAAGGGCGAATAATTTTGTTATCAACACGCTGCTCAATAATGTGTGCAGCCCAACCGGAAGTACGGGCAATAACAAACAGTGGAGTAAACATAGCGGTGGGAACGCTCATCATGTGATACGATACGGCTGCAAACCAGTCAAGGTTTGGGAACATTTTTTTCTTATCCCACATCACAGATTCAATTCTATCCGCAATATGAAACATTTGAAGTGTGCCTGTTTCTTTGGACAGGGTCAGGGCTATATCTTTAATCACTTTATGGCGTGGATCAGAAACGGTATAAACCGGATGTCCAAAGCCAATGATCACTTCCTTTTTTTCTAATCGCTTGAGAATATCGGCTTCTGCTTCATCTGGTGTGTCATAACGCTGCTGAATTTCGAATGAAACTTCATTGGCACCGCCATGTTTTGGCCCTCGCAGGGCACCGATGCCTCCAATAATGGCGGAGTACATATCTGAGGCTGTACCGGCAATCACGCGGCTGGTAAAAGTAGAAGCATTGAATTCATGTTCTGCATACAAGATCAGAGAAGTATGCATCGCCTTTTCCCAAGATGGGGGGGATTTTTTGCCATGCAAAAGATGAAGGAAATGGCCGCCGATAGAATCATCATCAGTTTCAACATCAATACGGCGTCCGTTATAACTATAGTGATACCAATAAAGCAGTATGGAGCTGAGGGAAGCAAGTAAACGATCAGCAATATCACGGGCACCTGGGAGATTATGATCTTCTTTTTCCGGTAGAGTGCAACCAAGAACGGAGACACCCGTACGCATGACATCCATTGGATGGGCGACTGCGGGCAGGGCTTCCAGCGCAGCCTTAACACTGCTTGGCAAACCGCGCAATGCTTTCAGTTTGGTTTTATAAGCGGCCAACTCCGCACGGGAAGGGAGTTTTTCATGGATTAACAGGTAGGCAACTTCTTCAAATTCACAATGGGCTGCTAAATCGAAAATATCATAACCCCGGTAATGTAACTCCTTACCATTTTTTCCAACAGTACAAAGTGCGGTATTACCCGCAGTAATACCCGATAAGGCAACAGATTTTTTCGGTTTAAATGGGGTAGCTTCAATCTTTGTATTTTGTTCATTCATGTGTATCACCTCTGTTATTTTTCTGGGAAAACAGGGCATCCAGTTTCTGTTCAAAATCGTAATAGTTGATGCTTTCATACAGTTCATTACGGGTTTGCATCATACCGAGCACATTTTTTTGAGTGCCATCACGACGGAGTGTGGTATAGACCTGTTCTGCGGCCTTGTTCATGGCGCGAAAAGCTGACAGGGGATAGAGGGCGATAGAGACATCCACGCTTCTTAACTCTTCGAGAGTAAAGAGTGGAGTGGCGCCGAATTCAGTAATGTTTGCCAGTACTGGAACCTGAGTTATTGCAGCAAACGTTTTATACATTTGTAGCTCAGTCATTGCTTCCGGAAACAGCATATCTGCTCCTGCTTCAATATAGGCTTCGGCTCTATCAAGGGCAGCACTCAATCCTTCTACTGCCAATGCATCGGTACGAGCCATAATGACAAAATGTTCGTCGCTACGGGCGTCAACGGCGGCTTTGATACGGTCTACCATCTCATTTTTTGAGACAATTTCTTTGTTTGGCCGATGACCACAACGTTTTGCACCGACCTGATCTTCAATATGTAGTCCGGCAGCGCCTGCTTTAATAATAGACCGAACTGTACGGGCAACATTGAATGCTGATGAGCCAAATCCGATATCTGCATCTACCAGCAGTGGTAAATCACATACATCGGTGATGCGCCGGGTATCGGTCAGCACATCATCCAGTGTTGAGATGCCAAGATCCGGCAGACCTAATGAACCGGCTGATACGCCGCCACCGGAAAGGTAGATAGCTTTATAGCCTGCTCGTTTTGCCAGCAATGCATGATTCGCATTGATGGTTCCTACCACCTGTAACGGAGATTCTTCTTTTATT
The DNA here is from genome assembly GCF_014467235.1 of Xenorhabdus indica. Taxonomy (GTDB): domain Bacteria; phylum Pseudomonadota; class Gammaproteobacteria; order Enterobacterales; family Enterobacteriaceae; genus Xenorhabdus; species Xenorhabdus indica. Next base: position 7,676 of record NZ_NKHP01000015.1, on the reverse strand, counting down.
GCCTGACGAAAAGTCAAACCAGCAGAATAAAATCCCATGTATAACCCCATTATTATAAAAATGAAACTAATTTGTATTAAATTGTTAGCAAAGCAAAGTTTGTGCCAAAAAGTAAAAATGGGGGGGGTAATTGAGACAGATAATGAGTGGGTTTTTATTTTATATTTACAATCAATATATTAATTGGTATTTCCTATGTTGTGGTTTCTGAGTTTCTATGAGGTATAGTATATACTTGTTTTAAAATGAACCTGATGATGTTTCAATTTTGTTTCATTATGGGGAAATGAAACATCGTAAAGAAAGGACGGGCAGAAAACGCAGAAGGGGAAAGATATGATACCGATACAAATCGAAGAACGTGATAGTAGTAAGCCGGTTATCTGGACAGTTTCCATCTCCCGCCTTTTTGATCTTTTTCGAGATATCACACCAGAGTTTAATCATCAGGCTGATATCACACCAATCCATCTTGGTTTTGAACAAGCGGTGCAACATATTCGCAAACGTCTGGAAAATGAACATTGTGATGCCGTGATTTGTGCCGGCTCTAATGGCTCATACCTAAAAAGCCGCTTATCAGTGCCGGTGATCATAGCCAAAGCCAGTGGGTTTGATTTTATGCAGGCACTGGCTCGTGCCCGACAAATTAGCTCCCGCATTGGGGTGATCACTTATCAGAGTACCTTGCCTGCTTTGGAGGAATTTCAGCAACGTTTTAATCTGCGCATTGAACAACGTAGTTATGCGACAGAAGAAGATGCCAGAGCACAGGTTAATGCCTTGAAAGCGATTGGAATTAAAGTGATTGTAGGTGCCGGATTGATCACCGATCTGGCTTATGAAGCTGAGCTGGTGGGTGTGTTTGTCTATTCTGCTGCTTCTATCCGGCAGGCATTTCATGATGCTTTAGATATGGCTAAAATGGCCAAACTTAATCAAGCCGTGATTTCACCTTATCCTACTAAAGATAAACTGCGGATCAGACATACTATCAATGACATTCGGGGAAATTCCCCTGCAATAGAGCGTGTACGCAGCACAATTATGCTATATGCCCGTTCAACGGCTACCGTATTGATTCAGGGAGAAAGTGGTACAGGTAAGGAGTTAGTTGCACAAGCTATTCATCATGAATATACCTTGCGTTATGGTCAGTTAAAGGGAAAGCATCCACGGCCATTTGTTGCCGTCAACTGTGGGGCGATTGCTGAGTCATTATTAGAGGCTGAATTGTTTGGCTACGAAGAAGGTGCATTTACCGGCTCCAGACGGGGTGGGCGTGCAGGATTATTTGAGATTGCGCACAGAGGAACTTTATTTCTGGATGAAATTGGTGAAATGCCATTGCCATTACAAACACGTTTATTAAGGGTATTGGAAGAGAAATCTGTCGTCAGAGTTGGGGGATATCGTCCAATTTCGGTTGATGTCCGCATCATTTGTGCAACTCACTGTGATTTGGATCAATGGGTACGCGAAGGGCGTTTTCGTGTCGATCTATTTTATCGCTTAAATGTATTGCGGATTAATCTTCCAGCATTACGGGAGCGGGGAAATGATATAAGTATGCTGGCGCTGGAATATTTACGGCGGGCATTTGCGACACTCAATTTACCTGTTTCTGCTTCAAGAGTACGTGAACTTTCTCATTGCGATGAGATATTGCAATCTTATCATTGGCCGGGAAATGTGAGGGAATTGCGTAACCTGATGGAGAGAATCGTTCTCTACATAAGTGCTAATCCTGAGCAGGTATTGACTCCTGCATTAATACTGTCACTTTCGCCTGAACGTCAGGTTGATATTGGTCCAACAAACAATAACCTGCAAACGCAGATAGCCGCTTTCCCCTTTAAGGAAACATTGTTGTCAGAGCATGATATTTCAGTACATGACGTCGTGGCACGTTTTTCAGGCAACCGTCAGGCAGCAGCAGAGTATTTGGGGATTAGCCGTACAACATTATGGCGGAGACTGAAACAGACGCAGGGGAAAAATTAACTGAAAAGACCCTCATCTTTCTACTAATTACTTAATTTACTTGTTAACTTACGGTTAGAAAGATGACTGTAAGTTGAAATTTCCACCGGAATAGGGAAGTAATACTCTTTTAAAATTCCACGCAACCTTGCGGTATCCAGCCTGTTTCACCACATCTTTTATGTGCCAGAAACCAACCGTTTAATAACTTTTCCAAATATAGACATTCGCCGATTTGTACAGTTAATTCGTGAGCGATGTAGTTTTCTGTACAGATCGCTTGATTAGTTTGGATGAAACAGAGGATTTGTTGCGGAACCCAACCACTTATTTCTGATGTATCTGTCGCCCAAACCCAGTAAGGATACTCTATATCACTGTGACTGATTACAACAACATCGCCAGCTTGTAAGCGAATTGGATTTGGATAAGCGCTGACATAATTTTTGATCACGATACTTTTACCAAACATGTTTTCTCCAGATTTAGCTTAATTTAGCTGGTGGAATGATAATCAGTAATTATACATCGAATAGAATTGTATATCTATGTAACTTCGACGGTCAGATATTAAAAGGAAACGGGTAAGAGAAAAATTATTCTGTTTTATTTTACGAAAAAACTATCAATGAGGTTATGTTATCATTTCTATGATGAATTTATTTTTATCTGTTTTTTTTAATCCGGAATGTCAACGAGTTAATGATGACAAATTAATTAAAAATTTATAACCATGATTATTTTGAAATGTTTTGATAAATAATCATCATTATAACATGTAAAGTAAATTATTATGTTTAGCAGTTAAGCAGCATATTATTGGTGATTAATCTATATAAAATACAATTTAACATTTCTTTATTGTGATAAAAAAATTCTTTATAAGGACACTTTTTGAGACTTGGCTTTTATATTATTTTGTTATGATATGTTCTGTAAGAAGCTTATAAATAAAACGCAGACCCAGTGCTATGTTGGTCGCGTAGCAAAACATACTAATACCATAAACAAATGAGGGTACTATAATGTCTAAAATGATTGATGTATTAATGGGTGTAAGAACCGAAGATATTATGAATGATTTTGGTAAACTTAGCAAAGATATTAATAGTCCAGTTTCAATGTGGTCTGCGGATGTTTTCAAAAAATATGTTACTTACATCCATGAAGATGAAACAATGACTTCTGTTGATAGCTCAGGAAATTTAATGGTTAAATGCGATGTGGGAGATGTCATTCGCATGAATTTAATAACATTAAATAATAATCCTGACTATTCTGTTGCTATGATGAAGATGGATCCGATGATGAAAATGGACTCCATGATGAAGATGGATTCTATGATGAAAATGGACTCCATGATGAAAATGGATCCGATGATGAAAGTCATGCAGGGTGACATGGTTCAAATGCTGGAGCCACACAAAATGGTTGCCAGCACAAAATACATGCCTGTTGTTGACGTAAGAAATCCAATGGATGTGGATATGCAGAAAGTGAAAAGTTGCTATTTGATGACCAGAGTCAACATGATGCCTCCTATGGGCACTATGCGTGTAATGTATTATGAGTGTATTTTGGGAATATATAAAGAAGGCATGTTGCAGGGTTACATTGCCGCAGAGCCTGGCCTTGTTCTGGATAACAGATAATTTTTATCAGGTAAAAAAACTGAATTAAATTTAAACCTTTTAGGTCGCGCAGACGCGCGGCCTTTTTATATCAGTAAAGTCAAATTATCTGTTGGATTAACGGTAGGATGAAATTACTTTAAATTTTAATAATCATAAGTGAGGAATTTATGTCAGAAATTAATGCTCAAAAAATTGCTTTTTCAGATTATATGTTGGTTGCTGATATTACTTTAGGAATTAAAGTGTATAAGATAAATAGTTTTGTTGATAATATTTCTTGGGGATACTTGAATAAACCAAGGATGGAAGTTCCAATAAAGGGAACAGTACCAGATTATGGTTCTTTCAATGTAATAAAAAATAGCACAGGATTTGCTTATGTTATGATATTTGGATGGAATGAGTATGTTAAATTTGATAATAATGAACATCCTGAGCTTCAAAATGTCTTTACTACGCCGAAACTTGTCTTTTCTTACTTATAATAGTCAAGAAAATTACAATGATATCGATAATTGCTTTAAAAATAAAGAGCTTCATATAACAATCGGTGATGAAAAATATAACCTTGGTAAACGTATACGTAGCTTAGTTGGTACAGTCCCCTATGAAATTATCAGTTGGTATGAAGGTTACGATTCATTAAAATTTGGTACTGAATTGAAAAAATCGGGTGAGACTAAGCGTCTTTGTATGAAGTGGATATAACTGGATTATATTTATAATTGAATTCAAGGTTGTACTCTGTTGTGACTGGTGATGTTTCTCATTTATTGATGTATTGGTCGACTGTCGATAACGGCACATTAAGCGCCGATAATCACAATATTTTCCATAATAAATCCTTAATTCTTATTATCATTAAAATAGAAGGAGGCCGATAATAAATATCAGAGCGGAAAAAAAGAGTGCCGTGATGCAGTAGCCCATAATATCGCGTACCCCAAGCCCTGCAATAGCCAGCGCCGGTAATGCCCAAAACGGCTGTGCCATATTCATCCACTGCTCACCATAAGCGATAGCCATAACTGATTTACCTAAATCTGCGCCCAACACTTCAGCAGCAGACATGACGAACGGCCCTTGAATAACCCAGTGACCACCACCAGATGGCACCGCAAGGTTAATCAGTGCGGAACTGAAGAAGGTCATAATTGGGAAAGTGTCTTTGTTCGCGACGTTGATAAAGAACTCCGTGATAAGCCCGCCTAGCCCTGAACTTTCCATCATCAGTTGAATACCTGCATAGAAGGGGAACTGCACCAGAATACCCGCAGTACTTTTCGCCGCAGCCCTCACTGCACGCATATATGCCATTGGGGTTTTATGCAGTAATAAACCGGTCAGCAGGAAAATCATGTTGACGGTGTTAATGGTAATGTTGAACCCGTTCTTGGCAAAGTATATACCGAGGTAGGTGAATCCTAGTATTCCGATGATCCACGCGATAATACGGCTTTCTTCCATGCGTTCAGATAGAGGAGCGTTTTTCGGCAGTTTTTTCTGGAAATCCGGCTCTTCTTCCAGCAAAGCCGGGTCGATAATCATAATTTCCTCTTTTTTCGGCATCATCATACGGGTAACAAACGGCATGACGGCGATAAGACTGAGAGTGATAAAGATGTTGTAACTGGTAAAGATAGTCTGGCTGACAGGGATCAGACCTGATATATGCTCAACCGGATTGCCAGGCGTTGCTGCCAACAGCGGCATTGAGCCGGAAAAACCACCACCCCACGTCAGGAAGCCGATGTAGGCGCAGGCGATCAGAAGCGGGTAATCAGAACCGGGAACTTTACGGGCGACCTCACGGGCAAACATAACTCCTACAACTAACCCGAATCCCCAGTTAATGACACAAGCCACGGAGCCGAAGAAGGTTACTAGCATCACACCCTGTGTGGGTGTTTTTGCCAGTGAAGCTGATAGCCTCAGAATACGTTTAACAGAACCAGAGCTCGCCAGCGCGTGACCAGTGACGATAATCATCGCCATCTGCATCCCGAAAGCAAGTAGGTTCCAGAATCCGTCTCCCCACATTTTAACCAGATCCATTGATGTGCTGGATGTCAACGACAGCGCGAGCATAAATGTGAGTATGGTGAGCAGCATTGCAAAAATCAGCGGATCTGGCAGATAGCGGCTCACAAACCGTGTCATTACACGAGAAATGCGGCCTATCATACGCTATCCTCAGTCACATTAAGAGACATCACTTTCACGTGTGGAGAAACGATAAATTTGGCTTCGGTTTTCGCCTTGATGGTGTCAATATTTACACCCGGTGCGTATTCAAATAGCACCATCTGACCGTTTTCGAAACGGAATACCGCAAGTTCAGTAACCAGCGTATCTACTGCATTCACTGCTGTCAGCGGCATAGTGCATTGACGTAGAATTTTGGCTGAGCCATCTTTTGCACAATGTTCCATTGCAATGATCACTCTACGGGCGCCGGTCACCAAATCCATCGCGCCACCCATGCCCGACACCATCTTGCCTGGAATCATCCAGTTAGCCAGATTGGCATTCTGGTCTACCTGTAATCCGCCTAGCACACTAGCATCAACGTGACCACCTCGGATCAGAGCAAAGGAGAACGCACTATCAAACATAGACGCGCCCGGTAGTACACCACAAAGTTGTCCTCCAGCGTTCACCAGATCTTTATCCGGCTGTGTGACAGACCCCAGACCGAGAAAGCCGTTTTCAGACTGTAGGGTGATCTGTACCCTTTCAGGCAGGTAGTTCACTACCTGAGTTGGTAGGCCGATACCAAGATTAACGATATCTCCATCATTCAATTCAAGGGCTACGCGGCGGGCGATAAGTTCTTTAGCGTTCATGGAATTTTATCCTTATTGAACAATGAGATGGTCGATGATAGCACCCGGTGTAACAATGCAGTCAGGATCGAGTGAACCAACCGGTACGATTTCATCCGGTTCAGCGAGCGTGATACCTGCGGCCAGTGCAATAAGTGGGTTAAAATTACGTGCGCTGAGGTGGTAGGTCAGGTTGCCGAAAGTGTCTGCTTTGTGTGCCTGAATCAGTGCCAGATCGGCATACAGCGGCAGTTCAAGAAGGTATGTCCGGCCATTGATGACTTTTTTCTCTTTGCCTTCTTCCACTACGGTGCCCACGCCGGTTGGTGTCAGAAAACCACCTAAACCAGCACCGGCGCAACGGATCTGCTCTGCCAGCGTACCTTGTGGCACCAGTTGTACTTCCATTTCACCGGAGATCATGCGACGGCCAGCTTCTGGATTGGCACCGATATGGGATGCAATTAATTTTTTTACTCGGCCATTAACAATCAATGGCCCCAGACCGATATCAACAAAGGCTGTATCATTGGTAATAAGGGTTAGATTTTTTACACCGGTTTCTAATAGCGCTGTCATTAAACGTGGAGGGGTGCCCACACCCATAAATCCACCCACCATAATGGTCATCCCATCGCAGAAAAATTCCTTTGCCTTATCAATCGTTATTTGTTTATTTTTCATGTTTCTTTCCTTAGTAAGAAAGATATCTCAAACAGTAAAATAGCAAAGGGTATGCCGATAGATTAAATTTTATATTCCACTAACAATAAACTTTTTTAAATAATAAATATTATTGGTTTTTAATGGTATGATAATTTTTGGTTGGCTGTGATTTAATTAATATTAAATAGCATAAAATGGTATGTTGTAAAAAATGTATAGCAAAGATCAGAAAAAAACGGCAGGAGTTCAATTTAAGAAAAAAAGATTAAAGAGAAATAGGAAGTTAGCAAAATAATTAGATGTTAAAGAAATATTGAAAGTATTGGCTTCTTTATTTTTGTAAAAGAGAAGATAAGCAAAAGCCCTCTTAAAGCTGTCTCTTCTACACAAATCCCTCGATTGAATCGAGGGATTTTTTTGAACCTTTTTCTACCTGGCTGATCTCAATAAGAAATACTACGTTGAGGTCACGTATGATGTTTTCAACAGATGCTGAGCAATGGGCAAAAGACACTTTTCAATATGCTGATTTAGGGGATAGCCGCCGCACTAAGCGGCTGATCAAACT